>JAEWCC010000021.1 GCA_023390815.1 Bacillota bacterium
AGTTTCATACCCTTGCTCCTTTTCAGTTAATTGATAAACAGCGCCTTGATTCCCTTCTCGGCCACCAGATCATTGAACACTTCTTCCCAGCTTTCGAGCCCCGTCCTGTGTGTAATCACGTTGGCCAGCAGCTCTTCGTTCCTTGCGAGCAGCAGCAATGCCCGGTCCCACGCGGTATAGCTGCTGCTGTAGTTGAAATACACGTCGAGGCACTTGCCCATCGCGTCGTTCCACGGGAACCCCACGGCGTCCTTTGCGGATAGGCCGATTGCGCTCATTCTGCCGCACTTGCGCAGCGCTTTAATGCACTGGCTTATCGCCGGGCCTGCGCCGCTCGTTTCGATGGCTACGTCCACGCCGCGCCCCTGTGTGTGCTGTTCGAGGACATCCTCAAGGCTCTCCTGCTCAATGTTGACAATGACGTCAGTGCCCAGCTTCCTTGCGACCGGGAACCGGCAAAGGTTGCCTGTGTTCATGCCTGTCATGATGACCTTGTCTGCGCCCATGCTTTTCGCGACGAACGCCGCGAGTATGCCAATCGGCCCGCTGCCCGTGACGAGTACCGTATCGCTGCATTCGATGCCGCAGCGTTCCGCCACCTGATGCACCGTGATTGCGAGCGGTTCCGCCAAGGCAGCTACGTCGTAGCCGAGCTTATCCGGGATGCGGTGCAGTAGCACCGCAGGCACTGCCATGTACTCTGCGAACGTGCCGGGCAGGCCCCAGCCGATGGAGCGTTTGTGCGGGCATATCTGGATGCGTCCCTGACGGCACAACTCGCACTTGCCGCACGCCATGGTATGCGGTTCCGCGACGACGCGGTCCCCCGCTTTCCAGTCTTTTACTTCCGTTCCTGTCTCCACGACCTCACCCGCGAACTCGTGTCCCATGATCATGGGAGGCCAGTAGTTGACCGTATCGTGCCAGATATGCAGGTCCGACCCGCACACCCCTGCCGCGTGGATTTTAACGATTACCCAGTCCTGCGCAGGCAGCGTGGGGTACGGCATATCCTTCACTCCCACGTGTCCCGGCAGTTTGGCAGTTTTGACTAACGCTTTCATACCTTCTCCTGATATCTCTGTAAATGCTTTTCGATCTGTTCCCGGCCCGGCAGCACGCCAATCTCCAGCGTGGCGATGTACACCTCTTCCGGATGGATGGTGATGAGACGGCCATTCTCCCTTGCGCTCTTGCGCCCTTCGGGCAGGCTGAGCCCCGGCTCCAACCCCACCACGTAGTCCTGCTCCCCTGTCATCTTCCAGACATCGAAGTACGGCAGTTGCTTCGGTGAGTACGTGACGTATACGCCGAAATCCAGCTCATGGTTGACGAGCGCCACGGAGACCTTGTCCCTGTCCCCAGGCATGTCATGGGCGATGCACTGATATGCGTACCCCTTCGTGGGCGGCAGGAACGAATCATATGTCACGTCTGTCTCCTCACCGGCCAGCAGCCAGGTGCGTTCCGCTTGTGAATACAGCTTTGTGTGCGGAGAGAGCATCGGGAAGCCAAAGTTCATGTGATACATCATCATGAGGGGTGTATCGTTATAGCCCTCGTTTTCAATCATGTCGGTGATGCGAATTTTCGGCTCGCCAAGCTTGATGGAAATCTCGCGCGTGAGCGTCAGGTTTTCGTGATACAGGCAGGACTGGCGTACGGTTCCCTTGACTTCGACATAGTAGTCGTCGTCCGCCCAGTACTCCTCCACCTGTACCCGTTCCGCGGGCAGATTGCCGATCCGGTCGTGCACACCCAGCTCCATGCCGCCGTCGAAGCCACCCTCGCCGACGTTGGTGAGACCGCAGGTGGAGAGCAGCCCGCCCGAAAAGCTGCGGAAGAAGCCCGTGCCGCCGTTCTCGAAATACTGAGGCCCAACGATGCCGTTTTTGCACAACCACGCGAGCGGTTTGCCGCAGTACGAGGCATACCCGATATCCATGCCCTTATCAGGCAGCACGGCAAAAGACAAGCCCGTATCGTTGTACATCTCCACCGCTTTGACGCCTTCCTGCCGACCGCCGCGGTATGTGACCTCGCGCGCGCCTGCAATCTGGCCCATGCGGCCGACATGCCGCTGCAGTTCCGCCCGCTTTAAGCCTTTAATAACATCACTCATATGGAGTTCTCCTCACGGAATCCCGTAAACGTTCCTGATGCGTCAAACGCCGCCCGGTACGGTTGGGGATGCAACTTCAAGGCCGGGTCCCTCTCGGCTTCTTCGCAGAACAACCCTTCGGACACATAGAAGTGATCGACGGAAAGGGTATCCCTGATCCAGACGATACGGCTGCCAAACTTCCCTTCCTGCGTGCAGGTCTTAATCAGAAATTTCACACACAGCTCGTCGCTTGGCATCACGGCGGGCAGCTTCACCGCCGTGGTCTCGGCGGAAGTAATGGCGTTGGGGTACGTCTGGTCAAACGCAACGTTCCGGAAAAACGCTTCCGTGACCGCATCCGCCAGCCCCATGCCATTGCTGTTGCCGTGGGATTTCTCCGTCAGCGCAAAAACGCCGATACGCTCCGCGAACGGACGCGATATCCCCAGCGATGCCGAGCGCCCAATCACGTTGCTGTCCATGCCCGTGCCGCTCAGGTCCTTGCCCATACGCTCGCACACGATGATATCCACCTTGTCAAACGGCACCACCGGCACGAGTTTTTTGGCATCCTCAAGCAGCAGCGGCTCCTCTTCCTCAATGCACTCCGCCGGTATCGCTGCAATCTTCCACGTTCCGTGGAACGCGTTTTCGATGATGCCAATTCCGAACGGAACGCGGCATCGTGCCAGTATCTCTCTGCCGATGGCGAGTACGTTTTTGGACATATCCGGCATGCCGAGCTTGTGGCATACGCTCGCGCCATGCTGCTTGCCCAGGCCGATCGCCATCATTTTCATGAGGCCGCTCTCGAAAGCTCCCTTGAAGTCCGTATGCGGCTTGATGCGCCCCATCGGGATGATATGGTCCGCCGAGAGCGCCCATTTGTCCACGTGCACCGGGATGCCACTGGGCGTTTCCCCGATGCACACCGTCTCCATGCAGGAGCGAATGGGCACGCCCATGCTTTCCTCCCTGATTCCAAAGCCCGCCAGCATCGCTTCTTGCCCCTCCGCCGTCGCGCCGCCGTGGCTGCCCATGGCGGGCACGATAAAAGGCTGCGCGCCGCGTGCCTTAAGCGCACCGATTAGCGCGCTCAGCATCTCGGGGAGATGGCTGATTTCCCGGCTGCCCGCCGTGATAGCCACCGTTTCGTTTGGGTGGATGCGTTCAAGCGTACCCTTTCGCGTGAGACTGCGGACCAACTCCTCCGCTGCGTCGGATATACAGTTTTTTTCGATGGCATATTCCGCCCTGTAGAAGCACGGAATACAAGCATCGCGCAGCAGGTCTGAAACGTTGCTCATGCAAATTCTCCATTGTCCTCTTAGCGCATTCAATTCTGTTTATAAGCAACCGAATAGCCGATTCAATTTTGTTTTTTGTACTTTCACTATACAAATTGGATAGAAGCCCACAGGTTAACGCGGCATTCTATAGCTCATCTTTACTTTTTGGCCTTCTTGGACCATGTCTGCACGGATATGCCTACCGCAATGAGAATGACCAGACCTTTCAACACATATTGCCAGTAGGATGATACCTGCAAAATGTTCAGGCCATTGCTCATTACGCCGAGTATCAGCGCGCCGACCAGCGTCATTTGTATCTTGCCCTCCCCGCCGGAGAGCTTGGTTCCCCCGATGACGGTTGCGGCAATGGCGTCCATCTCCCAGCCGTCGCATGCGGTAGGCTGACCGCTGTCGAGGCGCGAAGCCAGCACGATACCCGCAAGTGCCGCGAGCGTGCCGGAGAGCGTATAGGTAATGGTGGTGTAGAGCTTGACGTTGATGCCCGACAGCCGCACCGCCTCAGTGTTGCCGCCGATTGCATAGACGTATCGTCCGAACTTGGTGTAGTTAAGTACGATGAAAAGTATCACGTACACCACCACAATGATCCAGAACGGAACCGGCAGCCCCAAGAACAAGCCCTTGCCGATCTTCTGAAAATCATCTCCCAGATCGGAGATCGGCAGCCCACCGGTGAGCAGGAACCCTACGCCCCGAACGAGCGTCATCACCGAAAGCGTGACAATAAAGAACGGAATTTTGAGCATCGTGATGACCGTACCGTTTATCGTGCCGATAATGGCGCCGGTGATAAGCCCCACAAATATCGCGAGCACCATGTTTGTGCCGCCCCGCAGCAGAAAAGCTGCGATCAGGGAGGAAAAGCATGCCACCGAGCCAACGGAGAGGTCGATACCGCCGATCAGCAGTACGATGGTCATGCCGCCCGCGAGTATCGAGTTGGTGGCGATCTGTTTAAAGATATTTTCGACGTTGCCGCCGGATAGAAATACATTGCCCTTCGCGATGGAGAGTATGAGGCATATGCCGATAAATACGAATATCGTGGCAAAATCCCTCATATTAAATCTCTTCAGTCTGATGGCCGAATGATTATTTTCGCTCATTGGAGTTCTCCTTTTTTAAGCTTCAATGCCGGTGGAATATGAAAGTATACGCTCCTGCGTTGCCTCGCGCCCCATAATCTCGGCAGCTATGCTGCCTTGGCGCATAATCATGATACGATCGCTGATCTGGAGTATCTCGGGCAGATCGGAGGATATTACGATCACACATATTCCTTCGGCCAATAGATTTTTCATCAGTTCGTATATCTCAGCCTTCGCGCCCACGTCTATACCTCTGGTAGGCTCGTCAAATATCAGCACTTCCGGCTTCGCGAACAGCCATTTTGCCAGAACGACCTTTTGTTGGTTCCCGCCGGAAAGGTTTTTAGACTGCTGATAAATACTCGGGGTTTTAATATTCAATGACTTAACATAGTCGCCCGCAACCTTCGACTCAACTTTTCTGTTTATGAAAAGCGAGCGAATTACAGCCGCAATGTTGGTCAGCGTAATGTTTTTTCGAATATCCAGCGATAAAACCAGTCCCGCGCTCTTCCGGTCCTCGGGCATCAGCGAGATCCCATTTTTGATTGCGCTCCTGATGCTGTTGATCTTCACCTTTTTCCCGTGCATATAGATTTCGCCGCTGTCGAACTTATCGGCGCCAAAAACAGCGCGCATCAATTCAGTTCTGCCTGCGCCTACAAGACCGGAAAAACCAAGGATCTCGTTTTTATATGCCTTGAAGCTTACGTCCTTTACGGTATCGCCCACGGACAGGTTCTTTACCTCCAGAACCAGGTCGCCGCGCGCACCGCTGCTATGCTTATTGTCGCTGACCTCGCGGCCTACCATCAGCTTGACGAGCCCGTATTTATCGGTTTCGCCTATATTCATGGTCTTGATCAGTTTTCCGTCCCTGAACACGGTGACGCGGTCTGCGATCTGGAAAACCTCCTCGAGCCGGTGAGAGATATATATGATTGTAACGCCCTGCTCTTTTAACGTCTTTATGGTGCTGAATAGCGCGTCTATCTCCGTTGTTGTGAGCGATGCCGTCGGCTCATCCATGATCAGCAGCTTGGCGTTCCACGAGATGGCTTTTGCAATCTCCACCATCTGCATTTGCGCGATACTCAGTCTGCCCACCTTTGTTTTCAGATCGTAGCGGATGTTGAGCGTATCGCATATCGCTTTTGCTTTGTCGTACAGGTCTTTTCTGTTGATGAAGCCGACCTTTGAAGCCTCCTGCCCCAACATGATGTTCTCTGCGATATTCAGATTCGGATTAAGGTTGAGCTCCTGATAGATGATACTGATGCCTTGTTCCTTTGCGTCATGGGGTTTATTAATCTCTACCTTCTTTCCCTGAAAGCAGATGGTTCCGGAGGTTTTACTGATTGCGCCTGCCAGGATTTTGAGCAGCGTCGATTTGCCTGCGCCGTTCTCACCGCATATCGCCATCAGCTCGCCTTCCTCAATATCCATAGACACATCGTCCAATGCCACAACGCCTGGATATATCTTCGTAATGTTTTGCACTGATAGGATTGTTCCCACTTTTTCACCTCCCGGGTTTCTTAAAAGGGGGAAGAAAGCATGCTCCCTTCCCCCTCACGGCCAAGTTAAGAATTAGTTAGAAGGGGTATAGTACTGGTTTACATTCTCAGCGGTAACGAGATACTGTGCGGCATCGCTGCACTTCACCCATTCGCCCAGATCTTCGCCTTCGATCTTGCGAATCGCGGCGTCGATCGCGTCTGCTCCGATGATCATGCCATCAGCCGCTACGCTGGCCTTGATGTATCCGCCTTCAGCCATATTCTTTTTCTCGTCCTGTCCCGCGTCAAAACCGATGACGCAGATCTTCGCGGGATCGGCACCGGCGGATTCATATGCCGCTGCCGCACCCTTGGCACTGTCGCCGTTGATGCCAAACATGATGTTGATGTCCGGGTTCGCCTGAAGGATATCCTCGGCGGTCTTCAGCGCGCCTTCCATGGTGGCGCCGCAATCGATCGCGGTAACCCATTCCACATCGGGAGCGACGGAAGCGAGACCTTCCTGATAGCCCTTCGCACGGTCACGGCAGTTCTGGAAGTAGGGGTAGTCGAGCAGCGCGGCCTTGCCCTTGCCCCCGTTGTTGTCGACAGCCCACTGGCCGGCATACTGGCCCGCCATGTAAGCACCGGCATACTGGTCGGTTCCGATGAGGGGATAAACACCTTCGGTCAGCGTCATCTCAACGAGCACGGGGATACCGGCTTCTTCGGCAGCGACGAGTGCGGGTTTAATGCCTTCGGGGTTGGTGGGCGAGCAGATGATCGCATCGACCTGCTGGGCAACGAAGTCCTCGATCTGTGAAGTCTGCGTGGCAACATCCCAATTAGGATCGCTGATCACCACCGTGACGCCACGGTCGGTTGCTGCGGCTTTAATACCCTCCAGATAGACGATGTAATACTCATGCTGTGTGGTCAGCGGAGAAATGCCGATGACATAGTTTTTTATGGCTTTTTCGCCCGGCTGCGTTTTGCCGGTTTCACCCGTCTGATCGACGGAAGCTGCCGGGGCAGATTCTGAGACCTCAGCCGCAGGCTTCGATTCGGACGGGGCAGGCGCAGGAGTGGAGCATGCCGAGAATGCGAACGCAAGCATCAGCAGCACCAGCAGTAAGGACAAGGGTCTGAGCTTTTTCATCAAACTTAACCTCCAAAATACATTGTTCTGATGTCCATCAGACATGCCGAATTGTACATGGGGCAGCGATAAAAAAATATCCGAGCATCTTTTTGGACTATCCCGGATTTTTAAGCTTTGTATTCGGTTTTATGGAGAGAAAGAATAAACAGGATATGCGGTTCTGTTCCTCAGCCGGTCAACTGTCCAGTTTGGCTGCATTCTTCCGCGTTACGAGATACTGCGCGCCTTGTACCTCTACCCAATCCGGAAGGCTTTCGCCTTTAATCTTTTGTATGGCAGTGTCGATGCATACGGTTGCGATGATATCCGTATCCGCCGCTACGCTCGCCTTGATATATTCATCCCCTGCGATCAGCCGTCGGCACCCTTCGTCCGCGTCGAAGCCGACGACGCAAACGTACGCAGTGTTGAGGCCTAGCGCATGGAAAGCCGCGTTTGCGCCCTTGGCACTGTCATCGTTAACGCCAAACACACAGCGCACGCCCGGATAATCCTCCAGAATATTCAGCGTTGCCGCCCGCGCGGTTTCCATCTTGGCCTGCGCGTCCACATCGGCGACGATCTGAGCCTGCGGGCATGTACTTTTAATGCCGTCGATAAATCCGGCCACACGGTCATTGATGTTTTTAAAGTATGGAAAGTCCAGGATCGCGACTTCAAATACGTCTTCACAGTGTGTGCGCATCCAGTTGCCCGCGTATTCTCCCGCAAGCCGCCCTCCGGCATACTGGTCCGTGGCGACGAGCGGCGTCACCCCTTCAACATACGTCATCTCCACGATGACGGCAATGCCTGCCGTCTCAGCCTCCCGAAGGACCTCCCGGATTGTGACCGGGTCCACGGGGGAGCAGACAATCGCATCAACGCCGTCTTCGATGAAGGCGCGGATATCCGCTTCCTGCTTGGCGGCATCCCACTGCGAGTCCACTACGACAGCCTGAACCCCCCGCTCTCTCGCAGCCCTTTGGATGCCTTCGATATAACCGACGTAGTACTCAAGCTGCGTCGTGAGCGGCGAGATGCCGATCACATAGGGACCCGCCACCTCACTCCCATTCGAGGATATCGCTGCGTTTTCATCGGCACCACAGCCCGCCGAAAAAACCAGCAGGGCCAGAAGCAGACTGAAGACTATGGTCAAAGCTTTTTTCAACCGCACCACCGCCTTACATGAAATCAATTCTGCATTTGCGTGATGTTCTCCTTAGAAACTAGATATTGCGCGCCTTCCACCTCTACCCACTCGGGTATTACACCGCCCTCGATCTTCCTGATTGCCGTGTCGATGCAAACAGCGCCGATGATATCGGTATCGGCGGCGACGCTCGCCTTGATGTACTCATCCCCCGCGATGAGCTTTCGGCAGCCGCGGTCCGCGTCAAAGCCGATGATGCAAACCTCGTCTGTATCAAACCCGAGGTTGTGGAACGCCTCGTTCGCCCCTTTGGCGCTGTCATCGTTGATACCGAAAATACAGCGTACATTGGGGTACTCCCCTAAAATACTCTCCGTTGTCGTCAGCGCTGTCTCCATTTTAGCCTGGGCATCTACCACCGCCACGATTTTCGCGGTGGGACACTCAGCAAACAGGCCGTCCTTGAAACCCTTTACGCGGTCGTTAATGTTTTTGAAGTACGGGAAGTCGAGTATGGCTACCTCGCATTCGCCGCCATACCGTGCGTTGATCCATTGACCCGCATACTGTCCCGCAAGCTGCCCGCCCGCATACTGATCTGTGCCCACCAGCGGCGCAATCCCTTTCACATACGTCATCTCCACGACCACCGCAATACCCGCCTCTTGTGCTTCGCGAAGCACTTCGCCGATAGTTTCAGGGTCCACCGGGGAGCAGATAATCGCATCCACCCCTTCGTCAATGAACGCGCGGATATCGCTTTCCTGTTTCTCCGCGTCCCACTTGGAGTCGACAACGATCGCTTCCACCCCGGATTCACGGGCTGCCTTCTGTATGCCCTCAATATACCCCACATAATATTCATGCTGTGTCGTCAGCGGCGATATACCGATCACATAGGGATCCTCCCCGCCGCTCTGCTGCGTGCCGGACGCCGCATCACCCGATTGTGCGCCGCACCCGCACAGCAGCAACAACAGTCCGAGCAGCAGCGCCATCTGTTGTTTGATTTTCATCCGGTACCCCTTCCCGTTGTCTTTCTTAGCTCCGTCGGATTCGTTCCAAAGGCCTTTTTAAACTGCTGTGAGAAATACTTATACTCCTTATAGCCTACCATATAGCAGACTTCAAACACCTTTAAACTGCCGTTCTGCTCCAGAAGCTCTTTAGCCCGATTAAGGCGGATATCCCGGAGGTAATCCGAGTAGCTCTCTCCCGTCACGTTCTTAAACAGATAGCTCAAGTAAGAAGGCGATATAAACATTTTCCGGCTCAGCAGTTCCAGCGAAATATCGGAGGAATAGTTTTTTTGGATATATCGCTTCACATTCTGAACGATATCTTTGGGGGTGTTGGTGCTTTCACTTGAAAACGCAGCTGCCGCCTCCTTAAACACCGCAAGGACATACTCCTTGAGTCCTTCAATGGACACCATGTCGTATATCTCCCGCTTATAGTCGTGCTCGGCCAGGTGCTGGCCGCCGCCCGCAGGATCACTGATGAGGCTGGAATACAGCTTAAAACAAAGATTGTACGCATAATCCATCACGATCCGGGGCGGGAGGCTGTTGCACTGGAAATGATCAAACATGGCCGAAATGAGCTCCTGTACATGCTGCGTATTTCCCGCCAGCGTTTCTTCCAGTATCGCGTTGGATTCGGACGGATAGTTCTCCAGCCATTTATTCTGAACAGCCGCTTTCTCTGTCGATTCGCGGTATACATAACAGCCGCTGTCGTTATTATAGAACGCTTTATCCATGCTGATGCTTGCCTGTTCATAGGATTTGGGAAGCTCCGTAAAGTCGGGTACCGCCCCCCCAAGACCTGACGATATGCGGATGTACTTATTGCCCAGCAGTTCTTTAAGCGCCAGAGAGCCTTTTTTAAGTATCGCAATCGCCTTGGCCTGATCGAACGGGCGGTCCTTAAAGTTGAATATGAAGATGATTTCCCTGAGGCTTTTGACCGCCGGAATCCCGAGGCATCCGCCCAGCAGCAGCTCGTTGGCAATATTGTAGTAAGAAAATTTAAGCAGCTTGCCTTCGTTGCCCCATACCTCCTTAATAAAGCTCTCGCTGAGTTCGATCTTGATGATGCCTGCGGCAAAGTCCTTGCCCGAAAAATCAATTTCGAGATAGTCCAGCCAATCACTCAGCAGGTTTCCCGCGGCCATTTCATAATCAAGTGCCTTGATAATGAAGTCCTCGCGCAGCTTGAGCAGGCCGTCATACATCTTCTCCTGCATGGAAAGCTGGCTTAAAAACTCGCTGTGCTCCTCATCCAACTCATTTTTAAGGCGGATAAAGCATTGTATAAACTTATTCCGGTCGGTGGGCTTCAGCAGATAATCGAAAACCTGAAAGCGGATGGCCTGCTGAGCATACTCAAAATCGGCGAAACCGCTGAGTATGACGATGCGGATATCGCTGTTCTGCGCCAGCACCGCCTCGGCCATTGAAAGTCCGTCCATCACGGGCATACGCACATCCGTCAGAATTACATCCGGCTTTTCGCGCAGGGCAAACTCCAGCCCTTCACGGCCATTGGCCACATCGCCTACAACCGTATAGCCCAGTTCTTCCCAATCGATGCTCTTGATAATGCCTTTACGGATCGCTTCCTCATCCTCGACCACCAGCAGCTTATACATCGTTGTTCTCCCTCCCCGGAGCCGGGTGCGGCTCCTGCTCACCGATCATAGGCAGTTCCAACACCACCCGGGTACCCTTGTTCTCTCGGCTCGTAATGCTGATGCCGTATTTTTCACCGTAATAAAGACGGATACGCTGATGGACATTCTTGATGCCAACACTTTTGCCGGTATCTGCGTTCGCGTTGTTGATATGCTCCTCGTAATCGCGCAGCGTCTGTTCCGGCATGCCTTTGCCATTGTCAATCACCTCAAAATAGAGCCTTCCATCCTTCTCGTATCCTTTGACGATGATGAGGCCGCCATGCTCCAGACTCTCGACCCCATGGATGATCGCGTTCTCGATGATCGGCTGCAGCACGAGCTTGATGATCCGGCATCCTGTGATATTCTCCGCAATGTCCCATACGACGTTGAATCGCTCCTGGAACCGTATCTTCTGCAGATAGACGTAATACTGGACATTCTTCACTTCCTCGGCAACCGTGACATACTCGATTCCTTTGTTGATGCTCTTCCGAAAGAAGTTGCCCAGCGCTGTCACCATTTCGCCAATCTCGTTCTCTCCCTTGGACATCGCCATCCAGTATATCGTCTCGAGCGTATTGTACAGGAAATGCGGGTTAATCTGTTGCTGCAGCGCGTTGAGCTCTGCTTCCTTTTTGCGGAACTCCAATTCCCGCTTATTGATTTCGGATCGGTATACCTCGTCGATCAGCGTTTGCAGACGCGCCGTCATATCGTTGAACCCGCGCGCAAGCTGCGCGTGTTCGTCCCGGCTGTCCGTCCAGGTTTCGTCCATGCGTACCTTCAGGTTGCCCCATCCGGCCTCGTCCATCGCCCCAATCAGATGCCTGACCGGCAGCGAAATGCTTTTGGTGACATATGACGCGACCCATATTGAAAAGGCGATCAATGCCGTTACCGCGATAAACGCGATGCGCATGTTGCTTGTGGTACTCTGCATCAGATACGAATACGGGACGATACTGATGACACGCCACTTATTTCGTGAGAGGATATCGTACGAAACGAGCAATTCTTCCCCGTTAATCTGCGTCTTAAAAAACCGCTCGCTGCCATTGCCTGCCTCCATATCGAAAATACCGGTCATGATCCCTTCGTCCATTCGGGTGAGCACCATGCTTTCATCGGGATGTGAGATGATCGTTCCGTCTTCATCGGTGATGATGATCTGCATGTTCTCTTCGTTCAGGCTCTGGCTGCATATCTTATCAATGTATTTCCTGTCGATCGTCATTATGGCATAGCCCGTAATATCCTCCTCAAACTGCAGCACCATTTTTTTCGCCAATATGATATTGAGCGCGTCGGCCCCGTCCACTTCTTTCTTGCCAATATCCCATACCATCAGGTCGCTGCCTACCGCATTGCTTAGAATTTCGCTTTGACCGATGTTTTCGGCGGTAATGGGAGCTCCGCAGTAAATCCGATCCCCGCTGTTTGTACGAATCTCAAATGCGTCGATCCCCTTGCTCGTGCACACGATCGACGCGAGGTTATACCGGATTGCGCTGTACACCTCTACCTGCTGGTTAATTTTCAGATCGTCGTAGGTATATATCTGCGCAACCGTGGTATTATCCATGGCAATACTCTCAAACTGCTCGATATAGTTATCAAATATATTGGATATATTCTCCATCACCTGGGTCGATATGTTCTTGCTGTATTGTATAGACTTTTCTTCATTGTCCCGGTACGAGGTATAGTAAAAAAAGGCGCTGATCAACACGATGGGCAGCGTTGAAAAAAGGATGAAGGAAACCCTGAGTCTTCGGCTGATCCTTGAGTTACGAAGCAATTTTTGAATGAGATAATCAATGCGCCCAAAAAAGTCTTTGATACCCTTTTTCATATCCCACCGATCTATCCCTTTTTATTAACGAGTGAAAAAAACCGTTATTTACATAAAAAGCATCAATACAGTGATTTTATAATTCTGTATATGATCATTTATATTATCATAATTTTAATTACGATATACGAAAATTGTTTTTTAGTATCCTAATTAATTTGGAGTTTACAGTGACGGCGCATTCCAGTGGAATCTTATCGTGCGCTGTGTTGTATACGGTTCGTAGAACACGAACGGGACAAAACAAATATGGGCTCTTTGAATGTGAAGAAATGAAAAAAGCCCTTTGTTGGCTTTTTTCTTGCGAGGGCGAACCCCATTATCACCTGCGAATACTCCTAAGTGCGGAAAGCTTTCATGCTTTCCGCCTGATTGAAGATCCTTAGTCTTACTCCACTTTCAGAATAATTTTTACCTCCGTGCTGTTGAGCGGGCTGGAATCATCCGAATCAAACGCGCTGTACCTTACGATTGCGTCGTATACTCCATGGCTTAGCGGCGCAGAAAGCGTGATATTGTCGATCCCCTCACCCGGCGCAAGTAATTCCGAACTTGAACAGAATTGTTCCATCGTCCCGACTGGCAAACTCCAGCCAGTGGCTTTTTGGTAAGAAGATCAGAGACTATACAATATCGATCGAATCGTCGATGTATGCCGATCTGCGAGCTTACGGGCAGGCGGCTCGGGTATTCGGCACACATGCATGGTATGTGGCAGAGAGGTTTACCTGTTTTTCGAGGAGGACAGATGGTTTATTGAGCGAAAGAGATCTCTAATCACGACGACTAAACTCGGATTTTCTCCGTTCAGATTACTCTTTTCCGCTTCTGGTCTCCAACTGGAAAAGCGCTCCCAACAGTTGCATTTTTAGGGCATGGTGGATACTACCGCGGAATAGCCGCTGAAGTAATCCGTGCTGCCCACCTTCAGGTATGCCTGTATCTTATAGTAATACGTCACACCTGCAGTCAGGCCGCTGTCCGTAAAGCTCGTGCTTGTCGTCAATTTGATCTTCACAAACCCGCTGTCGGGATTCGTGGAGCGATAGATTACATAGCCCTTCCGCCTGGATACCGCGCTCCACGTCAGCTTAATCTTGC
>JAEWCC010000069.1 GCA_023390815.1 Bacillota bacterium
CTGTGGGTCCCGTCGGTCCCGTGTCGCCCGTCGGCCCTGTGGGTCCCGTCGGTCCCGTGTCGCCCGTCGGCCCTGTGGGTCCCGTCGGTCCCGTGTCGCCCGTCGGCCCGGTCGGTCCTGTCGGTCCTGCCGGTCCTGTCGGTCCCGCTAATGCCGGTCCTGTTGGTCCGGTCGGCCCCGTCGGTCCTGTTGGCCCCGTTGGCCCTGTCGGTCCCGCTAATGCCGGTCCTGTCGGCCCGGTTGGCCCGGTTGGTCCGGTTGGCCCCGTTGGCCCTGTCGGTCCCGCTAATGCCGGTCCTGTCGGCCCGGTCGGCCCCGTCGGTCCTGTTGGTCCGGTCGGCCCCGTCGGCCCTTTGATTATGATTGGGCATTTCTTTTCATGGAACGTAATCGCGAGTTGAGGGAAATTGCACTGGTTATTGGAACTTAAGAATATCGCAAGTCCCGCTCTGCCCGAATCACTCGCAAGCGCAATCCCAAAGTTGGGATAATAGCCTTGCGTCCACCCTCTCGCCAGCTCGGTAACATCCGCTTCAACACAACGCCCTGTATCCCTGCAGCTGACTCTGAAGGCGCCGGAAACAGGCACATAGGCAGGTGCGGTATTCCATGTTACGGTCGCATTGTCGTAGTTATCGATAATCCTGTTGACACCGATGCACACTTCACCGGCGCTCTCGATATCGTGCAAATGAAGCATCAGCACCGCCCGGGTCAGTTCCGCATCGGGCGGCAGACATATATCGAACCGGATAAGCGTTTTGCATACGTTTCTTCTTCTGTATTCAAAACCTGCACAAAGGTAATCACTTTGCGAAAAGTTTTGGTTTGAATACCACTGTGATACATACGTATCACCCGATGGCCTTAATAAAATCGTTGGCATAGCAAAAGTACCTTCCTTATGAGTGATAATATATACTATTCAATTTTATCGGGTTGGTTACTGAAATTGGCGGAGGTACACATAACTTGGGTTGACGGACAAGCCGCCCGCCCTTATTATTCTATATAATAATATGTATTTGATAATGGAGATGTGCAATGAAAATCGGCATCCCGAAGGCCCTGTTGTATTATAAATATATTCATTTGTGGGAAGGTTTTTTAGGCGCGCTGGGCGCGGACTGCATTACAAGCCCCGACACCAACCGAGAGATCCTGGAGATGGGTATCAACCGTGCCGTCGACGAAGCTTGTCTGTCCTCCAAGATTTTCTTAGGGCATGTGGCATGGCTTGCGGAGCGCTGTAACGCCGTATTTGTACCACGTATCGGGCATATTGGTAAAGCAGGCACCGTATGTACCAAATTCCAGGCAACCTATGACCTCGTCGCCAACACCTTTCGCAGCGAGGGAATTAAACTGCTGCACTATAATATTGACCTGGGTCAGCAGGAAAACGAACTAGGCGCGTTTTTAAAACTTGGCGCACGGTTGGGGAAAACAAAGCCACAGAGCCTTTTTGCGTATTGGACGGCCAAGCAAGCGGAGAAAGCGGCGCAAATGATTGCAGCGGACGAGCAGAAACGCCGTCTTAATGAGCCGGGCGTAAAAATACTGCTTATTGCGCATCCATATAACACCTGCGACCCCTATACCGGCGGTCCTGTTATTAAAGCATTACACGATATGGGCGCAATACCTGTGTTGGGCTGCGCGTGCGACAGCCGCGCCGCGATTGCGGCTTCGTATTCGCTCAGCGAAACAGTACCCTGGGTATACTCGCGCGAGCTGATGGGTGCGGTCGCCCTGCTGCGCGATCATGTGGACGGCATTATCCTGTTAAGCGCCTTCCCCTGCGGGCCGGATTCCATGGTCAACGAAATCATCATCCGGCGCGTCAAAGACAAGCCCATCCTGAACCTGACACTGGACGGACAGGAAGGCACCGCGGGGCTCGAGACGCGCATCGAGAGTTTTCTCGACATCATCGTTGACAGAAGGAGCAAGCGCATTGGATAACGTTAAAGTCACTTTCCCGCACCTGGGCAGTTATTGCGTGCCGCTGGAGGTGCTGTTTACCGCGGGACTGGGTGTGGAGTACATCGCACCGCCGCCCATCACCGCGCATACGCTGGAGATCGGCAGCCGATACAGCCCGGATTATGTCTGTGCACCCTTCAAGTACAACCTCGGCAACTATATCGAGTCCATTGAAGCGGGCGCAAACACGCTGGTACAGATAGGCGGTGCGTGCCGTCTTGGTTACTACGGGGAACTCCACGAGCAGATTCTTAAAGACCTGCAGTACGACGTGCGATTCGTAAACATGGCAAAGGCGAGCTTCTCACGTCCGCTCACATTCTACGAACAGCTGCGGTGCATCAATCCGCGCCTGCCGATTACGCGCGTGGTCAAGGTACTGCCCGTCGTACTCAGGATGGTGCAGTATATCGATGATACCGAGGATTATATCCGCAAGCATGTGGGTTTTGAAAAGGAGCACGGCGCTTTCGACGCGCTCCACAAGCAGCTGCTCGAAACGCTGCGTACAATCATCACCATGAAGGCGCTGCGCGAAACCATGCAAAACTTCAACAAAAGGCTTCATGCTGTCGAGACCACCGCGCCGAACAATCCGCTGCGGGTAGGCATCATTGGGGAGTACTATACTATCATGGTACCGTTCTCCAATCATTACATCGAAAAAGAACTTGCGAGGATGGGGGCGGTCGTGGACCGGTGGATGAACATCTCCAACTCCGTGCTGCACAGCTATCACGAGGTGGAGCGCGAACGCATCCGCGGCTACGCGAAGTTTGACATGGGCGCGACGGGCATGGATACGATCGATCGGGCGCTCTACTGCGCGCGCCACGGTTACGACGGCATCATCCACGTCAAGTCGTTTGGCTGTACCCCCGAGATGGACGTGATCCCTGTGCTGCAAAACATCAGCGCAGACTATAAGATCCCCATCATCTATTTAAGCTACGATTCGCAGACGAGCGAAGTCGGCATTCAGACGCGGCTCGAGGCGTTCTACGATATGATCATCATGCGAAAAAGCGGGAAGGAAACGAAATGAAGGCTTATCTCGGCATCGACATCGGTTCGATTTCGACCAAGGGCGTTGTAGTAGACAAGGATCACGCGATCCTTGCAAGCGAATATCTCTGGACGCAGGCCGATCCGATTGGCGCGTCCAAACGCGTACTCAATTCTCTCTGCGCGCAGCTTTCCGGTAAGGATGTGCAGGTCGCCGCGGTAGGCACGACCGGCAGCGCGAGGCGGCTTGTGGGCGCGATGACGGGTGCGGCAGTCGTGAAGAACGAGATCACCGCGCACGCGGTGGGCACCATGGCCGTTTATCCCGACGTACGCACGATCTTTGAAATCGGCGGACAGGACAGCAAGATCATTCTGATCGAGAACGGCTTCGTAATGGACTATGCGATGAACACGCTATGCGCCGCAGGAACAGGCGCTTTCCTTTCGAGCCAGGCGGCACGGCTTGGCGTTGCGGTAGAGGAATTTGGAGGCATCGCGCTCACTTCAAAAAAGCCCACGTCCATCGCGGCGCGGTGCACGGTGTTCGCCGAGTCCGACCTCGTGCACAAGGCGCAGATGGGGCATAAAAAAGAGGATATCATCGCGGGGCTGTGCCGCGCGGTAGTATCCAACTACTTAAACAATGTGGGTAAGGGCAAGCGCATCCAGGCACCCATCGTATTTCAGGGCGGTGTAAGCAAGAACATAGGCGTCAAGAAGGCGTTTGAGGACGCGACAGGCCTGCCCGTCATCGTGGATGCGAACGGACACCTGACCGGTGCGCTCGGCGCTGCCATCCTCGCGAAGCGCTCGGGCACGGAGGGTGATTTCTCATTCGACACTGCGGATATCGAGTTCACCACGCGCGGCGTGGAATGCGGCCGCTGCGCCAACCGCTGCGAGATCATCTGCGTATACCGCGGCGACAAGCTGCTGGACGCGTGGGGCAACAAGTGCGAGCGCGGCGCAGTAATACGGTAGATGTAAGGGCAGCCGATAAAAGCTGCCCTTCATTTGTGATATGATGCTATTCGTATTTAATTAAAACCGCGGCTCGCGCTCCATGGCATCGGGTACCATGCCGATGTTTTCCGCGGCGAGGCCAGTCCCGATCGCGACGCACGAAATCGCGTCGTTTGCGACGTAGCAAGGCAAGCCCGTCTTGCAGCTGATCAGACGGTCGATGCCGTACAGCAAAGACCCTCCGCCCGTCATGCAGATGCCGCTTTCCGCGATATCCGAGGCCAGCTCGGGCGGTGTGCGTTCCAGCACGCTATGGACGGTTTCCATGATGGCGCGCAGCGGCTCCTCAAACGCCTCAATCGTGTCGTTGGCGCCCAGCGTGACCGTCTTGGGCAGCCCGGAGATGGTGTTACGGCCTGCAACCTCCATGCGCACCGGGTTTTCATTCGGAAAAGCCGCGCCGATGTTCATCTTGACCATCTCGGCGGTCTTGATGCCGATGTGCAGGTTGTGTTCCTTTCTCATGTAACGGATCACGGCGTCATCGAGCTTGCACCCCGCGACCTTGATCGACTGGTTGACGACCATGCCACCGAGCGAGATCACTGCGACATCCGCAGTGCCGCCGCCGATATCCACGATCATGTTGCCCCTTGCCGCCGCGATATCGATGCCGGCCCCGATCGCCGCGGCGATGGGTTCCTCAATCAGGCTGGCGCGCTTCGCACCCGCCTCCTCTGTCACTTCGCTCAGCGCGCGCCGCTCCACATCCGTAACGCCTGACGGCACGCATACCATGACGTTGGGCTTCATGAACATTCTTTTGCCGATAACTTTTCGGAGAAAATAGCGCAGCATCCGCTCGGTATCATGATAGCTGGAGATGACGCCGTCCTTTAACGGGCGCACCACTGCAACCCCGCCGGGCGCTCTGCCCAGCATCGCGTATGCTTCCTCCCCGATTGCCAGCACATCCCCGCTGTTCCGGTTCACTGCCACCACGGACGGCTCGCTTAAAACGATCCCCTTTCCCTTGGCATAAATCCGCACGTTCGCCGTGCCGAGATCGATCCCGATACTTCCAGACTCAAAAAAAACCATTAATCCTGAAAACCCCCGTAAAATCCCAAATCAAATGATTTGCCTTGTTATTTCTTTAATCATTTCCCGATTGTAGCGCGATCTTCTCCGCTGCTTCCGGCTGATAGATCACTTTGAGGACCTCAACACTTGCAGTACCGGACGGTACGCTCCACGTAAAGCGGTCGTGCTCGCGATAGCCCAGAATCGCCGTACCAATTGGCGACAGCACCGATATCTTGTTTTCTGCCACATCGGCTTCGTGCGGATAGACGAGCGAGACCTTTTCTTCCACTCCGTCGACCCGCAGCAGTACATCCGAATTCATTGTGATCACATCGGCCGGAATCCGGTCCTCCGGAACGATTTGCGCGCGCGCCAACTCCATGCCGAGATCTGCAAGGAATTTTTGATCCTTCGCATTATCCACTTCGTCGTCCACGAGTTTTTTCAGCTTTTGAATGTCTGCCCCGGTCATATAAATCTTTCGCGACATACCCTCATCCTCCAGCCTTTCTTCATGACTCCGTCATAGTAAAAGACATCCCGCGCGTGCGAAATGTCTTAATGACTACACTCCTTTATCCATGCTAACCGATTATCTATGATTTGTCAATACTGGATGTTGATTACATTTAATAGCCAGTTCTATTATTTAATGCCATAGCGGGTATTAAATTCTTTATTTTTATAAAAGTTGCAAAAGTATATCCGCTATTTACGACGCAGCCATTGTATGCTCATGGATAGTTGCGCAAATGCTACGCAAACTAATCAAGCGAACAATTATCGGAAGGAGGAGAAATATGGACGCACCCAAAATAGAAGTCAACTGCACCGTGGATAACTGTAAGTTCAACAAAGATCATATGTGCTACGCGAAAAGTCTGAAGGTGGATGCAATGGGCAATCACTATGCGGATACCAGCGACGGCACCTGCTGTTCTACGTTTATTGACAGCCATTAATCGCGTAACCCAAAATTCGTTTTTGGGTTCTCGCTGATGAAACGAAATGCGTTTCGTTTTTTTGTCATGGATGGAACCTTAAAACCGGCGCAAACTAACCATGGCGAACGTTTGTCGGAAGGAGGATTCATATGGACGCACCCAAAATGCAGGTGAAGTGCAGCGTGGATAACTGCAAATATAACAAAGCCCACATGTGCTATGCAGGCGGCCTGGAGGTTAACGCGATGGGCGACCATCACGCGAATACCAGCGATGGTACCTGCTGCGAGACGTTTATCAACAAGAAGTAACACAAGCTGTGCAGTGTGTCTCCACAGAAATACTAAAGGGCGCTATTCGCGCCCTTTGCGTTTTTATTTCAGGAACATTCGAAGCACCTTTTCTTTTTTTGCGTCGAATGGCGCATAGCGCAGCGGCATATCCATCCACGTTTTTTTATCGACGACACTTTTATTATGCGTAAACGTATCAAATGAAAGCTTGCCGTGGTATGCGCCCATGCCGCTCTCACCCACACCGCCAAAGCCCATATGCGGCGTCGCAAGATGGATGATCGTATCGTTGATGCAGCCGCCGCCGAACGGTACCTCGCGCATCACGCGCTTTTGCAGCGCCTTGTCAGCAGTAAACAGGTAAAGCGCAAGCGGCTTGGGACGGGATTTGATCGCCTTGATCGCTTCGTTGATATCCGTATAGGTGAGCAGCGGAAGGATCGGCCCGAATATCTCCTGCCCCATCACAGGCGAAGCCTGCGTAATACCATCCAGCACCGTGGGCGCAATACGCAGTGTTTCGCGCTTGCTCTGCCCGCCGATCGCGATGCGTTCGCCCTCCATCAAACCCGTCAGGCGCTCGAAATGCTTCTCGCTGATGATGTGCGGCAGGTTGACATCCTCGATACCGCCCGGGTAGAATTCCGCAATCGCGGCGCGAAGCGCTTCAATCAGCGCGTCCTTTTTGCTGGCATGCACATAAACGTAATCAGGCGCAACGCACGTCTGACCCGCGTTGATGTATTTGCCGAAGGCAAGCCGTCTGGCGGTCAGTTTGATATCTGCGGTTTCATCAATGATGACCGGGCTCTTTCCACCCAGTTCGAGGCTCACGGGTGTGAGGTTCTTCGATGCCGCCTCCATCACAAGCTTGCCGATATCCACGCTGCCCGTGAAGAAAATATAATCGAACTTCTGCGCGAGCAGGTCGGTATTCTCGGCGCGGCCGCCCAGCACCACGGAGACGTATTCGGTCGGGTATATGCCCGAAAGGATTTCATGCAGCGCCTGCGAGGTCGCTTTGGAGTAATTGGAGGGCTTGAGTACCACCGTGTTGCCCGCGGCAATCGCGCCCGCCACCGGGTCGATGGAGAGCAGCACCGGATAATTCCACGGCGATATGATCAGCGCGTTGCCGTACGGTTCCGGCCAGACGAAGCTGTGCGCCGCAAACTGCGCAATCGGCGTTTTTACGGTGCGCGGGCGTGTCCAGCGCGGCAGCCCATTCATCAGGAATCGGATTTCCTCCCGGCACATGCCGATCTCGGTCATGTACGCCTCACAGCCGGATTTGCCGAGGTCCGTGTGCAGCGCGTCCATCAGCTTGCCCTCGTGTACAGTGATCGCGTTCAGCAATGCTTTGAGCGCATCCATACGGAACTTTAAGTCCAGCGTCTTTCCGGTGTCGTAAAACGCCTTCTGCGCGGCTACAATCTCACTTGTCTTCATGGTCCGCCTCCTTGGATATGATTTGATGGATGACCGCGGTCAGCTCCGCCTCGCCGAATACGACGGGCACCGGGTACCAGGGGTTTGCTTCGGCGAGCGCCCACTTGACCATTCGCGGTATGTCTTCGGATTTAATAAAGTCAAATGTTTCGGGGATGCCCATACTGCGATTCAGTTCTTTTACTGCCGCGATGAACGCTGCTGCGGCCTCCGCATCCGGCTTCTCCGCTACATCCAGCCCCGCCGCGAGCGCTAGCTTTTTGAGCCGAATGTGCACAGCGCCACCGAAGGCTTCGAGTACATAGGGCAGAATCACGGCGTTCGCACGCCCATGCGGCGTGCCGTATAGCCCGCCCAGCGTGTGCGCAATGGGATGCACATAGGTGAGGCCTGCGCGTGTAAACGAGTCGCCCGCGTAAAACGACGCGAGCTGCATGTTCATCCGCGCTTCCATGTCCGCACCATTCTCATATGCCCGGATGACGTTGGCAAATATCAACCGCACCGCGTCCTCCGACAGGCGCTGACACCGCTTGGATACGCCCTGCGTGAGATACGCCTCCACCGCATGCGTGAGCGCGTCCATGCCCGTGTCCGCCGTAATGGCGGGCGGCAGCCCTGCAATGAGGCTTGGGTCAAGCACAGCACAAGCGGGAATTAAATGCGGATCGCTGACGGCGTATTTGTGGTGCGTATCATCATCGGTGACCACAGCGACGATCGTCACTTCGGACCCGGTGCCCGCCGTGGTCGGTACCGCGAATACGGGCGAAAGCTTTCCGCCTACTTTCAGGAAGCCGCCCATCTTTTCAATCGTCTTTTTCGGGTTCGCGATGCGCGCCGCAGCCGCCTTGGCCGTATCGATCACGCTGCCGCCGCCAAAGGCGATGAAGCCCTGGCAGCCATTGTCCAGATACGCTTTCCTTGCTGCCTCAATCATCCCAATGGTGGGGTTGGGCTTCACCGAGTCGAAAACCGTATAGCGGATACCGGCGTCCGCCAATGCGCCCAGCAGCGCATCCGGCAGATGCAGTTCCATAAGACTGTGATCCGTGACAAAAAGCAAACTGCCTGTCCCGTGCTTTTTGACCTCCTGCGGCAGCTTCAATACGCTGCCCGCGCCCTTCAGCACCACCGGCGTCGGCCATTTCAAAAACCTTGCCGCCTTATAGAAAAAGAATTGGAATACGCGATATGCCGCGGTTCGTGCATGGATCATGACGTCACCTCGCATTCATTTTCTTGCGTCCAACGTCTCAATTGCAACAGGTTGTCCGGTAACTGGCTTTAACTATGGATATGCGTGGATGGGATGATTTATGGCTTCTGCGCCGGGAATCCTCACCTTATTTTACCGTGCGGACAGGGCTTTGTCAAAAGGCATACACAAAACGCGCCTCCATTTTGGGGCGCGGCCTCCCGCTAGTAGTTATAACTGCGAAACAGCACCGTCAGGTCTTCGTGCGTGCGCGATATGGCTGAGGCGACATCCGTTTTATCGTCGATGAGGTCCGTGGCGTGCCGGAACAAAATCGAGTCGATCTTGTCCTGAGATATGATCTGCCGGCCGCTCTTGTAGGGTGGGATGACGGGCATGGTGTATTTATATGCCGCCTGGTAAAGCGGCAGCCAGGGATACAGCGTGATCAATTCATCGTTGGTGAACAGGCTGTTGATGGCGGGCTGGCCGCCCAGCAGCGTGAAGTAATTGGCGTTCTCCTCCGTCGCCGTCCATTGCAGAAACTTCAGGGCATCGTCCTTCTTTTCAGAACGCGCGTTGACGCCGAAGCTCCATCCACCGAGAATCGGCGTGCGGCCGGGGATCAGACTGTAACCGATATCACCGATCATGCTGACCGTCCGAAGGTCCGTAATATTGGTCAAAAATGACGGGTATGTAATCAGCATCGCGGTATCGCCATTGACGAAATCAGACACCACGCTGATATCCGTCGCAGTTCTGTAGTCGGGCTTGGCAAACTTGAGAGCGCTCTTAAAGTTCACATATGCCTTAAGCGCCTGCGGCGAGTCGAACACGACGTTCATCTGCTTGTCATACACGCGCCCGCCGTAGGAGAACAGCCGCATGTAAATCTCCGGCACCATGCACTCCTTATACGCGGCGGGGATGGAAGTACCATAGTGCACCCGATTTTCCGGCGAGTCGCAGGTGGTGAAAAACTCGGCGATTGCCCCAAACTCCTTCCACGTGCGCGGCGGCACGAGGTTCGAATTGTAGCGCTTTGCGTATTCCGCGCCGAGCGTATGGTTCTCGAACAGGTCCTTGCGGTAGTAAAGAATCTGCGGGGCGTACATAAACGGCAGCCCGTAATAACGGCCCTCGAACTCGCTGAAATATTTGAGGCAGCCCGGCAAAAATATACTTTCGTCGAATGAGGCGTCGCGGACATAGCCGGTAATATCCGCGAGGATACCCGACGACGCGAGGTAATACAGCCATGGGATATCGAACATGTACACGTCCGACTGCTTCTCCGCCGAAGCCGATGCTTCGGACATGATACGGTCGAACAGATAGCGGTGCGGCAAAATCTCCACATTCGCCCTGATGCCCGTCGCATTCTCGAAGTGCGGCAGAAACCCCTGGATCGCCCAGGTCTGCGGCGTGTCGAGGAACAATATGTTGATCTCGCGCGTGGGCGCCTTCCGCGGTGCCGAAACCTGCTGCAGGTCGGATACCGAGAGGTCGGGAACGCGGTCCCCCAAGATCACGACCGACTTTTCGTGCGTCTTAGGCGACTTAATCTGCTTTTTAAGCAGGCCTGCAGCGGTCTCGCCCATCTGGATCGCGGGGCGTACGGTGGACACGGAGGCAAACGTATGTGTGTAGCGGTTCCAATGCTCCTCCCCCAGCGTAATCACGGGGATCTCTTCTCTGCGATAGCCGAGCAGCGTGAGCGCCTCGATGATACCCATCGCGGAAAGCTCCGACGTGGCGAGTATCACGTCCGGCTGCGATGTTTTGAGCAGGTTGATCGTCTGTTGAAAGGCCTTCTCCTTGTTCAGCACATTGCTCGTGATACAGGCAGGGTCCGCTTTTTGGCCTGCTGCGGCGTAAGCTTCCCGGTAGCCTTCGACGCACTCGTTTTCGCAATAGAACGACCGGGGGCCGGTAAACAGGTGGATGCGCCGCTTGCCGAGCGCGAGCAGATCGCGCACCAGCTTGGCCGCCGTGCGCCGGTTGTCGAACGCCACGAAGTTGCTGTCCAAGCTGCCGATCATGCGGTCGATCAGCACCAGCGGCCTGTCCTTGCTGATGAACCGCTCGTAATAATACTGCCAGTCGTCCGGGATACAGGTAACGAGGATCAATCCGCAGATGTTCTTCTTGATCAGGTTATCCACGATATTGCGTTCCACATCCGGGATGTCGTACGAGAACGCTAGGTTTAAAAAGTTGTTGCTGTTCTGAAACGCGTGCTCGATGCCCTGAAATATCTGCGAATAATACGAATCGCTGAGATTGGGCAGTATCACGCCCACGTCGTTATAGATATTGGATTTGAGGCTCTTGGCCAGTAGGTTCTGCGTATAGCCCAATTGCTCGATCGCCTGCTTGATGCGCTGCTCCGCCGCGGCGCTGACCGGCCTCGTCTTGTTGATATAGTTGGATACGGTTGCAATGGATACGCCGGCTGCCGACGCCACATCCTTGATGGTTGCCATAGTAAAACTCCGTGTTGCATCAAATTTCTTACGAACTCTTGTCCTTAGTTATAACATAAAACGTATTAAAAATGAATATAAACGTTTCAATTTAATTTATACCGGACTCGTCCGCAATCATTGACGCTCAAATCCATTTTGTTTATCATGAATACAGAGCAAATCTGACGAAGCCGGATCGAAGCGGAGGTATCCATATGATCAATTTACTGCCCGAACCAAAACAATTGCGCGACCTCGGCGGATTGACACAGCCCTTTAAAAAGATATGTTTTGCGGCGGAGAGCGGTGCGGATGCTGCCCCGCTCATCGAGCTTGCGAGGTTGCGCTTCTGGAATCACCGGGGGATCGAATTTTGCCGGTGCAGCGAAGCCTGTGCGGGCAGCATCCTGCTGCGCGTCGTGCCTTCCCTTGGCGGGATAACGACGGATCATCCGGAACTGTTCTTATCCCAGGGTTATCACCTCAATATCGCGCCGACCGAAATCACATTGCGATACGAAAACAACGCCGGGTATATCAACGGCCTCACAAGCATCAAGCAGCTGCTGAAGCAGGGCGAGCACAATTACCGCCTGCCGCTCTGCGAAATCACGGACTACCCGTCGCTGCCGGTACGCGCGGTCGCACCCACGTTCTCATGGTACGCGGGATACGGACGCCTCGGTTTCGACTGCCAGCTTTGGGGTTACGACCAGTGGGTCGAGTTCATCAATGTCTGCCTCGACAACAAGATCAACCAGATGAACATGGTCATGTACGGCTACTGGCCGTTTGAGATGGAGAAATATCCCGAAACGGTACTGCGAAACGTGCCGATCGAAATATGGAACGCGGAGAACCGTATGTGGCTCACGCTGCGCTACACGCATCCGAACCTTGAAAAGCCGTATCTCGCGGAGCTCATTCAGTACGCGCACCGGTTCGATTTCAAGCTGTTCGCTTACGTCGGGCTCAATTCCTACAACGGGGCCTTCAGCATCAAGCACCGCGAGGCGCGCCAGAAAGCGCCTGCAACCGAGAAATTCCTCAACGACTTTGACTCGCTGTGCCTTTCTTACCCGGGCAATGTGGAATATATCCTCGATTGCATGCGGCGCATCGCGGAGCTTGGCTTCGACGGTTTCACGCTGGAGGAGAGCGAGGAAGGCTTCTGGTACTGCGAGTGCGATGAGTGCAAGCGCCGCTGGCATGCTACGACGCATACGCCGGGCGAGGCCAAACACAAGGCAAACTTCTGGCTGCTCGATCAGATCTATAAGGCAGTGCGTGAAGTGAACCCGGATGTGGTAATCGGCATCCGGGGGTTCCGCCAGCCTCCGCTCGAGAAAGACCCCGCTTTCCTGAAGGAGTGCGTGGACTCGATGCCGCAGGACATCATGCTGTTCTGGGCGCCGGGGCTCTATGTGCCGGAGGCGGAGTTTGAGAAATGGTGCAAGGCGTTCGGTCCGCACCGCATCTGGGCGCGCGATACGGAGTCCAACGCGATCACCTCGACGATGGGACGGCTGTACCGCACATTCAAGTCGAACGTCATCCGCGGCGAGGAGGAGGTCAACCAGCAGTACATTGAGGAGGACATCCGCCAGCACAAGGGCAGCGTGCGCATGGGCGTACACGGCATCAACGGCTTTATGTTTGAATGGTACGGGCTGTTTATGCACCTGTTCGCGCACGGCAACTACGGCTGGGGCTCCATGATGGACGAGGAAGAATTCTACCGGAAGGCGTGCGACTTAAACTTCGGTGAACTGGGCGAAAAGGTGCTCTATGTGATGCGCAATATCATCACGATTCACGAAAGCCAGATTCCGCTCTACACCACGCCATTCCCGTTCCAGAAGAACCGAATGACGAATGCGGATATCCCCGCGATCATGGCGGCAAAGGCCAACCACCCGCACATCATGGCGCTCATCGAGGAGCTGCGCGACAAGGCGTATGACGACATCAAGCTGCGCCCCTGGCTGCCGCACTTTGACAAGCTCTGGAACGCGGAGAGAAGAAACGTGGTGATCTACGACCTCGTGCTCACAGCGCTGCGCTACGAGGACGAGAAGGACCCCAAAGAAAAGGATGCCATTCTGGACGAGATCCTCTACCTCAACGAGATGGATTTCGACATCGCCAAAGAGGTGTTTTTCGATATCAACCCCGTCGGCGAGACGGGCGTGAAGAGCTGCATGTTCCCGTATCATGAGATCAAGCGGCTTGTCCACAACATCCGGCACCCGGAAGCGCCCGATAACGACGTCATCTGCTCGGGCGTGGAGGCGCTTGGCTGGCTGTGGCTGTAGATAAAACCACGTCGGCCTTTAACAGATTAAAAGTTTGCAGCTGCGGGGAGCTACGCTTATGAAGTTCCCGGCGGGCGAAAACCAACAGATAAAAGGAGTAAAACCATGGATATCGTAAAAATTCCCGACTATGAATACAAGGAGAGAATCGCCAAGGCTGCCAAGCTGGCTGGCGAGATGGGCCTCGACGTGCTCGTCGTCAACTCAACCGAGTCCGACTTTGCCAATGTGCGTTACCTGAGCGGCTATTGGCCGGTATTCGAGCGCTCGGGTGTCGCGGTTGCGGCCAACGGCAACGCGGCGCTGATGGTGGGCCTCGAGAGCAAGATATTCGCAGCGGATTTCGGCAAGATTGACAACATCTTTGTACTGCTGGAATACCGCGAATCGGCGGACCCGTCCTACCCCGAAGCAAAACCCGACACCTACCGCGACGTATTCAAGGCACTCGGCGTCACGGGCGAGAAGATCCGTATTGGCGTCGCCGCATGGATCGATACGACGATGGTGATGATGGACGGCCTCAAAAACGCTTATCCGCAGGCCGAGATCGTGCGCGCGGACTCCATTATGGTGAAGCTGCGCAGCGTGAAATCCGAAAACGAGCTGGCCTGCATGCGCAGCGGCTTTAAGATGGTGGAATACGCGACCCAGGAAGTCATCAAGGCCTTAAAGCCGGGCGTTACCGAAACGCAGATGGTGGGCGTCGCTCAGAAGGCAATCTACGAGATGGGCGCGGAATACGAAGGCCTGCCGATGTACGTGTTCAGCGAAAAGTCCACGAGTCACGCGATATCGCGCTCCCGACCGGACCGCATAATCGGCGCGAACGACATCGTGCAGCTCAACCTCTCGGCGCGCGTAGACGGATATTCGCCCAGCATGGGCATGCCGGTATGCATGGGCAAGCTCAATGCAGAGCGCCGCGCGTACATCCAGTTCTGCCTCGATATGCACAACTGGACCAAAACACGCCTGAAAGCGGGCGTCATGGCGTCCGACATCGCCAAAGATTTCTACAAGCAGTTCATCGACACGGGACACGAGGCCAATTATGTGTACGGCCCCTGCCACGGAACCGGCATGATCGAGGTCGAGCCGCCGTGGATGGAGACGTCGTCCGAGTACCCGCTGCAAAAGAACATGACCTTCCAGATCGATACGTTCCTGACCGCTCCGGGCTTTGGCGTGCGGTGGGAAATTGGCTCTGCGATCACCGAAAACGGCTTCGAGTCGCTTTGCAGCCCAGTCGGAAAAATCTACGAACTGGGTTTCTGATGCACATTGTCCGAAGCAGCATGACGTGAAGGATGCGGCGCGCGCCAGAGCGCCGATACCCGGATCGCTCTGCTACTTCTTCGCAACGGGGGGAGAATCCGAAGACAGCAGGGCGGCCGCACCGTAAAGGCCGCCTTGCGTATTTCGGATGGCCCCATATTTTTATGGCGCAACTCAGCGCAAGGAGATCGTATGGATATCCTGCTTAAAAAGGAATACTTCGTGCATCCCGAACAGCGTTTTGCCGAAGGCAAAGACGTCAGCGCCACGCTGATTAAATACGCCACGGGCGTATGCGGCGTTAAGCTCTGTAACCGTTTCGGGCATATCACCGTGCTGCCGTTCATGGGGCAGATGATCTGGGACGCGGAATTTCACGGGCGTTCACTGAAGATGCGCATGCCCTTTTCCGAGCCGCGCGATACCGAGTCGTTCCTCGATACCTACGGATGCTACCTCATGCACTGCGGCGCGCTACGTATGGGCTGCCCCACGCCGCAGGACACCCATGCGCTGCATGGCGAGCTGCCCTGCGCGCGCTACGACAGCGCCCACCTCGTTGCGGGTGAGGACGAACAGGGCGAGTACATAGGCGTTACGGGCGTATTCGAATACAGCCGCGCGTTCGGCGACCATTACGCGGCTTCGCCGCTTGTTAAACTCTATGCGAACAGCACGCTGCTCGATATCTCGATGCATATCGAAAACCTCTCCAATGCGCCCATGGAGCTGATGTATCTGTGCCACATCAACTATGAAGCCGCAGCGGGCGGAGAAATCGTTCAGACGCTGCCGTGGGACACGCAGCACATGGAGCTGCGCTATACCGTCCCACAGTCGATGCAGGCCGATGACGGCTTCGCGCGGTTCCTGAAGGGGATACAGGACAACATCCGGACTACCGAGCATATCCGCGAGCAGGACATGTATGACCCGGAGGCGGTATTCTACCTGCACGGCCCTCTGACCGACGCGGAAGGCTGGGCGCATTTCCTGTATGTCCATCCGGACGGCAGCGCGGACTATACGTCCTACCGGCCTGCCGAGCTGGACCACTGCACGCGCTGGATATCGCGCACCCTGGACCGGAGCACGCTCGGCTTAGCGCTGCCTGCCACAGCCGATGCGGACGGCTACCTCGCGGAAAAAAGCAAGGGCAATATCAAGGTCATTCCGCCAAAGGGCAGCTTCCATGCAACCGTCAGGGCAGGATATTTAGATCCGGAGCAGGCAGAGCGAATGAAAACGACAATCAACACAATACGCTAGCTACGCAGGATTTTAAGTCTCCGCTGTCGAAAATCTCAATATCAAGATCGCATCGTTTAAAGGGAAGGCATATGAACAAAACTTTTTTTGGACAGATCGGGAAGCTCAAACCCGAGAAAATCGCAGAATACAGGGATCTGCACCTTAATCCGTGGCCCGGG
>JAEWCC010000015.1 GCA_023390815.1 Bacillota bacterium
AATAATCATCCACCCCTTCAAGGGGTGGTCTTTATTGGAGCCCTATAAGGGCCTATTACTGGCAATGCCTAAAGGCATATTACGGTTCCGCCAACCGCATGGGGATTGTTACCGGCAACCCTTAAAAGGGTCTACGTACTCCTTTACTGTTGCCTGGTCGGTCTTCATGTCTTCGTCCTGTTGTTCTCTGATGTATTTGCTTATCTTCTCTTTGTTCAGCCCTACGGTACTTACGTAATAGCCTTTACACCAGAACTGTCTTCGACCGTATTTGTACTTAAGGTTTGCATGCCTTTCAAATATCATCAGCGTGCTTTTCCCCTTCAAGTATCCCATAAAGTACGATACACTCATCTTTGGCGGTATTCTTACCAGCATGTGGATATGGTCTACACACGCATTCGCCTCGACAATTTCTACTTCCTTATGTTCGCATAATTCCCGTAGTATTTGTCCTATGTCCTTCTTTAGCTGCCCATATATCACTTTTCTCCTATACTTCGGGGAAAATACGATGTGGTATTTGCAGTCCCATCTGGTATGTGATAAACTGCTCTCATCCATTTCTGGATACCTCCTTTGTAGAATAGAAACGGTCGGCGAAACCTTTTCTATTCTACTTTTGGAGGTTCTTCTTTTCAATCGCTAAAGCTGTCCGTCCCTCCACACGCCTAGCGTGTGGTTTTTTCTACGATAATTAAAAAGGGGCGGCGAAGCGCCTGCCCCTTCGTTTCTGCCGTTATGTACTATCCGCGCGTGATCGTCACAGTCACCGTCGCACTTGCCGAAAAGTTCTCGGGTACAAAACCTTCGGGGATCTCGAACTTGATATCGACCGTATGGGTTCCGATGCCGAGCCCGTTAAGGTCCACATACGGCACGACATCCGCGGCGCGCAGCCGGGACATCTTTGAGATTCCGGCCAGTACCGTGACGTCCACCTTGGTCTGCTCCAACTTTGCGTTTAAGCCCCCGCCCAAATTTCGAATTTCGATATTCATACTGTTATAGGTTTCAGTGCTTGTCTTCTCACGGATCGTAACGGTCACTTGCGCCTTACCCTCGGCCAACACGGTGACACCTGTGGGCGGAGCGTAATCCAGCGGAACCGTTACGTCACTTGATGCGTTGCTGACCGGGTAGGGAACAAGCGGGATCGAAGAAACATTTGCAAGGTCCTCCGCCGAGCCGACAATCTCCACGGTTGCCGGGTCGCATTCAATATCCGTAATCTCGTAGCCGGACGCGATACTGTCCTGCCCGGTGATTGAACCAACGGCATCCACCGGTACCGTCTTCTTGGGCAGTATATCCATATCGACGATGACCGATGGCAGGCTCCCGTAGAGTTCGGGGGCCAGCGGGTTTCCGTCACTGTCCAGTATGGTCACATCCATGCTCTTTGTATTCCATTCCTTAAGCCCGCTGACGTCAATATAGCATACCGCCCGGCTTGCCTTATCCACGTCGATTGCCGCACCGGATATCTCCACCGTACCCGTGGGAAGCGCCATGGGCTCACTCGCCCAGTATCCGTCCGCCACACTTCCCATTACCTGCAGTTCGACCGGAATGCTCTTGGGTACCTTATAGTCAATAACAAGTTTGACTTTCGCGGGAATCACCTCAAGCACCTGACAGTTCGCATTGTTGCTTGTAGGAATGATCGGCAGTTCATATTCGCCGGGACTGCTGATTTGAGAGAGGTCAACTTTTAAAGATACCGCCGCGTTGGTCAACTGTTTGACGTAGCTCTGCTTGACGTCCACACGAACATTAGCCGCATCCGGTAGATCAGACAGGCTTTTCGATACCGCAAGCCCTTTAGCTTCAAGCTGTTCCGTGATGGTGTTCACGGGTACGCTGCTCAGTACTTTCTCACGAGGCGGGTCGGTATCGGCAAGCACATAGCTCCACAGAACCACAGCAAAAAGCAGCGCCGCTATTTTCAGCACAAGATTATTTTTAAACAACCCCCAGATGAAATCAAGCGCCTTTTTCATTCTATCTCACGCCCTTTACGCTTGATGCGCAGTACGCGGTGCTTGGTCGTCTGCTTCACCATATAAAGATCCTCAAGTAAGTCACGTATCGCTTTAGAGTCCAGGTACCGCACCAGGCTGCCATCCTGCGCGACCGAAATTACACCGGTCTCCTCTGATACCACGAGCGTCACGCTATCGGATACCTCGGAAACGCCTAGCGCCGCGCGATGACGCGTACCAAGCTCCTGACCGATCTGTTTATTCTCGCTGAGCGGCAAAAAGCAGCCCGCCGCCTCGATTCGGCCGTCGCATATGATCACTGCACCGTCGTGCAGCGGAGAATTCGTAAAAAACAGGTTTTCCAGCAGTTCGCTGGAGATCTGGGCGTCGATGCGCGTGCCGCTTTCAATCACATCTTTAAGGCCAGTTTTGCGCTCAAAGACGATCAGCGCACCCACACGCTTTTTGGAGAGATTCAATATTGCCTTCAAAATCCGGTCGATATTTTCCTGCGCGTTACTTAGCGGCGCAGTCCCGAGTTCGATCGTTCCGCGGCCCAGCTTAGCCAGTGCGCGCCGCAATTCGGGCTGAAATATGATGACGAGAACGACCGCTCCCGCGTTGAGCACGTAATTAAGTATCCAGAACGTACCCACCAATCCTAAAAAATCGGTAACCCACGCGGCAAGCAATATGACGCCAAGGCCTTTTAAGACCTGCATCGCACGCGTATTGGATGTGAGCTTTAAAAGCCAGTAGATGATGACGCTCAACAGAATAATGTCGAGCGCGTCAATCCATCCGAAATCGGACAGACTTTCGACTATGGCGTTATAGATATTCTCCAAATAAAACACCCTTTACTTATATTCCTGCTGCCACCTTTTCCACCCCGCGGCGCCATGATACTATACATCCATTATACGCGCTGCGGCTCAATATAAACTGATTATAATCGAAAATGTCAAAAAAGCCTACCACAATTTTTTAAACAGTTTGGAAACGATACAAATGAATACCGCTTTACCCGATCAAAATAACAGTTGCTTTTTAATAATGTTATGTTATAATGTTTTTTGCGGCTTTGCGGCTGCAATTGGGCAAACAGAGGTGAGATGCGATGAAACAGGGAATCCATCCCGAATATCACGAGTGCAAGGTGACCTGCGCATGCGGTGAAACGTTCACCACGGGTTCGGTAAAGAAGGAACTGAGAGTGGACATTTGCTCCAAGTGCCATCCTTTCTTTACGGGCAAGCAGAAGCTGGTCGATACGGGCGGCCGCGTAGACCGTTTCAACAAAAGATACGGCATCAAATAGTCGCTTTGGGCTTACGCAGACCGGACCATTTCGGTCTGTTTTACTTTATACGGGGTTCCCAAAAGCGTCGGCTTTTTGGGGTATTTTATACGGGCAGATGCCCGGGGAATGAGGCAACCCGGTGAAAAAATGCAACGTTGGCGGCCAGGGGGTTTTAGAGGGCGTTATGATGCGCTCCCCAACCACAGCCGGACTTGCGGTGCGCAAGGCAACGGGCGAAATTGTTTTCGAGAAAGAGCCCGTACCAAACAAAAAGAATAAGTTTACCAAACTGCTTTTCGTGCGCGGCGTCGTATCGTTCGTCGATATGATGGCTTACGGCGTCAAGACCGTAACAAAATCCGCCAAGCTCTATGGCGAAGCGGAAGAGGAGTACAAGCCTTCGCGGTTTGAAAACTTTCTCGCGAAGAAAACCGGCAAGGACGTGATGGATATCGCGATGGTTTTCGCCGTGGTGATTGCGCTGGCGCTTGCGGTGGGTATATTCTTCGTGCTGCCCTATGTGCTCGCGGAACTCATCAAACCCCATGTTCAGTCAAGCATCGTGATGGGGCTTATTGAGGGCGGCATTCGTCTGGTGATCTTCCTGCTGTATATCATCGGCATCACATTTATGAAGGACATCAAGCGCGTATTCCGCTATCACGGCGCAGAGCACAAAACCATCAACTGCTTTGAGCATGAAGAACCGCTGACAGTGGAAAACATCCAAAAGTACAAAACGCTGCACCCACGCTGCGGGACGAGCTATCTGCTGCTAGTGATCGTGATCTCAATTTTACTGTTTTCGCTCATTCCGTGGGATATCTCGCGGCTCGCTAAATTCGGTCTGCGGCTTGCCATGCTGCCTGTTGTCGCAGGTGTCGCATACGAGTTCTTAAAGTTCGCAGCTATGAGCGATGCGCTGTTCTTCCGTATCATCCGCTGGCCGGGGCTCATGTTGCAGAAGCTGACCACTGCGCCCCCGGACGACAGCATGGTAGAAGTTGCGATTGTCGCGTTCAGCGCGGCCATGAACGAGATGGACGACGAGGCGCTTAAAGCGCTGGCAGACGGTTTCCGCAGGCCGGGAACCACCGGAGAAAAGAAACCAGAGACCGTCGAAGAAAAGAAAGAAGAAAACGAGGTCCAGCCGCAAGCGGAAAATTAGCGCTATGACAGCGAGAGAAGCTTTTATCTGCGTACGAAACGACTTAAAGAGCGCATGTATTGCCGAGCCGGATTCCAAAGCCCGGGAGATAGTGGCCTATGCCCTGGGCATCGACTACGCGGATATTTTTTTCTATCAGCACATCGAACCGGGTACGATCGAGACGATCAAGGCAATGGCCCGGCGATGCGCGTTGAACGAACCCGTGCAATACATCACAGGAAAGTCCTATTTCAGGCATCTCACGCTCAGCGTCACGTCCGATGTACTGATCCCACGCAGGGAAACGGAGCTTGTTGCGGAAAAAGCGATCGAGCTGATTGCCCGGCATGGCCTGTCCGATGTGCTGGATATGTGCACCGGCAGCGGCTGCATCGCGATCTCTGTTGCGACCGAGACGCAGGCAAGCGTGGAGGCGTGCGATATCAGCGAAAAAGCGTTGAAACTCGCGCGGCAGAACGCGATCGCTCACGGCGCCGCAATACGCTTTTTCACGAGCGATATGTTTGTCGACGTGAATCGGACATATGACCTCATCGTATCCAACCCGCCCTACGTCAGCGAAGAGGAATACGAGACACTGACCGAGGATGTACGCCGCTATGAGCCGCAGCTGGCGCTCGTCGCGGATGACGGGCTGACGTTTTACCGGCGTATCGCACAGGAGGCCGGGCAATTTCTTGCCGAGGGCGGCATGCTCGTGCTGGAAATCGGCGCAAGGCAGGCAGCACATATCGCGGCTCTGCTCGCACAGGATTTTACCGATATTGCGTGTTTTAAAGATTATGAAGGACGGGACCGTATCATCACGGCCCGAAAAAAACAGGGTGTGCAATGTTTGACAAACTCGACGAACATAAGAAAAGATTTCTGCTGCTCGAGCAAGAGCTGAGCAAGTCGGATACCATCGCCAATCAGGAGCTGTACGCAAAGCTCGCCAAAGAGCATTCGTCACTATCCGAAATCGTGGCCCAGTACGACGCGTATAACGCCGTACGTCAACAGATTGCTGATGCAATGCAGATGGCTGGCGACAGCGACCCGGATATTGCAGACATGGCGAAAGAGGAACTCTCCGCGCTGCAGCAGGAATTGCAGCGGCTGGCGGATGAATTAAAGTTGCTCCTGGTGCCTAAGGATCCGAACGATGACAAGAACGTGGTGCTCGAGATTCGCGCAGGCACGGGCGGAGATGAGGCCGCGCTGTTTGGCAGCGATCTACTGCGCATGTATACGCGCTACGCAGAGCGCACCGGCTATGGCCTCGAATGGCTCACCACCAACATGACCGAGCTGGGAGGGGTTAAGGAAGTAACGCTGCTGATTTCAGGGCGAGGCGCTTATTCACGTCTCAAGTACGAAAGCGGCGTACACCGTGTGCAGCGCGTACCGGAGACGGAATCCGCGGGCCGCATCCATACCTCCGCCGCGACGGTGGCCGTACTGCCGGAAGCGCAGGACGTAGACGTGGAGATCAATCCGGCTGATCTGCGCATCGACGTGTACCGCTCGTCCGGTCATGGCGGACAGAGCGTCAACACGACCGACTCCGCCGTTCGCATTACACACGTGCCCACCGGCCTGGTCGTCACCTGCCAAGACGAGAAATCGCAGCTGAAGAACAAGGAAAAAGCGCTCAAGGTGTTGAAGGCGCGCCTATATGATGCAGCCAAGCAGGCACAGGATAAAGAGATGTCGCAAAATCGCAAAAGCCAGATCGGATCGGGAGACCGCAGTGAACGCATCCGCACCTATAACTTTCCGCAGGGACGCGTGACCGATCACCGGATATCGCTGACACTTTACCGGTTGGAACAGTTCCTTGACGGCGATATGAACGAGATGATCGATGCATTGATACTCGACGAGAAGACGCGAGCACTATCGGCACAGGAATAATGTAGATTACCACAGGCTCCGCAGGTTAGCCCCTAGCGGAGCTTTTGTTTTAGGCAATGCGATTACCGTGCGACGCCGAAGCGGGCGACACATGTCATATCTGCGAAATCAACCGGGATACTCTGGGCTACGGATTTCCGCAGGCCAAACGCAGGCGCGGCTTGATTGCATATTGGCAACAGCCAATAGCAGAATCTTTGTAGCCTGCTTTGAGGTCGTGGGGTATATCCACGGCAGCGCATATGACTGCACTTACCATGAATCACTTAAAACACAGAAAACTTGGCCAAGTAATTCTGACCAGCAACCGTCATTTCAGTAAATACAACATCATATTAAAATATTTCAGGGTTTTATTCAAAATAATGCTATATCAATGGGTTAATAATCCACATTTTGTACCGATTCTATAGTTACAACCCAAAAGGAAAGAGGATAGGCTTTTGGAAAGAAAGACAATCCTTATTATTGATGACTCGGTACTCGTGGTGGAAATGCTTAATCGTATTCTGTCCATCGACTACCGCGTTTGCTATACGGTGGATGCAGGCCTTGGAATCACTTCTTCCCTGCAGGTCCAGCCTGATTTGATTTTGCTCGATATTGTCCTTGGCAATATGGACGGATTTGAAGTATGCCGGCAGCTCAAAGCCGAGCCCAGAACGCGCGACATTCCCGTAATTTTCTTAACGTCCGATCAGGACTCGGCCAGCGAAGCCAGGGGATTTGAAGTAGGCGGAGTAGACTATATACTAAAACCTTTTAACCCTGTTGTGGTATTGGCTCGCATCAAAAACCATATTCAGATGGCTAATTACGTTAAGGAGCTTCAAAGGCTTTACAGCCTCGCGCTCGATTCAAACCCGATCACATTTTTGCCGGGCAACAACAGCATCCAGATGCATATTACACAGCTTATCGGCGAAAGAAAGCACACTGTTTGCTATGCCGACCTGGACCACTTTAAATCCTACAACGACCGCTACGGCTTCGCCAACGGTGATCGGATTATACGCTTTACAGCGGATTTAATGCAGTATGTCAGTAAAACGATGGCGATCGAGGATATATTCTTCGGTCATATCGGTGGAGACGACTTTGTCTTTACTCTCGAGACGCATAATGCAAATGAATATGTCCACATGCTGCTCGATATATTTGACCGCCAGATTACATGCTATTATCATCGGGATGATTTGGATCGAGGCTATATTACCGCCAAAGACCGAAACGATTTTGAATTTCGTGCCCCCATTATGTCGCTGAGTATAGCCGGGGTACATCTGGCGGACTGTCAAAGCTCCGACTTTTTTGGAGTCAACGATTTATGCACAGCGCTCAAATACAAAGCGAAAAAAATACCTGGCAGCGTTTATATCACCCCGCAGGAAACGGTTCGCTCTGTGAAATCCTGTATGAAGCATTCATAGGCAATTGTACAGATGACATCTTTGATTTGAGAGTAACGAGCTTTATTCTCTTCCAGACAAATAAGAGCTGTATGCAACAGCCCTTATTTGCGGAGGCGAATGAAAGAACAATGACACTGGCGCTTACTCTATCTTATTATTAACAGAAATAAAATATCCACGCAAACGCCCGATTGCTATAATATCGGAAGCATACGGGAGTAAATACTCGCTAATTTGATTTGTTACGTAAATATTACGTTTTTTATTTTTTTGTTATAATTATATGATCAGAGATATGCCAATGCTGCTCTTACGGCATGTCGAGCAAATATTGTTTTAAGCATTCGATATCCTGCCAATACACCGGTTTTATGGCGGGATTATAGATAAGACTGGCCGGATGGTACAGTGGAAACAGCGTATATTCGTGTGTCAATGCCCTGGCAGGAATACACTGTGCATGACAGGAACCGATCACGATGCGGTTGTCGCCGGTAAGGCTTTTAAGCGGCACATTGCCCAGCGTAACTACAACGCGCGGAGCAACCGTTTCGATCTCCCTTAGAAGGCAGGGCAGCATACAGGAGATTTCCTCCTTTGCAGGGGGACGGTTGGAGAGCGAGCCTTTCGCGCTCACCTTATACGGCCTGAATTTCACCACATTGGTAATGTAGATATCGACGCGCGAAAGCATAAGCGCCTGCAGGAATGCATCAAGATTCTTGCCCGCCTTGCCTATGAACGGACGGGAAAGCCTCGTTTCCTCCGCCCCCGGCGCTTCGCCCACCAGCATGACGCGCGCACCATTTGGCCCTTCTCCAAATACCATGTCCAAAGCCGTCCTGCCGAATACAGCCCCGGCACGCACAATATCGTCACGAATCGATTGCATGCGCGCCTCCGGTTAGTTCTTCGTATTTCGCGCGAATCGCGAGCAGATCGCGGTACGCGTCCTTTTTCCACGGCTCGTTGCGCAGCAGTGCTGCCGGATGGTAGGTCGGCATAATAAAGAAGCCCTTTACCTCGTGCCATTTTCCGCGGTCCTGTGTAATATGGACGGGCTGCCCTAATATATGCCCTGCAGAAATTCGCCCGAGGCACACAAGAATTTTGGGCTGAATCAACGCGACCTGCGCGCGCAGAAAGCCGATGCACGCCGACGCCTCGTCTGGTTCCGGGTCCCGGTTGCCCGGAGGCCGGCATTTCAATATATTCGCAATATAAACATCGTTGCGCGTAAAGCCGATGCTGGCAAGCATCTTATCCAGCAGCTGTCCAGCCCGCCCTACGAACGGACGTCCTATTTCATCCTCGTCACGGCCCGGCCCCTCCCCGATGAACATCACGGTGGCGTGCGGGTTTCCCTCACCCATCACAGCGTTCCTGCGCGTTTGATACAGGCCGCATTGCTTGCAATCGAGAATTTCCTGATGCAACTGCTCAAAATTTCTGACCATATTGCCATTATACCGCAGGGACGGCCTTTCCTCAACAGGCTGTGCCCACGCCAAAGTCGACGGAAAATAAAAGGCGGCTGATCGGCCGCCAGTGAGAAAACAGAATGGTATTTTATTTATTCCCGACACCGAGCGGACCCGCAAGCTCCTGCGTGTAATAGAGCTTTCCGGGCAGCGTGGGCATGAAACTCGATGGTACCCATACGCTGGGCCCGTAACGCAGCGTCGTCCAAAGCGACGTACCCTCCCAAGGTTCGGCACAGCCGCCAATCGCGTAATCGCACTGCAGAAAAACTCCTGGGCCGATCGTGTTGGCAAAACAAGGGGCCAGCGCTGTGCGGCCCGCAAAACGAGATAGCGCGTATTGTTCCACGGTCAGCGCATGCAGGCTTACGCCCTTCCGGTATACTTGCGCCTTCCATTCCTCCTCGCTCGTAACTCCCACAGCGAGATGCGGCTCCCAAAACCCGATCGTCATCATTCGGCCAATCCGGTAGACCATTACAACCGATGCGCCTTTGGCTTTCAGATCCGCAAGCTTTTGCGCATATTTGGGCAGATTGTGCTGTGTTGCATAGTTGCGCTGTCCCGGCGGGACCGCCAGCGATCCGAGCGGCTTAAACAACAACCCCGTAAGCGCATTCTGAAACGATATGTCCTCGCCTGGTTCCGGTTCATTGCCGTCTTTGTCGCTCCATTCGCCCATAGAAAACGTATGCACATGCGCGCAGCCAACGCTGCGCTGCTGTAAAAAATATACGAACCAACGGTACATGCCCGCAGGACCGGGAGCAAGCAGCAACGCCAGCGGCTTGCCTTCCTCACGCGCGCAGCGAATATGTTCGGCAACCGCATAGCCCATCTTAACATCCATGGTCGCAGCATCTTCACAGCATTCCGGCGTAAAACTGTTGTGCCAAAAGCTTTGCCGCTCGTTGATGCGTGTTGGCGGCAACGCACAGCAAGCGTCAATGCGGGCCACATCCCACCCCTTGGGAAACATTGAAGACAACGGAGACTGTTCAACGGTGGTCAAAAAGTTCATAAAGGACTCCTTTGTCGAAGATCAGAAAGGCGTATTTAAGTTCAAAACTATTATATCATTATTTAAGGCCGGTGTGAATGAAAGGCAAGTAACAAAAAACGATTTTCAGGATAGTGCCAGAATTCAAAAAGGAGAGTTGCCTCTCCTTTTGATTTACCATCTGCGATTGGAATACCGGTCGCCGCCGCCGCCGCCGCTATTGTTTCTCTGCTGCTTGCGCGCTTTTCTGCATTCCGGACATCTCTGCGGTTCGTTTTCGAAGCCTTTCTCTTTATAGAACGCCTGCTCACCCTCAGTGAAAGCGAATTCCGCATTGCAATCTCTGCATCTTAAAATCTTGTCGGCCAATTTGAGTTACCTCCTTCTTTATTATATTATTGGATAAAAAATGATTCTTGACTCGTATCTCCAATAAAATCAGGAGGCCTACTCAAAAATAAATTTTCTCCGCTTATTCAGCACTAAAATCATACCATATCCCGTGCAATCATTCAAGCGATTTTTATTGACTTCACGCCGGGTTATGCCCATTTGAGCAAAAATTCCGCGTTGTATCATGAAAATCCATGAATATTTCGGTTGACTTTTTGGGGCTGGGTGGTTAAAATCATATTTGTGACTTTACCCGCATGCGAGGGTGGCGGAACTGGCAGACGCGCACGTTTGAGGGGCGTGTGGTAATTACCATAGGGGTTCAAGTCCCCTTCCTCGCACCAAAAGGCTTAACAGCCTTTTTTATTTTTCGGGATTATCCCATCTCGTTTTCCGCTGCCATGATGAGCGGGACGACCTGCTTTTTACGTGATAGCACATTGGGCAGAAAAACGGGCTCGTCGGGCTTGTCCTGCGGGTAAGCCTTAAGGAATATGTCTCTGCGATCTCCCACAAACAAGACATCCGACCCGCCGCGATTAAGGTCGGTCACAAGCAGCATCAGCAGCCCGAAGCCGTTTTTATCGCAGTGGTAACTCATGCGCTCCAGCAGCGCCATACGCATATCCGAGAGGCTCTCCGAGTCGATCGAGTATACCTGCGCGATACCGATCTTCGCCTTGCCGACCGCGTATTCCTTTAAGTCGCTGGTGATGATCTCGTCGGGCGTTTTGCTGCGCAGGATTGAGCCTGCGCCGAAAATTTTACGCGCGAGGTCGCCAATGTCCGCATCGGCAATTTGGCTGAGCATCCGCGCGGTATGCTCATCCTGCTGTGTGCTGGTGGGCGATTTAAAGTTGAGCGTGTCGGTAATAATCGCCGAAAGCAGCAGCCCCGCCGTCTGATAAGGGATATCCACTCTGTACTGCTCATAGAGCGACGTAATGATCGTTGCCGTGCTGCCCACCGGCTCGTTCTTCATGAGGATCGGATTACTCGTCTGGATATCTCCCAACCGGTGGTGGTCAATGATCTCCAGAATCTCGGCTTCCTCGATGCCGTCCGCTGTCTGGCTCCGCTCGTTGTGATCCACCAGGATGGCGCGTTTGCGCCTTCGGGAAAGCAAATGATACCGCGACACCATGCCGACCACTTTCTCTTCATCGTCGATGACGGGATAGCTGCGAAAGCGCGTTTTGAGCATACGGTCCTTTACGTCGTCGATAAACTCGCTGCGCCGCACGGTAATGATCTGTTCTCCAGTCATCACGCTCTTCACCGGAATGCTCTGGCGGATCAGCATCGCTGCGGTAAATGTATCGTATGCCGTTGATATGATCATGCAGCCGTTTTTCTGCGCCAGCTCGATCTGATCTTGCTCCGGGCGTAAACCGCATGTACAAATGACCATATCTGCCCCGGCGATGATCGCCTCTCGGATATTATCACCGATGTTCGCGATGACGATATCGCCTCGGCCCATATAATGTTTTGCGCGGGTATGATGCTGCGCGGATACCAACACACGGCCTTTGGCAACGCCGTCTTTTCGGCTGGCCAGTACGGTTTCTGCCTGTAACGTGAGAATGATATTAGAAAACGGCGTACTGCTCTTTGCCAGCAGCATGTCGTCGCTTAAATCCATATAGTTGCGCGTAATATCCGACAGCGTGGCGAGCCCGATGAGGCGTCCCGCCTCGTCCGTCACAGTCAGCGCCTTGAGTCCGCGCTCTCTCATCAGCATCCAAGCGGACCGTACGGATGCTTCCGGCGCGACGCAAAGCGGCTCGTCGATGACGAGATCGGATACCTGCGTCTTGATGGTTTCCAGCATCGGCGGCTCCGGCGCCTTGAAATACTTGAGTATGAATTTCGTTTCGCTCGTCAGCTCGCCCAATCTTACTGCAACGGCATCCTCTCCGAGCGCTTTTTTAAGCTCCGCATAGGCCAGAGAAGAGCAGATCGTATCGCTGTCCGGGTTCTTATGTCCGAATATATAGATTTCGTTCATTCGCAGCCTCCTTGAGTTTGACCATTATACCATAACCCTCCACTCGCTGCGAATAGTAAATCAGTACATGACGAAGTAATTATCCCTGCTCCGGATATGCATTATACAAACAAAAAGCGATACAGAAGACAGCCCTATGTATCACAAAAAAGACCCGTGCGCTGCACGAATCTTTTCCTGTCCCTAACGATATATCGCTGAAAATTTACTACCCCGCTCTTTAAGGAACCGGGATGCAAAAAAGGCACCGTTGGATTATAAAATAGTATTTTCGAGCCACTTTCTTCGGTTTCAGCCGCTCGATATCAGTCTTATTGCCGGATATGTCCACCGGGTTAAAATCCCTCTGACGCCGTTTAGCCGCTTATGGCAGGTAGTCTTCACGAACGGGAGAAAACACCTCAATTGCGATACTGTCCTCCAGCACGCTCGCGCCGTGTTCTACTCCGCCCGGCACCGTCCACGCATCTCCCGGGCATATGTCACAGGTCTCTTCTCCGATGGTCAGCTTCATGTGCCCCTTGACGAGGTAGCCCGTTTGTTCCTGCGGGTGGCTGTGAAAAGGCAGCTTCGCGTCTTTGGCCAGCGTGAACTCCGTCAGCAGCGTATGCTCCCCCCAGACAAGCGTTTTGCGCGTGATGCCCGATAGCTGCGAGGTATATCCTTTTTGGATGCCTTCTGAAAGCTCATTTTCATTCCCCTTTACACAACGACAGCCAGTTAACCTCTTTCGCCGGGCTTCTCCGGCAGAATTTCTGCCGCCACCGAATCCTCGATCACGCGCGTGCCATGCGGTACTCCGCCCGGTATCTTCCATGCATCACCCGAATGCATCTCATAATCCGTACCGCCGATTGTCAGCACGATGTGCCCCGAGAGCAAATATCCGGCCTCCTCTTCGGTATGGGTATGCATCTTTACCCGTTCGCCTGCAGCCAGCCTGATTTTGATCGCTTTGCGCATTTTAGGCTGCGTCTTCTTTACCCGATTTGCACCATTACCGCTCCTGCCTGATTCATTGCGATTATCCAAGTTCTGCCCTTCCCCGTACGCCCTATAGTCAGACAACGGCTTGTCTCCGCTGTGCTGACTCTGTCGTCTCCGTATTTGTTACAGTATAGGCAAACCGATAAAAAAAATCAATGCGCGGATACAAAATTTATCCGGCCCAGCTGCTGCGAACTTTACTGATGCGTCAGACCCGTACACGTTTTTTATAATCCGGCACTATATACATAATGGATATTATGGTACAATTATGGAGCATAATTTAGATTTGCTTGTTTCTCATATTACTATATCTTGCAAGGAGGTCTTATCATGTCTTACTGCAATCAATGCGGAAAAGAAATGGACGAGGACATGTCTTTCTGTGTCTTTTGCGGTGCGCCGGTTCCGACGGCACGCGCAGCAGAGTCCCGGCCCGCAGTCCCGGAGGTGACGTATGCCGCGCCTTCATCCCCGGCTCCCCAGTTGGCCTACAACACCGCACCCCCTGTATACAGCGCGCCCCCCGCCTATGGCATATCCGCGCCTGCGGCTCCGCGTCCAAGCAACTTTGTCAGCAGTTATCTCATCATCGTCGTGCTGGCTGGATTTTTCGTCATTACGTTGGGAACAGGCATCATTTTAACCTCTAACTTTGTGATGCCTCAAAACTTGCTGAATGTGTTCAGGCAGATTTGTATTTTCGGGCCGGTGGCATTCGCAATGACCATAACGGCGAGAGCAAAGGGGCCGGATATATCAATTGGTTCCATGATGGCGCTGTCCTCCATCATCATTGCGCTGACATTCCGGTCGTTCGGTGGTTCGCTGATATTGAGCGGGCTTATATCCATTGTCCTCTGCGGTGCGGTCGGACTTCTTAACGGCGTGCTCACAACGTACCTGCGAATTCCCGCGGTAATTACCACGCTTTTAACGTCCATCCTGATTCAGGGCGTCTGCCTGATGCTGGCTGGCGGAGGCCTGATACAAGCAAACTACCCCATTTTGCAGTATATCGCTGTGGGCACAATAGGCGGCTTGCCTGTGGGTGCGATAGTGCTGCTTCTGGTTGCATTCATTGCTGCTTTCCTCATGATTCTGCTCACCAAGCTCGGAGTGCCCATGCACAAGCGCGAAAAGAAAAGTGAGCGCAGCTATATGTTTGCTTACATGGCCAGCGCTATAATCGCCTCGCTGACAGGACTTTTCCTCTTAGCCAGGACTGGCGGCGCGCACGCATCGTTTGGATCGGGATATGAGCCTTATCTACTGACCGTATTCGCCTGTGTCACCGGCAGCCGCATACTTGATAACCGTGTTGCGCCTGCAATATTCGCAATCGCCCCGGCAATATTCTTCGCGATCTTATCAAACCTGATGAACCTGCTTGCAGCTGATTATTATACCCAGCTCATTGTCAACGGGGTAATCGCGCTGATATTCATCGTCATTGCCTATATCGCCCGGCGTTTCGGTTCACATGGGATTACAGAGTCCCTTTAGTCGCTGCAACAAAAAAGCGGCCGTGTGGCCGCTTTTATTGTCTAACCGATATTTGGGATCGTCGAAAGCCCCTGCTCCAGCATATCGTCGGTATACTCGAAGTCCTGAAGCTTGCCGGAGAGATACTCGTCATACGCGGCGAGGTCGAAATCGCCATGGCCGGAGAGGTTAAAGAATATCGTTTTGGCTTCGCCGGTTTCCTTGCACTCGAGCGCCTTTTTAATGGCATAGGCAATCGCGTGAGACGACTCCGGCGCAGGCAGTATGGCCTCAGCGCGGGCAAACGTCACCGCCGCTTTGAATACATCAGTCTGCTGCACCGCCGCTGCATTGACATGGCCGTCGTGGTAAAGCTGGGAAAGCAGCGCTGAGTCTCCGTGGTAGCGAAGTCCGCCTGCATGGATGCCCGCCGGTATAAAGTCGTGGCCCAGCGTGTACATCATCGTAATAGGTGCCATCTTGGCAGTATCGCCAAAGTCGTACGCGAACTTGCCTTTGGTCAGCTTCGGGCATGCCGCGGGCTCAATCGCGAAAAATTCGGTGTTCGCTCCTCTGATGAGCTTATCCTGCATAAACGGAAACGCGCAGCCGGAGAAATTGGAGCCGCCGCCGTTGCAGCCAATCACGATATCCGGGTACTCGTCGATCTTCTCAAACTGCTTTTTGGCTTCAAGGCCGATGATTGTTTGGTGAAGGATTACGTGATTGAGCACGCTGCCCAGCGCGTAATGCGTATCCTCACGCATCACCGCGTCCTCCACCGCTTCGGAGATTGCGATGCCAAGGCTGCCGAGAGAATTGGGGTCTTTATCAAGGATCGAACGGCCTGCGTTCGTCAGCGGGGACGGGCTCGCGATGACGTTCGCGCCGTAGGTCTGCATCAGCGTTTTGCGGTACGGTTTCTGGTCGTACGATACGCGCACCATGTAAACGGTGCACTCAAGGCCGAACATGGAACACGCGATCGAAAGCGCGCTGCCCCACTGGCCCGCGCCCGTCTCGGTGGCGATGCGCTTGATGCCCTCGATCTTGTTATAGAACGCCTGCGGTACCGCACTGTTGAGCTTATGGCTGCCGGAAGGGTTGCTGCCCTCGTATTTGTAATAAATCTTCGCGGGCGTACCCAGCGCCTTTTCCAGACGGTATGCGCGCACCAGCGGAGAGGGACGGAAGGAAGCGTAAATTTCGCGCACCTCACCAGGGATGTCGATATAGCGTTCGGTCGAAACCTCCTGCTCGATCAGCGCCTTGGCAAACAGCGGCTCGAGGTCTGCGGGCGCAACGGGCTTCATCGTCATCGGATTAAGATACGGCATGGGCGCGTTCGGCATATCCGCGGCAATATTATAATATTGCTTCGGCAGCTCGTCTTCGGATAAAAATACGCGGTTCGGAATCTGTTTCATGGCTCTTCTCCTCTAATCTGTTTTTTTGTACAAAAAAAACACTCATCTTAACTCGTCTCATCTCACGGGCCTGTGCCCAAAAGAAGTGTTCTTTCTGAACTATTAGTTAGTATACGATAGCCATGCGAAAAATGTCAATACATATTTTCACATCAGCGGCTCGTAATATACCGCAACCATGGTGAGACCCTGCGCAGGTGCGGTGGCGCTGGCGGCATTACGATCCTTCTTGTCCAGAATCTCCCCCGTCCGCTCCGGCGGAATGCGCTTCAGGCCGATATCGATGAGCGTTCCCGCGATGATGCGCACCATGTGATACAAAAAGCCCGATCCCGTGACATCAATGTGGATAAAAGGCGGTTCTTCCGTGATCGTCAAGGAGCGGATGGTACGCACGGTGTCCTTCACTTCGCTGCCCGCTGCGCAGAACGATGCGAAATCGTGCTCCCCGATGAGAGCCGCCGCCGCGCTGCGCATGGCTTCGATATCAAGGCTGCCCGATATGTGGCAGGATAGGTTGCGGTAAAGCGCCGATGGATGCGGCGCGTTATAAATAGTATACCGATAGGTCTTTCCGCATGCATTGAACCGTGCATGAAAATCGTCTTCGGCTTGCTCCGAGCGCTTTACGCGGATATCATGCGGCAGAAGCCGGTTCATCGCATAGCTGATCTTATCAGGGGGGATCGTACAAAAGGTATCCAGATGGGCCACCTGCGCCAGCGCGTGTACGCCTGCGTCAGTGCGCCCTGCGCCGGTGATGGAGACGCGCTCACCCGAAGCCCGCTCGAACGCTTCCTCGAGCGCCTGCTGTACCGACAGGCCATTCTTCTGGCGCTGCCAGCCCGAATAGTTTGTTCCTTCGTATTCGACAATCAACCGGACGCGCATATCAATACCCGAAAGCCATGAACACAATCAGCCCGGCAACCACCATCGCTGCGATGAGATCGCGCCAATGGAAGTGCAACACTTTCATCCTTGTGCGGCCTTCGCCGCCGTGGTAGCAGCGCGATTCCATCGCGAACGCGAGCTCGTCGGCCCGTCGGAACGCGCTTACAAACAGCGGTACCAGCAGCGGCACCATGCCTTTGGCGCGCGCAAATACGTTGCCGCTGTCAAACTCCGCGCCGCGCGCGGTCTGCGCCTTCATGATCTTGTCGGTCTCCTCGAGCAAGGTAGGGATGAAGCGCATCGCGATGGTCATCATCATCGCAAGCTCATGCACCGGAAAGCGGATGGCCTTTAATGGCTTCATCAGGCTTTCCAGCGCGTCCGTCAGCGCAATGGGCGATGTCGTCAGCGTGAGCATCGTCGTCGCGCTGATTAGGAATATGAGTCGCACAGCCAGCCTCACGGCGCTGATCAGGCCCTCCTGCGTCACACGGAATATCCACCAGGAAAACAGCTCGGTTCCGCCTGAATAGAAAAAGGTATTTAGCACGAACGTAAGCACGATGATGAACCACAGCGGCTTTAGTCCGCGCAGCACCGTCTTCACATTGACACGAGAAAGCAATATCACCACTACCAGAAACGCAAATATCACCAGATTGCCGATCACCGTATCGGCCATAAAAACCGCGACGATCAGCGCAATCGCAAGCAGCAGCTTGGTGCGCGGGTCCAGTCGGTGTATGATTGAGTTGCCCGGGAAGTATTGCCCGAGCGTCAGATTCTTAATCATGAGCGGCACCTGTCATGGAGATCACGAATTTCTCCAGGTCGGTCAGTCGAATCACTTCCTGCGGCACCGCTTTCCCGTGCGCGCGCAGTACCGAAGCCATCCGCGCGACAGCGGGCAGATCCAGCCCGATATTTTTTAGCTCGGCTTCTCGGGAGAACACCGCGGCGGGCGAGTCGTCCATGAGCAGCTTCGCGCCGCCGAGAACCAACACGCGCCGGGCATGCTCCGCGAGATCATCCATCGAATGCGTTATCATCAAAATTGTCGCGCCCTCGGCGTTCAGCCGCGTTATGAGGCGCATCAGATGGTCCCGCCCCTGCGGATCGAGACCTGCTACGGGTTCGTCGAGTATCAGCATCTTTGGGCGGCTAGCCAGTACGCCTGCGATCGCAACGCGACGCTTCTGTCCGCCCGAAAGCTCGAAAGGCGACAGGTTGCCGATACCTTCATAATCGATCTCCATCAGCTCCATCGCATGGTGAACCCGCTCGTCGATCTCTTCCTCGCTGACGCCGGTCCTGCGCGGCCCATAGGAGATGTCCTTGATGACCGTTTCTTCAAAAAGCTGATATTCGGGGTATTGGAACACTACGCCGATATGCCGGCGCAATGCTTTGCGGTCAAATCCTCTGACATTGATATCCTGCCCGTCCATCAGTACACGGCCTGATGTGGGTTTTAATAAACCCGCAATCAAACTGATCAGCGTAGTTTTGCCGGAACCGGTGTGCCCGATAACGCCCACAAACTCACCATCGTCGAGCTTCAGGCTGATATCGTCAACCGCCTTGGACTCGAACGGCGTGCCGGGCATATAAGTATAGGTTAAGTGTTCTAACTCAACTGACATATCTTCTCCACGAATTCGTCGATGGTCAGCGGGCACTGCCCCACATCGATCCCGCGCTTTTTAAGCGCGTGGTACAGCGCGATATGCGGCGGCGCAGAAAGCCCCGCACCCGCAAGCGCTTCTTCGTTGGCAAATACTTCTCGCGGCGTGCCAGAAAGCGTGACCTGACCGCCCGTCATGATCACCACACGATCGGCTTCGAGCGACTCTTCCATATAGTGCGTAATGAGGATGATCGTCTTCCCCTGCATATGCAGCTTTCGGATCGTCTCCAACACCTCCGCGCGGCCTTCCGGGTCCAGCATCGCAGTCGGTTCGTCGAACACGATCACATCGGGCCGCATGGCAAGCACGCCCGCAATTGCGACACGCTGCTTCTGCCCGCCCGAGAGCATGTGCGGCGCGCGGTCCTTGTAATCGCCCATACCGACCTCATCCAGCGCTTCATCCACACGCTGACGGATCTCCGGCGCGGGAACACCGAGGTTCTCCGGGCCAAACGCCACATCCTCTTCCACAATCGTCGCGACGAGCTGATTATCCGGATTCTGAAACACCATACCCGCGGTACGCCGGATGTCCCACACGCGCGCCTCATCCTTGGTGTCCATGCCGTCTACCCGCACGCTGCCCGTTTCGGGCAGATAAAGCGCATTGATATGCTTGGCAAACGTCGATTTGCCCGAGCCGTTATGGCCGATGACCGCGACGAACTCACCCCGCGCGATTTCGAGACTCACGCCCGAAAGCGCGGGCGTAATGCTGTTCTCGCCCCGGTAAGAATAGCTGACTTCTTTTGCTTCTACAATCGCCATCCCCGGCTCCTTCCCTGTGACATCCCATTATAACACGAAAAGGCTTCGAAAATATCGCTTTTCAAAGCCTCTTTCCGCAATTGTTATCGTGTTCCGGATTACACGAGCTCCAGAATAACCACTTCGGAAGCGTCGCCGCGGCGCGGCCCCTTCTTGATGATACGTGTGTAGCCGCCGCCCGTTCCCATATCCTGAGCGCGCTTATAGTATTTCGGGCCGTATTCGCGGAACATCTTCTCAACGAGCGGATGCGTCACATCACCCGTACGCTTTTTATAGTCGAACTTGCTCTCGCCGTCTTTCTTAGTCTCCGGCACGTTGTAGACATACTGCATAATGCGACGTCTGGCGGCCAGCTTGCTGGGCGCGTCAACCACGACTTCGCGTTTCGTCTTATCGTCGCCGTCGGTTACTACTTTGTTAACCTTCTGCGTGTTCGCGTATTCCTTCACGGCCAGCGTGATCAGCTTCTCCGCGATGCGTCTCGTTTCCTTGGCGCGTGCCAGGGTCGTTTCGATCCGGCCGTTCCATAATAGGCTCGTCACAAGATTGCGCAGCGCCGCTTTCCTCTGATCCTGCTGCATGTTCAGCTTTCTGTTGACCATATTTCCTCCCTGCGTGCAGCGCATCCGCGCCGCTCACCTTCTGTATTGGTTGATTAGTCGTCCATCCGCAGCGAAAGCCCCAGTGCGGCGAGCTTCTGCTCAACCTCCTCGAGCGACTTGCGCCCCAGGTTGCGGACTTTCATCATTTCCTCTTCGTTGCGCTTGATGAGCTCTTCGACCGTGTTGATGCCCGCGCGCTTCAGACAGTTGTAGGAACGGACGGAGAGATCGAGTTCCTCGATCGTAATCTCGAGTACCTTTTCCTTTTTGTCTTCCTCAGGCTCTACCATGATCTCGACATTCTGCACGTGTTCGGTGAGTCCCACGAACTGTGCGAGATGCTCGTTAATGATCTTGGCTGCGAGCGACACTGCTTCATCCGGCGCGATCGTCCCGTTCGTCCAAAGCTCAATACTGAGCTTGTCGTAGTCGGTGATCTGCCCGACACGCGTATTTTCCACCGTGAAGTTCACCTTGCGGACCGGCGTAAAGAGCGAGTCAATCGGAATGATACCGATCGGCATATCCGTTTCCTTGTTCTTATCCGCCAGCACATAGCCACGGCCCTTCTCGATCGTGATTTCCATGTATACATGGGCATCTTTGTCGAGGGTCATGATGTGCAGCTCGGGATTTAAAATCTCGACGTCCGCGTCTTCGGATATATCGCTTGCGCGCACATCCTTGGGCCCGCGCGCATCGATAATCAGCGTCTTGGGCTCATCGGAATAGAGCTTGACTGCAAGACCTTTAAGGTTCAGCACGATACCCACAACATCTTCGCTCACGCCTTCAATTGTGGAAAACTCGTGCAATACCCCGTCGATGCGAATCCGTGTTACTGCCGCGCCCGGCAGGCACGAAAGCAGCACCCGTCGCAGCGAATTACCCAGCGTGGAGCCAAAGCCCCGCTCGAGCGGTTCCATCACAAACTTGGCGTATGTGCCATCTTCCGACTGCGCTGTGCACTGTATATTCGGCTTTTCTATCTCTAACATGATTTAAAACCCTCCCGTTTCGTTTAATATATCGAGGGCAACCGCTTATATCAATCTACTTCGAGTAGTGCTCAACGATCAGATGCTCTTCGATGGTCAGATCGATATCCTCTCTGGCCGGAACTGCAACGACCCTGCCCGTTAAATTCGTATTATCCATACTGAGCCAGCTCGGCATCGGCCGCGCTTCGCTCTCGCGGATTTCTTTGATCCGATCGATTTCGGCTGATCTCTTCTTCACGCTGATCTCGTCCCCCACCTGTACGATATAGGACGGGATGTCGATCTTTTTGCCGTTAACCAGGATATGTCCGTGGACAACGGTCTGGCGAGCCTGTGCGCGTGAATCCGCAAGTCCAAGGCGGAACACGACGTTATCGAGACGCGATTCCAGAAGGCGCAGCAGGTTTTCGCCCGTTTTGCCCTTCATGCGCTCAGCAATCTCGTAATATTTATGAAATTGGGATTCCAGCATGCCGTAAGCCCGTTTGACCTTCTGCTTCTCGCGAAGCTGCAAGCCATATTCGGAAACCTTTTTGCGGCTCTTGGTCTGCATGCCCGGCGCAACCGGTCTTTTGGTGAACGAGCATTTTCCGGTATAGCACCGGTCGCCCTTAAGGAAAAGCTTGCAGCCTTCCCTGCGGCACTGGCGGCAAACGGAATCTGTATATCTTGCCATATCTACATTTCCTCCTTAAACTCTCCGGCGTTTTGGCGGGCGGCAGCCGTTATGCGGTATCGGCGTAACGTCCTTGATGAGGCTGACTTCAAGCCCTGCGGTCTGCAGCGCACGGATAGCCGCCTCTCTGCCGGAACCCGGCCCCTTCACATACACGTCCACATACTTGAGGCCGTGTTCCATCGCTGCGCTGGCTGCCTTCTCAGCTGCCACCTGCGCGGCAAACGGTGTGCTCTTTTTGGAGCCGCGGAAACCCATGCCGCCGGCGCTTGCCCATGAAAGGGCATTTCCTGCGCCGTCCGTCATCGTGACAAGCGTATTGTTAAAGGAAGCATGGATATGCGCCTGACCACGCTCGATGTTCTTTCTCTCTCTGCGCTTCTTCGCAGTCGCTTTAACTGGTTTGGCCATGGCCTATCCTCACTTTCTCTTCGCGCCAACGGTGCGCTTGGGACCTTTGCGCGTACGCGCGTTCTGCTTTGAGCTCTGTCCTCTTACCGGCAGGCCCTTGCGGTGGCGGATGCCTCTGTAGCAGCCGATCTCGATGAGGCGTTTGATGCTCATCGTGGTATCGCGGCGCAGGTCACCTTCCACTTTCAGGTTCTTTTCGATGTAGTCTCTGAGCTTGCCGACTTCCGACTCGGTCAAATCTTTAACACGCGTGTCGGGGCTGATTTCGGTTTTTGCCAGTATCTCCTGGGAGGTCTTAAGCCCGATGCCGTAAATGTAGGTCAGGCCGATCTCCACCCTCTTCTCTTTTGGCAGGTCTATACCCTGTATACGTGCCACTTTCGTTTTACCTCCGAAAATTGTTTATATAAGAAGCCATACGGATCAGGGATATTATACCCTGCAGCCGCTCCGTACAAACATTCACAGCTTAGCCTTGCGTCTGTTTGTGCTTGGGGTTCTTGCAGATCACCATCACCTTGCCGGCCCTCTTGATGACCTTGCACTTCTCGCATATCGGTTTTACCGACGGCCTTACTTTCATGACTCTTCCTCCTTCAGTTCTTGCCGCGCCATGTGATGCGCCCGCGTTTTAAGTCGTACGGGGATATCTCCACCGTCACCTTGTCACCGGGCAATATACGGATATAATGCATGCGCAGTTTGCCCGATATATGCGCGAGCACCTTGTGGCCGTTTTCCAATTCCACTTCGAAGACAGCGTTTGGGAACGCCTCCGTTACCCTGCCTTCCATTTCAATCACGTCGCTTTTTGACAAGTCGCTTCCCCCTTCTGTGCGTCGCTTTCACTGATACTGGTTCTGATTGCGCTTCTGATCTCCGCATCGAAGACCCTCGCGCCTTCCTTCAGCTTACCCGCGATGCCGCTGAGCACCTCCGGGCAGAGCTTTAAGTGTCGCAGCTTTTTCTTCTTGGGGCGGTCCTTGCTCCTTAAGTCTCCGTCGACGATGTTTACATACTGCCCGTCAATGATGTTCATGATGACGAAATATCGTCCCTTGTCCCTTCCGGCGGTCGATTTGACGAGTCGTCCGACCTCCACGGGGTATTCCACCATTCGCATCACCCCCCTGACACCTTTGTCAGTATCTCCGGGCCGTTTTCTGTGAGCGCCACCGTGTTTTCATGGTGGGCCGAAAGGCTTCCATCCCGGGTACATACTGTCCAGCCGTTCGGGCGCGTTACGGTTTCTTTCGCACCGTAGTTGACCATCGGCTCAATCGCGAGCACCATGCCAACCTCCAGCCTGGGTCCCTTGCTGAAGCTGACAAAGTTGGGCACGTTGGGATCCTCGTGCATTTCCTGACCGATCCCGTGGCCCACCAGCTCGCGTACCACCGAGAATCCGGCCCCTTCCGCAACCTTCTGAACGGCCGCTGATATCGCGCAAAGCCGCTCTCCGGCCGCAAAAGCGTTCATGCCCGCATAAAATGCCTCTTCGGTCACACGGATGAGACGCTTCGCTTCGTTTGTGATGGGCCCCACCGCATAAGTCCTTGAATTATCGCCGTGGTAACCCTTATACTTCGCGCCGAGATCGATGCTTACGATGTCTCCATCCTTGAGCACCCGGTTACCCGGTATGCCATGCACGATCTCATCGTTTACCGAGGCGCATATCGAGGCCGGATACCCGTGGTATCCGAGAAACGAGGGGGAAGCCCCCCTGCTCTCGATAAAACGCCTGGCAATCGTATCGAGTTCCTTGGTCGTAATGCCGGGGCGAACCGCCTCGCCGACCTGCGCCAGCGCTTCCGCGCTGATCTCGCCTGCGGCGCGCATAAACTCAATTTCCCGGGCTGATCGGATATTGATCATTGCTGCTTATCCAACACAGCCAGGATCGCCTCGGTTATGTTGTCGATCCCCCCGGAACCCACGATGTCGTAAAGTATCCCTTTTGCGGTATAATAGTCGATCAACGGTTTCGTCTTTTCCTTGTATACCGCGAGGCGCTGACGGACTACCTCTTCGGTGTCGTCATCGCGCACATACAGCTCTCCGCCGCACTTGGGGCAAACCTTCACGTTTTCCAGCATGGACTCGTGATAGGTCGCGCCGCAATCGCGGCAAACGCGCCGCCCGCATATACGGTGGATCAGCTTGCTGTCCGGCACGTATATGTTGACCACCGCATCCAGCGAAGCGATCTTTTCGAGCGCCGCTGCTTGCTCCTTTGTGCGCGGGAATCCGTCGAGTATGAAGCCGCTTTGGGCGTCGGGCGCAGCAATGCGCTCCTTCACCATCGCGATAATCACGTCGTCCGGCAACAAGGAGCCTGCGTCGATGTATGCTTTGGCCTGCGCGCCCAGCTCGGTGCCGTTCTTGATCTCTTCGCGGAGCATATCGCCCGTTGAGATGTGCGGTATGCCGAGTCGGCTCGATATCCTCGCGGCCTGCGTGCCTTTGCCCGCCCCCGGCGGACCAACGAACATCAGCTTCATGCCATCCCTCTTATTTCAAGAACCCTTTGTAGTGACGCATCATCAAATGCGATTCCAGCTGCCTTGTCGTTTCGAGCGCCACACTGACCATGATCAGCAAGCTTGTTGCGCCGAAGCTGGAACTGAATCCTGCCATGGCGGTAAATGCCGTAGGCACTGTCGCAACCAAGGCGAGGAATATCGCGCCGAACAGCGTCACGCGGGCAAGAATTTTTTGCAGATAATCGGATGTCGGTTTGCCGGCGCGGATGCCCGGTATAAACCCGCCGTTCTGCTGAATGTTCTTCGCGACGTCTACCGAGTTGAACGTGACCTGCGAGTAGAAGAATGTGAAGAAGAATATCAGCAGCGCGTAAAGTACCATATACAAAGGCTTATCTGAGCCCATCACCGCATCGTAACCGGACTTGGCGTTACCGCCAAAGAACTGCAGGATCATGCTCGGGAACTGCAGCAGCGTGATCGCAAAGATCAGCGGCAGAACGCCCGACTGGTTGATCTTCATCGGGATGTGCGTGGACTGGCCGCCGTACATCTTCCGTCCGATTACGCGTTTGGCATACTGCACCGGAATACGTCGTTCACCCATATCGATAAACGTGATGCCCGTCACGATGAGTACTGCCGCGATGATAATCACACCGATCGTCCAGTAGGATACGGTGCCTTCGCTGGCGTAAGTAAATATCTTAAGAGTCTCAATAGGCAGGCGGGAAATGATGCTGATGAAGATCAGCAGCGATATACCGTTGCCCACGCCATTCTCCGTAATACGCTCGCCGATCCATATGATCAGCGCCGTACCGGCAGTCAGGCACATGACCACCGTGATATATCCCAGTAATTCGGGAGCACCGGTGTTCACCATCAGTGATACGCCTTTTTCATCGGCAGTAGCTTTAAGCACCAACAGTGTACTGATTGCCTGTATAAGGCCCAGCGCCACACCGACGTACCTTGTGATGGATGCAATCTTCTTGCGGCCTTCGGGGCCTTCCTTCTGCATGCGTTCCAACGCGGGAATCGCCATAGTCAGAAGCTGCATGATGATTGAACCTGTGATATACGGTGTAATGCCTAATGCAAACAGCGACGCCCCAGAAAGCGCACCGCCTGAAAACAGGTCTATGAAGTTCCCCAGCGTGTTGCCTGCGATTGTGCTTTGAATAAACGATGCGTTCACGCCCGGTATTGGCACGTGCGCACCCAGCCTGTAGATCAGGAACATCAGGAGCGTATAGAGCATCTTTTTACGGATATCCGGCACTTTCCATGCGTTACGCAGCGTACTAAACATTATTCAACCACCTCTGCCGTTCCGCCGGCAGCCGCAATCTTTTCCGCGGCCGACTGCGTGAACTTGGTCGCTTTGACGGTGAGCTTCTTGGTGATTTCGCCATTGCCCAGCACCTTGAGGCCATCCAGCGCTTTGCGGATGATCCTGGTTTCGAGCAGCAGCTCTGCCGTCACTACCGTGCCTTCCTCAAACACGTTGAGGTCGCTCACATTGACGATCGCATATTCCTTCGCGAATATGTTGGTGAATCCTCTCTTGGGAAGCCTTCTGCTAAGCGGCATCTGACCGCCTTCAAAGCCCGGACGCACACCGCCGCCACTGCGGGCCTTCTGGCCTTTGTGTCCGCGAGCAGACGTTTTGCCAAGCCCGGAACCAACGCCGCGGCCTACACGCTTGGGAGCGGTCTTTGCACCCGGAGCCGGCTTTAATTCATTTAATTTCACGGCTTGCTCTCCTTTATCCCTGCACTTTTACGAGGTGAGCGACCTTTTTGATCATACCCCGTATCGGCGCGTTATCCTCATGCTCTGCTGTAGTTCCGATCTTGCCGAGGCCCAGCGCCTTTACGGTCTCACGCTGATCCTTCGAATAGCCGATCGGGCTTTTGACGAGCTGTATTTTGATCTTTGCCATTTTGGCCTCCTACCTGAGCGTATCGACGCTGACGCCGCGCATCTTTGCATACTCTTCCGCGGTTTTAAGCGCCCGGAGTCCTTCGATGGTCGCCTTCACGCAGTTAGCCGGCGTGTTGGAGCCCTGGGACTTCGTCTTGATGTCTTTGACGCCTGCGAGTTCCAATACCGCACGCGCCGGACCGCCGGCGATCACGCCGGTACCTTCGGAAGCGGGCAGCAACAGTACGCGGCCGCGACCGAATATGCCGATCACCTCGTGAGGAATGGTCGTCCCGACCAGGGGCACGGTGACCATGCTGCGCTTTGCCTTCTGCACAGCCTTGCTGATCGCGTCGGGAATCTCCGCCGCTTTGCCAATGCCTGCGCCGACCTTGCCTTTTTCGTCACCCACCACCACGAGCGCCGTAAAGCGGAAATTACGTCCGCCCTTAACGACCTTGGCTACGCGGTTAACGTATACGAGTTTTTCCTTAAACTCTTTTTCTTCTTCCTGCCTGAAGTTCTTTCTGCCGCCGCGCGGAGCTCCCTTCCGGTCGCCATCCTTGCGGTCGCCTCTGTTAAATGCATCGTTCTTCTGCACCAGACAAACCTCCTTTTAAAACTTGAGCCCGGCTTCTCTGGCGCCGTCAGCCAACTTTTGAACGCGTCCGGTATAGAGGTACCCGCCGCGGTCGAAAACGACCTGATCGATTCCTTTTGCCATCGCCTGCCTGCCGATTTCCATGCCGACGAGCTTTGCCGCTTCGGATTTTGTCTTGCCCTGTACTTCAGCCTTCAGGGTACCCGAAAGCGTGGAAGCACTCACAAGTGTCACTCCGGCGACATCGTCAATGATCTGCGCATAGATATGATTCGTGCTGCGGAATACGTTGAGCCTCGGCCGCTGTGCCGTACCGGAAATCCGGTTGCGCACGCGGATATGACGACCCTGCCGTATCGCATTTTTATTTTCCTTACTGATCAATTCAAGCCACCTCTTTTACATTCCGGTCTTGCCGACCTTGATCGACACTTCCTCGCCCGCGTACCGTATGCCTTTGCCCTTGTAAGGTTCCGGCGGACGGATATCGCGGATGTCGGCTGCGAACTGGCCAACAACCTGCCTTGAAATACCCGACACCTTTATGACGGTGGTGCCTTCGACATCCAGCTTGATTTCGCTGGTTTCAAAGACCTCAACCGGATGCGAGTAGCCCACGTTGAGCACGATCTTGTTGCCGCTCTTCTGTACCCTGTAGCCTACGCCTACAATTTCGAGCTGCTTTGTAAAGCCCTGTGTCACGCCCGTGATCATGTTTGCGATCAGCGCGCGGGAGAGGCCATGCATTGCGCGTTCTCTCTTTTCATCCGAGCTGCGCTTGGCGTAAACCGTACCATCCTCCACGGTGACTTCGATGCTGGCTGGGATACGCTCGGTGAGCTCGCCTTTATTGCTTTTTACCCGCACCACATTGCCCGCTTCGACCGTGACCGTCACGCCCGCCGGGATGGGTATGGGCTTTTTCCCGATTCTCGACATTTTACTCTCCTCCGCAAAAGCGTATTCTTACCAAACGTAAGCGATGACTTCGCCGCCCACGCCCTGCTCGCGCGCTTCCCTGTCCGTCATAATCCCTTTGGAAGTGGATATGATGGCAATACCAAGCCCGCCCAGCACCTTGGGAATCTCGTCTTTACCAGCGTAAACCCGAAGTCCCGGCTTGCTGATCTTCTTGAGCCCTGTGATGATAGACTCATTCTTTCCGCCGTATTTGAGGGTAATGCGGATGGTGCCCTGAGGGCCTTCCTCCTTGCATTCATACCCTTTTATATAGCCTTCTTTGAGAAGGATTCCGGCAATGGCTTTCTTCGTGCGGGAAGCCGGCATATCAATCATTTCATGCTTTACTCCCAGCGCATTGCGGATACGGGTCAACATATCCGCTACGGGATCCGTTACAGGCATCTAAGTTACCTCCTTAATTTCCGGGGTCCCCGCCGGTGCTTAACCGACAGGTTGGTCTATTGAACAAAGCCTTACCAGCTCGCTTTTCTCACACCGGGGATCTCGCCTTTGTAGGCAAGGTCTCTGAAGCAGATACGGCAGATACCGTATTTGCGCAGCACCGCATGCGGTCTTCCGCAAATGCTGCACCGCGTATAGTTCCTTGTGGAGAACTTGGAACCTCTCTGCTGTTTAATGATCATCGATTTCTTTGCCACTTGCTTATCCTCCAGTCTAACGCTTGAAAGGCATGCCGAGCAGCGTAAGCAACTCTCTGGCTTCCTCGTCGGTGTTCGCCGTCGTTACGACGATGATGTCCATCCCGCGGATCTTATCCACGTTGTCGTACACGATTTCCGGGAACACGAGCTGTTCCTTCAGGCCCATCGCGAAATTGCCTCTGCCGTCAAACGACGTGGCCGAAATGCCGCGAAAGTCCCGGACGCGCGGCAGCGCGATGTTCATAAGGCGATCGGCAAACTCAAACATACGGTTGCCGCGCAGGGTAACCTTTGCGCCTACCTTCATGCCTTCACGTACTTTAAAGTTCGCGACGCTCTTCTTGGCTTTGGTGACCACCGGACGCTGGCCCGATATGATCGCGAGATCCGCAACAGCCGCGTCGAGGCTTTTCGGGTTATCCTTCGTGTCGCCGAGCCCCATGTTGATCACGATCTTCTCGAGCCTGGGGACCTGCATCACATTTTTATATCCGAACTTTTTCATGAGCGCGGGCACGGCTTCGCTCACATACTTTTCCTTTAATCTCGGCATCTGTCACACCCTCCCTTACTTGTCAAGCGTCTCGCCGCACTTTTTGCACACGCGAACCTTGTTTCCGTTGTCCACCTTAAACCCTAAGCGCGTGGCTTTTCCGCACTTGCCGCAGACAAGCATCACCTTGCTGGCGAATATGGGAGCTTCCTGATGCACGATACCGCCGGGTTTTCCCTGGCCCTTGGGTTTCTCGTGCTTGGTTACCATATTCACCTTTTCGACGACGACCTTACCGCTGGACGGTTCGGCAACGAGCACTTTGCCCTTTTTGCCTTTGTCCTTGCCGGAGATCACGACGACTTTATCTTCTTTTTTGATATGCATTTTCGCCATCTTTCATCCGCCTTCCTACAGCACCTCGGGCGCGAGCGAGATGATCTTCATATATTCCTTCTCGCGAAGCTCCCGGGCAACCGGCCCAAATATGCGTGTGCCTCTGGGCTGTTTCTGCGTATCGATAATCACGGCCGCGTTGTCGTCAAACCGGATGTAGCTGCCATCCTTGCGCTTCACGCCGTATACGCTGCGAACGACTACGGCGCGGACTACGTCCTTTTTCTTCACGACTCCGCCCGGAGCCGCCGTCTTCACCGCCGCGATAATGACATCACCGATATTGGCTGTCACTCGCTTGGAGCCGCCGAGTACCTTGATGCACTGTATTTCCTTGGCGCCCGAATTGTCCGCCACCTTCAGGCGCGTCTGGGCTTGTATCATAGCTAACGCCTCCTCAAAATTCTTGACTACTTAGCGGCTTCGACAACCTCTACGAGTCTCCATCTTTTATCCTTGCTCAAAGGCCGCGTCTCAGTGATCAGCACTTTGTCGCCGACCTTCGCGACGTTTTCCTCGTCGTGGGCCTTATACTTCTTGGTCAGTGTGACCGTCTTGCCGTAAAGCGGATGTTTGGCCTTACGGACGATCGCCACCACAATCGTCTTATCCATCTTATCGCTGACAACGACGCCAACTCTGGACTTGCGGATTCCTCTCTCTGCCATCGCTTATCTCCTTAGTTCTGCGCCGCTTTGAGCTCGCGCTCGCGCAGTATCGTCTTGACTCTGGCGATATCCTTTTTGGTGGTGTTAATCACCATGACATTGCCGAGCTGTCCCGTCGCGTTCTGAAAACGCAGGTTGAAAAGCTCCTGCTTCAAGTCCTTCAGCTTGAGTGTCAGCTCGTCACTGCTCATTTCATGCAGCTTACTTGCCTTCATTCTGCTCACCATCCGTTCCTAGTTCGCCTTCCGCCACGGGCTTTTCTTTAAAGCTCATATGCGAGAATGCATCCGCGTCGAAACCTTCATTCTTAATTACCTTGCACTTGATGGGCAGCTTGTATGCCGCGAGGCGAAGCGCCTCGTGCGCGATCTCTTCGGATACGCCCGCCATCTCAAACATCACGCGGCCCGGCTTGACAACCGCGACCCAGTATTCCGGGGAGCCTTTGCCGGAGCCCATGCGCGTCTCGGCCGGTTTTTCCGTGACCGGCTTGTGCGGGAATATCTTAATCCAGACATGTCCGCCACGCTTGATGTATCTTGTCATCGCGATACGAGCCGCTTCGATCTGATTGCTCGTGATCCACGCGCACTCCATTGCCACCAAACCATATTCGCCGTAGGTGACCGTATTGCCCTTCATGGCCTTGCCCTTCATGCGGCCGCGATGTACTCTCCTGCGCTTAACTCTTTTTGGCATTAACATTTTTGTTGCCTCCTTCCGCGGGGGTCTTAAACTTGTCTCTCAGCGGATTTCCAAGAATCTCACCCTTGTATATCCAAACCTTGCAGCCAATCTTGCCGTAGGTCGTATCCGCTTCCGCGAAACCGTAATCGATATCCGCTCTGATCGTCTGCAGCGGGATCGAACCGTCGTGGTATTTTTCGCTGCGAGCGATTTCAGCGCCGCCCAAACGACCCGCGCAAACCGCCTTGATACCGAGCGCTCCGCCCTTCATCGCACGGCCGATCGCCTGCTTCATGGCGCGACGGAACGAAATACGGCGTTCGAGCTGCTGGGTGATGCTTTCGGCAACGAGCTGCGCCTCAATATCGGGGCGTTTGATCTCGATGATGTTCAAAACCACGGCTTTGCCGGTCTGCTTGGACAGCTGCGCTTTGAGGATATCCACACCCTGTCCGCCCTTGCCGATCACGATGCCCGGCTTGGCGCAATATACGTTGACCGTGAGCTTGCTCGCGGCTCTTTCCGTCTCGATCTTGGAGACGCCGGCGGCGTAGAGCTGCTTTTTAAGCTGCTTGCGGATGACGTTATCTTCCTTGATGTTAACCGCGAATTCGCCTTTTCTTGCAAACCAGCGGGCGTTCCAATCCTTGATCACGCCTACGCGCATGCCATGCGGGTTAACTTTCTGACCCATAGCTTACGATTCCTCCTTGACTGCACTGTCCAGAATGATGGTGATGTGGCTGGAACGCTTGCGAATGCGAGCGGCTCTGCCTTGCGCCCTGGGGCGGAAACGCTTGAGCGTCGGGCCCTGGTCCGCAAACACCTCTGCCACAACGAGGTCGTCCCGGAGCAATCCCTGATTGTTTTCCGCGTTGGCGATTGCGCTGTTCAGGAGCTTCTCCACCACCGGGCTTGCAGCCTTGGGCGTAGCTTTGAGTATCGCGACCGCTTCCGTGACCTTCTTGCCGCGGATCAGATCTATCACAATTTTGACTTTGCGGGCGGATATGCGGACGTACTTGACTTTCGCATTCGGCCGCTTGTCTTTTTCCTGCTGCCTTGCTTTCGCTTTTTCTCTCTGACGAGTTGCCATTTTCTACTCCTCTCCGGACTACTACTTGGAACCGGTCTTTTTATCGCCCGCGTGCCCGCGGAAGGTTCTCGTCGGCGCAAACTCGCCCAACTTGTGCCCTACCATATCTTCAGTCATATATACGGGCACGAACTTCTTACCGTCATGCACGGCTACAGTATGCCCCACCATATCCGGAAAGATCGTAGACGCCCTCGACCATGTTTTCAGCACCTTTTTTTCGTTTTTCTCGTTCATCTGCTGCACTCTGGCCAGCAGTCTCGGATCCACGAAAGGTCCTTTTTTAACCGATCTGCTCATATACTTCTCCTTATCCTACTTGTTCCTGCGCCGTACAATGTATTTGTTCGAAGCGTTCTTCTTCTTCCTCGTCTTGTAACCGAGCGTCGGCTTGCCCCACGGGGTAACCGGGCCGGGACGACCGATCGGCGCTTTGCCTTCGCCGCCGCCGTGTGGGTGGTCTACCGGGTTCATGACCGAGCCGCGGACCGTCGGACGGATGCCCATGTGACGTGTTTTGCCGGCTTTACCGATGCTGACGTTTTCCTGATCGATATTGCCCACCTGACCGATGGTCGCTTTGGCGTTCTGCAGGATCATGCGGACTTCGCCGCTGGGCAGACGGACCTGCGCATAAGCGCCTTCCTTTGCCATGAGCTGCGCGGCATTACCTGCGCTGCGTACGAGCTGGCCGCCCTTGCCGGGGGTCAGTTCGACGTTGTGAATCAGCGTTCCGAGCGGGATATCCTTAAGGAAAAGCGCGTTGCCCGGCTTGATGTCGGAGCCTGGTCCCGACATAATCGCATCGCCCACCGAGAGCCCGTACGGAGCGAGGATGTATCTCTTCTCGCCGTCCGCATACTGCAGCAGCGCGATGTTGGCCGTACGGTTCGGATCGTATTCGATCGTAGCAACCTTGGCCGGCACGCCGTCCTTGTTGCGCTTGAAATCGATAATGCGGTATTTCTGCTTGTTGCCGCCGCCATGATGGCGGACGGTGATGCGACCGTATACGTTACGGCCCGCGGTTTTCTTAATGGGTTCCAGCAGCGACTTTTCCGGCGTTGTGCAGGTGATCTCTTCAAATGCGGAGACCGTCATGCCGCGGCGGCCCGGTGAGGTCGGTTTGTAAATCTTGATGGCCATAGCTTTTTTCCTCCTTCAGGCTACTGCGACAGCGAATCGAAGAACTCGATAGATTTGGAGCCCTTCTTGAGCGTCACGAAGGCTTTCTTGGTCTCCGGCCTTCTGCCGACATACTGTCCCTGCCGTTTGAGTTTGCCCATGTTGCGCAGCGTGTTGACCTTGGCGACCTTGACGCCGAAGATCTCCTCGACCGCTTTGCCTATCTGCGTGCGATTCGCGCGGGTGTCTACGAGAAACGTATACTTCTTATCCGCGATATCGTCATAGCTCTTTTCCGTGAGCACCGGCTTTAAAATGATGTCTCTGGCTTCCATTACGCAAAAACCTCCTCGACCTTTTTAACGGCGTCCTGCGTGATGACCAACTTCGTGTAGTTCAAAAGATCGTACACGTTAATGCAATCGGCCGGAACCGTCTTGACGCCCGGGATGTTGCCCGATGCGCGCACGACTTTTTCGTCGGCGGCGCTGGTCACGACGAGCGCCTTGGTCGCGCCGAAGTTGTTCAGGATCCCCGCCATCAGCTTGGTCTTGGGCGCATCGAGATTGAGTGCATCGAGAACGATGATGTCCTGATCTGCAACCTTCATCGAAAGCGCGCTCTTAAGCGCAAGCCGTTTTACTTTTTTGTTGACTTTCTGGCTGTAGTCGCGCGGTTTCACCGCGAAAACCATGCCGCCTTTTCTCCAAACCGGCGAGCGCGAAGAACCGGCTCTGGCGCGGCCTGTACCCTTTTGGCGATACGGCTTGATGCCGCCACCGCTGACTTCCGAGCGGGTCAGCGCACTCTGCGTGCCCTGGCGCTTGTTGGCGAGCTGCGCCACAACCACCTGGTGCATCACGGCTTCGTTGACTTCTACGCCGAAAATTTCATCTTTCAGATCGATCGTACCGGCTTCGGTACCGTCCGTCTTATATAAAGATACTTTGGGCATTCGTTTCACTTCCTTTTCTTTAGCTGTGCTTTACGGCCTTGGTGATGGAAAGCACCGTGCCTCTGGGGCCGGGGACCGCGCCTCTGACGAGCAGCACGTTCTTGTCCGCATCAACCTCAACGACGGTTAAGTTCTGAACCGTGCAGGTCTGCGAACCGCCGTGACCCGGCAGATGCTTGCCCTTGACGACTTCGGAAGGATCCGCGCACGCGCCGATACTGCCCGGTTTACGCTTGTTGCGCGAGCCGTGCGTCATGGGCCCTCTGTGTGCGCCCCAGCGCGCGATGATACCCTGCGTGCCCTTGCCCTTGGAAGTGCCCTGCACGTCCACGACGTCGCCCTTCTCAAATACATCGGCCTTGATTTCCTGTCCCAGTTCGAATGCCGCCGTGTCATCCACATGGAATTCCTTCAGGCTGCGCTTTAAAGGAGCACCCGCCTTCTTGATGTGGCCCGCGACCGGTTTGGTAACGAGTTTCTCGCGGATATCGCCGAAGCCCACCTGGATCGCGTTGTAGCCGTCCGTCTCGACGGTCTTTTTCTGTGTAACAACGCAGGGACCCGCCTCGACGACCGTCACGGGAACTACCGTGCCGTCGGCAAGGAAAATCTGCGTCATGCCTAATTTTTTGCCTAATATCGCTTTCATCTGCCAACCCCCCCTTAGAGCTTGATCTCTATGTCCACACCGGAGGGCAGATCCAGCCGCATCAAGGCGTCGGTCGTCTTCGATGTGGCTTCCAAAATGTCAATCAGCCTCTTGTGCGTTTTGATCTCGAACTGCTCACGCGAGTCCTTATACTTGTGCGGCGCGCGCAGTATCGTTACAACTTCTTTCTGCGTCGGCAGCGGAATCGGCCCCGAAACCTTTGCGCCCGTGCGCTTCGCCGTGTCGACGATCTTGCTCGCCGACTGGTCGATCAGGTTGTAGTCGTAAGCCTTCAGCTTGATTCTGATCTTCTGAGTCGCCATGTTTCTCCTCCTTACGCTTTGCGCCCCATATACACACACCCGTGTGTGTCGTATAGTCTTTTTCGCGGCTTTTGGCCGCTTCGGGGCGTTGTCCTTATCTTGGACAGACAGTCCGCGGAAATTACCCGGAAGCGTTTTCTCCGGCAACTTCCCGCTTCACTCTGCCACTGCGTCTTCTTCAGAACGCAGCGTTAAGATTATATTATAGTCAATAATCAATTGCAAGCGTTTTTTTGTCGAACGCAGCAAATTGTATAAAATTCTGCGGACAAGCGCATTCTCCGCAGAAAACAGGACTATTCTACCGCTATTATATCCCAATGTAAACAGCGGAATAGAAAATCAGGCGTATTTCAGCCGGATTTGATGACTTAAAGCAATCCTTCATATATTATGCGCATTGATATACCCTGAATATCTCGCCGCTGAATACATCCACCATCACAAGAATGCAATACTGATCCTCACTGTTGCCTTGCGTCGTATAGGAGTATTTCACAGCCCAGACCGTCGTATCACCAAGTGTCATAAGCCCGCCCGGTTCGCTCCTGTTGATCTGTATATTCTCCGCTTGAAGATCCGCCATGCTTTCACCTCTTTAAGCGCAATCTGTTCGGCAGACTCCAGGGATATCATTTGAGCCTTCTCATTTTCTTCTTCTGGCGCGGCGCCCCCTTGTGATACCTGAGAACAACCGCAAATGAAGCAGAGTATTAATGAAAAGAGTTGGTCAATATCTTTTTCACAGCATACCCTCCTTCTATTTTTAGTTAGCATAATTTTACCATCTTCATTGCTATTGTAAATACGGTCAGTCGAGCATAAAACAAAGCACCCGCAGCAGCAGGTGCTTCATGACCATCATCGGGTTGGTTTACTTCTAATATATAACGCTTACTCCGCAAATTTGACGCCGTAGCGCATGCACAGCCGCTGCGCCGCGAAGCAGCCCGAACCCGCCGCACCCGGCAGCCCGCCCGGCGGCAGCGTCCACATGCCCGCCATCAGGAAATGATCGAGCCCCTCCAGCATGCCGGGAAAATACCGCGGGATATCCTTGCCGTACGTGCCCCACGTCATCCAGGAGCCGCGCCACGCGTTGCAGTACCGCTCGTACGTCATGGGCGTCACCACGTCGGTGGTTTCTACCTTCCCCCTGGTCTCGGGGAAGCGCTTCTCTAGCATCGCAATCGCGTCCTCCTCGAGCCGCTTCTTTTCCGCATTGTAGCGCGCTTTGTCTTCGTGCGCGTCCTTCCAGAAGTCGTAGTTACCAGGGCTGAAGAACACCACGACCGTCTTGCCTTCGGGTGCCATGGTTTTATCGAAGCCGTAGCTCAGCAGCGAAACGAGCGGATTCGGCACGCCGCCCAGCGTAACCGGCTCGGTACGGGGTATATTGATGCATCGCCCGAAATCGGGCAGCTTCGCGTCCACACCCAGAAACACGAGCGAGCACGTCGGCGTGGAGAACTCCTTTGGCCGATTGAACAGGTTCTCGTACACCGGCGGCGTATACTTGTCGTCCAGCATGTGTTTAAGTGTCGCGAAACCATCCGCGCACGACACGATCTCATCCGCAAAATGCTCGGTACCGTCCTGCAGTCGAATGCCCGCCGCGCTGCCGTCCTTTACGATGATCTTCTCCACGCGGGCGCGGTAATGCACCTTGCCGCCCAGCTCGAGAAACTTCTTCTCCATGCGCAATGCCAGCGCGCGTGAACCACCCTCCGGGAAACCGCAGTCCCCGTCGTGCATGCCCGCAAGCGTGGTGATGAGCGCCAGCGAGGTGTTCTCGCCCGGAATGGCGGCGAGTATCGCACGCCGCAGCAGCGGGCTATTGAACCGTTCGGCCAGCCCTTTCATCGTGAGCTTCTGATATCCTGCCATCTTGGTGATGCCTTTAAAGTTTTTCGCAACGAACTTCAGGCCGTCCTTGCCGGTCATCATATCCATGGGCTTATCCATGGGCATGCCGAAGTTACCCAATACCCGTATAGCCGCGCAGAGCTTCTTAATCTCTTTCCTGTCCTCCGGCGCGATCTCGAGCAGGTGCTTTTCCAGTTTGTCCGCTTGGGTATAGAAGACCACCGCCTTGCCGTCCTCTTCATACCGCGCGAAGGAGTCGTGGTGGATGATGTGCACCGAGTCATCGAGCGCGCCCGTTTCGCGCCATATCCGGTTGAACGAGGTGCCAGGCTTGGAGCCCACCAGCCAGTGGATGCACCCATCAAAGTGGTACTCGCCCCGATCCCAGCCGGTGCATTCGCCGCCTGCCATGTGATTGAGTTCGAATATTTCTACCTCAAAGCCGCTCTTCGCAAGACCGATGCCGCACGTCATTCCGGCCATTCCCGCTCCGATGATGATTACCTTTTTCATATTAACCTCCAAATATATAAATCAATTATTTCTTAACCATGTTGACGAGCAGTTCGGCGTCCGGCATGCGGAAGTTTTCCACCGAAAGCTTGTAAAGTGCGAGCCCCTGTATTGCCGCAAAGAATGCGATGGACATATCGAGCGCATTGCCTTCCGTCATCTCGCCTGCCGCCTGTCCGGCCTTCATGATGCGCTCCATGGATTGTATCGCGATGTTGGAGCTGGCGATCAACGCCTTATGCCGCTCATCGGTATTCTCCATCACGGACGCGTGCATCACGATCATGAAATAATACGCGGAATCCGCATAGCTCTCGATGCCGCCCAGTATATACCGCGCCGTCTGCCGCACCTTCTCGATCGGCGGAATCGGCAGGTTCTCTACTGCTACTACCGACTGCGATGATGTCTCCATTGCACGCTGCAGCAGCGCGTAAAAAATCTCTTCCTTGGACTTAAAATAGTGATATACGAGGCCATGGCTCATGTCGGCCCGCGCGACGATATCGCTGATCTTCGTCGCCGCAAAACCCCTCGTCGCAAACGCCTTGAGCGCCGCTGAGAGAATCTGCTCCCTTCGCTCGTCCTTGATCATCTCATTCTGTTCTTCGTTTCTCGGGCTCATGTTGCTCTCCACAATTTATGATTGACTTATCAGTCAATCAATATTATAGACGGTTTCTGTTCTTTGTCAATATGTTTTTCCGCCGATGCAAAATAAGTTTGGATTTCAGCAGTACAACCCATGTCTTATATATAATTAAAGCGCAAGGATATGCCCGGATTACCTCGCTGCTGTAGGTTCACCATCCACTCTTCTTTTCGGCCAAGAGCATCGCGGCGCGGGCACCAGCAGCCAACGCCAGTTCTTATACCGCGGGAACCAACTGCCAGCCCAGTATCTTATACGGCCTCGTGAAAACCGTACCTCTATAATCTTGATGCATTGTCCAGGCGTTCTTATGGGCCACTTGCTCCGCGGCCTCGTGAAAACCGAGACTGATGTATTTTTCGAGGCTTTTGTATACTGTGCTCAATTACATATTGCTCCGCGCGGTAGCCAGCAGCCAACGTCAGTCCTTATACAGCCTCGTGAATACCGAATCCATGCGGTTTCCGTAACTCCGGGCGCCTTTTCCTAGATACATATTGCTCCGCGCGGGAACCGGCAATCAGTGTCAGTTCAAACCTTGCCTCGTGAAAACCGTAGCCGTGTGCATGCCTCATCTTTATCCACCCTTCTATATCGGCCAAGTGCTCAGCGGCGATTGACTTATTTTGCGCGTTTCATGTATAATCTTTTGGATACGACAAATGAGGAGAAAAAGGCATTGAAAGAGCTTACGAGCGCGCAGCTGCGCCAAATGTATCTGGACTTTTTTAAATCCAAAGGCCATGCGGTCATTCCGTCCGCTTCGCTGATCCCGGAGAACGACCCGACGGTGTTATTCACGACGGCGGGCATGCACCCGCTGGTGCCGTACCTGCTGGGCGAGAAGCATCCAGAAGGCAAGCGCTTGACCGACGTACAAAAATGCGTTCGCACGGGCGATATCGACGAGGTAGGCGACGCCTCGCACTGCACGTTCTTCGAGATGCTGGGCAACTGGTCTCTCGGCGACTACTTTAAAAAGGAAGCGATTGCGTACAGCTTCGAGTTTTTAACCTCCGAAAAGTACCTCGGGCTCGACCTTGACCGCCTCTACTTCACCTGCTTTGAGGGCGACGAGGACGCTCCGCGCGATACCGAGTCCGCGGGCTATTGGATGAGCCATGGCGTAGACGAAAGCCATATCTTCTTCCTGAATAAAAAACACAACTGGTGGGGCCCCGCCGGCATTACCGGCCCGTGCGGCCCAGACACCGAGATGTTCATTGATACCGGCAAACCCGCCTGCGGCCCGGATTGCAGCCCGGCCTGTTCGTGCGGTAAATACCTCGAGATCTGGAACGACGTGTTCATGCAGTACAACAAGACGGCAGACGGTAAGTTCGAGCCGCTTGCGCAGCAAAACGTGGATACCGGCATGGGCCTCGACCGCACTATCTGCACCTTGCAGGGCAAAAAATCCGTATACGACACCGACGTGTTCATGGGCGTGCTCGCCAAGATCGCGGAGCTGTCCGGCAAGAATTATTCGGACGACCCCGAAACTACGCGCGCATTCCGCATCATCGCGGACCATGTGCGCTGCGCAACATTCATCCTGGGCGATGAGAAGGGCGTGACGCCCTCCAACGTGGATCAGGGCTACGTGCTGCGCCGCCTCATCCGCCGCGCGGTGCGCTACGCGCTGCGCCTCGGTATCCCGGAACAGTCGCTGCAGCATATCGCCAAAGTCGTTATCGCGCAGTACAAGGACGTCTATCCCGAAATCGGCCGCAACGAAGCGCGCATCATTACAGAACTCAACCTCGAGGAAGAGCGCTTCTCGCGCACCATCCGCCAGGGTCTGAAGGAATTTGAGAAGTTGCAGCAGCGGCTGACCGGCAAGGTGATCGACGGCGTCAGTGCGTTCCATCTGTACGATACGTTCGGCTTCCCCATCGAGTTCACGCTGGAACTCGCGCACGAGAACGGCCTTGAAGTCGATACGAAGGGCTTTGAGGAAGCGTTCAAAAAGCATCAGGAAGTTTCCGGTGCAGGCGCGGAGCAGCGCTTCAAGGGCGGCCTGGCCGACAACGGCGAAGCGACCGCGAAGCTGCACACCGCGACGCATCTGCTGCACGCGGCACTGCGCAAAGTGCTGGGCGACGAAGTCGCGCAAAAGGGCAGCAACATCACGGCAGAGCGTCTGCGCTTCGACTTCTCGTTCTCGCGCAAGGTGGAAGACGACGAACTCAAAGAGGTCGGGCGCCTCGTCAACGAGGCCATCGACGCGGCAGTGGACATCACCTGCGAGGAAACCAGCGTCGAGGACGCCAAAGCCAAAGGCGCGATCGGCCTGTTCGAAAGTAAATACGGCAGCGTCGTTAAGATGTATACGATGGGCAATTTCTCGCGGGAGATTTGCGGCGGCCCGCACGCGGGCAACACCGGCGACCTCGGACGCTTCGAGATTCAGAAGGAACAGTCGAGCAGCGCGGGCGTACGGCGAATCAAGGCTGTGCTGCACGAGAAATAAAACGACAGGATATTTGGGCGGCTTGTGCCGCCCATTATTTTTAGTGAGGTGTATCATGCAATATAAAAGCTTTCGGGATATCGATAAAGCGATCGACATTTTGTGCGAGGAAGGGAAGATCGAACAGGCTATGCGGCTGCTCAAGGAAGGCGTCCAAACGCTGCCTGCCGAAGAGTACGCAGATAATGAGTTTTTGATCACACTGGTAGAGGCGATCCTCTACACCGAATGTAAACAGTACGAAGCGTGCTTCGACATCGTCTCGAAAGGGGTCGAGCGGGGCTGGGCTTTTCCGTTAAGGTTTGCGCGCTATCAGCCCATGAAGGAACTGCCCGGTGCCGAGGCACTGTGGGAGAGGAATAACCGTCTTCTTGGGCAGGAGCAGGCCAACGCGCGTGTAGAATACAAAGTGGTCCTGCCGGAAGGTTTTAATCCGGAAAAGAAATATCCCCTGTTCATGGCGCTGCATGGTCACGGCGTGTGCAACATCAAAGAGTTCAGCGGGTATTGGAAGCCCGACCGCTTTACGGAACGCGGATTCATATTCGCTTACATCCAATCGTCGCAGGTGGTGTGCCACGGGGGCTATGGCTGGCTGGATGATCTCACCATAGGTAATCGGGACATCAAGTTCTGCTACGATAAAATTACGGCAGCGTATCCTATCGACGAAAGCACCGTGATGATCGGCGGCTTTTCGGGCGGTGCAATCGCCTCGCTGAATTTCCTGTTCTCGGAAATTATTCCGATTCAGGGGTTCATCACACTATGCCCCGAGATGAAGCCCGATGCGTTTACGCCCGAAGCCGTGCGTCGCGCGGCGCAGCGAGGCGTCAGGGGCGTCTTTCTCGAAGGCGAACTCGTGCAGCCCATCGCGTGCGAACAGGAGATGTTAAGGACCTTCGAAGCGGAAGACCTGCCCTGCCGGTACGTCATCAACCGGGGCATTGGCCATGAGGCACCCGATGATCTGGATGACAAACTCGCATCCTCTCTCGCATTTGTCCTCGGATTGCACTAAAGGCGGTCCGCATCGGCAGGCCGCCCTTAGGTTGTTAATCCGCTTCTCTTAATACGGTTTCATGAACTCTTGCGTCCAGTAAAGCGTGCCGCCTGCCGTCTTGGCCACGCCCACGCCGATGGTCGTGTACGTCTCCGAGAGGATATTGGCACGGTGACCCGCCGAGTTCATCCAAGCGTTCATCACCTCGGCGGCGGTCTTCTGTCCGTAGGCGATGTTCTCACCCGCCGAGCTGAACTTGAACCCAAAGGACTCCATCATCTTAAACGGCGATCCGTACGTGGGCGACTCGTGCGCAAAGTACTTTTTGTCGATCATATCCTGGCTCTTGATGCGCGCCATGCGCGCCAGCTCATAGTTGTACTTGAGCATCGAGAGGCCGCGTGCGGCGCGCTCTTTGTTTACCAGCTCGAACACCTGCTGCTCGTACGATGAGAGCGACCCCGTATCCGGTATGGTAATCTTCTGACCCACGTAGATTTTTGCCGGGTCGGTGATGTTGGAATTCGCCTTCAGCAGCTCGGTAAGGCTGATTTCGTACCGTTTGGCGATACCAGACATCGTATCACCCGGCTGCACGGTATAGGTTACGTTCTTCGTAGACGGTATCGTGATCTTCTGGCCGACATAGATCAGTGCGGCGTTTTTGATCGATGGATTCGCCGTCAGCAATTGGCTTACGGTGACGCCATTATTGGCCGCGATCTTGCTGAGCGTGTCGCCGGATCTAACGATGTAGGTGTAATCCGCCAGGGCCAGCGTAACCGTCATCGCGCATAGCAAAACGCAGATCAGGACGAGCTTCAGCATTTTCTTTATTGCATTTTTCATGGCTTTCTCCTTTTTTCATGCCGTATATCCCATATTCTGCGTTCTTTTTTAAATAAATATTTACGACGCAGGAGCAAAGTGCTACCATCAGAAATAATACCAATCCAAAGGATGGTCTTTTATGAAACAGCGCGTGCCGACTTATGTCAAGATTAAAGAGACGATTCAGCACAAAATCGAGAATGGCGAGCTGGTTCCCGGCGCACCGCTGCCCTCGGAGCGCGCGCTTGCAGCGGAATACGGTCTGTCCAGAATGACGGTTCGGCAGGCGCTTTCCGATCTGGTAGCGGCAGGCGCTTTGTTTCGTGAGCAGGGACGCGGCACGTTTGTTTCAGCGCGCAAGATGCAGCAGCGCAACATTTCAAGCTTTTCAGAAACGGTGAAGAGCAAGGGCTTTACGCCCAATACAAAAGTGATTGGCTTTGCGACGGTGAAGCCTCCCGCAGACATCGCGGAAAAGCTGATGGTGACGGGCGACGTATACCGCGCGGTACGCATCCGGCTGGCCGATGAAACACCCGTCGCGGTGGAAGAAGTGTTCATTCCGCTGCACATTTGCCCGGGCCTTAAAATCGGCGACCTGGCTTCCTCACTCTACAGCCTGATCAGCGACGTGTTCGGGCACAAGATCGGCAGCGCGGACAGCTCGGTTTCCGCCCACCACCCCAGCGCGCGCCAGCAGCAGTATTTGAACATCACGCGCAACACACCCGTGCTCAAGATCGACAGCCTCTATTATTCCGCGAGCGGCGCGACGCTCTATTACGAGCGCGCGGTATACCGCGCGGACATGTACGAATACAACATCCGCATATCGACCCAGCCAGCGATATAACATTATGGAAGACCAGGAAATCGAAAAGAGCATAATAGCAGTATTAAGCGGCACTCCGTACGCGCTGGTAAGTTTCAAAAGAAATCATGAGTACTTTGGTAATATGATTGCAACGATACGAACGAGAAAATCGAAATTCAACTTTGTTTCCGATCGGGGCGATATTATGTGTAACGACAAACTTATCTTTACTTCGTCATATCATATTGAGGGCGAAGATGATTCGCCCTTATTTCTGATAAAAGCAATTAAACAACTTGTTCGCTAATTGATATATGCAGTTGATTTCAAATGATCTGAAACAGCAGTACCATCGCTGGAATGGTAATCAGCGAGGCGAGTGTTGTCCAGATGACACCGCGCGTGGCGTAGAGCGCGTCCGCGCCGTAACGCTGCGATACGATAACGGAGAGCGTCATCACAGGCAGGCCGATCTGCACGGTGAGCACGTTGCGCATCAAAGTAAGCTCGGTAAGGCTCGTTTGCGAAACGCCGGGCGAAAGCAGCGATATGGCCAGCATGCACGCGCCAAAGCACATCGCCGGGGTCAGAACAAACCGGCCCGCAAGCACCGTCCCGATACCCTTTTCATATTTGATACCCGACAGTCCGGCTTCAAAGATCATGCAGCCCGTGAATATCAGCGAAAGCGGCGTTGTGAGCGCGCCGCCGTACTGCGCGAATTTCAGCACAATTTCAGGCAGCTTCAGCCCCGAGAGGATGACGCCGAACATCACGAGTATGGTGATGAGCGAGGGCGTCGCGAGCTTCTTTAGCACCTCGGCCGCGCCGATTTTGCTCGTCTCCCCGCGCAGGATATCGGCGTCCCGGCGGATCATGATATATCCCAGCGTCCAGAAGCACAGCGTATTGGCCATATAGTAATACACAGCATAGATCATGCCCGCGTCGCCGAACAGCGCCTGCGCGACCGGAAAACCGATGAACACGGAATTGGAAAGTGAGAACAGCACCGTAAAAACGCCGCGGCGACCCCGCGGAATGCGGAAGATGCGCGCGGCGGCAGAGCCGATCATAAAAGATAAGGGTACGCAGACGAACAGGATCACCAACGGTATCCATGCCGCAACGGGCTGGGTCTTCGCGGCTGTCTCCTGTGCCAGCACAAAGTTATTATAAAATGTACCGATTATATTGCAGGGCAATGCGAAGTTCGTAATAAGGCGCGGCAATGCTTTGGCCACATCCGGCGTCAGCCATTTTCGCCACGCAACAAAAACTCCCGTGCCGATCAGCAGGAATATAACGAATACTGCCTGCAGACCACCGAGCGCGTCCTGTATCACTGTTGCTCTTCGCCGCCGCAGAACTCCGAGTAGATTGCCCGGATCGCTCTTTCAAAGTCTTTTTCGTCGACACCCACGATGATATTGATTTCGCTGGACCCCTGGTCGATCATGCGAATGTTGATCTTGTGCCGGGCCATCGCGCTGAAGATGCGCGCTGCGACGCCAATGTGGCTGATCATACCGCGGCCTACCGTCGCGATCAGCGCAAGCCCGCGGAATACCTCCAGCGAATCGGGCTGGCAGAGATTATAGACGTCATCCAGCAGCTGCGGCTGCTTACCTGCAATCTCCGAGTCCGCAATGACCACGCCCAGCGTATCGATACCGGAGGGCATGTGCTCAAAACGGATGCCGTTCTTTTCAAGCGCCGTAAGCACGCGGCGGCCAAAGCCCAGTTCCGCGTTCATCTTGGCTTTTTCAAGCGCAATGACGGTAAACCCTTTTTTGCCCGCAATGCCCGTGATGATATCGGACTCCACGTCACTGAGGTTCGGTACAATCATCGTGCCGCGGTCAGCGGGGTTGTTCGTGTTTTTGATATGGATGGGAATATTCGCCTTAAACACCGGAAATACGGCGTCCTCGTGCAGCACCGTCGCGCCCATGTACGAAAGCTCGCGCAGTTCCTGATAGGTAATTACCTTGATCGCCTTGGGGTCTTTGACGATACGCGGATCGGCCATCAAAAAACCCGGTACATCCGTCCAGTTCTCGTACACTTCGGCCCGGGCGCTGCGCGCCACGATTGCGCCGGTGATATCCGAGCCGCCGCGCGAAAAGGTCTTCACCGTACCGTTTGGCAGGCTGCCGTAAAAACCCGGCACCACCGCGTGCGTCGAGCGCGAGAGGCGTCCGCGCATGACGGTGCGCGTCTTTTCAGATTCGTATACGCCCTCCGCCGTGAAGAACACGGCTTCCACTGGGTCGATAAAGTCAAACCTAAGAAAATCGGCCATCAGAACGCCGTTCAGGTATTCGCCGCGGCTGACGGTGTAGTCCTCGCCTGCTCCGGCGAGAACCTCCGCCTTGATGGTGTCAAGCAGCCCTTCGATGTCGGTCTTCAGGCCCAGTCCGTCGCGAATCTCGGTAAAGCGCCGGGAAATCTCCCCGAATAGCGCCTCCGCATCCTCTCCACGCTTTACCAGCGCGTGGAACGCATACAGCATATCGGTGACCTTCTGATCGCCGTCGAAACGCTTGCCGGGCGCGGAGACCACGACGTAGCGACGCTGATCATCCATATCGAGTATCGCTTTGACCTTGCGAAACTGTACAGCATCCGCGAGTGAACTTCCGCCGAATTTACAGACCTTCATGCCCGGTCCTTCCTGCGTCCAAACAGGCCCCTTTTCTCCTTGCGGGGAGGCTCCTGCTGTTCTTCTTCCTCGTCGTACGCCTCCGGCTGCTCGTACTCGGCTTCTTCAGCCATCGGCACAACAGGTGCTTCAGGCAGTTCCTCCTGCGTTTCGACGATCTCTTCCGGCTGTTCCTCCGGTTCGGTAACAGCGGGCTTGATGTTGACAATCAGGCGACATTCGTAATAATACCGTTTTTCCGCTGCCAGTCCGAGCGAAAAGGCTTTCCTGGGCAGCAAGCCGTATTCGATCACGGAGCTGAAAATTTGGTCCTTGGTCATAGGCTCCACCAAAAAACCGAGGCTCGCATGCTGTTTCGCCAGTTCGTGGAACTCGTCGTCGCCATGGATATAGTCGAGGTCGGCTTTGGGCAGTTCCTCCATCAGACGGTCCAGTGCTGCCGTGAGCGTCATCGACACCAGCGCATGCACCGGTTTACATATCTCAATGCGGCCCTTGGCCATTTTTGACTCGAACTGGATGATCTGCATGCCCTCGCGTGCGATGGAACGCGAGCCGCGCGTATACATCATACGCGCATCGGCGCCCATGCTGTTGAGGATGGAAACGAGCTGGCGAAGCGCGCTCGAAGGCTCTACGTTAAACAGCACGCGATGGATCGGATGCAGGGAAATGCCGTTGTCGTACAGGTTGACGACCTCGCAGAGCGCGTAGCGCAGCGGGCTCTCTTCTCGCTCCTCCTCCGTCATGCCTTTCTTCTTTTCTTCCCAAACGGCTTTTGCGGACGCGAGCGAATGGTTGCCGTCGCCCACAGCGAACAACATGCCATCCTTCGCCTTGGCTTTAAGTGCGCTGAGCGCATCCACGACGCCGGAGAGCAGCCTTTCGTCATCCACAAACCAGCCCTTGATATGTCCGCCATCCTGTATCAAATCCGTATCGTACACCATGGCGCAGTTACCGCGTGCCTGATAAACCGGGGAAAGCACAGTATCCTTGGGGTCGTCAATGAGCAGCATGATGTGCGGGCATTCGATCATGGCGCCCTCGCGCATCCGCATCCGCGGCGGCAAGCGGTCCACCACGGTCTGCTCCGTCGCGCGGATCAGCGGTTTTTCCGCCGGATCCCAGTCGTAACGTTCGAGGTCCACAGCCAGCACCATTCCAATGCGCGTACCGTAGGGTGTCTCCCGTTCGACGAGCACCGCACCGGAAGGCAGCTTTACCAGCACACCGTCGGATATATAGTTTTCCATCGTTTCCTTGGCGTGCCGGATGCGCTCCTCCGTGTCGGATTCGCGCAGAAACGCCTCGGGTAAGATAATGTGCAACGCGGAGGGGGAACCGCCAACAGTGCGAGCCAGTTTCACCCAGTAATCCGGGTTGGATGTAAACTGATCGCACGCGATCACCGACCACTTCTTTTTATTGATCTTTTCATCCGGAACGAGAATCTCCGGGAAAAGTATGCCTACCTGCTCAGCCCTGTCCATCTATGCCTCCTGCAAATAAATATCGTCGTTATAACGATTAATTATATAAGATTGCGTATATACGGTCAATACAGATTACGAGTCCCGTTTTGCCAACAAAGGCCTTTTCATACGCATTGCTGCCCATTTTGCGGTTGAACGCCTGATACCGGGTATCTGTCGGGAATTTCTATGCAAAGCCATGTGCAAAAAAGCCGACAAAAAACCCGGCAGCTACGCCGCCGGGTTTACAGGTTTACAGGTTCTCTTCATGCGTAACGATATTCGCTTCTTCTTTCCATTGCGCCAAAAGCTCGTCCCACGCTTCGCTCTGCTTCGTCGTCTCCAATTCCTTGGAGATCGCATCCTTAACCGAATCATAGGCTACCGGGCCCGCCGTCACGTCCTGATAATACTCGATAATATGGTAGCCATAATCCGTCGCAATCAGGCCGGTATGATCGCCGATTGCAGCCAGCCCCATGGCGCCTTCGGTAAAGGCATCCTGATAGGCCGTGGTACCGGTCATCACAGAATAGCCTTCGTCAGTCTGTCCCGGGTCGCCACCGAACTGTGTAATGGCTTCCTCAAAGGTAATATCGCCGTCATTAATTTTCTTAAGCACTTCGTTGGCATGCTGTTCAATTGCGGCGAGCCCGCTATCCAGCAGCACGTCCGCAGCTGCATCGTAACCTTCCGAACGCAGCAGGCTGATCGCGTTTACCGTCTCCTCATCCATGGAGATCAGCACATGGCGCACCTTGCGTACATCGGCCGGTACGTAGTATACCGCGGTCCCGCTGTTGAGGGTGGAAATATACGAAGTCGGGTCAGCGTCGATCGATTCCTTATCAGCGGCGACGTATTCATCATACTGGGCCTTGATCTCCTCATCTGTGGGAAGGATGTCGCCCTTTTCAGCCTTCAAAGCTTTCTCATTGGCAACCTGATCCTGAAACGCGACCACGAATTCCTCACGCGTGAGTCCGTTGTCAGAAAGCAGCGTGTCCACATAAGCTTCCTTCGCGGCCTGCAGCTCTGCATCGGTATAGCCCTCTTCAAGGGTTGCAATGACGTCACTCATCGCATTGTTCTCGATATAATCGAGCAGATACTCCATCATATCCGAATCGGCCTGAGCGAGTTCTTCCTCCGTCAGCGACGAATAACCCAGCGCTTTCATCTTCTGATCGCGAATCTTATCGTCAATCAGGCCATCCAGCGCTTCCTGCTGCATGCTGCTGATGGCTTCCTCGCTCGTGGTGTCCGAGCCGGCGTAATAATATTGCATCTCTATATTCGAATAAGCTTCGTCGTATTCGTCCTTGTAGATTGCTTCGCCGTTTACCTCCGCAACCACAACGGTCGAGGTATCCGCCGATGCAGTGGCGCTGGCCGTCGCTGTATCCTCCGTCTTTTCAGGCCCCAGCAACGCCGTTGCGCAGCCGCCCAGCATCAGCGCGCTCATCAGCAGCGCCGCAGCAATCACGAATTTGCTTCTGTTCAAAATTCTTTCCTCCAGTACAACGCTTTTCCATATATTTTTTTACAGTCACATTACACCTACAATACATCCTGTGAAACAAATTGTAAATACCGGTGCTCCTTGTTCATAGTAAGTTCAATATTGAAATACCCTTAAGGGATTTGAATTAAAACCGCCCATGCGTTACAATATTAAGCATATCGGCCGCGTATTGGTACGCGGTTATGCGGGTGGTACATTAATCATGAATGATTTCTTTACGAACCTTTGGAACAGCGTTACCGACTTTGTTGACAATCTGGGCAGCAAGGCAGATGAAATACTCATGGCGCTTTTAAAAACGGCGGCGGTAATTGTTTTTGCGTGGCTCGCAATCCGGCTGCTGCGGCACGTCATCCGGCGCATATTCAAACGGCGCAAAGTCCGAAAACCGATGTCTCTTATGGCTAAAAAGGCGGATACGATCGAGACCGTCGCAGGATCCATCGCAAAGTACGTCGTCTGGTTTCTTGCCGCCGCTGCGATCCTCGGCATCATGGGGTTAACCTCCGCTGTGGGTTCACTGCTTGCTACCGCAGGCATCGGCGGTATTGCCATCGCTTTTGGTGCGCAGAGCCTCGTCAAAGATGTCACGACCGGCTTTTTTATCCTGATGGAGGACCAGTTCGCGGTCGGTGAATATGTTGAGCTCGAGGGCGAGAAGGGTACGGTAGAGGCGATTACGATCCGTACCACACGCATCCGGCGCTTTACGGGTGAGATCACGACGATCCCCAACGGCAGCATTACGAAGGTTACAAATTACTCGCGGGGAGACCACGTTGCCGTAGTGGATATCGCCGTATCCTATGAGGCGGATATCGAAAAAGTAAGCGCGATCATGTTGGATACGGGATTGGAATATAAGAAAAATCATGATAATATACTGGAAGAGCCGCACGTATTGGGCGTGGAAAAGCTGGGAGATTCCGACATGACGCTCCGTATGATCATACGCGTCAAGCCGCTGACCCACTGGGAAACCGAGCGCGCGTTGCGTCGCGGCATCAGGGAAGCACTCGACAATGCCGGCATCATGCAGCCATACCCGCGCCGCGTCATGATAAATGGCTAAAGAGTGATACGGGTATAAAATGGAGAATCGCGATACAAAAGACCCACAGCAGAGCAATCCGCTGGATTCCGGAGCAATAGGCAAGGGGAAAGATCGAAAGCGCGAAATTTACGGATGGATATTCTCACTGCTGGCAGCGGTTGCTGTGGCATTGATGCTTCGTATGTTCGTGTTCGAATTCATCCGGGTAGACGGCGAGTCCATGATGCCCACGCTTCTGGATGAAGAATACGTGTTCATGGAAAAGGTCACCTATTGGTTTGAGAAACCACAGCCCGGCGATATCATCATCTGCCATTTCCCGGACAGCCGGGATACGTATGTCAAGCGGGTTATTGGCGTAGGCGGCGATACGCTGTGCGTTAAGGGCGGGGTGCTCTATATCAACGGATCCCCCAATTCCGACTATTTCAGCGGACGGATGGACATGAACTTTGCTGAGACCACCGTGCCCGATGGCTGCGTATTCGTTATGGGTGACAACCGCAATAACTCTACGGATTCACGGGTGGTCGGCGAGCTGTCGGAAGAAATGGTACTGGGAAAGGCACTGTTCGTCATCTGGCCGCCCGGCAACATCGGAGGACTGTAACCGAAGCACCCGGCATATGTAAACGCCTCATACAAATTTTCGGGCGATGAAATAACGGAGTAACCATGGAATATGCGCTGGGAGACATCGTTTTGATGAAAAAGCCGCATCCCTGCGGCGAGAACAAATGGCGCATCATACGCGTTGGCATGGACGTTAAGATCAAGTGCTTAAAATGCGGCCATATTGTGATGCTTTCGCACGAGGTATTTATCAAACGCCTGAAGAGGATATTGCCGGATGAAACAAACAGAGAATAAAGCGGAAAGACCTGATACACTGGAAGAATCCCGCATGCTGCGCAAGAAAGAATCCCAAAGGCGCGAATTCAGGGGCTGGATACTCTCACTCACCGCCGCAGTGGTCATCGCGCTGATATTGCGGTTCTTCGTATTCGAGTTCATTCGCGTTGACGGCGAGTCCATGATGCCGACGCTTCTGGATGAAGAATATGTTTTCATGGAAAAGGTGACTTACTGGTTTTCCGAGCCGCAGCGCGGCGATATCATCATATGCTCCTACCCCAACCGGACGGATACCTACGTAAAGCGTGTCGTTGGCATAGAGGGGGATGTGATTGAGGTCTCCGGCGGTGTACTTTACATCAACGGGGAGCCGAATGATGATTATTTCCAAGGCGCGATGAACAACGATTTGAGCCCGGTCACCGTGCCCGAAGACCACGTGTTTGTGATGGGCGACAACCGCAACGCCTCCATGGACTCCACCAACAGCAGCATCGGGCCGCTGCCGTTCAGCATGGTGCAGGGCAAGGCGCTGTTTATCATCTGGCCACCAGCCAACATCAAAGGACTGTAGAGGATATAAAAACCGGGGCGTACCCGGTTTTTTCATATCGGCAGGGAAGGCACACCCCTTGTTTCAGGTTAGTACCTGTTTGGTCTCTACGGTTGACTCAAACGATAAGCACCTTTCAAATCTGCCCCCGATATTGCCGCTCATAGCCGGGCTATCTTAGCCTAAAACCTTTGCCGGCTACAATCTTCTTTTTTGTCTACATTCCATTCGTGTGATTGCGGTTTTCGGTAGATTGGTATAAAATGCTGTTGTTCAGGCACTTTTATTACGGAAACATAGGAGCATGGCAATGGACATCAAAGCGTTCTTTAAAATGACCTACGGGCTCTACGTCGTCTCCACCCGGTTTGAGGAGAAGGACTGCGGCTGCATCGTCAATACCCTCGAGCAGGTTACGGCGGAGCCCATTAAAATGGCGGTCGCCATCAGCAAGAATAATCTGACGGAGCAGCTGATTGAAAAGTCCGGGCTGTTTACCGCCGTTGCCTTGACGCAGGACGCCGATATCAAGCTCATCGGCAACTTCGGCTTTAAGTCAGGCCGCGACGTTGACAAATTCGCCGCTTACTCATATGCGCGGGACGAAAACGGCATTGCCTACCTCACAGAGTCCACAGCCGCGCGTTTTAGCATGAAGCTCATCGACCGGCTGGATCTTGATACGCATGTGATGCTGATCGGCGAGGTGCTGGCCGCAGAGGTGCTCAGTGAAGGCGAACCGCTGACCTACGCCTATTACCAGCAAGTTAAAAAGGGCACAACGCCCAAGAACGCGCCCTCATACCATAAGCCGATGGCCAAATGAAGCCTATACAAACAAAACGCCGGGCATGCCCGGCGTTTGCTTATGCAGTTTCTAGACGCGTATTCTCTTTCTCGCCATCATTGCTGCCGCGGCAGCCAGTATCGCCAGCCCCGTCAGTATATCCACGTAACACTTTGCCCGGTGGAAGGCAACGCGCTTGCCTCAATCGTCACGGTATTAACGATCCACGGTCAGCTGATTATAACCGAATTCCAGCGTTACCAGCCCGGTCAGTCCACTGATATTCCAGAGAAGTCAAACCGTTTCCAGTGGCGCAAGCCTTAAAAACCGTTTATAATCATTGGAAAGGAGGTTGGCATGGCACGAAACAGAGAGGCCTCGGAGTCTTCAAAGCAGAAAATTATGGATGCAGCCAGCGAACTTTTTGCCTGTCATGGCGTAAGTGGCACCGGCATACGGGACATCGCCGCGAAAGCAGGCGTAACCCACGCGCTGATCATCCGCTATTTTGGCAGCAAGGACGGGCTGGTCACCGCAATACTCCGCCGCGAAATCTCGTCGCTCGCAAGCCCCTATCCTGCAAAACCAGAGCGGAGCAAAGCGGAAGCGCTGGAGATGCTGCGCGGTGTGCTGCTAAATTCTCTGGAGGCCCAGAAGCGTACGATGAGGCTGATACTCCGCGCCGGGCTGGACGAGTTGTCCCCGGAGTCTTATGTGGAACCCAATACCGAAAGAGTCGCATCGATCCTCGCGAAGTGGATCGCTTCCCACCAGGCCGGTGAAAGTCTGCCGGACGCGAAGTTGGTGTCCTTGGTGGTGATGAGCACACTGTTCTCGCTGACCGCCATTGCGCCCTGGCTGCTTACCTCCGTCGGCCTGCCGCCCACGGATCTCGATAACCGCAAGGAAGACATCGTGGACGTATTGATATGGCTCATGATTCAGGCTGTCGGTTCACCTCCAGCTGTCTGCAAGCCAGCGCCGGATACGGAATAATACCGGCCGGACTCTGCAAAGAGGGGCTCGTGCCCAGCATGGCAGACCCGCCCCATCAACAAGAACCTCTGTCCTTCTCCCCACAAAAAAAGACGGCCCGGATGCGCTCCGAACCGCCCGTCACCCTTTGCCGTTATCGCTGCGATGCTGCCCTGCGCCGCAAGCATACGCCCGCCGCAAGCGCGGTCAGCGCCGTGCCGCACAGCAGCCACCCCCAGGTCGTGTCCTGCCCGGTTGAGGGCAATTCACTCAATGTGATGGTCACGTCATAGGTGACGGTTTCATCCTCCCACTTGTACTCAACATGCGTCGAGCCTGTCTTTAGCGCCGTAAACGTATTGCCGTCCTTTGAGAGAAAGCTTTCATCATAACTCCATGTCCCGCCCGTGTGATTCGGCGTCAGCGTGATGCGCCCGCCCGTGTAGATGTGTCCGTCCGCGTCAGAGCTTGCAAGCGCGAGCGCCGTAAAGTTCGCGGTAATATCATAAGCGGTACCCTTGGAAAGGTCATATTTTACGGCCGTCGAGAGCTCCGCGCCTGATGCGTTCGTCCAGCCTAAGAACGACTCCCCGGTGCAGGGTACGGCGTTGACGTAATAGTCATGATAGTCCATATCCTTGTAAAGCTCCACATACCCGCCGCCCTTTGCGGTTACGGTGACAGGGATGCCTTCAAATACAACCTTGATGGAGGTAAGGCGGTTCCTTTCCGCAAGGATCGAGAGGTTTGCGCTGTCACAAAAGTCCAGCGACGTTAACAAGTTATCGCTGCAAAGCAATGCACCCAGCGCAGTATTGCCTGAACCAGTCAGCGTTGCCAGCTGGTTATGATCACAAACCAGGAATTCTAATGACGCCATCCCGCTGACATCGAGCGACTGCATCTCGTTATAGCCGCAAGCCAGCATCATCAGACCGTCGGCATCGCTTAACCCCTTGATCTCCTCAATGTTGTTTTGCGTGCAATTCAGAATAACTAGATTGGAGAGTCCCGCCACCGAAAGGTTTTCGATTTCATTGGTGTTGCAGTCCAGATTTACAAGAGCCGTATCCCCGGTCAAATTCAGCGTCGCGATGTCGTTTACCCCACAGTCCAGGGTAGTCAGGGTCGTCAGACCGCTCGCGTCAAGAGACGTCAGGGCACAGCCCGTGCAGGTGACGGCATTAAGGCTCGAAGCGCCCTTAATCGTCAGGGATGCAAGGTGTACATTGCCCTCACAGTTAAGTTTTTGAAGCGCCGCACACTCGCTCACATCCAGTGCAGAAAGGTCGTTATACCCGACGTCCAGCGATTCCAGCGCCGCACACTCGGATACATCCAGCGCCGCAAGCCGGTTATTGTCGATATCCAGATCAGTCAGCGATGACAATCCATCGAGATCCAGCGCTGTGAGCCGGTTTTTTTCGACCGAAAGATCTTCGAGCGCCGTGCAGCCGGATACGTCCAGCGTGTCGAGCTTGCCGATATCCGTACTGTCTGCCGCGCTGCCCGACGCAATAAGCGTTTCGAGCGCCGTGCAGCCGGAAACATTAACGTCCGTAAGATTCGGGCATTCGCTGCAGGTAAGCCAATTCAAGGCGGTCAGCCCGCTGGCATCCAACTCGGTAATGCCGGTGCGCCTCACATTCAGAAACTGCATGGCCGTATCTCCGCTGACATCCACCGCCGAAATGGGATTGTCCCCAAGGTCCGCATACGTCAGGCCGGTAAAGCCGCTTAAATCCAGGCTGCCCGCTAGGCCGCTGCCACCCAGCAGGAGCTGGATGATTCTTCGGTTCGAAGTATCGCTTGACCACATAACCACGGTGCCCGTTCCCCATGTCGTCGGATTGTCCGAGTCGTAAGCGGGGTTCAGCCGAAACCCGTTCATCACCCCGTCGGACTCCGTGTTCAAAAACGCCTGCATTTTGTTAAAGTCGTTGTCGTTGTAAGTGCTGCCGCCGTAATCGTACGCCAGCGCCGCAGCGGGGAACACTAAAATAACCAGCAGGATACAAACCAGCATTGCAGTAAGCTTCTTCTTCAAATGTGCGTCCTCCGCCCGATGTTATTGAATCTTTGGTCAAGCAGTTTCTGTCGAAAAATGGGGGGGGTTTCAATCAGTATATACCCATCCTATTGATACCGTAAACATTTTCAACCACGTTTTACCCGAAATTTTCTGAAGGTGTCCGTAAAAGTATTTATAAAAAGGACCGCATTAGGGGGCCCTTTTTTAAGCGATTCATTTTCCGCTGGTTCTTCAAGCAGATGCATAGGGTTTGCGCCTGCTCTGGTGCAACGGAGTCTGTCTTCCGCAGCCTGAGTTTGCCCGCCCTCCGCCGTCGATGGTCATGCTGAAACCCTCGCGTACATAAAAAGGGCCGCGCATGCGGCCCTTTGTATTAACCATTTTCGGGTTCGATCAGCCCGAGATCGCCGTCCTGCCGTTTATAGAGCACGTTGATCTCATGGGTATTGGCGTTGCGGAACACGTAGAACTGATGCCCGACAAGCTCCATCTGCATCTGCGCCTCGGCGATATCCATCGGCTTAACGACGAACTTCTTGGTGCGCACCACGACAGGAAACTTGTCGTCCTCCGCGTCGGGTATGTAGCCGTCGTCCGTGAAAGCGTCCTCGCGCAGGCGCTTTTTAAGCGCCGTACGGTGCCGGTGGATCTGCTTTTCGAGCTTTCTGACAACGCCGTCGATCGAAGCGTACATGTCCCCCGTGGACTCTTCGCCGCGGAGGACCACACCGTCAAAGGGGATAGTCACCTCTACGATATGCCTCGACTTTTGAATAGACATGGTTATGTGCGCCTCGGTGTCCGCCTCAAAGTACCTTTGAAGCTTGGCAATTTTCTTGGTTGCCACATCCTTTAGGTAATCGGATATCTCCATACCCTTTCCAGCAATGTTGACGCGCATATTCCTGCCCCCTTTCTGTGTATATTTATGCCCCGGCTTCCCGGAACAATATTGATTATACCTTTATCCGGCCTAACCTATCCACCTCCTCCTTCTTGATAATAGGTATTCTCCAAAGGAAGCGTTTTTTCCTGTCTGCAATTGCGGCAAAAGTGTAAAGCCTGATAATTTTTCGGGAAGTTTTTATGACGAAAAATACCGTGTTTACCCAAAAGCAGACTCATGGATTTCTCTTTTATCCTGTCGTGCTGCAAATCTCCATTTAATAGTCTATGTTGACAATAAACTGGCTATCTGCTAATAATAAGATAATATTTTCCATCGCCTTTCGCATCTTGATAATGAACCGGGGTGATCACATGCAATATACGAAATTGAAGTCGCGATACCGCTGGGAGCCCATCGCATTCCACAGCGCAGACATTCTTGATATGATTGAGCATGATCATTGCATGGAATTTGTGGCGTCTTACCACGGGCAGACGTATTGGATCGGGGTCGCCGCCGATTATGACGACAGATTGCGAGAGTTCTTCGATCACGTCTACTACATCAACGATCAGGAGTTTTCTACTTTTCAGGAGTTCTTTTCACGGGCGATGATTGATGGAAAGCTTCTGGCTAATCTGAATGACAAAATGGACGTAATCGATACGCTTGAGGGGAACCCGAAGCGGTATTATGATGATCTGATGTACAGAAAGAGAAAACAACGCTAATGTTCACGGCTGATGCTTAAGACAGACTGATCCGGGGCACACGCACAAAGGTGCGTCAAGGATGCCGCACCCTACAACTGCTGCTCCGTCAGGGCCTGACAGGTTTCACGGCTGTCCGCTCTACGAGGCCCACTTTGAATACCTTCATCGTATCAGAAGGTATATATATTTTGTTTTTAGATACATGCCTTAATTATTAGCCACTATAGATCATGCAAATTTGCGCTGTAAATAAAAAAGCTCTTACGAATACGTAAAAGCTTCTCTATAAATTAAATGCCGTGCACCCGGAATCGACACGTAACTACAAGAGGGATCACGGCAGGTTGCTCAGAGCAGACTGATCCGGGGCACACGCACATATCCGCTTACTGCTGCTCCCGTCAGGGCCTGACAGGTTTCACGGCTGTCCGTTGCACGGGGCCCACTCGTCAACACCCCTTACCGTTTCCATACCTTACAGCTGCGCGCCTCAACCGGGAATGCGACCCTGCTATAGCGGATTGCAGGTTCAGGGCACCGCTGGCTCCCCGTCTGGCACGGCAAACTTGGTAACAATATTAGGTTGTCGCAGGCCGCTTCGCTTTATACGAAGTATTTACTCCTGCGGATGCACTCGGTACGTTCCGGACCCACACCAATCATCCCGACGGACACGCCGGTCTGATTTTCGATGAATTCGACATAGCGCCGCGCGGCCTCCGGAAGGTCCTCGTAATTGCGGACGTGGGAAATATCCCCGCTCCAGCCTTCGAATTCCTCATAGACCGGCTTTGCCTTGGCGATGTCCTCGAGCGATGCCGGGTAGTTGTTCACGATCCGGCCGTCGATATCGTAGCCAACGCATACCTTCACCCTGGGCAGCTCACCCAGCGTATCCATGCGCGAGAGCGCGATGGACGTGATGCCGCCGATACGCACCGCGAAATTCACAATCACGAGATCGAGCCAGCCGCAGCGCCGCGGACGTCCCGTCGTCGCGCCGTATTCCTGGCCGCGCTCGCGGATGAATTCACCCGTTTCGTCAAGCAGCTCGGTCACAAAAGGCCCCTTGCCGACACGTGTGGTGTAAGACTTGACAACACCCACCACTTCGCTGACCGCCGCAGGCGGCAGACCCGCGCCGACGCTCACGCCGCCCGATATCGGGTGCGAAGAGGTTACATACGGGTAGGTACCGAAGTCGATGTCAAGCAGCATGCCCTGCGCGCCTTCAAACAGCAGCTTCTTACCCTGCTTATGATACTCGTAGCACACGAGCGACGTGTCGCAGATGTAAGGCGCAAGGCGCTTCTTATATCCCAAAAACTCATTCAGCATCGCGTCGTAATCGAGCGGCTGCTGGTTGTAGAGCTTTACGAGCAGTTCATTTTTTTGATCCAGCACGGTTTTGAGCTTGGCTGCAAAACCGTCCGACATCAGGTCGCACATCCGAAGACCGCAACGCGCCGCCTTATCGGTATAGCACGGACCGATACCGCGCTTGGTCGTGCCAATCTGCGCCTCGCCGAGGCCTTCCTCGCAGAGTCCGTCGAGTACGCGGTGATATGGCATCACCATGTGCGCGCGGTCAGAGATATAGAGCTTATCGAGCGACGCGCCCTGACTTTTCAGCAGGTCCATCTCTTCGAGCAGGGAGCCCGGATCGATGACCACGCCGTTGCCGATCACGCACGGTTTGCCGTCGTACAGCGAGCCAGCGGGTATAAGGTGCAGCTTATATACCTTGCCGCCCACCTTGATGGTATGGCCTGCATTGTTGCCGCCCTGATAGCGTACGACCATATCGGCCTCCGCGGCCAGAAAGTCCACAAAGCGGCCTTTCCCTTCGTCTCCCCATTGCGCGCCAAACACTGCAATACCCGGCATGTCGATACTCCTGTTCCAAAATTGAAAAAGCAGGGGCCATTGCTCCCGCTTTCATGTCCTACGCTATCGTATCAAATAATGCGGCAAACGTCAATACGCATCGCTCTTGCGCTTTGTAAACCGGCTGTGAACAATTTTCCCCGAAGAAAATGCGTCTGATTTCGTTAACAAAATGATTTATATTGCCAACGTAAAAGCGGCGCAACGGAAAATTCCGTACACGCCGCTATCGTTATCTGTTCAGGCAGTTTACACCGCTTCGCTGCCCACGAATTGGCTGTTGTACAAATCGGCGTAGAAGCCGTTCTGCGCCATCAGCGCTTCGTGGTTGCCCTGCTCTATGATGCGCCCGTCGTTCATGACGAGGATCGTCGAAGCGTTCTTGATTGTCGAGAGCCGGTGCGCAATCACGAAGTTGGTGCGCCCCTTCATCAGCTCGATCATCGCGTTCTGGATGTATGCTTCGGTGCGCGTATCCACACTGCTCGTCGCCTCGTCGAGGATCAGGATCGGCGGATCGGCCAGCAGCGCGCGCGCAATCGTGATGAGCTGCCGCTGCCCCTGCGATATATTCGAAGCTTCCTCGTTCAGCACCGTTTCGTAGCCTTGCGGCAGCGTGCGGATGAAGTGGTCCGCATGGGCCATCTTCGCCGCACGAACGATCTCTTCGTCGGTCGCGCCTGCACGTCCGTAGCGGATGTTCTCGCGGATCGTGCCGCCAAACAGCCACGTATCCTGCAATACCATGCCGAACTGCCTGCGCAGGTCCTCGCGCGGCAGCGTCTGGATATTCACGCCGTCGACCGTAATGCTGCCGCTGTCCACGTCGTAGAAGCGCATCAGCAGGTTTACGAGGGTCGTTTTACCCGCGCCGGTCGGCCCTACGATGGCGACCACATCGCCCGGCTTTACATCGAGGTTCATGTCCTTGATGACCGTCACGCCCGGGTTATAGCCGAAGTTCACATGCTCGAACCGGACCGCGCCCTTGGGATATTCGATCACATTCTCGTGGCTGTCGGCGGGCATCTCAGGCTCGTCGAGTACCTCGAACACGCGCTCCGCCGCCGCGACGGTGGACTGCATCACATTGGCAATCTGCGCCACCTGCGTGATGGGCTGCGTGAACCGGCGCGAGTACTGGATGAACGCCTGCACATCGCCGATCGAGATGGTACCGTTGATGACCATGATACCGCCGACGATGCACACGATCACGTAGGAGATGTTGCTGATAAAGTTGACAGCCGGCATCATGATGCCCGATAAGAACTGCGCCTTCCAGCCCACCGTATACAGCCGCTCGTTGATCTCCTCAAACGCCTCAACGCTCTCCTTCTCCTTGCCGAACGCCTTGACGACGAGGTGTCCGCCGTACATCTCTTCCACATGGCCGTTGATATGGCCGATCTCCTTCTGCTGGCCGCGGAAATACTTCTGCGACTTCTTTACGATGATCTGTACAAGGATGAAGCTAAGCGGCAGCACAAGCAGGCATACGAGCGTGATGAGCCACGATATCGTGAACATCATCACAACGATACCGAGTACCATCGTGATTGAGGTTAAAACCTGCGTCAGCCCCTGCGAAAGCGACGTCGATACGGTATCGATGTCGTTGGTTACGCGCGAGAGTATCTCGCCGTGCGTACGCCCGTCAAAATACTTGAGCGGCAGCCTAGAGAGCTTCTCGTCCACCTGCCGCCGCATATCGTACACGATCCGCTGCGACGTTTTCGCCATCACGAAGTTCATGATGAACGACGTCAGGGCGCTGATAGCGTACAGGATGATCACCCAAAGCAGAATGCTGCCTACCTTGGCAAAATCGATCGCGAGGTCGTTCGCTGCCTGAAACTTTTGATACGCGTCCTGAAGCACCGCCACCTGCTGCGGATTGGTCATATCCACGTTGCTCTGTATGAGACCCATGATCTCTTCCTGGCTTAAGTCCCCGCTGCTGATCTGGTCCACTACCTCCTCGGGCAATATCTCCTTGAGATCAGTAAACGCCTCCATTTTTGCCATCGTGGGCTTAAAGAGTTCCGTCGTCGCTTCGCCCAAAATCTTGGGTCCGAATATCGAGAACACCGCGCTGGCGATCGCCATCACCGTCACGACGACCAGCGCCGCCTTGTGCGAACCGAGATACGATATTAAACGCTTCAGTCCGGCCTTGAAATCCTTCGCTTTTTCCACCGGCATGCCGCCGTGGCCCGGGCCGCCCGGACCTCCGGGGCCTCTGCGCGGCCTGTTGCCGCCTGCCGCGCCTTTGCCTGCCGCATTATTTTGTTCACTCATGCCATTTCCTCCATCGAGAGCTGGGATGATACGATCTCACGATACGTACCGCAGCTCTCCAAAAGCTCCTTATGCTTGCCCTGGCCGACCACCCTGCCCTCGTCGAGCACGATGATGTTATCGGCACCCATGACGGTGCTTACGCGCTGTGCGACGATAAACACCGTGGCGTTTTCAATCTCTGCTGAGAGCGCGCGCCGCAGCTTCGCGTCGGTTTTAAAGTCCAGCGCCGAGAAGCTGTCGTCGAATATATAAACCTCCGGCTTGCGCACCAGTGCCCGTGCGATCGAAAGCCGCTGTTTCTGTCCGCCCGAGAAGTTCGTGCCGTCCTGTGCGACCGCGGCCTCGAGGCCGCCTTCCGTATCGGATATAAAGTCGCGGCTCTGCGCAATCTCCACCGCGCTCCAGATCTCCTCGTCGGTCGCGTCGTCCTTGCCATAGCGGATGTTGCTTTCTATGGTTCCGCTCATCAGGCTGGCCTTCTGCGGAACGAAGCCGATTTTCTGCCGCAGCGCGTCCTGTGGGTAGTCCTTAACATCCACGCCGTCCAGCAGAACCTGCCCCTGGCTCGCGTCGTAAAAACGCGGGATGAGCTTCACGAGTGTAGACTTGCCCGAGCCGGTGCTGCCGATGATCGCCGTCACCTCGCCGGGCCGCGCGCTGAACGTGATATTGCTCAGTGCCGGTTCCTCCGCACCGTGATAATAGAAGTTCACATCCTTGAATTCCACATAGCCGCGCTGCGTCGTCTGCGGCGCAACTTTGGCGGTATCGACGATGGAGGGCTTCAGCCCGAATATTTCGTTGATGCGTTCCGCCGCGGCCTGTGCGCGGGGCAGCATCACGAACATCATCGTGCCCATAATCAGCGCAAACATGATCTGCATCACGTATTGCTGGAACGCCATCAGGTTGCCTACCGTGGTCTCGCCCACGTCCACCTTGAGGCCGCCGAACCATAACACCGCAACGGTGGCTATGTTGAGCGCAAACATGATCGCCGGGAACATGGCGCCCATCCAGCGGTATGCCGAGACCGACGTTGCGGTCAGGTCCGTATTGGCTTCATCGAAACGCTTCTGCTCGTACTCTGTCTTGTTGAACGCACGGATGACGCGGATACCGGTGAGGCCTTCGCGCAATACGAGGTTCACACGGTCAATCTTTTTCTGCAGCGACTTGAACAGCGGCATGGCCTTGAGCGCGATGCCGAGTATGATCGCCGACATGAAGATGATAATCACCACGATCAGCCAAGACAGTCCCGAATCCTTGTTGACAGCCATGATGATACCGCCCACCGCTGTAATGGGCGCGGCCAGCAGCATCGACATGATCATCACCATCACGTTCTGAATCTGCGTCACGTCGTTTGTGGAACGCGTAATCAGCGAGGCAGTGCCGATCTTATCAAATTCGTTGAGGGAATACGACTGCACCGTCGAGAAAATATTGCGGCGCAGGTCTTTTGCGAATCCTACCGCCGTTCGCGAAGCGAACAACTGCGATATAATCGTCGCGGCGACAGCCAGCAACGAGACACCCAGCATAATCAGCCCCGTCTGAACGATATAGGCGATGTCCTTGCCGACGATGCCTTTGTTGACAATATCGGACATCAGGTTGGGCAGATACAGCTGCGCGAGCGACTGCACCGTGGTAAGCAGCACGACGAGCAGTGCCTGCCATTTGTATGGCTTGAGATATTTGAGTAACTTTACCATGTGTCTCCCTTTCTTAAAATTATTAAACTTTATAAATCCTAAAACTATTGACGCATAAGCGACCGATTTATTGCATCTTGAGCACAGATATCACCCGATCCAGCATCCAGTCAAAATATCGTTTGTCGTCCGCACAAACTTTGGGCGACAACAGGTTACGCATAAAGTATCCCGTGATGTTGGTCATATAGAACTTACGCGCCATTTCGGGGTCCGCGCCCAGCCGTCCCATCCGGTGCATGGTTTCAAAGTATTCATGCAGCCGGTTTTCCGCGCCGTGCTCCTTTTTCTTGAAATCCATCTCCGGCGGGGATTCGCGCATCTTGTCGCGCATGATCATGCGGATGAGCGGCGCGTTGCTCCGGTAGGTTTCCATCATGTTATGCGCGATGTTCTTAAGATCGGTATCCAGATCATACACCGCTTCATTTTTAATATAATCGTCCACCTTGTAAGGATGCATGCAGCTGTGCAGCGTCTCCTCGAAAAGTGCGCGCTTGGTGCTGAAATGGCGGAACAGCGTCACCTCGCTCACGCCCGCAAGATCGGCAATCTCCTTAGTGGTTGCTGCGGCAAATCCGTTTTTTTCGAACAGATCGCGCGCGGCTTTTAAAATTTTCTCATGCGTGGTTTCCATCGCATCTCCCAATCCGTTTTGTATGCAAGTACTTGCTTACATTACACCTGGCCAAGTCTTTATGTCAATGGGCGATCCGCATGTTCACATTTTGTTTACGACAAAAGTTTATTACACCCAAGGCGCACCACTGTCAACCGCCAAATCGTCCATTCATAGATTGTTCACGATAAATTATCAAAATAGACGATGGCCAAAGACCGCTTGATCTTGCACCGGGTTGCTGACTTCGTTTCGTTCCACTATAATAGCAGTATGAGAAAAATATTGTTGTGCGTTATCGCGGCGGCGCTGCTGCTCGCCGCGTGTTCGAATAAAGTGACAGCTGCCTCGGGCGAGTATTACGCGCTCGATACCATCTGTACGCAGCAGGTAACGGGCGGCGACGCGCAGGCGGCGGCGGACGAGGTGAGCGCGATGCTCGCGCGCATCACGGATGAGATGTCGATGAACGAAGGTTCCGACCTGTACGCGATCAACAGCGCCGCTCCGCAAAGCGCTCAGATCGCCGAAGAAACAGCCGATGTGCTTCAAAAGGCGCTCGAATATGCGGCACTTACGAACGGCGCGTTCGACCCTACCATCGGCCCCGTATCCTCGCTGTGGGACATATCCGGTACCCCGCGCGTACCCTCAGCAGATGAAGTTGCCGAAGCGATAAAGCTCGTGGACTATACGGGCGTCACCATCGACGGTACCACGGTTAAACTGGCTCGGCAGGGTATGATGCTCGATTTTGGCGGCATCGGCAAAGGCTACGCGGCAGACCTCGCGGCGCAGATCTATGAGAAGCACGGCGTGCAGACAGCCCTTCTTAACCTCGGCGGCAACGTCTTTGTTTACGGAGCCAAGGCAGGCGGAAGCGATTACCGCATTGGCCTGCGGGACCCGAACGGCGCGGATACCGACTATTTCGCCATCGTCTCCGAGAAGAACACGTCCGTCGTCACGTCAGGCATATACGAACGATATTTTGAAAGCGACGGCGTCGTCTACCACCACCTCTTCAACCCGGAAACGGGCTACCCCACGGACAACGGGCTCGCGGGAGTCACGGTGGTATGCCAGAGCAGCACGAAAGCCGACGCGCTTTCCACCGCGCTGTTCGTGATGGGCCTTGAAGACGGTTTGGCTTTCGCCGAAACGCTGGACGACGTGGAGGCGGCGTTCATCACGACCGACAAAAAAGTGTACGTCACAGAAGGATTGAAGGGAAACATCGAGATTACGAATGAAAGCTATATTCTCCAAAGCTGATATTGTGCTGTTTATCCTGCTGCTGATAATCGCGGCAGCGGGGATCATATGGATGTCAAGCGGCGGCCAGGCACAAACGGCGGTCGTCCGGCAGGATGGCGAAATCGTCAAGGAAGTACCGCTGAATGTTGACCAAACGTTTCGGGTGGGCGATGTTGAGATTGCCGTCAAGGACGGCGCGATCGCGTTCATCGAGTCCGACTGTCCGAACAAGGAGTGCATCCACGCGGGCTGGCTCCGCATGCCCGGCGCAACGGCGGCCTGCTTGCCCAACCGCGTTTCCATCACGCTGACGGGTGAAAGCGAGGTGGATGCGATTGCGAACTAATGCCGTGTCCTCCGCCAAGAAAACCGCGCTGCTTGGCGCGCTGCTCGCGCTGTCGCTCGGGCTCTCGGTCGCCGAGAGCATGCTTGGCGCGCTCGTTCCCGTACCGATCCCGGGCGTGAAGCTCGGCCTTGCCAACATCGTATCGATGTTTCTGTTGTGCTACTTCTCGCTGCCCACTGCGCTGACGCTCGCGGTGCTGCGTACGCTGCTTGCCTCGCTGTTTTCGGGCGGCCTCAGCATGTTCCTCTACTCGGCACCCGGCGCGCTGCTGTCCACGCTCGTGATGTTCGCGGCGCTCAAATGGCTGCGTCCGCTTTCCATCGTGGGCGTATCGATGCTGGGCGCGGTTATGCACAACGTATCGCAGGTGTGCGTCGCGGTGCTGACGACGGGCGAAGTCAATCTGTTCTATTACGCGTTCATACTTGTCGCAGTGGGCGCGGTTTCAGGTGCCATCACGGGCGTGGTCGCGCGGCTGAGTTTTGATCGCGCTTCGGGGGCGCTGCATATCCAGGGCTGGCGGCGCAAAGAATACTTTCACGGAGGTGCGGTATGACAGGCATGTGGTCTCATTTTTACTGGGACTGGACAATGTTTTTAATTATCCCCGGCATCATCGTCGCTTTGTGGGCGCAGTCGCGCGTGAACCGCGCGTATGGTATGTATTCCAAGATCCCGGTGCTTTCGGGCATGTCTGGCAGTGAAACGGCCTTTCGCATCCTGTCGGCAAGCGGAGTCGACGACGTGCAGCTTGACGTATCGGGCGGCGTGCTTTCGGACAACTACAATCCGCGCAAAAAGACGCTGAACCTGTCGGAGAATAACTACTCGGGGCGCAGCGTCGCGGCGGTCGCCATCGCGGCGCACGAGACCGGTCACGCCTTGCAGCATCACGACGGCTACATCCCGATGCGCATACGCAGCGTGATGGCTCCGGTCGTGAGCGCAGTGTCGTATATGCTCTGGCCTGTGCTGATACTCGGCCTGTGGCTCGGCTTCTCGGGCGCGATTCAGATCGCGGTGTACATCTTCCTCGGCATATTCGCGTTTCAGGTGGTCACGCTGCCGGTGGAATACAACGCCTCGCGCCGTGCGCTGGCGGAACTCACCGCAATGGGCTCCCTCACGGAGGAGGAGCTCTACGGCGCGAAGCAGATGCTTTCCGCCGCGGCGCTCACCTACGTGGCGGCCACGTTGGTCGCACTGCTCAACGTACTGCGTTTTTTGGCGCTTTCACAGCGCCGACGCTAAGCCCTGCGTGCGATCTTTTTTGCGTTTTGGGTTGTAACCGCTTGGGCAAGCCTTTATAATGGGTACGGGTATTTAAGGTTTCCCGCGGCTCTGCCGTGAACATATTTTGCTTTTGGAGGATATCGAATGAACCATATCGACAAGCTGTCCATCAACACCGTGCGCGTGTTGTCGGTGGAAGGCGTTCAGAAGGCGAACAGCGGCCATCCGGGCCTGCCGCTCGGCGCTGCACCCATGGCGTATACGCTCTGGTCACGGCATTTAAAGCACAACCCGAAGAATCCCGCGTGGGCGGATCGTGACCGCTTTGTACTTTCGGCGGGACACGGCTCCATGCTGCTCTATTCGCTGCTTCACGTATTCGGCTATCCCGTCTCGCTGGACGACCTCAAGAACTTCCGTCAGTTTGGCGCGAAGACCGCCGGTCATCCCGAATACGGCCACATCCCGGGCATTGAGACGACGACCGGCCCGCTGGGTCAGGGTATCGCGAACGCCGTGGGTATGGCGATGGCAGAGTCCCATCTTGCAGCCATGTTCAATAAGGAAGGCTATCCGGTGGTAGACCACTACACCTACACGCTTTCTGGCGACGGCTGCCTGATGGAAGGCGTCGCGTCGGAAGCCTGCTCGCTCGCCGGCACGTTAAAGCTCGGCAAGCTCATACTGCTCTACGACCGCAACAAGATCACCATCGAAGGCGAAACGGACTTCGCGTTCGACGAAGACGTCGCAAAGCGTTTTGACGCGTACGGCTGGCAGGTGCTCAATGTGGCGGATGGCAACGAAGATATCGACAGCATCGACAAGGCCATCGCCGCCGCCAAAGCGGAAACGGAGAAGCCTTCGATCATCATCATCAACACCGCTATCGGCTATGGCTGCCCCGCAGTACAGGGCAAAGCCTCGTGCCACGGCTCTCCGCTCGGCGACGAGAACATCGGCTGCTTAAAGCAGACGCTCGGCTGGGAATACGAAGGCAGCTTCCTCGTGCCCGCCGAAGTGCAGGCCGAAGCCGCCAACCGCCAGAAGGCCTACGAAGCGGCTGAAGCCAAGTGGAACGACATGTTCGCTGAATACCGCGCGAAGTTCCCCGAGATGGAGGAACTTTGGAATAAGTGCTTTGGAACACCCGATACCAAGGCGATCTTCGACGACGCGATGTACAAGTTCGAAAAGCCGCTGGCGACCCGCCAGTCCTCTGGTGAAGTGTTGAACCGCCTCGCAGCCAAGCTGCCCTCCCTGTTCGGCGGCAGCGCGGACCTCGGCCCCTCCAACAACACCGTGATCAAAGGCAAGCCGTACTATGCGCCGGATTGCCGCGAAGGCATCAACATCCACTACGGCATCCGTGAGTTCGCGATGGCGGCGATCGCCAACGGCCTTGCGCTGCACGGCGGCGTGATCCCGTATGTGGCGACGTTCTTCGTGTTCACCGACTACTTAAAGAACGCGGTACGGCTCTCCGCGCTGATGGGTCTGCCCGTAATCTACGTCATGACACACGACAGCATCGGCGTGGGCGAAGACGGCCCGACGCATCAGCCGATTGAGCAGCTTGCGTGCATGCGCGCCACGCCCAACACCTATATGTGGCGTCCGGCGGATTCCAAGGAAACCGCTGCGGCGTACGAGTTCGCGCTCACCGCAGGCGGTCCGTCCGTGATCGCGCTCACAAGACAGACCCTGCCGCTCTACGCGGAAACCAGCCGCGAAGCGCTCAAGGGCGCGTACGTGCTCAAAGACTTCGGCCCGAACCCGCAGGTCATACTGATCGGCACGGGCAGCGAGGTGGAGCAGTGCATGGCCGCAGGTGCACAACTCGCGGTACAAGGCATCACCGCGCGCGTGGTCTCTATGCCCTGCATGGACCTGTTCGAGGAACAGAGCGAAGCCTACAAGCAGAGCGTTCTGCCGAGCAGCATTGATCGCCGCGTCGCCGTGGAAGCGGGCGCATCGTTCGGCTGGCACAAGTACACGCTTTGCAAGGGTGAAATCGTCGCGTTGGATCATTTCGGCGCTTCCGGCCCGGCCAAGCAGCTGTTTGAAGCCTACGGCTTCACCGCGGAGAACATCGCGGCCAAAGCCAAAGCGGTGCTCGCGAAATAGCACGGAAACCAACAATATCGTAATGTAGGGGCGGCCACTGGCCGCCCGTTCATTTCTAAGGATAACACCGTTCGGAGAGAGAGGCAGAAAAATGTTACAGGCAGATCAGCCGGTACGCATCGGCATTGTGGGTACCAACTTTATCAGCGACTGGCTGGCGGAAGCCGCGAAGATGACGGATTGCTGCAAGCTGGCCGCAGTCTATTCGCGCAGCGACGAGCGCGGCGCAGTGTTTGCGCAAAAACACGGCCTGCCGCTGCATTTCAGCGATTTTAGCGCATTCCTCGACTGCGACGCATTGGACGCGGTATACCTCGCCAGCCCGAATTCGATGCACTATCCGCAAGCGATGGCCGCGCTCGAACACGGCAAGCATGTGCTCGTGGAAAAGCCCATGGCGCTTAATGCCGCTCAGGCTGAAGCCATAATCACTTTGGCGAAGAAAAAGGGACTCGTGCTGCTGGAGGCGATCCGCCCTGTATTCGATCCCTTCCTGCAAGTCGTTCAAGAAAATCTGTCGCGTATCGGTCGTATCCGCCGCGCGACATTCGAGTTCTGCCAGTATTCCTCGCGCTACGAGCGCTTCAAGGCGGGCGAACACGTCAACGTATTCGACGCCTCGCTCGGCAACGCCGCGCTGATGGACCTCGGTGTGTACTGCCTGCATACCTGCGTTGCATTGTTCGGCATGCCCAATACCATCCATGCGGGTGCTTCATCCCTGAGCAACGGCACGGAGGTTGCCGGTACGTCCCTGCTGGACTATGGCACCATGCAGGCTGCTGTCCCCTACTCCAAGGTGACTCAGTCGGTATTCCCGAGCCTCATTCAAGGTGAGGAAGGCACGATCGTGTTTGATACGCTCAACCAGCCCTCGTATGTGGAACTGCACCGTCTAGACAAAAGCGTGGAGAAGCTGCCGTTTGTGCCGGTTCAGCCCAACATGAACATGGCGTACGAGATCGAAGCGTTTTGCCGGTGCGTACGGAAAGAAGAAAGCACGGATAAGTATGATGTGCAGTCCGTTAATGTACTGAGGATTATGGATGAGATACGCAGGCAAACGAGTATTGACTTTGGGTCGTGCGAGGAGTTATGAGCTTTAAAACAAACAGGTACTGTTTCAAGCAGTACCTGTTTTATATTGTTGCTAATCTGGCATCCTGTGCATTCTTTGATTTTCCAGTCTTCTTTCAGAGACGATGTCGCATAGCAGTTCGTAGCCTGCGAATCCCCAACTTACTTTGATCTTTTTGTTACACCCTTTGATAATCAGACCGCTTCTTGTAACATTTTCTACCGATCGGACATCTTCCCAGCGAATCTGTTTTTTTAACCCGATCAGATTTTTATACACGATCTTCTCGTTGTCTGTATACGTTCTAGCTATGGCAAAAGAGAGAAACATAAACAGGCCAGGAACACCATACAAAAACATTATCACATGACTTTGAGTTGCCGGTGTTAATTGAAAGCCTATCGCTACCATCAATAATATAATGCTGAAAAAACCATAAAGCCGCCTACGCCTGAATATCGTGATCTCACCCTTGGTCCGTACACCAAGACTCATCACCTTCGTAAGATCTCTCCTGTTATAAGCATCAGGACAAGCTTGTATAACTAATTCCGCCAAGCGGTCATAGTCGCGATAAACGGGCTCCAGTTTAATCTTTTCGCGTTCGGTATAAATTATAATAATGTTCGTGGTTGCAGTATATATCACTGCCTTAACGTCTCTCCAGTTGATACGTTTACGGATACCCAACCCGTTCCGGTGTTCAATCCCTTCTGTATCCACGTACAACCTTATTACTATAGAACTAACTATGATGGGTATACCCAGCAATGCGAAAAACAAAACCAAAAACAGATTGGTAAAAAGTTGAGAACTGTTATTAATGGTGACAATACCAACTCCAATAGAAGCCATTAAACCAATGAGCCCGATAACTAAAACAAACCGCTGAACGCGGAACACTTCCTGCCCTTTCAGCGGTATATACTCTCCTTCATGCTTTGCGTTTGAGGACATCGCTGCTCCCCCTCAGCCCTGCTGCTCCTTCTTCCCCTTCAGCTTCAGATACATGTTGAAATATGCGTACTGGACCAGCGCCGCGACCATAAGCACCAGCGCGAAACCGATGAAATAGACGTTCCACGGCGCGACGTACTTGTAAAGGAAGTTGAACGCGATGGAGGTGTTAAGCGTGAACGCAGCGATCTTGCCGAACGTGTTGGCGGGGGCAACGAAACCACGCGCGTACAGGAATATACCGCCGCCGATCATCAGGCCCTCTTTGACAAGCATCACGATGATAATAACGGGCGGAAGCACCGCGAAGCCGCGAACGCCCGGTACGGTGAACGCCATCACTGCGAATATCGCCATCAGCTTGTCCGCGAGCGGGTCAAGCAATATCCCCGCATCGGTGACGAGCTTGTGTTTGCGCGCAAGGTAGCCGTCCAGCAGGTCCGTGCCGCACGCGACTACATACACCGCCAGCGCGGGTATCATGAGATCGAAATAGATCAATATCGTCGAAACCGGTACGAGCGCCAGCCGCATTAGCGTCAGTATGTTGGGCGCGTTTAGTGGTATCCGTTTCAAAGTGTCCCCCTCCATTCACGGGCCTGTCCGAAACCTTCGGTCATCAAAATAAAATAATAAGGCCGCCTTGCCGATATCTATTATACCAGCAAAACGGCCTTTTGCCTATCCTCAATTAGCCGATCGGCGTCGCATTGGCCAGCAGGAATTTCTCCGCTTCGGCGTTCCAGAAGCCGCCGCTCCGTTTGGTAATCTCCGCGAGGCCCTTAAACAGCGGGCTGTCGATCTTATCAAAGTCGTCAATCGCGGTGAGCGGCATGGATACATGCGTATAGATGAGCTTCTTGCCGCCCGGTATCTCGTCGAGGTGGATCGTCGCGTCGATGACAGAATCGAGACCGCCCACATGGGTGATCATCGCGGTGGGGTTGATCTGCCCTTTGGCCATCATGTCAAGCGATTCGCGCATATCCTGGTTGTTGCCGCCCGAGGTGCCCACGATGTGCGTGAAGCTGTAGTGCACGTTGTAGAAGTTAAACATCGCCGAGAACTTCTGGTCGGTCGGGCCTGCAAAGAAGTTGAGGCAGCCGTCCTTAGCCAGCAACGAGTCGCCCTGTTCCACCACCGGGCGCACCGGCGCCATGACGAGTACGTCGTCAAATCCCTTACCGCCCGTGAGCGCCTTCATCTCCTCCAGCTTTGCCGGGTCCTTCGTATTCACATAGTGCAGCGCTACGCCCTGCTTTTTGGCTTCTTCCACGGTGTAGATGCGGGCCGCGCGCGCCAGCCGCGCCTCGTCGATATCCGTCACGACGAGCAGGCCCGGACGGCGGTCGCAGTGCAGCGCGTAGTCGATGGAGCCAAGGCCCATCGGGCCCACGCCCGCGAGGATGGCCATGTTGCCGCCTTCCTTGATGCCCATATCGTGCACGTACTCGCCCTGGCGCGTATGATAGAACGCGTGGAACGTGCCCACGATGCAGCTCATCGGTTCCGCGAGCGAGCCATAGAAATAAGTATCCGAGTCGTATTTTAAGAGGCAGTCCATCATCATCGCCTCAGCGGGTATCACAACGTACGTCGCGTCCCCGCCGATGAAGCGGTACGAGTATCCGGGTGCATCCTGCGAGCCCTTGTAATTGAACGCGGGCTGTATCGAGAAATTGTCGCCCGGCTTGAACTGATCCTGCCACTTTTTGCCCACCTCAAGTATCTGTCCGCAGAACTCGTGACCGATGATCGTGGGATTGGTCGCCACATCGTTTGGCACGCGCTTGTGATCTGAGCCCTGCAGTGCCGCTTTATGCGTGGACATGCAAAGGCTGTCGGAGACGACTTTGGCGAGTATCTCGTCATCCTTGATCGCCGGAAGCTCGAACTCCTCAAGGCGAAGGTCGTTTTTGCCATAGATTCTGACTGCTTTCGTTTTCATTGCGTTCCTCCCCTATACCACCGTAACGGCGGTCTTATGCTTAATATTCTCCAAAACATCGCTGCCGATGTTATTGTCCGTAATCAATTCATCGATATCGCCCCAGTCCGCAAACTCGATGACAGCCTGCGTCTGCGCTTTGGACGAGTCTCCCAGCACGATCACGCGGTTACCCGCTTCAATCATGGCCGCTTTAGACTCCGCTTCGATAAAGTTTTCGACGCATGGGCCGCCGCGATCATGGAATCCGCTCGTTCCCAGTATCGCCAAATCCACGCGAATTTCCTTGAGGCTGCGCATCGTCCAGCTTCCTACAATGGAATTGCTGTTGTGGCGCACCTGCCCGCCCAGCACATAGGTTGTAATGCCGTATTCGTCCAGTACCTGCGCCGCTTTGAGGCCGTTGGTAAACACCGTAATATCCTTCTTGATCGTAAGCGCCTGCGCAAATACGAACAACGTCGAGCCACCGTCGAGTATCAGCGACATGCCGCTCTCGATTCGCGAAAGCGCCGCCTCTGCGATGCGTCGCTTTTCCTCCAGGTGTTTTACCGATTTCTCCGCAAAGCTCGGCTCGCATGCGCCGCCCAGCGCGAGCGCTCCGCCATACGCCTTAACGGCGAGTCCCTTTTCTTCGAGAAATATCAGGTCCTTTCGGATCGTTTCGGAGGAAACGCTGAACAGACGGGCAAGTTCCGCAACGCGGATGCTGCCCTCGGCGGCAAGACGCTTCTCAATATAGCTTCGCCTTTCCTGCATCATTGGTGCGCCCATACAGCCGTTCCCTTCTGAATCAATCGCAATCCATTCCAATCAATTGCAATTATATACTTGCGCTTGCTTTGAGTCAAGACGCGGCTGCCGCTAATTTTGCACCCTAAATCGGTAAAATATACAATATTTACGGTTGCAAGGTTGAAATAATGTATGATACTATTTACAATATAAAATATTTTTCCAGCCGGTCGTTTGGAGCTGCACATGTACGTTCAGTTCGACATCGACATATTGTCCCTTTTTTTGCTGGGAATCGTGCTGTTCAACAACGTAAGGAATAGCAGCGTCGGCATGTTCCGGCAGCGATTTTTCCGTTTGCTCATCTACATTGATATGGGCATCATGATTACGGATATCCTGATTTTTGTGGTCGTCGGGCATCCGGGCGTGTTGGTTCACTCGCTGATGCACATTCTGCAATCGCTGTTCTTCACACTTTGCGCGCTGTTCTGTCTGGTATGGGCAATTTATTGCGCAATGCGCCCCGGCAACAAGCCTCGCCCTTACGAGTTGGTATTGCTCACCGTGCCATTTATCCTGCTCATTGTGGCGCTCGTGATCAATAGTTTCAGCTTTTCAAGCAGTTTCCTCTTTTCAATCACCGCGCAGAACGGTTACGTGCGCGGCAACTACTTTCATATCATTTCGGCAGCCACCTACCTGTATATGGTATATTCCGTCCTGCAGATCTGGACGAGCAAAAGCAAGCTTTCGCCGCAGGAGTTCTATACATACCTCCTCATACCGCTGTTCCCCATGGTGGTGGGCATCATACAGCTTATATTCAGTATTGAAGTGCTGATGGTATGGCCTGCCACCGCGCTTTCAATGGTGGTGATGCAGATGCTCACGCTAACCGAAAAGATCAATCTGGATCATCTGACCGGCCTATACAACCGCAAATATCTTGACGAGTATATCGAAAACGTGCTGCAGATGAACCGGTCGGCCGGGCCCGTTCGGAATGGCAAAAAGTTTGCGGCAATCATGCTCGATCTCGACGGTTTTAAAAAGATCAACGATACATATGGTCATGTAGAGGGCGACCGCGCGATCGTGATCGCGGCAGATCTGCTGCGAAAGAGCATCCGCAAAGGCGACATTGTTTCACGCTACGGCGGCGACGAATTTTTGATTGTTCTCGAGCAATGCAGCGATTCCACGCCGCTGCGCGTCATCCGACGTATCCGCGAGAACGTGCAGAAGTATAACAGCGAGAATCATCTGCCTTACCATATCGAGTTTTCCGTGGGTTACAAGGTATACGCTACGCTTCACGGTCTGACAACCCGCCAGATCTTCGCGGGCATCGACGAACTTATGTACCAGAATAAACAGAGCAAAGTCGGCGTGCATGCATAGAAATGCACTTTTCAAATTCTTTTTTTGCTATATAATATACGTATTGCCGCAGCATACAGGCTGCTGCATATCTATCCATTCGACGAAGGTGGTTATTTATGCACAAGACTGACCTTGAAATCGCCCGTGAGGCAAGACTCACTCCGATACGTGAAATCGCGCAGCGCGCGGGAATTCTCGAAAACGAGCTGATTCCGTTCGGTGATAACAAAGCCAAGGTATCTCTCTCCATCCAGCAACGCGTCGGAAACAATCCGCCGGGCAAGCTCATTCTCGTCTCTGCGATAAACCCCACGCCTGCAGGTGAAGGCAAAACCACCGTCTCCATCGGCCTTGCTGACGCACTCTCACAGTGCGGACAGCGCGTTTGCCTGACGCTGCGCGAACCCTCATTGGGGCCGGTGTTCGGTATCAAGGGCGGCGCGGCAGGCGGCGGATACTCCCAGGTTATCCCAATGGAGGACATCAATCTGCATTTTACGGGTGATCTGCATGCGGTGACAGCGGCCAACAACCTGCTTTGCGCGCTCGTCGACAACCATATCCAGCAGGGCAACGCGCTGGGGATCGACCCACGCCGCATCACAATACGGCGTTGCATGGACATGAACGACCGTCAGCTGCGCTTCATCACGTGCGGACTCGGCGGACGCACCAACGGCATGCCGCGTGAGGACAGCTTCGATATCACTGCCGCGTCGGAGGTTATGGCCGTACTGTGCCTCGCATCCGACCTGCACGACTTAAAGGACCGGCTATCGCGCATCAAGGTCGCTTATACCTTTGCCGATAAGCCTGTCACTGCCGAAGCGCTCCACGCAGCAGGCGCAATGGCGGCGCTTCTGAAGGATGCAATACGCCCTAATATCGTTCAGACGCTGGAGGGTACCCCCTGCCTGATGCACGGCGGACCGTTTGCAAACATCGCACATGGCTGCAACAGCTATATCGCTACGCATACCGCGCTGCACCTTTCCGATTACGTTGTGACCGAAGCGGGCTTCGGCGCGGACCTTGGCGCAGAGAAGTTCCTCGACATTAAATGCCGTCAGACAGGGCTTTGGCCCGACGCAGTCGTCGTCGTTGCCACGGTGCGCGCGCTCAAAATGCACGGCGGCGTTGCCAAGGACGCGCTCGCCGTACCGGACACTGCCGCTGTGGAGCGCGGCTTTGCCAACCTTGCAAAGCACATCGACAATCTACAAGGCTTTTACGGCCTGCCCGTTGCAGTGGCCATCAACAAATTTGATACCGACTCCACCGATGAAACGGATGCGATCTGCCGTCTGTGCGCAGAAAAGGGCGTAACCGCTGTCCCGGCTGAAGTTTGGGCCCAGGGCGGCAAAGGTGGCATCGCGCTTGCGCAGGAAGTAATGCGCATCGCGCGCAGCACACAGCCGAAGCACCCGTATGCGCTGGGGGACAGCATTGAGACCAAGATCGAAAAGCTGGCGCGGACGATATATGGCGCGAACGAAATCCACTATTCCGCAGGCGTACCCAAGGACATCGCGGCGCTCAGCGCACACGGTTATGGGAACCTGCCGGTCTGTATTGCCAAAACACAATATTCGCTTTCGCACGATCCGAAGCTGCTGGGGCGCCCGGAGGGGTTCCGCTTTACCGTCCGCGGCGTAAAGCTCTCGGCCGGCGCGGGCTTTATCGTCGTAATGGCAGGCGATATCACCACGATGCCCGGTCTGCCCAAAAACCCCGCGGCAGAACAGATTACAATCGACGACGCAGGGCGCATTGAAGGATTATTCTGATGCAGGAGTAATTAAGATATTTTGTGAACTTTAAACGCGGACGTTTTAAAAATGTCCCGGCGATGGTACAATGGGCATTGGTATTATTCCGATAGCATTATGGAGATGAAAGAAATGACGAGAAGAAATCTGATCGTGCTGCTGATCTTCGTAGTGATCGCAGGGGCCATCGCGGGCGCATTCGTATTTTTAAGCCAGATCGGTACCGGCGGTCCGGCGGCAATTCCCAGCATATACAGCAGTTCGAGCGGTGCCGCTATCCAGCAGGAACTAACGCGTTACGTGTCCGTTCCGACTGATTACGAGGCTGACATGAACCTGGGAGTGTGCTTATAACCTGCTCCATACATCAAAAAAGGCAGCTTGGCTGCCTTTTCTTTTACCTTTCCAATCTTTCAATACTGCCGCTGAGCCGGTGCAGCGTTTCCGCCTTGCCGAGCAGCGACGCGATCTCCACAGGGCCGCCCGGCGTAACCTCCTGCCCGGATATCGCGATTCGAAGCGGCCAATAAAGCTGGCCGTTTTTAATCCCCAGCTTCTCCACGAGCGCAGTCAGCGTCTCCTTCAGCGGTTCAACCGAATAGTCCTCCAGCATTTCAAGCGCTGCTTTCGCTTCTTTTAAAACCGGCAGTGCCGACTCCGCGTCGCAGCCCGAACGCTTGTGGAAATAGAGTTCCTTCCCGAATTCCGGCATGGATACGAGGAAGGAGAGCTTGCCCGTAATCTCATCCAGGCGCTCCAACCGCGGCTGGATCATTTCCGCGATAAGCCCCAGATCCATATGCTGTACGCCCGCCGTTTCAAAATAAGGCATTGCTCGGGCAATAAACTCCTCTTTGGAAAGCGCGCGGATGTACTGCGCATTCATCCAAGTAAGCTTCTCCGTATCAAACACCGCGGACGATTTTGACAACCCTTCGATTGAAAACGCCTCAATCAGCTCTTCGAGGGAGTAAATCTCGCGCTCTCCGCCCGGGCTCCAGCCCAGCAGCGCGATATAGTTGATAAGCGCTTCCTTGAGATACCCTTTCTTGAGAAAGTCGTCGAACGCGGCGTCGCCGTAGCGCTTGGAAAGCTTGCGCTGCTTGTCCTTCATCACCACCGGCAGATGGATGTATTGCGGAATGTCCCAGCCCATCGCGCGGTACAGGTGGTTGTATTTCGGGGTGGATGAAAGATACTCCACCCCGCGGATCACGTGCGTAATGCCCATCAGATGGTCGTCGATCACGTTGGCGAGATTGTATGTGGGCATGCCGTCCGCTTTTAAAAGCACGTTATCGTCGAGGTCCGCATTGGGCACCGTGATGTCGCCGAATACCGCATCGGTATACGTCGTCTCGCCTTCTCGCGGAATGTTCTGACGGATCACGTAAGGCTCGCCCGCAGCGAGCTTGCTTTGTATCTCCTCCGGCGAGAGGTGCAGGCAGTGCTTGTCGTAAGTAAAGGTCTGCCCCTGAGCTTCGGCTTTGGCACGCTCCTCCGCAAGCCGCTCCTTCGTGCAGAAGCAGCGGTACGCCGCGCCGCGCTCGATAAGCTTTTCGGCGTACTCTTTGTAAATCTCGCGTCGTTCGCTCTGGATATACGGACCAAAGTCTCCGCCCACGTCCGGGCCTTCGTCGTAGTCAAGGCCCGTCTGGCGCAGCGTGTTGTAGATGACGTCCTTCGCACCCTCCACCTCGCGGTTTAAATCGGTATCTTCAATCCGGAGTATAAAAACCCCGTTGTGCTTGCGCGCAAACAGCCACGCGTACAGCGCCGTGCGCAAGCCTCCGATATGCAGATAGCCCGTCGGGCTGGGCGCGAACCTCGTCCTGACCTGAGTCATTGTGGTGATCGTTCCTTTCTTTTCGGGGGCTCTGCCCCCAATCCCCTGCCTAAGGGATATCATCCCTTAGGAATCCCTTCGACAGCAATATACGGTGTTTTCATGGGCTTACAAAAACCAACATGCAGCATTGATATAACAGACGGAACGGCACGGAGACCGTTCCCTACAGCTATTTGTAGGGAACGCCCCCTGTGGCGTTCCGTTTCATACAAAGCTTTGTCTATTCTTCCGGCTTGTAGCTGTCCTTGAGGCCGACGATCTGGTTGAACACCAGCGCGCCTTCGCGGCTGTCGTCGTCCGCAACAAAGTAACCCTGCCGCATGAACTGGAACCGCTCACCGGGCAGAATACCCGCGCCCGCCTGTTCAATGCGCGCATTTGGCAGCACCTTGATCGAGTCGTGGTTGAGCCGGTTCATGAAGTCGCCCTCGGTGTTCGCAAGCAGCAGCGCATCGTAGAGGCGCACCGTGCACGGCACAGAGGTTGCCGCGTCCACCCAGTGCAGCGTACCCTTTACCTTGCGGCCCGCCGTCGGCCCGCCCGTTTTGGAATCGGGGTCGTACGTGCAAATCACTTCGGTCACATTGCCTTCGCTGTCTTTGACCATGCGCTCGCATTTGATGATGTAGGCGTCCTTCAGGCGCACCTCGCGCCCGGGCGCAAGCCGGAAAAACTTACCCGGCGGGTTCTCCATAAAGTCTTCGCGTTCGATGTAAATCTCGCGCGAGAATGGCACGTCGCGCAGCCCGGCTTCCTCGCTCTTGGGCAGGTTCTCGGACGTGACGGTTTCGCTGCCGGTGTAGTTCTCAATCGTCACTTTGAGCGGATCGAGCACCGCCATGCGGCGCGGCGCGGTGGCGTTCAAATGCTCGCGCACACAGTGTTCCAAAAGCCCCAGTTCCACTTCGCTGTTGGCCTTGGCCACGCCGATGCGATCGCAGAAATCGCGGATGGCCTCGGGCGTGTAGCCGCGGCGGCGCAGACCGGAGATCGTGGGCATGCGCGGGTCGTCCCAACCGGAAACGAAGCCTTCATCCACGAGCTTCTTCAAATACCGCTTGCTCATGATGGTACGCGTTACGTTGAGCCGCGCAAACTCGTACTGATGCGGCGCGGGATTACAGTCGCAGTTTTGCACCACCCAGTCATAAAGCGGGCGGTGATCCTCGAACTCCAGTGTGCAGATGCTGTGGGTGATCTTCTCAAATGCATCCTCCAGCGGATGCGCAAAATCGTACATCGGATAGACGCACCACGCATCTTCGGTGCGGGGGTGCGTCGCGCGCAGAATGCGGTAAATGATCGGGTCGCGCATATTGATGTTGGGACTGGCCATATCGATTTTGGCGCGCAGCACCTTTTCACCGTCTGCAAATTTGCCCTCGCGCATCTCAAGAAACAACTTCCGGTTCTCTTCGACGCTGCGGCTGCGGTATGGGCTCTCCTTACCCGGTTCGGTGAGCGTACCCCGGAATTCGCGCATTTCATCCGCGGTGAGATCGCATACGAAGGCAAGTCCTTTGTCGATGAGCTTCATCGCGCACTCAAACATGTACTCGAAATAGTCGGAGGCGTACAGCACCGCCGCGGGCTCAAAACCCAGCCACTTTACATCGCGCAGTATGCTGTCAATGTATTCGTTCTCCTCTTTAGCCGGGTTGGTATCATCATAGCGCAGGTTGCACTGGCCGCCGTACTTTTGAGCCGTGCCAAAGTTGAGGCATATCGATTTGGCGTGGCCAATATGCAGATAGCCGTTGGGTTCGGGCGGAAACCGGGTAAGAACGTGATTTACTCGGCCCGCCTCAAGGTCGGCATCAATGATTTCCTCAATAAAATTCCTGCTCTTGATCTCGGTCATATGTCTCCTCCACCGGAGTCCTATTTCTTTTTGCCGTCCCGATACTTCTTCGATGCAGCCACGAGTTCGCGGAACAACGGATGCGACCGAATCGGCCGGGACTTAAACTCGGGATGGAACTGCACACCTACAAACCACGGGTGATCAATTAGCTCCATAATCTCTACAAGGCCGTGTTCCGGGTTGGTCCCCGCAACGCGCATACCCGCTTTAGAAATCTCCTCGAGATAAATGTTATTAAACTCGTAGCGGTGGCGGTGGCGCTCGCTGATCTCGTCTGTTTGGTACGCCTCGTACGCGTGCGTACCCTTTTTGAGCGCACACTTGTAGGCACCCAGCCGCATCGTTCCGCCCATGTTGGTGATGTTCTTCTGCTCCGGCATCAAATCGATGAACGGATACGGCGTATCGAGGCAATGCTCGGTGGAGTTCGCTTCGCGGTGCCCCAGCACGTTGCGCGCAAACTCGATAACCGCCATCTGCATGCCAAGACAAATGCCAAAGAACGGCACCTTCTTTTCCCTGCAATATTGTATTGCCTTGATTTTTCCTTCTATACCGCGCTCGCCAAAGCCACCCGGCACAATGAGACCGTCCGCCTCGCCGAGAATTGTATCGATGTCGCAGGTTTCCTCCAGGTCAACCGCGTTGACCCACATGATCTGCACATCCACCTTGTTGGCGATGCCCGCATGGGTTAATGACTCCACGATGGAAAGGTAAGCGTCGTGCAGCTCAATATATTTGCCCACGATCGCGATTTTTACTTTGTCCTTCTTCTGCTTCTGAATCTTAACGATGTTTTCCCACTCAGGGATATTCGAGGGCACATCGGGCAGGCCCAGTCGGTCGCAGACGAGCTTGTCCAGCCGTTCATTCCGCAGCAGCAGCGGGATCTCATAGAGCGAGTCGGCGTCGCAGTTCTGAACCACAGCCTTGGGGCTGACGTTACAGAACAGCGAAATCTTACGCTTTAAGTCGTCGGTAATTTCTTTTTCGGTGCGGCAAACGATAATATCGGGTTCGATACCGATCGTACGAAGCTCCTTAACGCTGTGCTGCGTAGGCTTGGTCTTGAGTTCGCCCACTTTGCCGAGGTACGGCAGCAGCGTCACGTGGATATACATGCAGTTTTCCTCGCCGACCTCCCACTTGATCTGCCGGATGGTCTCAAGGAAAGGCTGCGATTCGATATCGCCCACCGTGCCGCCGATTTCTGTAATCACGACATCGGGCTTTTCACGGCTCGCGACGCTGTAGATGCGTTCCTTAATCTCGTCGGTGATGTGCGGAATTACCTGTACCGTGCCGCCGAGGTAATCGCCGCGGCGCTCCTTGGTAATCACCTTCCAATAAACCTTGCCCGTCGTGACGTTGGAATCCGCGAACGAATTCTCGTCGGTAAAGCGCTCATAGTGGCCGATGTCAAGGTCGGTCTCCGCGCCGTCGTCTGTTACGAAAACCTCTCCATGCTGAAACGGGCTCATCGTGCCCGGGTCCACATTGATATACGGATCGCACTTCTGCAGCGAGACCTTGAGGCCTCTGCCTTTTAAAAGCAATCCCAGTGATGCAGCGGTGATGCCCTTTCCCAGTGATGACACTACGCCGCCTGTTACAAAAATAAATTTGGTCGCCATCGAAACCCCCTCCGAATCAAATCAAAATATTATAGGTACTCCATGACCACAATGCGTGTCCGCTTTTTCAGTGTTGCCATATCGATATTGAGATAGCACTGGCCCGGGTACGATACATCGTATTCACGGTCCACAACCTCCAGGAATTCGTGCAGCGGCGCGATATCCATGTCGGTCGCAGGCGTTTTAAAGTGCATTGGGATGATGATGTTGGGCTTAACCAGCCCGCAGATGGTTAGCGCCTCCTGCGCGTCGATCGTATAGCGCCCGCCTACGGGAATCAGCAAAATCTCCGTTCCCTTGATCTTTTCGATTATGCTGTCCTCGGGAATACTGCCGAGGTCGCCCATATGGCAAAGACGGATGCCCCGAACGCTCACCACCGAAATGAGGTTCTCACCCCGGTGTGCGCCGCTTGAATGGTCATGCCAGGTTTTAATACATTCAATACTAATCTCGCCGAAGGTATGTACCCCTGGCTTGTTTACAACCGTGTAGTTCCCTGTAATGCGGCTTAAGTTGTTATGATCAAAATGCTGATGGCTGACGACTACGATATCGACTTCTTTTTCGGCGCGGGAATAACCCACTGTGTCATCGTACGGGTCAAACAAAATTCGTGTTCCGTTCTTGGTCGTGACCAAAAAACAGGAATGTCCGAGCCACTCAATCACCATCTTTTTCACCTCCGCTATATTCTTGCTAGTTTACGCGTTCCTCCATGTTCTTAAACGAGAGATCAAGCTTGTTGACCGTAAACAAATCACCGATGTTCATCTCGTATTCTAGGCACAGGCTGCCGCTCTTTTCCTGCAGATGGCTTTCTATCCGCGTTGCAAATATGCTCATATATGCGGCTCCCTGCGAACCCAGGCTGCTTTGGAACACACTGCCGGGTGAAAATACCATATGTGTGTCGATCGCACCGCTGCGCTCCAGCGTCACCGTTTCCCCTTCAAGCTTCAGGCGCGTTGTAACGCCTTCGATTCCAGTGAGTGCACTCTCATCGTACTCTAGCATATAGCCGTCCGTACTGCGATGCAGCGTACCCTCCGTTACAAACTCGACCGCTCCTTCAGGCTCATCCTCAATGAGCGACCCTCGTATCGTCAGCAGAATTTTCTGCATAACTCCCCCTTCAGAACATTCTTATGTATTATAGCACAAGTATACAAAATAACAAAATAACTTTGTTGCTGCAACATGTAAAAAATGATAACGCCACTCTTGACCGCAACACAGAAATACGCGTATAATTTGACTAATTATACACTTTTACAGAATAAAATGACTAAGTCATCGGGATTCCGCAGTTAAGCTCATTGTGTTTCAGGTATTAATATGTACCTATTAATCAGGAGGTTTTATATGAAAAAAATTAGGTTCATTGTTCCTGCAGTTCTGCTGCTTGCCGCCTTGCTTGGTGCGTGTGGCGCAGGAGAAGTCGATCTATCCAATACGATCATCGCACCGGACGGCAGCGTTTCCATCGACACACCGGATGATTGGTCGATCGACACAACTCAAACACTCGAAGGTTACCTCGTACTCTCAATCGGCGATGGCAACGGTGCGTTTGCGCAAATCTTTTACTATCCTGATGATGGCAGCGGCGTGACAGCAGAGGATTATGTAACGATGATGGTTGATGATTACTACACCGACAACGTCATTGGTGAAGTTCAGGAAACAAAGCTGGGCGAGAACGACGCTTATTATTTTGAATATTCCATGGTGGACAAGGGAGCTGACAATAACGATTACAACTATCATGGTTACGAGTATTTTATAAACTTCGGTGCGGATATCGCCGAAATCGATATAAACTATTCACAGGGGAAGCTGGAGGGCAAGATATTTACGCCTTCCGAGGATCAGCTTGAGCTGCTTCGCCGCATCGCCGAAACCACCAAAACCAATATTTAGCCCCTGCGTTGACCGTCGGCGCGATGCGCATTATAATGCCTTTAAGCCATTTTGGCCAGGGAGGTAATCATGATCAAGCGATTGAGCGCCGTGATGGCGGTTTTAACAGCCGTGCTTGTGCTAAGTTCCTGCGGGGCTGGCAACTCACAGCTGCCCAACGAGATTAAGTCTGAGGATGGCAAAGTCAGAATCGATACGCCCGCGAACTGGTCGGTGAGCGAAGCGGAAACCAAAGACAACCTCGTTTTGACGATTCAGGATGACTCAGGCGCTTTTGCCCAGATATTCTGGTATCCTGCTGCGGAGGGAAAAAAGTTTACCGCGAAGGACTATGCTGATAAAGCGCTGGGATACTATGGTGAGGACGCAAAAGGCGCGGCAAAAAGCATCAAGGTCGGGGAATACGAGGGGTATTACTTCGCGTATGTAAAGCAAGGGCTTGATAAAGACGGAAACACCTATACTTATCAAGGCTATGAGTACTTCCTCGCAAAAAAAGCCAACAACGACGAGACCGCGAAAATCAATGTTGTCGAGGTGGATATATTTTACCGCTACACTGATACCCCCCCGACGAACGACCAACTTACGCTGCTTCGCAGCATCGCGGAGACCGTTCAGGTTAAAGAATAACCCAAAGCCCTTCGCGCCCATGCGAAGGGCTTTTTTCGTTAATCATCGCGCATAGGTTTTCAAAGCTGAGCCATGCTATAAACATGAACAAGATGCGAAGACTTCTGACGCGGAAAGGCTTTATGCTGCTGCTTGCAGCACTGCTGACAGCCGTGCTGGGCGCGTGCAGCGCCAGCAAAGACCAGACCACACAGACGCAGATATCCAAAACGATCAAAGCCGCGGATGGCAGCGTGAGTATCGACGTGCCCGATAATTGGTCCGAAGACGCGACGGTAGTACCGGAGCGCTATCTTGTGCTCGCACTTACGGACGGGAGCAGCGCGTTTTCGCAGATATTCTATTATCCCAACGACGAGAGCGGATACACGGCCAAGGATTACTGCGATATGACCGCCGGAGACTACTATAAGGACAACGTCATCGGCGAGGTTAAAGAAACCAAGATTAACGACCACGACGCATTCCACTTTGAGTATTCCATGGTGGACGAAGGCGTGGACGGCAACGAATATAACTATCATGGCTACGAATACTTCATCGACTTTAACGGAAACGTTGTGGAGGTGGACATATTCTATTCCCAGAGCAAGCTCGAGGGTAAACTATTTACGCCCTCGGAAGAGCAGCTCGCCCTGCTGCGCAGTATCGCCGAAACGGCGCGGGCCAATGCATAAACATCTCATTCCTTCGCCAAAGCGAAGGTTTTTAGATTCACTTGGTATAGTTTCTCCTTGTGTGGCCATAATAAAAGCACATATGCATATGAATATGACACACAAGGATGAAGAACAAAATGCGATGGAAAATAGCGCTGCTTTTGCTTGCGGCGCTGCTACTCATAGCGCTGTGCGGCGCATGCGGGGCGGAGCCGCCGCTGCGGCTGCATATCATGGCCAATTCGGACAGCGACACGGATCAGCAGGTTAAAATGGAAGTGCGCGACGCGGTGCTGCTGGCGACAGCGCAGGGCATCGAACAGTGCGAGAACGAAGCGGATGCGGAAGAATATATTAGCGAAAACCTTGAGATAATAGAGGCAACGGCAAACGCGGTGCTGGAGGAAAAAGGCGCGAATTACACCGCGCATGCGCAGATCGGCACTTACCACTTCCCTGACCGGACTTATGGGGATGTCACCTACCCCGAAGGAGACTACCGCGCAGTGCGCATCGTACTCGGAGAGGGCGAAGGGCATAACTGGTGGTGCGTAATGTTCCCACCGCTCTGCATATCCGAAATCACGGGGGAAGACGAAGACACGGAATACACCTCGTTTTTCGCAGAGCTATGGGAGGACTGGTTTGGCGTTTGTCCGTAAATTACCCACGGGAGAAGCATCATGAACAAGCGCACGCTCAAAATACCGCTGGCGGTACTGATGGTATTGGTCACGGTATTTTTTTGCAGCTGTGAGGCAATCCCTGCGGCGGCTTACAAGTTTGGCTCGCAGGGGGATCAGGTGAAGGAAATTCAGCAGCGGCTCAAGGACTGGGGATACTATTTCGGTAATGTGGACGGCTATTACGGTAAGGCGACCGAGGACGCCGTGATCGACTTCCAGATCAAACACGGCATCTCGGTCGATGGCATTGTAGGAAGCCAAACCGCTGAAAAGCTGGGCGTTTCCGTACAGGGCGGTAATAGCACGAGCGGCGGAGACACCGGCGGTGGCGGTGGAGGCGGCGGAGCCTCCAACGACAGCGACGTCTATCTGCTGGCGCAGCTCGTGTACGGGGAGGCCCGCGGTGAGCCCTATAAAGGGCAGGTGGCGGTTGCGGCTGTAGTGCTCAACAGGGTGGAAAGCAGCAAGTTCCCCAACAGCATCGCCAAGGTCATTTATCAGAGCGGCGCTTTTGACGTTGTGGATGACGGGCAGATCAACCTCGCCCCAGACCAGAACGCGCTCTCCGCCGCGCGCGACGCGATAAACGGCTGGGACCCTTCCGGCGGCGCGCTGTTCTATTACAACCCGGCAACATCGACAAGCGGGTGGATCTGGTCGAGACCGATCATCGTGGTCATCGGCGGCCACAATTTCTGCAGCTAGGAGGCGGCACATGAAAACGATTACGCGGATCATCGCGGCTTGCGTGGCCGGGGCGCTCATCGTGGGGCTTTCGGTTTACGCGATCATACTCAGCGACCGCAATGCGGCGCTCAAGAACCAAGTCACAGCGGTATATCAGAAGGCGTTTGAAGACCTCACGAACGACTTTACGAGTATGCAAACCAAGCTGGCTAAGTTGGAAGTGGCGAGCGATGCCAACCAGTACGCCGCGCTGCTGATGGACGTCTGGAGGCAGACGGGCGATACCGAAAGCTCCATTTCGGCGCTGCCCGTGTCGTATAACGCCACGTCGCCGCTGACGCAGTTCATCAACCGGACGGGCGACTACTGCCGATACCTCCAGCAAAAGATCTCCCTCGGGCAGGAGATTACCGAAGACGACCTCGCGCAGATACGTGCGCTATCCGAATCGTGCGGCCAGATCAACACCGCCATCGAAGGGATCCGCCAGCAGGGTTATCCCACCGAAGCGGGCTTTGCCGACGCCGCCTTTCTCACTGACCAGCCGATGAACGGCAACATTGACTTCACCAATCAGGAGTTCCCGCGGCTCATCTACGACGGGCCTTTCTCCGAGAGCACCGAGAACAAGCAGCCGGAGGGCCTCGGCGCGGAGCCGGTAACGGCGCAGCAGGCGGCGAAGATTGCGGCGGACTTCATGGGTGTGGACGAAGGCACGCTCGTGAATGACTGCGATCAGGGAGGTACCATGCCCGCATACGGTTTTTCAGGCACACAAGACAGCCTTCCCTTTACCATCTTGATCACCAAACAGGGAGGTCAGGTGCTGTATTTCATGTGCCAGACGCAGGGCGGCATCTCCGCGATGCCGAGTGACGAACGTTACGCGCAGCTCACGTCCTTCGCGCAGCAGTACTGTGCCGTCAAAGGCTACGGGCAGACCCTGCCGAGCTACGCACAGTTTTACAACGGCTTGGCGCTGATCAATCTCGCAGCGATGCAGGACGGCGCGATCCTATATCCTGATCTCATTAAGGTATGGATCGACATCTCCGCAAACCGGGTAGTGGGCATCGACGCGTACAACTATCTGATGTCTCACAAGGACCGCGATCTGCCCTCCGCAGCGTTTACCCAGGAGCAGGCGGTGCAATCGCAATCCGGCCGCATGACGGTGGAGCGCACGCGGCTCGCGCTCATCCCGCTCGCTTCCGGTCTGGAGAAGCTCTGCTGGGAGCTCAAAGGCACCGTCAACGGCAACGACTATCTGGTCTACGTCAACGTGGAGACAGGCGTGCAGGAGGATATCCTGATGATCCAGCATACCAACGACGGCACGCTGGTGATGTAAAAGACGTGATCTAAGGGCCTCGTCCTGCGGGGCCCTTTTGCATGGATGTCATTGATTTAACCAGGCGATTATGCTACGATATTCCAGATAGAGTCAGCATGAGATAGACAGACACAAGCCCGATGAACAAAACGGGGGTTGTATGAAAAGGATCGTCATTCTCTTATTGGCTGTTTTTATCGCCGTGACGCTTTTCCCAATGTCCGCTTCCGCTGATGATGGCACGCTGGGCGGCACGGGGATTACAGTCTTTCCAATCTTCGATACCGATGTGGAGATGGAGGAAGAGATTATTGATATTGTCGTACGCGACGACTGTTCCTATGTGACCTGCCAGTTCTTTTTCCACAACACGGGTGAAAGTACCAATCTTCTGGTGGGCTTTCCAACACAATCCCCCGGCGAATGCGAGTCTCAAGAAGAGCTGAATGAGGAAATGGAAGATGTGTATTATGCGGAGAGTCACGTAACACAGCTCAACTGGTTTCGCACATTTATAGATGGGAAAAAGGTTCACGTCACCCTAAAGAAAGGGCTGGAGCCCGAGGGCAACAATGCGGATGCGCTCTATTTTCCCCAGTGGTATACCTGGCGCATGCACTTTAAAGCCGATGAGCGTGTCAAGGTGGTCAATAAATACTGGCTGCAGAATTCTTACGGCGGTGAAAATTCTGAATTGATCAGCTACATACTTCGCAGCGGTGCGACATGGAAAGGTCCTATTGGTAAAATCACCGTGCGTATACAGCTTCAGGATTACGATCTGTTCAGTACGTATTTTGACGGCATTCAGCCGACTTATATTAAAGAAGACGGCACCATTGTTTGGGATGCGGAAAATATTGAGCCTGAACAGGACATTGAAGTTTGGACAGCCTATACTCCTAATTCACAAAGCGGCGACAATCCGTATAATGAATACGACGAGACAGAAGCGTCTCCATATGAATCGTATCGGAAAATGAACGTTCGGCTGATGCGCAACTTCTATGCCGGTCATTTTAACGGCGTCACGTGGTGGGGCAACAAGATGTTTGACCGGTTTGACCGGCAGGCGTCGCAAATCTATTACTGCATGGGCGTGAGCTATTTTAAGCTGGGCTATAGTGACAGGGCTTTAAAAATGTTCAGCCAAATTCAGGACGAGACGGATATGTACTATCTGCTGTCCGCCTACTACAAAGCGTTGATCTGCAAGGAAACGGGCGATGAAGCGGGATACCAATTATACTATGACTCCCTGAAACACTATACTCCCGATCCAGACGAAACCGGCTGGACAGCGCTCTGGGTACAATCCCGCTTAGTCGATCTGCAAGCCATGTAATACTAAGCAAATACCGTGTTGAAAACATAGCGGGGCAATCACCCAATTAGATCAGGCTCCATGTATAGGAATTCAACAATAAGAGGACAAAGGCTGGCGTCGCTTGACTCCAGCCTTTGTTTAATGGAACCCGTTCCAGAAAAACGCGCTGTCGGAACATCCGGCCAGCGCATTTTCGACCTTTTGCACGGTGCCCTCAGTATGACATCGGCCCCCGGTCCTCCCACCAGCCCAGCGCGACCTCCGCCGACACCTCGCCTCTTGGGGCATAGAGCAGCACGATAACAGACCCGCCCGGAGGAATGACGATCTTGCCGTAGTAGTTGCCGACAACCGTATCGTTGGCGGGGATTATCCGAGATAACAGGCTCACGCCTCCGGATGGCATTCCCTCCGCTTCAGGCTGATAAACGAGCTGCGCCCTTGGTTCCCGCTGCGGCGCCCTTGCCGTGTTGCTCGGCGAAACATACGGCGACATATAGCAGCGCCCCGTCGGCGCGTTTACCCAAAGCTGGCTGCGGAACGGCATATCCGAGTAGTTCGACACTGTAAACGTGTTGAAAAATAAATCGACTCCCGAACCGTGCGGATTTAACAGACCGCCCCAGGCGTTTTGCCCGCGGAGTGTCATCACCGGCGTATGTCCTATGAAATATTTACCCTCGAACGCTTTATTCACGCGGTATTCGAGGCTGGTCACTTCGTTTCGGTACATTTGGCATCATCTCCATATGAATGGTTTCAACCTATTCTATGTGTCCGCACATCAAAGTGCTTTAAAGCGACGTACAGAGATATGGAACCTTTGCAACCTTTTTGCATCTCATGGTCGTAATATGCATCTCGCCCTCATCCGGTTGAAAGCGGGCAGCCGACAGGGTAATATGATTTCAGCAAGAAAACGGAGGAACGTTATGAAGCTGACCGTGAATCAATCCCCCGATGTTTCGGAAACGGAGGTCGTCATCACCTGCAGCATCGTGTCGCCCGAGCTGCAGAAGATCATCGACAGCCTCCGCGCGCTGGATTTCACATTGAGCGGCAGAAAGGAGGAGTCCTGGTATCGTATTCCCGTCGAGAAGGTATTCTACATCGATTCTGTGGACGGGCGCTCGTTCATCTACTGTGCCGGAAGTTGCTTTGAAAGCAAAGCGAAGCTGTTCGAGCTGGAAGAGCAGCTGAAACCCCTTTCGTTCCTGCGCATCAGCAAGAACACCATTGTCAACCTGCGCGCCCTGAGGCACGCGCGTCCGCTGGAGCTGATGAAGATGGAATTGCTGCTGAAAAACGGAGAGAAACTGATTGTCACCCGTCACTATGTGAACGACTTTAAAAACGCTTTTGGTATCTGAAAGGAGTATGACAATGAAAAAGAACAAATCCGCACTTTTTGCCCGTATCACCGGCGCCGCAATGGTTTACTCGCTCGCCGTCGTGATTACCTGCCTCAACAGACTGTTTGAGATGGGTGCCGACCGTATGGTTTCCAACCTGTATTTTCTTCAACTTGCCGCGATGATCATCGGGCTGGAGATCGTCGATGCCGTCATGTCGCGCCTGATTGGCAAGTTCAAGGTATTTCTCGTAGTCAACTTTGTCGCCATCCTTGCACTGACCATTGGGGCAGGGCTGCTGTTCGGCTGGTACGCGCTCAGCCTTGAAGGCCTCGCTTCCGTGGCTATTATCACGCTGATCGTGTACAGCGCCGTCTACTGGTTTCTCATCAGCAAGCACAAAGCCGACGCCGCGAAGATCAACGCGAAGCTTAACGAGCTGAACAAGGATAACCCTTCGTCATAAGACAAAACTCAAGAGACATTAGCAAAGTCCCAAACGAGAGTGTGGGACTCTTGCCGCATACTAAGAATCGCTGTCTCTACGGCACGAATATCTCGCTCACCAACACCAGCTCGTCTCCCAGCATATAGAGCGTGCACTGAACACCGCCCTCGGAAGACGGTATAGACGCGAAGTTTTTACATGGAGGAAGAGAGCAGAATCAGAATAAAGGATGCCATCAAACTCAGAAGATTGGCTGTAATCGCATATGCGACCCTCCCCCCTGTCTTTTCCCGACGGAGCAGCTTGTTATAAGCAAAGCTTTCTAGAATGACAATCATGGCCTCGATAATTCCAAATAATAATATATAGGCAAACGCCCCCCAAAACAGCATAATAAGGCCCATCGATACGATAAGGAGAACCTGCGTTATTAAGTTTACGAGTAAAAAAGGTTTCCAATTTTCCTTTAATTTGAAACCAAAAAGCAAAAGTGCAATACCTTCTATCAATATCGTAGCGGAAAAAGTCTGTGCAAATTGCAGCAGCCAATCTAGTAACATGCTTGCGTTCGCTGGAGTAATCTTCATCGTCGTATAATCAATCCTGATAACGTCTGAAAACCTTGCCCTCCGGTAAACATCGGATACCCGTATCCCATCTTTTGATACGATTATAATCTTAAATGAAGAAGGAACCTGCATGTAGCTATGGTCGATCAAGCTTCCTCCACGAATTCCCCATAATTCACTCTGATGTACTAGTGCAGCACGATATCCGTCTTCATCATAGTCCCATAGCATGCGGTACAGTTCTTCGTTATAACCGTTGGGGGCATATGCCGCTTCCATTCCGTCTATATCGGAGACCAACAAATCAAGATAATATGTGCCACTTGGCGCATTTTCAACAGTAATGTCCAGAGATGACTTGGGGCCAAAATCGGCCAACGCAACCTTGGGAACCATGAGTATCGCTAGAACAATCACTAACAAATGTGATCTTTTCATTATTTCTCCCCGAATTGGATAAAGAATTGGTTTCATTTTTTAAATTATAGCATAATTCCTATAAAAAAGCAGCCAGTGGGCAGGTCTTCGGCTGCAACAGTCTATTCGCCAGTGCTACGGTACCAATATCTCGCTCACCAACACCAGCTCGTCTCCCAGCATATAAAGCGTGCACTGAACACCGCCCTCAGAGCCTGCCACGTAATCCGCAAATTTCTGGCTGATTTCACCTTCCACATGCCCGTTATATTGCGCGTAGGCAAAGCTCCCGTCGATCTCCTCAGAAACCGCTTTCGCATTCAGCAGATACGGCCCGCCGCCCTCACCGCCCGGCGTAAAGTTTGGGTTGTATTCGAGCCGGTCGATATGCAGTACACAGCCCGCTTCGGATAAATCGGTTTCGGTAATCAATGCAGGAAACGACGCGAGTGCCTCGCCCGAGCTTTCAACCTGATCCAGCAGGGACTCGATATCCGGGAAGCCGATTTCAAACTCTCCTTCGTAATCCCCTTCATATCCTTCGCCGCCCTGCGCCTCGGCAAGCTGCTCCTCCAGCACCACGATCTGCGCCTCCAGCTGTGATATCTGCTGGTTCAATTGTGCGACGTCTTCACTGGATTGACTCGTGGCCCCGCACGCGCAAAGTGTCACCAGCAGGATGATACAGATCACCAACCGTATCGCTTTCATCCAATTATTCATGTTTCCTCGGACCCCCTTAATCATCTTTTTTTCTTCTGCCGGAATACCGCTTCTCACTCTGACGTTGTTTTATCATGAGGTGCGCATCGGTTTGTTGCTTCATTCCGCGTATCTATGCAGCGCCCTCTGCTTTTGACGGACCATTCCAATGTATAGACGCGGCAGGGCATGGTTTCGTTCCGCGTTTCGCTTAAAATCGTAAAGCCGTGATTCAGAAAAAACTTCAGTGCACACTCATTGTCTTGAAATACGCTGACGCTAAGGCAAGGATATCTGCCTTTAAGCGCGTCCAGCAGCCGTGTGCCGATACCGGTTTGCTGCAGGTTGGGGGATACGCACAGCGTAAATATCTGGTTGTCACCTGAAAGGCTGATAAAAGCTGACACGACTCCCTTCGACTCAAATACAAACGTCGTTGCGGTTTTTATAGCCTCTCTGGCTGCGTCATACTGTTCGTGCCAGTAATCCCTGCCGATGTGTTTATGCGCTTCGATGTTGGCCTTCAGCCAGATCTGCATGATGCGCCCCATCTCTTCATCGGTGCGCTCACGTATGTCCGCTTCAAAGCTTTCCTGCTTATCCGCAGGCTTTGATAACCTGGCCCTGATATATCTCGGATCGAAGAATTTATTAACGACAAAGGCGACGAATATGCCGAACAGCGTTTCCCCCAGCCGCGCGATACCATAAAGCAGAGGCGGGATCTCGCGCGGAACCACGAGGATCACGAGATAAACGACGACACTGATCGTGACACTGAATTGCAGCTTGAATATGTTGCAGAGATAAATCACACAAACAACGCCGACTGTCGTAATCAGCGCAGAATACGGTTCCGGCACCAAACGCGTCAAAAATAAAAACAAGATGCCGGTCGCCGATCCGATCACCGTGCCCACCGTACGATCGATGCCGGTCCGCACCGTCTGCTGAAGCGAAGATTTCATGCAGATCGTCGCGGCGACCGCCGCGTACACGCCGTTGATGTTGCTGCCAAGGTTCAGCAAATAGAATGTCTCCAGGCATATCCCGGCCGCCAAAGCGGTCTTGATAATTCGCATCCCAATCTTGAATCTTGGGTCCATCTCTCCTCCATCGGTTTATCGCTCGCGCATAGCGCGTTACGGCACATAAACGCCGCTATCCTTAGAATACCCTATGCGGCCTCTGTTTTAATTTACAACTCAGCCGAACGATCTGACAGCATTTTTGTCGGCATAAACAAAAGGGAGCTTTCGCTCCCCTTATCTGGCTTCTCTTTCGGCGATCATTTCTTTCGTCTTCATCAGGCGCACGAGGCTCCCGCGCTCGTTTTCGTCGAGTTTCATGCGGATGTACTTGATCGTTTCCTCAAGCTGCGGAATCATCACATACTCCAGCGCGTTAACCCTGCGGCGCGTCTTTTCAATCTCGTCGGCCAGCAGGTTGCATGTCTTCTCCAGCTCCGCGAGTTCCACCATCTGCGGCAGCACCGCGGCGAGGTTCGCCGTCGCACTGTCCAGCTCCGCCGAGGTCATCAGCATGCCATACGGAAAGAACACCTGCTCGCGCTTCTTTTCCTGATATCGAATGCGCGGCACATGTACGCTCATGATGTTGGCTTTGGATACGCTGATCTCCACCTCGCGCACGGGGAAAAGCAGCGCCTCGTCCATCGCTTCGCGGCTCATTGCCACGCGCGCAAGCACGAAGCCCGCAAGCGCCTTGCCGAGCGCCTCTTCCACCTGTTCGCGCAGTTCACGGTTGCGGCGGATCAGCAGCATAAACTGCCGCACCATCTCGTCGCGCTTGTCCTTTAAGAGCTTATGTCCTCTCGCCGCCACGACCAGCCGCTTCTTGAGCTTGGTCAGCTCCATGCGGGTCGGGTTCACCCTCAATATCGCCATTGGTTACTCCTCAGCGGGCAGGTATTTCTCAATCAGCGCGTCCTTGATGCGCTTGAGTTCGGTCTTCGGCAGTATCTTTAACAGCTTCCATCCGAGGTTCAACGTCTCTTCGATCGTACGGTTTTTCTCATACCCCTGAGAGACATATTCCTTCTCGAAAGCGTCCGCGAACTTGGCGTACAGCTTGTCCACATCGGACAGCGCCGCTTCGCCTAAGATGACGGACAATTCCTTGGCGTCTTTACCGCGCGCATACGCTGCAAAAAGCTGGTTCATCGTGTCCGCATGGTCCTCGCGCGTCTTGCCCTTGCCGATACCTTTATCCTTTAGTCGCGACAGCGACGGCAGCACATCGATTGGCGGCGTAACGCCCTTACGCAGCAGCTCGCGCGAGAGGATGATCTGCCCCTCAGTGATATAACCGGTCAGGTCGGGGATCGGGTGCGTCTTGTCGTCCTCCGGCATGGTCAGAATCGGAATCTGCGTGACGGAGCCGTTTCTGCCCTTGATACGCCCCGCGCGTTCGTACATCGACGCAAGGTCGGTATAGAGGTAGCCCGGGTAGCCTCTGCGGCCCGGGACTTCCTTGCGCGCCGCGGAGACTTCGCGCAGCGCTTCCGCGTAGTTCGTAATATCCGTTATGATAACCAGCACGTGCAGGTCTTTTTCGTAGGCGAGGTATTCCGCCGCCGTAAGCGCCATGCGCGGCGTGGAAATACGCTCGATAGCGGGGTCGTCCGCAAGATTGATGAACAGCACAGTACGCTCGATCGCGCCGGTCTTTTTAAAGTCGCTGATGAAGAAGTCGGCTTCCTCGAACGTGATACCCACCGCGGCGAACACCACCGCGAAGTTCGACTCACCGCCGAGCACCTTCGCCTGCCGCGCGATCTGCGCCGCAAGCTGTGCGTGCGGCAGACCGGAGCCGGAGAACACGGGCAGCTTCTGTCCGCGCACCAGCGTATTGAGGCCGTCGATCGCCGAGATGCCCGTCTGGATAAACTCCTCCGGGTAATCCCGCGCCGCCGGGTTTATCGGTGCGCCGTTGATATCCATGCGCTTCTCGGGAATGATGGCCGGGCCGCCGTCAATCGGGTCGCCCATGCCGTCGAACACGCGCCCGAGCATATCGTACGACACGGCCAGCTCAATGCTCTTGCCCAGAAAGCGCGCTTTGGAGGTGGCGATCTTGAGGCCCTGCGAGCTTTCGAAAAGCTGCACGAGCGCCCGGTCACCGTTGATTTCAAGCACCTTACCGCGGCGCACTTCGCCACTCTGCTGCTCAATCTCGACCAGCTCGTCATATTTTACGCCTTCGACGCCCTCTACGAGCATCAGCGGTCCTACGACCTCTTTGATCGTGCGATATTCCTTAAGCAATATCGATCCCACCTTCCTCATAGAGCTCGCCCATCTGCTGCTCAAGCTTCTTATTGATCTCGGCGAACCGCTCCGCCGTATCCTTTTCTTCCACATATTTCGCGCGGCCAATGTCTTCTCTTACGGGCAGCGACGAAATCTTCGAGAACTCCGCGCCCGCATTCAGCGCTTTTTCGCCCAGCTCGCCCCAGCGCAGGATCAGCCGCAAAAGGCCAAACTGCTTTTGCATCGAGGTAAAGGTGTCCACCTCGTGGAACGCGTTCTGATGCAGGTAGTCCTCGCGGATCGACCTTGCGGTCTCCAGCTTCAACCGGTCCTTCAGGGACAGCGCGTCCACGCCGACGAGGCGAACGATCTCCTCGAGCTCGGCCTCCTCCTGTAGCAGCTGCATCGTCTTTTTACGCAGTTCCATCCACTCGGGCGATACACTGGTATCAAACCAGCCGCCCAGCCTGTCCACATACAGCGAGTACGAGGTCAGCCAGTCGATCGCCGGGAAGTGCCGCTTGTACGCGAGCGAAGCCGAAAGCCCCCAGAACACCTTGACGATACGCAGCGTCGCCTGCGAAACCGGCTCGGAGATGTCGCCGCCCGGCGGCGAAACCGCGCCGATCGCCGTGATCGCGCCGATGCGCCCATCGCTGCCCAATGCCTTCACCATGCCCGCGCGCTCATAGAAGCCCGCAAGCCGCGAGGATAGATAGGCGGGGTAACCTTCTTCGCCCGGCATTTCTTCGAGGCGGCCCGACATTTCGCGCAGCGCCTCAGCCCAGCGTGAGGTGGAGTCTGCCATGATGGCTACCTTGTATCCCATGTCGCGGAAGTACTCCGCGATCGTAATACCTGTGTATATGGAAGCTTCGCGCGCCGCCACCGGCATGTCCGAAGTGTTGGCGATGAGCACCGTGCGCTTCATCAGCGGCTCGCCGCTGCGCGGGTCTTTGAGCTCCGGGAACTCCATGAGCACGTCTGTCATCTCGTTGCCGCGTTCGCCGCAGCCCACGTAAACGATGATATCTGCATCCACCCACTTCGCGAGCTGGTGCTGCACCACCGTCTTGCCGCTGCCGAAAGGCCCCGGCACCGCGGCCACGCCGCCCTTAGCCACCGGGAACAAGGTGTCGATAACGCGCTGCCCCGTGATCATCGGCTCGGTCGGTGCTAGCTTCTCGCCGTACGGCCTGCCGCGACGCACCGGCCAGCGCTGCAGCATCGTAATATCCTTCACATCATCCGATGTGGTTTTTACCTTCGCAACGGTTTCGGTGATGCTGTATTCGCCTTCCGCGATGGACTCGACGGTGCCCGATACGCCCGGCGGCACCATGATATAGTGCTTCACAAGCGTCGTTTCCTGCACGCTGCCAAGGTAATCACCCGGTGTCACCGCGTCGCCCTTTTTAGCGATGGGCTCGAACTTCCACTTCTTCTCGTGATCGAGTGGATCGACCGAAACGCCGCGGCTGATGCGGTCGCCGATCTTCGCGCGGATTTTATCGAGCGGGCGCTGGATTCCATCAAATATCGACTCGATGAGCCCCGGCCCGAGCTCCACCGAAAGCGGGCTGCCCGTGGGATATACCGGTTCTCCCGGTCCCAGGCCGCTCGTCTCTTCATAAACCTGTATAGAAGCCATGTCGCCCCGCAGCTCGATGCTCTCACCAATCAGTCTCTGTTCGCTGCCCCGGACAACGTCGTACATTTCGCTTTGTCCGAGGCCGCTCGCCACGATCAGCGGGCCGGAAACCTTGACTATTCTGCCTTCCATAAACTAATCCTTCCTGTCGTTCTGTATCTATCACGCGCATACGCGCTGTCTATTCGTCCCTGAATATGACGTCCGAGCCGATGGCCTTTTCCACGTTGGCGCGGATCCCCTTCATGCCAAAGCCCGTGGTGCCAAGGGTACCCGGAATCGGAATGATCGCCGGAAACGGCTCGGTTTTAAAACGGTCAATCGTCTCGGCTGCCGCTTCCGCCGCCTGCTCCGTGACAAATATGATTGCGTACCCTTCGGTCGCGAGCCGGAAAATTTCCCTTGAAACCTCCGCGCCCGTGGCGGGGAACACTTCGATGCCCAGCGCCTTGAAACCCAGTATGCTGTCCAGGTCGCCGACCACGCCGATCTTGTTCATGCTTCTCCCTCGCTAATACAGTTCTTTCATCCGCATGGTCACGGTTTCAGCGCTGATGCCGCCGAGCTTCGCCGTCATTACCATACGTACCGCCACAGCCTCGCGCTGCTTGGCGATGTAGTAGCCCATCAGCGGCCCGATGCTGAACATATCGCTGCGCGATTTCTCAAGCATCAAAAGCAGATAATCATCGCGCGCTTTTTCGAGCATGTACAGGCTCCCCGTTTTCAGGTACTCAGCAAACGCCGCGCTCAAAGCATACCGATAGCCGCTTGGAAGCGCCGCTGCCAGCACGTTCTCCTCCGCCGCGTCATATGCTTTTACAAAAACGCTCCGGTCGATCGTGCCGCCCTTCACAAATACACGCTCAAAAGACTCCCGGCTGTAATCCGATTTTCTCACGCGCATGAGCGCAATGAAGTTGCTGAGATCAAAAAACGCCTGAAAGTATTCTGTCACGAGCGGATCGTTCATTTCCTTCAGCAGTCCGCGAATCTCCTTGGCATAGGCGCGATCCAGCGCAATGCCGATGATCGACGCGTCTGCCGCCGCCGCAAACTTTCGGTCAATATAGTGCAGCCCCGCCGTCATCGTATCGGGCAGATCGCGATAACTGTTCTCACCGAGGGCGCTTCTCAGCGTCTCGACCGGAATATTCCCAGGCGAAAGCAACACGCTCTCGAGCGGCTTGTCCTGCATCAGCAGCTTAATGAGCACCTTTAAGTTGTGAAAGTCGCGCTCGGTACGCATGATGCGGGTAAATACTTCGCTGGGGGATATCGCGCCGAGCAATGCATCCGTTTCGCCCAGCTCCTTGTCGATAAGTTGCTCAAAGGACGCTCCCGCAGGCGCAGGCTGCCCGTAGCCGATCTCACTGAGAGCGCGCATCGCGGCGTTCGCATCCTTCGCCTCGATCACCCGCGCAATCTTATCTTTGGTTATCAGCCTGCCCTCAAGCGCCTTTACCCGGGCCGAGGCATAAGGGTAGCTGCTAGTGATTTCCGACATAACTCACCCGTTCATCCGTTTATTCGAACAGTATGCGCGCAACATCCGTTTCTGTTTCATGCCACGCTTCGCTAAGCTGCGCTTCAAGCGACATATTGATCTCCATGCCGCCCTCAAGATAGATGAAACCGCCGCGAATATCGCGCCGTTCGGGCAGCATCGTTACATTGCCTTTGCCCACGGTTTTCTTAAGCTCCATGTTGACGTCACTTAAAAAAGATTCGCCGAGCCGCTTCTCGTCCCGTCCGATGGCAATGGAACCCTCACCGGAAACCGCGCAGCCCATCAGACGCTTTTTCATCAGCGCAACATAAGCGGAGTCGTCCATGGCAAGCAGCAGTTCCAGCGCAAGATCCTTGGCCTTGCCCATCGTCTCCTGCTTGGCAGCGAGCAGCTGCTTACGATATTCGAGATCATAAACGGCTGTCATACGTCGCTCGTTTTCCGCCGCGGTTTCTGTCGCGCCGCGGTCGATCTGCGCCGTCATCTTTTGGATATCGCGCTCCAACGCTTCGTGCAGAACAAGCTTTTTTGCTTCGGCGTCCTGCCAATACTGCTCCGCGTCGCGCTGGGCATCATCCCTGATTTTTTCGATTAGTTTTTCCGCACCCGCCAAAGCGATCACCCTTTAAAAGCGTTGCCGCCCAGCAGAATCGTCAGCATGGACACCAGCAGCGCCAGCACCGCGTACGTCTCGACCATGATTGCCATGGTGATGGCTTTACCGGACTCTTCCGGTTTCTTGCCCAGAAGGCCAATACCGGCTACTGCCGTTTTGCCCTGGGCGATTGCGGAGGAATAGCCCACGAACGCGATCGGCATCGCGCCAAGGAAGTAAACCAAACCCTGCGCTGCAGATATGGGTGCCGCCAGCGGCGAGATAACGCCATTATAGAGCAGTATCAAAAATGCTACGAGCAAGCCGTAAATGCCCTGTGTGCCGGGCAGTGCCTGCAGAACGAGTGCGCGTCCGAAAAGCTCCGGGTTTTCGGATACAACACCCGCCGAAGCCTGTCCAGCAATGCCCACGCCCTTAGCCGAGCCGATACCTGCAAGCGTAGCCGCCAGTGCCGCGCCCACCGTAGAAATCACCAGTCCGAAATAGCCACCGAAAAAGTCCATAAGAATCCTCCTATATCGTCATCCAATTACTCTTTTTTATCCTTCAGGCGTTGGGCTAATCCTCCAGCCTGTAGTTCTTTGTCTGTATACCGAGCGGCGCAAACATATGCCCGCCCGCTTCGTAAAACTTGGAATAGAACTCAATGTACTGCAACCTTGCGGTATGCACGAACGCACCCAGCGTGTTGATCGCGATGTTGAACACATGCCCGATCGTCATGATGACAGCTCCGATGATGTATCCTACAACGTTGCCGAAAAACAGACCGGCGATCGTATTGAACACCATTGCAATGACCGACGTTGCCAGTCCCATGGCGAAGATACGGGCATAGGACAGAACGTCGCTCAAGTACCCAGTTGCGCCGTACAACCCGCCCAGCCAACCGGTGATCGCTTTAATCACGTTTCTCTTCTGCCTCAGCTGGGAGACCAGCAGCATGGCTACGCCAGCCAGTATCAGATAGGTGCCGAATGTACCCACAACTCCGCCCAGTACCAGCATCACTGCGCCAATGAGCACGAACATCCAAGACATGTTGTCGAAAATAGCGCCAAAAACATTGCCGTTCTTTATGTTGGCGTAAACGCCCATCCCAAGGCCGAACAGCAGATGTACCATCCCAATGCCCAAGCACAGAATCAGCATCGTCATTGCATCCTCCAGTGGGTTGAGGATTGCAGGGACGCCTGGAATACTGAAAATGGTACCGAACACAAGGCCCCAGAACGCGGTGGATATACCGCAGATCATAATGACCGTTGTAACCTGACGAAACATACCGGTCGGCTTTTTGAGCCTGAGCACGAGGTACGTGCCGATGGTCAGAATAACACCATAGGCAAAGTCGCCGATCATCATGCCAAATATAAAGAAGTAGAAAATGGCCATCATGAAATTCGGATCCACACCCCTGGATGACGGCGCAGAATACAAATTGGTGACCGCTTCAAACGGGGCAATTACTTTTTTGTTACGCAACGCCGTCGGTGGCAGTTCGTCCTCTGCGGGATCAATGAACGTAATGTATGCTTCGGGCGCGGCTTCGGTCAGTGCCTTTTCCACCCGCTCCTGCTGCTCCGCGATAATCCAGCCTTCCAGTACAAAGGCTTCGCTCGTTTCACCGAGCTGCTCGATACAGCGCTCGCGCTCGATCTCGTTGACGAGGTAATCTTCAAGCGCCTGCAGGATGAGCTTGTCGTCCACAAACTTCTTAGCCTTTTCCTCATGCTCGGCTGCTTCGCTCTCGATCGTCTCGCACTCGCTTCGGTAATCGAATATGATATCCTTCGGCGTGCCGTAAAGCTCCTTCGTATAGGCCTCCGTGAAACCGATGTACTTGAGTTCACCCGTCAGCTTTTCTGCGATCTCAAGAGGCATGACCACATATACCGAAAGCTTGGACTTATCCACCATCTCAAAATATGCCTGATCCGCGTAGTCTGCCAAAATCTGCTCAAATTTTTCGGCAGCAGTGTTTGGAATGGTTCCAAGCAACGAGGTGGTATACCGGCCTGTACCCACGCTTTCGAGCGGCGCGTCAAAATGCTCGAACGGCTCAAGCTGCGCAATACGCGATATCAGCCGCTGTCTGCGGCTTTTGAGTGCGTTCATCTCGTCAGAAAACTGCTTCATGCGCGCAATCGCCTTGTCCGCCTCATCAAGGCGTTCAATGACTTTTTTAAGCTCGCCGCGCGTGATCGCGGGCTTAGGCGTTAAAAACCCCGTCTTGGTTTCATCATATTTTCTGATCAGCGCAAGGGACTCGCGCACATCCGCAAGCTTGCCTTCCAGCGCGGACAGCGACTCCGGCGCGCCCGCAACACGCAGTTCTTCCTGCCCGGTCGAAGTAATCTCAACCGCGCCGAGTTCCTGCAGCGTTTTCATCACGGCGGGTCTTGATGAGGCGTGCGCGATGAGCGCCACCTTTTTCATTTGCAACAGCGCCATGTCAGCCCATAATCCTCTCTAAACAGACCTGTGCGGCACGCTCGAGCTTCGCTTCGGCGTTACGCTTCAGCGCTTCGCAGCTTTTCAGCCGCTCCGCCTGCTGCGCGTCCAGCTTTTCTTTGGATACGCGCTGCGCCTCCGTGATCGCCTGCGCGCTGCGCGCCTTTGCTTCGGCGATCATGCGCTCCCTGTATGCCGTATTTTCCTGCTCGGCGAGCTTGATCGAATCTTTTGCGGACGCTGCAGCAATGCGCCGGGTTTCCAGCGCCGCTTCCTCAGCCGCTTTGATTTCGCTCAGAACTTCCAATGCCATAAGTTTATCCTCTTCTGGCTATTTTGTACCAAACAGCCGGTCGCCCGCATCTCCGAGGCCCGGGACGATATATCCGTGGTCGTTGAGCTTCTCGTCCACCGAAGCCACGAAAATGTCCACGTCGCCGTGTTCCTTCTGCACCGCTGCGATACCCTCAGGCGCTGCAATCAGACACACGAGCTTGATGTTCTTAACGCCGCGCTCTTTAAGCAGCGTGATAGCGCCGCAGGCGCTTCCGCCTGTGGCCAGCATGGGATCGACGATGATCAGATCGCGCTCCGCCGCATCGGCAGGCAGCTTGCAGTAATATTCCACCGGCTGCAGCGTTTCCGGATCGCGATAAAGCCCAATATGGCCTACCTTCGCGGCCGGCACCAACTGCAATATGCCATTTACCATACCGAGGCCGGCACGCAGTATCGGCACGATACCCAGCGTCTTGCCCGAAATCACCTTGGTTTTAGCTTTAGCCACAGGAGTCTCGATCTCCACCTCTTTGAGCGGCAAATCGCGCGTCACCTCGTATGCCATCAGCATCGCAATTTCCTCTACGAGCTCCCTGAAATCCTTCGTCCCCGTCTGCTTGTCCCGGATCAGCGATACTTTATGCTGTATCAGCGGATGATCCATCACGACCAGTCTGCCCATTCGTATCCTCCATGATATAAAAATAGGAGAGACAGTTTTACCTGTTCTCCAGATTCATGATCTTGTCCACACGGCGCGCATGGCGCTCCTCACCCGAAAAAGGCGTACCGAGGAACGCGTCCACAATCTCCAGGGCGTGCCCCGGGCCTACGACTCGCCCACCCAGCGCCAGCACCTGCGCATTGTTATGCAACCTCGCCATCTTGGCCGAAAACACATCGCCGCACAGCGCGCAGCGGATGCCTCGTATCTTGTTCGCCGATATGGAAATGCCAATACCCGTGCCGCAAATGAGGATACCTAAATCCGCTTCGCCCGCCAACACCGCTTCGCAAACCGGCACCGCTTCGTCCGGGTAGTCGGCAGAACATGTGCTGTATACGCCGAAGTCTTTGGTATCGTATCCGCTTTTCTTCAGATGCTCGATGATTATTTCCTTGAGCTCGAAACCACCATGATCACTGCCTATTGCAATTGTCATCGTATCTTTTATCCTTTGATCGATTTCGTGCGGAGTTGCCGCCGTGTTCATTATAAACCATCCGCGGCAATATTTTAACCCCTCATTTTCGCGTCGCAATCAGTATTATTATCCCGGAACCCTTGTTAAAAAACTATCAAAGTTTTCAATATTATATAGCGCAGCAAAGGGATAATCAATATTGAAATTCCCGCTTTTTACCGGTTAAAAAAGCATTTCATCTGCGACATATCATACCGTAATGCTATGCAAAAAGCAAGCGCGCGAAAGGAGTCGGAAAGCTTTACCGTTTATTTGGATGAATCCGGCGGGCATTGTAAACGCCCGTCGCGTATGATAGGATGAGCATATATTCATTAAATCGGGGGAAAGATATGCGCGATCCGAGACTCGCCCAACTGGCTAAAACACTGCTGGAACACAGCCTTCATATGCAGCGCGGCGAAAAGCTGCTGATTGAGACCACCGCCGCCGCAAAGCCGCTCGTTCAGGAGCTGCTTAAGTTCGCTTACGAGAAGGAACTTTTGCCTTTCGTACGGCTCTCGGACGAAGAAGTCAAGCATTGGCTGCTGCAAAGCTCCACCGAGGAGCGTCAGCGTATCGAAACGAGTTGGGATATTCAGGCCATGACCGACGTGGACGCGTACATCCAGATTACTGCGGACGAGAACGACGCCGAGTTCACCGGCATTCGCCCCGATATCATGCAGATGCGCGCGCGTATCCGCAAGCCGTGGAGCGACCTCGTGCTCAATCGCAGAAAATGGGTGCTGCTGAACTGGCCCACGGTCGGACAGGCGCAAAAGGCGCGCATGCCATACTCTGAGTTCTGCGACTTCATCATCGATACAAGCTGCGTCGATTACGCCGAGATGGGCCGCCGCATGCAGCCGCTCTGCGCGTTGATGGAAAAAACCGATCGCGTGCACATCAAAGGGCCGGGAACCGACCTGCGCTTTTCCATCAAGGATATCCCCGTCGTACCGTGCGCGGGCGAAAACAACATCCCCGACGGCGAAGTTTTTACCGCGCCCGTGAAGGATTCTGTGGAAGGCACGCTCACCTATAACACGCCCAGCCCCTATCACGGCAAGATATACAACAAGGTCAGCCTGGAGTTTTCCAAAGGCCGCATCATCCGCGCCACGGCGGAGCAGGACTCCGACGCGCTGAACGCCATATTCGACACCGATGAGGGCGCGCGCTACGTAGGCGAGTTTGCGCTGGGCGTCAACCCGCGCGTCACACGCGCGTTCTGTAACACGCTGTTCGACGAGAAGATCATGGGCTCGTTCCACTTCACGCCGGGAATGGCCTACGAGAACGAAGCGGACAACGGCAACCGTTCCGCCATTCACTGGGACATGGTCTGCATCCAGACGCCCGAGTTTGGCGGCGGCGAGATCTGGTTCGACGATGTACTCATCCGCAAGGACGGAATGTTTGTGCTGGAGGAACTAAAACCGCTGAATCCATAATAGGTTCAGCGGTTAATTCGGTTTCTACTCTCTCCTGAACAAATCGGTTATATCAATTTGCGGATGAATGTACCTTTGCCTGCCACAAGTTGTTTTTCCGTACTGTATTGTCTGAGCCGGACAAGCGTGGATGCATGCCAGACATTGCTCACAGCGGTGCTGCCATACAGGTTGACCGTCCGCCATTTCGATGTTCCCCACAGGGCATACCCTTGCGCAGGTGCCGCAGCCGTTACAGGTTTGTTCGATCCAAAAATTTTTGTCACCTTTTTCAAACATTCCAGTCAGCACGGAATGAAGCCAGCCCGTCAGAAAGACTCTTTCGGCCAAGGGGGCGCTGGGGAGTGTCTCCTGCCTGCCCTCAACTGCCCGTACGATTTCGGTTAACTTTTTATCGCAAGCGGAGAGCTTACTATCCCGAATGTGCGACGGCTCAATATCGTACATGATAATGTTATTGCCCGGCATCGGCACATAAAAGCCCGCCGTAAGCTTCATGCCGCACTTCATCATTTTCCGCCGCATCTGTCCAAGCGCATCACCCGTCTGTGATTTGTACGTTGCGACTGCAAAAAAATACTTGCCTCCCACATCGCCCTTTACTCTTTCTAAAAATTGTGCCACCGCTTTGGGTATTCCCCACAAATATACGGGGAGCACGATACCGATCACCGGAGCCGACGGGTTGGGTTCAATATTGCCCGAAATCGGTATAATCGAGGAATCCGCCATGAGTGACGACAGGCCGCGCGCAACGTGCAGCGAATTTCCGGTACCGGTAAAATAGTAAATAACCGCTTTCATATCTTTCCTCCATGTTTGACAATTCCCAATATTTTTATATAATGATATTAGCACGTATAACTCATTTTGGAAGTACGCACTATTTTGTAATATACTATCTATTTGGAGAGTTCCGCATCATGGAGATTAATTCGCAGGAGAACCATGTCTGCCCCATCGAATACACGCTGAATACCATCGGCGGGAAATGGAAGCTGCTGATACTCTATTTTCTGATGATCGATAAGGTGAAACGCTATGGAGAGTTGAAACGCTGCATAAAAGGGATCACGCATAAAATGCTGAGCGCGCAGCTGAAAGAGCTCGAAAGCGGAGGCATCGTCGAGCGAAAGGAATACCCGCAGATACCGCCGAAAGTTGAGTACTCGCTGACCACAAAAGGCGCAACGCTGCTGCCCATTCTTGGGATGATGTACGACTGGGGAGAAAAAAACATGGAGCAAGATAGCAACGCGAAGTTACAGTAATTGTATACCCCATATTGTTCTCATAACCCAGATGAAAGGCGATAACCGAACGCGCGACGCGTCCAACTAAGGACGCGATGTCTGTGTTGGATGAATCAAAACCGCTGAATTCATAGGAAGAGGTGTAGGAGCAAACACCGATTCTGCTTGAGAGGCTTTTATGAAGACGCAACAATGGTCCCGGTCCGATTTGATCGATCAATATATTAAAAGCGGACATGTATGCTATGAAGCGACATTAAAAGGTGACTACCGCAGAAACAATCGTGAATACCGCACCATTATTAACGTTTTTAAATACTTAGAACATAATTTGCCTCTTGCAGAAGAAACACTGCCCTTATTGTTTAAAGACGAAAATGTAGTCGTGAAGACTAAAGCGGCGGCTCACTGCCTCGCATTAAAAATTCACATTCCGCAGGCCGAACAAGTTTTAAAAGATGTGGCCAACGACTCTAGTACCGGTATTTTCGGGTTTAACGCAGAGATGACACTAAAAGTATGGCACGAACAAGGATATCTGAAGGTATACCAGAAATGAGTTTTCGGACCTCTTTTACCCGTATGACCGTCGTGACGTTGGATAGACGTAGAGGTGGCTGCCCTCAGCCACCCGTATCATCGTTGCTCTCAGAACGACATTTTTAACCCGGGATGCTGAGGGCGGTATCCCTACATAAATTTCAAGATCGCGACATTCCTGATGCGGCGTCCACAATATCCGCCCATTTGCGGCCTTTTCGGGACGTGCAGGAGCCCGTCCCCTACTTCACGTCCGTAAACCGTCCCTCTTTCTCTCTGGCCCGCGCGAACGTGAGCAGCGTTACGCTTTGCGCACCCGCCTGAAGGAGCGCTTGCGCGCAGGCGGCGGCTGTCGCGCCGGTGGTCAAAACGTCGTCAATCAGCAGCACGTGCCCGGAAAGCTTCGCTGTGGGCGCGAACGCGCCTTGCATGTTCTCCCTGCGCTGCTCCTTGGTGAGCTTCGTCTGCGTTTTCGTGTTGCGTGTGCGCTTTGCCCCTGCAACGAACGGCAATCCTAATGTCTCTGCAATCTGCCGGGCAAGCAGCTCCGCCTGATCAAAACCGCGCAAACCGCGGCGCTTGCTGTGCAGCGGCACAAAGCAGACCGCGTTAAAGCAGCCCATATCTTTCGCCGCTTCCGCCATGCGTTCGCCCATGAAACGGCTGAGCCAGCGCTTGTCGCTGTATTTGTATCCGCGCACGAGCCGCGCGGCAATGCCGTCGTACCAATAGAGCGAATGCGCGGGGATATCCAGCACTTCCGCGGGTCCCGCAGCCAGCGCGGCTAGCTCCGTGGCGCATTTGGGACAGATGCTGTTCACCGCGCCCTTCTCCACGCCGCAGCCCACGCATTTGGGGATATACGGAAAGAGGGTATCGAGCAATCGCGTCAGCGCGTTCATCCCGATACCCCGAGAATCTCGCCGATTTCCTTAAGCTCGTGGTCGAGCGTCGTGTAGCGCCCGAGGATACGGTTGTTGGCCACCATCGCCTCCACGCTCTCCTTGCGGCCGATGATGACGACCTTCTCCATGGCGCGCGTGAGCGCGGTATAGAGCAGATTGCGCGAGAGGAAGCGCCCGCCGCCCGAGAGCAGCGGCAATATCACGACGGGGAACTCGCTGCCCTGAGATTTGTGCACCGTCACCGCGTACGCGTGCTCGATCTGTTCCAGTTCCTGATAGGCGTACGTCGCGTCACGGTTGCCGTCAAAGCGGATCGTCACTTCCTTCAAATCCGTGTCGATGGATACAATGCGGCCGAGGTCGCCGTTGAAAACGCCCGTTCCGCGGTTGTAAAGCTGCGTGCCGTCGATATAATACCACTCCATGCCGTAATTGTTGCGCGTCTGCATCACCTTATCGCCCTCGCGGAACAACGTATCGCCTACCTGTACCTCCGGGCGTGATGCGAGCCGCGGATTTAACAGCTCGCGAATCTCCATGTTGAGGTTGTACACGCCGAGCAGCCCCTTTTTGACCGGGGACAGTATCTGTACGTGTTCGAGAATGTCGTAGTTTAAAAGCAGTTCGCCCTGCGTCAGCAGCTTTTTGATCCGCTCGATCACGGCTTCCGGCTCGGTCTCGGGCATGAACAGGAACTCGCCCGTTGTGTAAAGCTCCGGGTTTTCGCCGCGGTTGACGCGGTGCGCGTTTTCCACGATAGTGCCGCCTTCCTTCTGGCGGTAAAACCGGGTGAGATGCGACACCGGGAATATGCCGCTGCCGATGATATCGCGCAGCACGTTGCCCGGCCCCACGGAGGGCAGCTGGTCCGCGTCGCCCACGATTACGAGCCTTGTGCCGGGCGAAAGCGCCCGCAGCAGCGAGCGCATCAGAAATATGTCGATCATCGAGGCTTCATCCACGATCACCGCCTCGGCTTCGAGTGGGTTGTCCTCGTTGCGGATAAACCGGGCCTCGTTCTCGAAGTTCTCGTCCTCGCCTACGCCGTACTCGAGCAGCCGGTGGATGGTACTCGCAGCGCGGCCCGTGGACTGCTCGATGCGTTTTGCCGCGCGGCCGGTAGGCGCGCACAGCGCGGTCGTCACGCCGCTCTGCTCAAATATGGACATAATCGCCTTGATGATGGTGGTCTTACCCGTGCCGGGTCCGCCCGTAATCACGACGATCTGCGCGGAAAGCGCCATCAGCACAGCGCGCTCCTGCTCCTCGGATAATTCGACGCCGCTGATGTAGCGCTCATACGCCGTCGCGGCGTCCCGGATGGGCACCCGCGGCGGGCATTTGGAGAGTAAATAGAGCCGCTGTGCGACATCCGTCTCGGTGATGTACGCCGCCATGTGGAACACAGCGGGCGTGTTGTTGACAAACTTCTGCGCAATCTGCTCGGCCAGGGTCATCGCGGAGACGCGTGATTCTACAAGGTCCTCGGAGACGCCCAGCATCAGCGCTGCGCGGCGGATGAGTTCGTAGCGCGGTAGGCAGGTATGTCCGTCGTTCATCGCGGTCACCAGTTCATGCCGGATGCCCATGTCGATACGGTAGTCGGAGGTGGGCTCCACGCCGATGCCCGACGCGATACGGTCCGCCCGCTCAAAGCCGATGCCGTAGATATCGTCAATCATGCGGTATGGGTTCTCGCGAATCAATGCCGCCGCCGCCGCACCGTAGCGTTCGAACGCGCGGAACGCTTGTTTTACCGAAAGGCCAAGGCTCTGCAGATCGATGATGACCTGCTTGACGCCGATATGGTCCAGAAAGCTCTCGTTGATGCTCTGGGCAAGCTTCTTGCTCACGCCCTTCACCCCGGCAAGCAGCTCCGGGCTGTTTTCGATCACGTCGAAGGTATCCTCGCCGAAGCGGTCCACAATACGCCCGGCCAGCCCCTCGCCCACGCCCTTGATCAGGCCGCTGCCGAGGAACAGCCGGATGGACTCCGCGGTGTTGGGCAGACGCGTCTCCACCGAGGTCACGGAGAACTGCCGCCCGTACATGCGGTGTTCCGTCCACGCGCCGAAAAGACGCACAAACTCACCCTCGTGGATGTGCGGCATGCAACCCACCGCGGTCGTCAGGTCGCTGTTAAAATCGACCTCCATCACCGTCCAGCCGTTTTCGTCGTTGCGGAACACGATCGAGAGTACCGTGCCTTCGATGCTCGTCATAAAAACCTCGCGCTCATTTGAGGTCATTGTACCATACGAACTAAAGTTTGTGTATATTCTGGCATAAAAAGAGACCCGTATACCGGGTCGGACTCACAATAATTATAGGTAGAGCCTTGGGCTCTGGTGTAACCCGGCTGGCTTAACGTCGTCGCATTTATCCCAAACGGGCGGTTTTATCCACGATATTTACAATGTATTTACGGGTATCGCCGCCGTCGTTTTGAATCACGACCTTACACTCGTTTCCATTATATTTTCGGAAGATCGTTTGGTCAGGCGAACTGACTCGAATAGAGCTGATGTCCGGAGTCATTGTGATTCCGAGTTCTTTTTGGAGTATTGCCAGTATTTCGGGCAGGTCGGTCACAAGCTTCGGATTGACGGCAGGCCGTATGATTTCGTTTTTTTCATAATATACGCTGATATCATCTTCATCCTGATATGAATAGAATGATAAGGTCGTATTCGGTTCGGGCAGCAGGTCGGGCGCATCCTGAAATATCAAAGAATAATACGAAGGCTCGTCGGACAGCAGCGCTTTCGTTCCTGTAAATTCAATATAGAACCCGGCCAACTCCGCCTCTTCGCAACGCTCTAATGTATATGCAATCGCACTATCGTACGCCTCATTGATCGTAACCGGTTTATCTAGGCTTAACGCCTCGCTCTCATGCAAATCCCAACCTATGAAAAGGATTGAACTAAACAAAATCGCCGCCGCCGCCGCAAAGGAAATGCCGGAGATTACCTAGTACAGCACAGTCGAGGACGTGTCGTCTTCAGATATGTAATCCAGTTCCTCCGCGCTTTTAAAATGCCAGAGGTACAAAGACAATGGAGACAGCAGCCAATAAAATACAGCGGACGCAAGCAGGATGATTATAGCGAGCCCTTCCCCCATCACTCCCCCTACACGGGATGCGGCAAAGCCGACTGCGTAAAAAAAGGTGCCTTCCGGATAAAACCTGCGCCGGTTTCGATAGTACTGACTTCCATCCGCTTCTTCAATAAGGGATAGCAATCGAAATCTGTGCGGGATAAAAGCACAATTCAGGTATGCTGAAAACGGAGGCCTTGGCTTTTTGGATGCTTTTTCACACATATGATCCGAGACGAAATCGGAGTCAAGTTCCACATAACGCGCAAAAAAATATCGGATGGGTGCGATGATGATATACAGCGCTAACAATGCAATCAGTGGAAGCAGTCCGAATGGCCTGCCATCCATGAGTGTCAAAATCAAAGCTGCCGGATAGCCAATTATCCAGATCAGCTTATAGGCCGTAGTTTTAAGAATCACCCAGCACTTCCCGTTTTTATCCGTGATGGGTTTTAATGATAACGAGTCGCCGATTATCTGACGGTAGAGATGAGTCCTGTATGTTTTGAAGCTGGGGCGACTCTGTTTCATGGATCTCCCCCCGGGTGATTGATATATGAAATTATACCATGGATTTACATAAACGTATATATTAAAAGCAGACCAATATCTTTATCCTCACCCTTCAGTATTAAGGCAAATGGGCAACATGCTTCCCTCGTTTGAGGGAAGCATGATAGTCTTTATCGACCAAGCTTAAGGCGGATAAATGAGTCCACCCAATATTTAATTTTTCAATTCAAATGGCTGGATTTTATGACGCCTCTTATGCAATCTTTCGTTTAAAAGACCTCATCGCAAAGAACCATGCAACAGCCATAATCCCAACACACCATGCAAGGGCAATCCATATTTCGTTGCCAACAGGCTCAGAGTTCAGCAGTGCGCGTACGGCTTCCACGATCGACGTTACGGGCTGATTCTCCGCAAAGGCGCGGACGGCAGCAGGCATCGTTTCGGTCGGGGCAAACGCGGAGCTGATAAAGGGCAGGAAGATCAGTGGGTACGAGAACGCGGTCGCACCTTCCATAGATTTTGCCGTGAGACCCGGCAGAACCGCAACCCAAGTCAGGGCGAGGGTGAACAGGGCGAGTATCCCCGTTACGGCAAGCCAGGAAAGGATTCCGGCGCCTGAGCGAAAGCCGATGATCAGGGCAATCAGGAAAATTACAACGACTGAAATCGCATTGGAAACCAGCGAGGTCAGCACATGCCCCCATAGTATTGACGAGCGTTTGATGGGCATGGAACTGAACCGTGCGAAAAGCCCTCCCTGTATATCCATAAACAGCCGTAAAGCGGTATAGGCGATGCCGCTGGCAATGGCCATCAGCAGGATACCCGGCAGCAGATAATTCACATAATTCAAGTTATCGGCCATACTCGTCTTGATTGCGCCGCCGAATACGTAAACGAACAGCAGCATCATCATAATGGGGACAATCGCAACTGTAATAATGGTATCCGGGCTGCGCAGAATATGGCGCATGGAGCGTCCGAACAGTACGCCTGTCTTGTTTTTCATTTTAATTATCCTCCTTTTTACCGATGATCGCGAGGAATATTTCCTCTAACGTCGGCTGTTTTTCGATATATTCAACTTTCGCGGGCGGGAACAGCTTTTTCAGTTCTTCAAGCGTCCCGTTGGCAATGATTTTACCGCCATGCAGGATTGCAATCCTGTCGGCAAGCTGTTCCGCTTCCTCCAAATGCTGCGTCGTGAGCAGAATCGTTACACCGCTGCCCGCAAGCTCCTTGACGGTTTTCCAGACTTCAAGCCGCCCCTCCGGGTCAAGCCCCGTCGTCGGCTCGTCCAGGAAGATGACAGAGGGCATTCCGATCAGGCTCATCGCGATGTCGAGTCTGCGCGTCATGCCGCCGGAATACGTTCCCACCCGCCGGTCCGCTGCGTCGCGGAGTCCAAAGCGCTCAAGCAGGCTGTCAGCAACTTGGTGAGGATTAGAAACGCTGCGCAATTTGGCAATCAACAAAAGGTTTTCCCGCCCGGTGAGGATACCGTCCACAGCGGCAAACTGCCCGGTGAGGCTGATCGACTGCCGCACATGGTCGGCCTTTGTTGCCACGTCAAAGCTGTTTACTGTGGCGGTGCCTCCGTCTGATTTAAGCAGCGTGGAGAGGATTTTGACAATCGTGGTCTTGCCCGCTCCGTTGCTGCCGAGCAGTGCGAAAATACTTCCTTTTTCCACTTCAAAATCCACGCCCTTTAGGACATGAAGGTTTTTATACGACTTATTAAGACCTTTCACTTGAATTGCGGTTTCCGTCATTTCGTGCCTTTCTCCTTTCCGAATTTGTTCATAATGTCGCGGTTAAGCTTCTCACGCCAGTCTTCCGTGTATGTCCTGGCGCTGCGCAAAAGTTCGTCGCAGAACGCGGCTACATCCTGGCCGGTAATCTCCAAAACGTGTTTGCCCTCCACCGCGCCGGCCTCAAACAGCTCTATCAGGTCATAGTGGATCTTCAACATGTCATAACCGGCCCCCGCCGCGAACATCCACATATGCCCCTGAATTTTCCTAAATACGTACTGATAGTCCTTTGGCAGAGCCTTCACCCTTGCCATCTGCTGCTTGTACTCGCGCTTGCCCTCAATTATCTTTTTGATATTGAAGTAATTATCGAAAAACTCAGACATTGATTTCTCCTCCTATTCCTTTGTTTTATCCGTATCCTTTTTCATAGCCTTGCTGACTTCCCGGTTAACCGATTCCTGATAGATATCTGCATAAGTCTTTGAATCTTTAATCAGATCGTCGCAGAAAGCCGCGACATTGCTGCCTGTCACTTCGAGCACACCTTTCCCCAAGGCCGCGCCCTCTTCAAAAAGGTCGACAATTCCCGAGAGCAAGCTCGTCCCTTCGGTCAGCTCCACAGGTCCTACCTTAAAGAGGTATTTTTGAATCTCTTTATAAACCAACTGATATTCCTGCGGAAGGGCTTTAACGCGTGCCATGTGCGCCCGCCACTCTTTTTTACCTTCAATGATATCTTGTATTCTCATAGAGACCTCCTATTTACCTAACTTTTTAGCGATTGCATTGTTGAGCTGTGCCCGCCACTTGTCTCTGAAGGAGTTTGCCCCTTCCTCACCGGCCAGCGCTGAGCAGAAGCCTTTGATATCGTCACCCAAAACTTCCTTTGCACTCTGACCATCCGCCGCCGTTTCTTCCAGCAGACCAAGCACACCATCCAGAATTGGCATGAGGTTGCGGCCTGTAAAATCGGTATGCGGCCAAAGATTCGCTTTAATTTCCTCCCATGCCGCTTGATAATCGGCAGGCATCCGTTTGGCTCGCGACTCAAAAGCTTTCAATTCTTTGGTCATGTCGCTGCCTGTGATCCTTTCCCAGAAATTCATTTATTTTATCTCCTTTAACTCGTTAATTTTAGTGGATACGAATTCCCATCTTGCCCAGAACTTTTGCAGTTCTTCACGCCCCGCATCGTTAAGCGCGAAAAACTTTCTCGGCGGTCCCATGTCCGACGGCTTTTTTTCTATGTCCACAAGCTTATTTTTCTCGAGTCGCACCAAAATGGTGTAAACAGTTCCTTCAACCACATCGGTGAAGCCGAGGGCATTCAGACGCCGTGTAATTTCGTAGCCGTAGGTCTCCTTGCGGCTGATGATTTCGAGAACGCAGCCCTCCAGCACGCCTTTAAGCATCTCCGTCAAATCTTCCAACATAATCACCTCTGCTATTCTGTATGACTTATATTCTGTATTACTTACTACCGCTATATAGTACCACGCAGTAGCGCAATTGTAAATAGGTATTTTTTACGACCTGATAATATCTCCTTGAATGATAAAGATACCTGCGGTTCCGAAGTGATCCCAAAACATAGACACAAAGCTATTCCGTTGTCGATTGGATGCCGTCGTCTTTATACCAAGACGGCAGCTACCAATCATGGGTAGCTGCCGTTCATCATCATGGATTTATTTCCGTTGTCTTTACCCCTATATCACCGTTACTTTGGAGAGGTCGGCTTTCTGGCCCCTCAGCACAGCATAGGTCAGCTTATCGATGGTAGCACCGTCAAAAATCGTCTTTTTCACCTCGCTGTGCCGGAACGAAACGTTACGGATCACGGAGTTTTTAAACGACGTGGCCTTCAGCTCCGACTTTTCAAATGCCGTATTGCTGAGCGTAAGCCCTTCAAAAGAGGCGCTTGTCAAGTCCGAGGACGTAAACTCCGTGTTAGTTAAGTTGCAGCCAATAAAGCTCGCCTTTTTCAGGCTTGAACCCTTGAACTTCGCGCCCGAGAGGTCCGCGCCGTCAAACCTGACATTGGTCAGGTCCGCGCCTTTAAACGTACTGTTCTTTAAGTCCGCTCCGCGGAAATCCGAGCCCCGAAGATCGCTGTAGTTGAACTTTCCGTCATGCACTGCCACGCCCGCAAGGTCAGAGTCTCTTAAGTCGATCATCGATAGATCCTTTCGGGTCGTTTGCTGCAGCTGCCTCGTATTTCTGGCAATCCCTTCGATCATTTCCGAGATATCGCCCACCGATTCGATGGTCTTATTGAAGGCGTCCTCCTCGTTTAGGCCCTGCGCCATCAGGTCCTGCATCTTCTCCTCCAGGTCGCTCACCAGCTCCTCCTTTAAATCGCTCACCGTATGCAGGTCTTCATAGGGAGCAAATATACCATCCAGATATTTTTCCAGTTTCCCATTCATTGTTGTGATTCCTTTCTCAAATTTCAAACTTTTTGACCGCTTTAAAGCAGTTGATCCAGAATACGCTTTGCGTATTCCCAGTTGCTCTTGTTTTCATGATAGGTTTCCCTGCCCTTCCCGGTAATGCTATAGTATCGCCTTCGTCCGCCCTGATTTCCCTCGCCCCAGTACGATGTGATGCAGCCGTCGCTCTCCAGCCGCTTTAAGCTTGAGTACATCGTTGCTTCCTTAAGCTCGTAGCCGCCGCCGGAATTTGATGCGATGAGCTTACTGATCTCATATCCGTATTTATCGCCGTCTGTCAGCAGCTTTAATATCATGGTGTCCGTGTGTCCCCTCAGCAAATCCGATGAAATCATATTATCAGCCATGTTTGCACCTCCATAGTCACATTTATATATCATAGTACCTCGTCTGTCAAGGTATTTTTATTATCATAATACCACTTTTATTTGAATAGTTTTGCGGGAAAATAAAAAGAAGCGCACGCCACGCTTCATTTTGACGAAAGCCTTATAAATACAGAAAATCGGGGTTTAACACTGCCGGCTACTTGCCTTCCTGCATTTTTTCCGCAATGTCGTTTAAATAAAGCCATCTCTCCATTTTCTCGTGCAATTCCGCCTCCAGCGCCGACTCTTCCTTCAGCAGCTCTTCCAGAAGGACATAATTGCTCGCTTCCTTCTCAATATCCTTTTTCACTTTATCGAGACGCTGTTCCAATTCCGCAATCACGCTGTCGATAACGCCGTACTCCTTCTGTTCGCCGAACGTAAACTTTGCTTTAGTTGGAGGCTTGTTTATCGGCTCGCTTGGGGTCGTCTGCTTTTTAACCGCCGCTTTTAGTTCCTGCTGCTTTTGCGACTCTTCAAAGTCACGCAGATAATCCGAATATCCTCCGAGTATCTGCTTAATCGTTCCGTTTTCCTGGAATACGAAAATTCTTTCCGCGATCTTATTTAAGAAATAGCGGTCATGTGAAACCGCGACGACTGCCCCGTTAAAGCTCTCCAGATAATCCTCCAGGATTATCAGCGTCATGATGTCAAGGTCATTCGTCGGCTCATCCAGCAGAAGAACATTCGGCGCTTCCATGATCGTGCGCAGCAAAAAAAGCCTTCTTCTCTCGCCGCCGGACAACCGTCCAATTGTATTGTACTGCTGGCTGGCCGGAAAGAGAAACTTCTCCAGCATCTGCGTGGCCGTCAGCGTGCCGTCCGTGGTAACGATATTCTCGGCACCATCACGGATATAGTCGATCACGCGAAGCGAAGTATCCATCTCTTCGCATTCCTGAGAGAAGAAGCCGATTTTTACCGTATCCCCCGTCTCCACAGTTCCTGAGTCCGCACTCAATCTGCCGCTCATCATCTTAAGCAACGTGGATTTGCCGCACCCGTTTTTGCCGAGGATACCGATGCGGTCATTTCGCATCAGCATGTATTCAAAATCCGATACAAGCGGCTTACTATCGAAGCTTTTGGATATATGGTTCAAATAAATCGTCTTTTTGCCCATCCGGGTCGTCACCGAATTGATGTCCAGCTTTTGGGCGGCTGCCGGGCCTTCCATGCCGCTCAGTTCGTTAAACCGATCGATCCGGGCTTTGCTTTTGGTGCTGCGCGCCCTTGCCCCGCGCTGCATCCATTCAAGCTCCCTTTTCAGAAAACTCCGGCGCTTTCGGTCCGAGGCGATCTCCATTTCCTCGCGCTGCGCTTTCAGTTCCAGAAACTTCGAATAATTCGCCTCATAACTGTAGAGAGAACCGTTATCGATCTCGACGATTTTGTTGGCGACCCTGTCCAAAAAATAACGGTCATGCGTCACCATCAGTATCGCACCCGTATACTTTTGCAGATACTTCTCCAGCCACTGTACCATTTCACTGTCAATATGGTTGGTGGGCTCGTCCAGTATTAACAGGTCGCTGGGATGAATGAGCGCGCTTGCAATGGAAACGCGTTTCTTCTCGCCGCCGGACAGCAGCCTTACATCCTTGTCAAAATCCTTAATACCCAGCTTGGTTAATATGGTTTTGGCTTCATGCTCCTTCAGCTCTTTGATCTCTCTGGAAGCGCCTTTAAAAACCTGCTCGAGTATGGTTGTATCCTCTTCGAAAACCGGGTTCTGGGGCAGATAGCCGACTCTCAGGCCTCCCGCCTTGGTAATCGAACCCAAATCCGCAGTTTCCTCTCCTGCGATAATCTTTAGAAAGGTTGATTTTCCCGTGCCGTTGATACCCACGACGCCGATTTTATCCCCTTCGCTGATATACAGCGAGATATCCTGAAGCAGTACCTTTTCACTATAGCTTTTTGTGATATTGACTGCCGAACATAATACCAAGTTAATTTACTCCTTAACACTAAACTAAACTTAACAATTCGTGATTGCTCCTGATTATATCATAACAGGCGCAATCCTGCACTTTGTGCTAAAATTGAGTATATAGATTACGAGGTGCCTGCGAGCAGCACGTGCACGCAGCACATAAGCAAAGAAAAGGAGAGAACGATGGACGGTAAAAAGAGAAGTGATATTCATATCGGCGATACCGTAATGGTGGTGCAAAAGCAGCATCAGGGCAGCGGAGAACTCACAGAGGGCGTCGTCAGAAGGATATTGACCAACTCCGCCGTTCACCCGCATGGCATCAAGGTCATGCTGGAAAGCGGCATTGTCGGCAGGGTAAAAGAAATCCGATAGCTCCGCCTTGTGAGCAATCGGAAAGTCTGCGCCCATGTTCGCCGCCTTGCTTACCTATGCTGTTGGAAACACCACCACCAGCAGCATCTTGAAGCGCTCGGGCGCTTCCACCGCATGCGGCACGGTTGCGGGCATAACCACCGCCTGCCCCGCGGCTGCGATGTGCTCCTGACCGCCGATGGTCAGTTTCGCTTTGCCGTCCAGCACGTACACGAGCGCGTCGCCGCTCGACTCGTGGGAACTGATCTCTTCGCCGCTGTCGAACGCGAACAGCGTGATGCTGACCGCCTTGTTCTGCACCAGTGTGCGGCTGACGATCTGTCCCGGCTGATACGTGACCAGCTCCGCCATCTCCACAGCTTTTTCAAAATCGATGTTCTTGAGTATGTTGCTCATAGTCTTTCTCTCCTCGCATCATGTATCAAAGACATTTTTCCCGTAGCATGCGGGCACAATGCGCCGCACCCTTTTTATCCCTTATGCCCAATGTAAAGTTTATTATATCGGGAAAATATAATTGGTTCAATACGCCGCCCGTTGCAGAATCAAACCAAAAAAGCCCCGCGCGGGGGCTTTTTCGGCTGCCTTTTCAGTTACTGTTATTGGTGGGAAGAAAAGGGATGGTACGCTTTGCTTAAAACCAGAGGGGCGGTACGCTCGCCATCATCACGATGCCAAATATCAGCCCGACCACTGAAACCGCTACGACCACGATCTTGTTTCTCTCGTTGTGGAAGGTGCCCACAATGCCCAGCATGAACAACACCACCGCGAGTATTACCGTCACGAGGCCCTGCTGGTCGCCCAGCTGGTTGGCGGTATTGCCCTCTTCTATCTTTGCGTAGCCTTCATCCATCACGGCCTGCGCATCGGCATAATAGCTGTCGACGAAACCTTCCATCTCGAACGGGGTCGCGTATTCCTCCTGCGCGTTGGCCCAATCGATCGCCGCAGTCAGTTCGTCGGACACGCTGTACATGATCATGTCGATCTTGTACTGTGCGGCCTCCGAAGCGTCCGTATCGCCATAATAATCGGCGTATACCTTGTCTACCTGCAAACTGCTGATCTGGTTCCACGTCGCCATATCCTGCGCGATCGTTTGCGAAGCCTCATTCCAGCGCTCGTTGCCGTCCGCCAGCGTGGCGTTGCCTTCGGTATACGCCTGCGCCTGATTGCCGTCGTACAGCGAGGCCTGCCAAGCGGCCCAGGCGGTCAGCACGGCGCTGAAGCCCAGCAAAATGGCGATCAACAGTTCAAACCCTTTTGAAAACTTTTCAGATTGAATGTCCATGTTATGCTCCTTTAATATATTAATTTAATCACGGAACGGATAGTGAACGAATGCGAAGAGCCAATTATACCACACCCTCACATTAAAAATCGGGGAATATCTACTTAACTTTAATAAAGTATATATGAATCAACAAAAAGTCAACAACCAACGTAAAAAAGGGGTATGTACACAACGTAAAAGAGGGGTATGTATCCCTCAAGCAGGAGTTTTTCAGTTCGGGAAGTTCCTCCCCATCAGCGCAGTGGAAATATTTGTTTTTACGCTTTCCCTGCCAAAACCACACGAAAGACTACAAAAACAACAGGCGGCCCATCAGGAGCCGCCCGCAGTCATCTAAGCTTATACTTTTACCCCAGCTGATCGGCCATATCCAGCCGCTCCCACGGCAGGTCCAGCTCCGGACGGCCAAAATGGCCGTACGCCGCCACCTGCTTGTAGATTGGCCTGCAAAGGTCCAGCCGTTCAATGATCGCGGCAGGCCTCAGGTCGTACCGGGAAAGCAGGCGCTGCGCGAGCTGCTCGTCGTCCATCACGCCGGTGCCGAAGGTATCCACATAGAGCGAAACCGGCTTTGCCACGCCGATCGCGTACGCTACCTCAATCTCGCAGCGCTCCGCCAGCCCCGCCGCCACGGCGTTCTTGGCAAGATGCCGCACCGCGTAGGCTGCGCTGCGGTCCACCTTGGAGGGGTCCTTGCCGGAAAACGCGCCGCCGCCATGACGCGCATAGCCGCCATACGTATCCACAATGATCTTGCGGCCGGTAAGGCCGGAGTCTCCCGCGGGGCCGCCGATAACGAACCGTCCCGTCGGGTTGACAAAATATTTCGTATTCGCATCCAGCATTTCCGCCGGGATCACCGCGCGGACCACATGCTGCAATACGTCGTCATAGATTTGCTTTTGCTCCACGTCGTCGGCGTGCTGCGTGGAAACGACCACGGTATCGACGCGTATGGGTGTGAGGCCGTCGTACTCCACCGTAACCTGCGCCTTGCCATCGGGCCGAAGATAGGCCAATGTCCCGTTTTTACGCACCTCGGAAAGCCGCTTTGTGAGCCGGTGCGAGAGCGTAATCGGCAGCGGCATCAGCTCCTGCGTCTCACGGCACGCAAACCCGAACATCATGCCTTGATCGCCCGCGCCCTGGTCCTCCTTGCTTACGCCGATCGCGATATCGCCCGACTGCTCGTTGATGCTCGTGATTACGCCGCAGGTATCCGCATCGAAACCAAACTTTGCGCGCGTAAAGCCGATTTCGCGCACCGTCTCGCGTACGATTTTCGGGATATCCACATAGCAGTCTGTCGTGATCTCGCCCATGACCAGCACAAGCCCTGTACAAACCGAGCTTTCGCAAGCGACGCGCGCCTTTTTGTCGCAGGTCAGTATCGCGTCCAGCACGCTGTCGCTGATCTGGTCGCAGATCTTGTCGGGATGCCCTTCCGTCACCGACTCGGATGTAAACAGCCTTTTCATGTCCTTATTATGTCTCCTTAAACCTTTTTCAATAAAAAACCCCGCATCAGCGAGGCTCGGAAAAAGCTTCTTCACCTCATCTATCAGGAATTGGCACCTTGACGTTCTCGTCTGGTTGCCGGGCTTCACAGGGCCTGTCCCTCCGCCGCTCTTGATAAGGGTTTTTAATTGTACCCCTATCATAGCACGTTTTCGTCCCTTTGCAAAGCCCCAAAAAGTACGGCTCATTGCGCGATTTCCAAGGAAAACGGCAGAAACAAAAAGGCTGTTTGCACCTCTTGGCGCAAACAACCCCGCGCGCGGGGAGCATAGCTCACCGCGTTTAAAACGACGAAACCCTTACTGCTGGGACGAAGGCAAGATCAATTCCACGCTGGGCGCTTCCGCAGCGTCGGCATAGCCGTTATCCTTAACCTCAAACACGAGACGGCATTTGATTACCGGGTCGCCCGCATTCTTGCGCTCGTATACAACGCATTTAAGGTCGTAAACCTGACTGTCCAGCTTGGCCTTTGTGCCGCCGAGGAAATATTCGTCGGCCTGGTCAAGGTTCACCGCTACCTCTTGTTCGGGGGTCAGCGTAATGACGAGCAGTATGTTGCCCGGACCCGATTTCACTTCCTCGCCCGAATTGGCCATGATGCTGGTTTCAAACTCCTGGCTCACGGCACATTTCCCGATTCCGGTTTGAATCTGCTCTGCCTGTGCGCACGCAGATAGCAGCAGGGCGGCGCAAAGCAGCAGAGGCAGTATATATTTTTTCATATCGTTCCCTTTTCCGTTCTTTTTTGCTGTCACAATTATATCTCAGCATACGGCTGTGCGCAACATTTTTCATCCGATCGTTGTCAATTTGTCAGGTTTGTGCAATAATTTGAAGATGATCGTAAAAAATGACTTCCTTGCGTACGCGCTTTCGCTGGGCGTCAGCGACGTGCGCTTTGCCCGCGCGGATGGTTTTCTAGCTTTCAGCGAAACCGACCAAGTGGATATACGCACGCGTTTGCACAACGCAACATGTATCGTGGTCTTGTTTACCGGCTATCTGCCTGCCGAAGGCGCGCCGGAGGGCTTTATGCCGCTCTCGGCGTATTATGTCGCTTCCAATACCGGTTATCACGCCGCAAAAGCACTCTCAGCCTGGCTGCGCGAGGGGGGTGCGGCAGCCCTACACGACATCGATCTGCCCGCGCGCGCGGCGGCGCTGCGCACAGGCGGCTTCATCGGCGATAACGGCTTTTACTACCACGACCGGCTGGGTTCTTTTGTTGCCATCCACACGATCTTGACCGACGCGTTCCCGCCGGACGAAACTGTATCCGATGAGAATCGCTGCACACACTGCGGCCTGTGTACGGCTGCTTGTCCAAGCAATGCCACAGCCGACCTTTCACGCTGCCTGCGCAAGCACATCAATCATGATATCCCTGAACATCTGCGCGGTAACGTCTATCAGATTTTAGGCTGCGAGCGCTGCCAGAGCGCCTGTCCGCTCAATCCCGACGGCCTTAGCGAGCCGCATAGTTTCGCGCTTGAAGCGCTGCTTTCGGGAGAAGCCACGGATGCTGTGCGCAATCTCGCGGGCAGCAACTTTGTCCGTTCCGGCCGGCTAAAATCGCAGGCGGCGCTATATGCCGCGGCAACCGGGCAGCGTCAGCTGCTGCCCCAGCTTTGGGAGCTGTCCCAAAGCGCCGGAGAGCCGGTGAGGTCACACGCGCTTTGGGCATACCAACAGCTCTGTGGGGAGGACACGTTATGATCCGTCTGAAGGCCTTTGCCAAACTCAACCTTTCGCTCGACATCCGCGGCAAGCGCAGCGACGGTTACCACGAGCTTGACATGATCATGCAGAGCATCGATCTTTTTGATACCGTCGCCATTGAGAAAGCGGACGCGCTGCGTGTGCAGATGAATTTGCCGGGTGTCGACGAGCAGTGCAACACTGCCTTTGCCGCGGCGGAAACCTTCTTTGCGCATACCGGGTTATCCGGCGGCGCCGATATCGTCATCCAAAAACGAATCCCTGCCCAATCGGGCCTCGGCGGCGCCAGCGCCGACGCCGCCGCCGTACTGATCGGCCTCAACCGGCTGTATGGTACGGAGCTTAGCCCAGACACGCTGCGCATGCTGGGCAAGCGCATAGGTGCGGACGTGCCCTTCGCGCTTATCGGCGGAACGGCGCGCGCGCAGGGCATCGGAGAGATCCTGACACCGCTGTATCCAAAAAAGTCTCTGTATTTTGCCGTGATCAAACCCGCCGCGGGCGTTTCTACGGCAGAAGCATTCGCGCGCTATCGCGCCTCGGATCACGTCAGTATCGACTCGGTGGAATATGCACTCTTAAAGGGCGATCTGGAACTGTTCCTGCGGTTTGCGGGCAATGCGCTGGGTCTTGCCGCGCTAGCTATTTCACCGCAGATCCTGCGCGCCGCGGAATCCCTGATGGCTGCAGGCGCGCCGAAGGCTCTGATGACCGGATCGGGCAGCGCGATGTTTGCTCCGTTTGAAACGCTGGATGCCGCAAAGCAGGTTGTACAACGCGTGCGCGGCGATTTTGTTTACTGCGCGGCTCACAGTGCCGCCGCATCGGGAGCGGAAATTGAGGAGGAAACATGAGCGTATTTGACGAAACCCTCGTTGCGGCACTGGCCGAAGCGGATATCCCGTATGACGCTGCGCTGATCGAGCGCTGTCATATCTATTTTGACCACGTAGTGAAAGTGAATGAACAGCTCAATCTCACACGTATTACGGATGAAGCACAGGCCGCAAGACAGCACTTTGCCGATGCGATGCGGCTGACAAGCTATCTTGACCTGCCGCAAAGCTGCCATGTGATCGATGTCGGTACGGGCGCGGGCTTTCCAGGCGTTCCGCTTAAACTACTGCGCAGCGATATCGAGATCACGCTGCTCGACGCCTCGGGCAAGAAAATCGAATTCATACAGTCCGCGCTGGATGCCATGGGGGTGGAGGCGCAGGTACTCTGCGGGCGTGCCGAAGAACTCGCGCACACCGAACAGCGCGAAAGCTTTGATATTGTGGTGTCACGCGCCGTAGCGGCGCTGCCCATGCTGCTGGAGCTTTGCATACCGCTGCTTCGCACGGGTGGGACTCTCGCGGTATGGAAGGGCGAACGGTTTGCGGAAGAACTCACAGAAGCTAAAAGCGCGATGGATGCGCTGGGTTGCATCAAAGCAGGTGTTCATGCCATCGGGCCGGGCGCGCTGCTGCTGATCGAGAAACAAAAACCGACACCGGAGAAGTATCCGCGCCGGTTTGCCAAGATCAAGAGCGATCCACTCTGATCACCATAATAAACAAGGCATCTGATCGCAACCAGATGCCTTTTATTGACCCATTGATGGATTATTGATCTTCCTTCTTAATGTTATACCGGTAGGTTCGGTAAGTCCGGTAGTGCTTGCCGCCTGCCTTTTCGACGCTCAGGCGAGACTGCAGGTTGGTCTCGTCGATGCACGACGCTTCAATGAACTTGAGCTTGGTCTCCTGCCAGTCCTTGTACGCCTCAAAGTACATCGCGTAGTTGACACCCATATTGTGATAGTTCCGGTCCACCATCTGTACAAGCGCGCGCGCACCCGTGATCTTGCGCTTGTAATAGAGGAACTTAGCCCACCCCACCGGCAACAGCTTGCCTTTCATATGCTTGAGGACCTGATTGTAGTCCGGCAGCGCAAGCATAAAGCCAATCGGGATGTCCCCCTTGCGCGCGATATAGCAGTAATGCCCATCATAGAACGGCAGCAGGCCTTTGAACTCGTCGATCACAGCCTCGAGCGAAGGCGTCACGAGGTAATCCCATTCATCCGGAACACTGTTGTCCAAAACGTGCTTGATGGCACGCGATTCGCCCTCGATATCCTTCGGATTGAGTTTGTCTACACGGAAACCACCCTTCTTTTTGGCATACTCTACCGCAGCTTTGTGGCGCTCAAGATTAAAATCGTCCGGGTTGAATAAGTACGCAAAGTGATCATCGTTCTTGGAAAACCCATACTCCTCCACGAGTTTGGGATAATAATCCTTCGTATACGCGTTGAGCAGCACAGGGGAACCCTCTCCCATCACCACAAAACCCTTGCGGTCGTCGCCGTTGGAGGGCGAAAGCGGACCGATTACCGTGTCCATGCCCTTCTCTTCCAGCCACTTCAGCGAAGTATCAAGCAGTGCGCGGGCTGCCTCTTCATCGTCGATGCACTCGAACATCGAAAAGAAGCCCTGCTTAAAGCCCCGCACCCGGTTGAGTTCCTCGTCAATACCGACAAGCACGCGCCCCACAGGCTTTTTGCCCTTGTACACCATGAAGAATGCCTGGTCGCCGTTTTCGAACAACGGATTACCCTTTCCCTTGAGCATCTTCTTGGTATCACCTTTGAGCGGCGCAACCCAGTTTTCATCATGCTTATAAAACTTAAACTCGAGCTTGATAAACTTCTTGATATGACGCGATTTCTTTTTAAGTGTTTTTACCTCGTACATATGATCTGTCTCCTTTGGTGTCAAATCACCGGCAAGGTTAATCGTAAACAGCTTCATCATAAACATATTTTATGCGAAGTGCAAGCCTGTATCAACAGAATCGTACAAAAACCGCGATGATGCAAAGAATAAGCACGAATTTTTACCGTCAGGCAATACTTCATCGGTGTATTCCTTTTGCGGGCTGATGGATAGGCACCGCACGGCTCCAGGCCAGGGTTTAATTCAATTTGACTTACATCGCAAACGCCTTTTTATCTTGCGCAAAACTATATTTGCTTTTTTGGGGCGAGGTTGCTACAATGAGGGTTAATTTAGAGGGCGCGCAGCCCAATGGTGGGAGTAATGGGAAGCATCCAGGAAGAAATATTAGCGCTGAAAAAGCAGAAAAACGCGGTGATACTCGCGCACTATTATCAAACAGGCGGCATCATCGACATCGCCGACATGGTGGGTGATTCTTACGCGCTCTCCCGTCAGGCACGGGACGCAAAGGCGGATATCATCGTGTTCTGCGGCGTAAGGTTTATGGCGGAAAGCGCCAAGATATTAAATCCCGACCGGAAGGTGCTGCTGCCCGCCGTAAACGCAGGCTGTCCGATGGCGGATATGGTCACGCCGCAGGATATCATCCGGCTGCGCAGCCAATATCCCGACGCAGCAGTCGCGTGCTACGTCAACTCCACCGCCGAGACCAAGGCGGAGTGCGACATCTGCGTGACGTCGTCCAACGCCGTCAAAGTCGTACGGTCACTGCCTCAAAAGCGCATACTGTTCGTGCCGGATAAAAACCTCGCACGATTCGTAGCGGACCAGCTTCCCGAAAAAGAAATCATCCCGTACAGCGGTTACTGCATCGTTCACGAGCGCGTAAGCGCCGCCGATGTGGATGCGGCAGTCGCGGCCCAACCGGACGCGCTGCTGCTCGTTCACCCCGAATGCCCCGAGGAAGTCACACGCCGCGCGGATTACGTAGGCAGCACGCTGGGGATCATCGAATACGCCCGTAAATCCGATCACAAGAAGTTTATCATCGGCACAGAGATGGGAATATTGCACACGCTGCAAAAAGAAAATCCCGACAAGCAATTTTTCCTGCTGACGCCGCATCTGTTTTGCACCAACATGAAAAAGACGCACCTTTCGGACGTACTGGACGCTTTGCGTCTGGAACAGTTTGAAATCACGCTGGACAAGGACATCATGGACAGGGCGCGCGTCAGCCTGGAGCGCATGCTGCAGGTATAGCCCCTGCCGGAAAGAGCATATGAGACGGTATATTTTTTGCGTCAACCCCAAAGACATTGAAACGCACGACATCGACGTCGCCATTGTAGGCAGCGGCCTTGCGGGGCTTTATGCCGCGCATCACCTTCCTCCTTCGCTGCGCTGTGCGCTGTTTACGAAGGAGCAGATGGAGACAAGCTCTTCCTCGCTCGCGCAGGGCGGCATCGCGGCGGTTACCGAGAAGGACGACGCGTTCATGTACCACTTCTACGACACCATCAACGCAGGAGCGGGTTTCTGTGACGAGGCTGCGGTGCGTACGATCGTGGAGGAAGGCCCGGCCGAGATCGGCGAGCTTTTGAAGCTCGGCACGAAGTTCGACCTCGACAGTGAAGGGCATCTTTTAACCACGCGCGAGGGCGGCCACGGTATGAACCGCATTCTGCACGCGGGCGGCGACGCGACAGGGCTTGAGATGGTGCGTACGCTCAAAGAGACTGTGCGCAGCAAGCCCAGCCTTACGATCCACGAAAACGCCTTTGTCGCCGATGTGATCACGCAGGACGGACATGTTACCGGCCTTGTCGTGTTTGATAACGGCGGCTGGCATCTGTACCGAACGAGTTATGTGATCCTCGCGAGCGGCGGCCTCGGCCAGCTTTACCGCTATACCACCAACCCCACCGTCGCGACAGCGGACGGTTTTGCGATCGCGATCCGTGCGGGCGCGGTGATGGAGAACATGGAGTTCATCCAGTTCCACCCCACGGGGCTGTATACCCCCGAAAACCGGAACCGTCAGTGCTTCCTGATCTCCGAAGCGGTGCGGGGCGAGGGCGGCGTGCTTTTAAACGATGCGGGCGAGCGCTTCATGAAAACGCACCACCGCCTTGCGGAGCTCGCGCCGCGGGACATCGTTGCGCGCGAGATCTACCGTCAGATCCAGCAGCAGAAGTCGCCTTTTGTGCGGCTCGATATCACGAATAAACCGGCGGATTTCCTGATCCACCGTTTCCCCACCATTTATAAGACTTGCCTTGAACACAACATCGATATGACCAAGCAGTTTATCCCGGTCGGGCCGGTGCAGCATTACATGATGGGTGGCATCAAGACCAATCTTTATGGCGAAACCAACATCTCCGGCCTGCTCGCATGCGGCGAAGTATCGTGCACAGGCGTGCACGGCGCGAACCGCCTTGCGAGCAACTCAACACTCGAATGCCTGGTCTTCGGCAGGCGCTGCGCGGAAACGGTCGCAAAGGGCTTTACAACGCGCAGTCAGGCTGCAAAGCTGCCGGAGGAAGCGGAGCTTTCCGCCCCGCCGGAGGACAGCGCGGCGCAGATCATCGATTTAAAGGGCATCATGGTCAAACAGTGCGGTATCCTGCGCAACGGCGACGACCTCTCGGAAGGGCTTCGCCGTGTAGACGGCATGCGTCAGGCGCTCAAGGGCGCGCGGCTCGAGTCGCAGAAGGACATGGAGCTTTACAATATGGTGATTGTGGCGCAGCGCATACTAACGAGCGCCCTCGCGCGCACCGAATCGGCAGGCGCGCATTACCGTACGGACTCAGGAGGGGACCAGAATGATGATTGATTTTAAGCAATTAAATAGACTGATTGGGCGCGCGCTGGTGGAGGACGTCGGCACGGGCGACATCACCACGCAGAGCACGGTTCCGTACGATACCATGATCACCGGCAAGTTCATTGCCAAATCTTCCGGTGTGCTGTGCGGTACCGACATCGCCAAGGCTGTATTCGCTTATGTCGATGCGCAGGTGAAGATGGAGACGTTCTTCAAGGACGGCGATACCGTGAGCAAGGGTGACGTAATCGGCACGGTGGAAGGCCGTGCGGTATCGGTGCTGACCGGAGAGCGGCTCGCGCTCAACTTCATGCAGCGCTTATCAGGCATCGCGACACGCACACGGCAGGCGGTGGATGAGGTAGACGGCTTCGCGGTGAAGATCATCGATACGCGCAAGACCACGCCCGGCCTTCGGGTGATGGAGAAGTACGCGGTACGCATGGGCGGCGGCTACAACCACCGCATCACACTGGCGGACGGCGTGCTCATCAAGGACAACCACATTAATGCCGCGGGCGGCATCACCCCGGCGGCAAAGGCCGCGCGGGAGAACGCACCGCACACACTTAAAATCGAAGTCGAAGTCGAATCGCTGGAAATGGTGCAGGAGGCGCTCGACGCGGGCGCGGACATCATCATGCTCGACAACATGAGCAATGAACTCATGACACAAGCGGTGAAGCTGATCAATAAAAGGGCGCTCGTCGAAGCCTCGGGCAACATGGACGAAAAGGATCTCAAGGAGGTCGCCGCCACGGGCGTGGATCTCATCTCCATCGGTGCGTTGACGCACACGATCAAACCGATGGATATCAGTTTGAGGTTTGTGTGAAGTTGCCTTATCCTCAGCCCCTCCAATTCTTTTTATAAGGGCGGTGGTTAAATGCAGGGATTCATGCAGACGGATTGCTGGGTGCTTTTTTCAATCGGCTTTGGCCCAAGGGGGTCTACCCTCAAACAGATTATTTCAACCGGAGATTTCCTCAACCATGCAATTTTAACCCAGGAAGAACCGGAGACCAGTCTCAACAGACTTTTCTATAACGGCTATATTACCTTTGCAGATGATAAGTTTTATACAACAGATAAAGCCAAGATTTTTTTAATGATAATAAGAAGTCTTCCAAGGGAGGTATCTTTGATTGGATCAGAATCTCAAAAATACTATCCCAACAGCTGACTCAACCCGGTGAGTCAGACAGCATTAAAATATCTTATGTAAAGTACGAGAAATCGCTGAGTTTGTATAATCGGCTTTTTAAAAAATAAAGGCGTCGGTTAACTGATCTTTTCCCTACATTCGCTAACTGCAAAGTCGTGTTGCTTCCCGTTGGCTTCCCTTGAGGGGAGCTGTCATCGAAGATGACTGAAGGGTGGTCGAATTCCACCGAGTCTAAAACGGGAATATCTTTATAAATTCTAATATCGCAGGTCACCCTTCCGACCGCCTGCGGCGTCCACCTCCCCTCAAGGGGAGGCAATGCAAATACACTTCTATTTCTGAAAACCATGGCATGTTGATTAATATAAGAGTGGAGCAACAAGCTCTTTTCACTATTCAAAACTCACAACTGCATCGCTGCTCTATTGGCTCCCCTCGAGGGGAGCTGTCACCGAAGGTGACTGAAGGGTGGCCACCTTACGCGCAATTGTAAAGCAAACGCCTTCAAAGTTCTGATTGATTTCTAAGTTTGAAAACCGTATAACTTCGATACCCAGGCCATTGAAATCCGCTGTTCTCATTGCATCATCCCGTATGGTCTGTTCTGTGTAATGCTGGGAGCCATCCAGTTCGACCACCAGTTTTGCTTTATCACAATAAAAATCCGCAACGTAATTACCGATAAGCTCCTGACGGCGGAAACGGACAGGGTAATTGCACAAAAAATCATACCACAGATGCTTTTCTTCTCTGGTCATGCTTTTTCTAAGGTTCCGTGCGACACCGAGAAGCTTATTGTTGCGTTCTGTTTTCACAGTTCACCCTTCCGGCCGCTGCGCGTCCACCTCCCTCAAGGGGAGGCTAGGCTTTATGCAAAAGTTCATTGCAAGTAAAAAACAAGATGATAGAAAAGATATTTCGGCGGCGGCTGACCTGGTCTTTTCCCCCACACTCGCCGGCTGGGCAGTTCGCTCATAAGGCTAAGCCTCCCCACTACTGTGCCTCTCGGAATTCCTTCCGGCCGGGCTTACGTCTAGACCGCGCCATGCTCGCCGGGGTATCCCCGGTTTACGTGGGTCGTTTCGCCCGCGACTGGCATCGACTTTCAACCACAGACCCGCCGCCTTAAGCCGATTATATGCCATGCCGCCTTTTGGTGTCAAACGCCACGCGCCAGTGAGATATAATCGGTTATTAGCATCCCGCGAGATGTGTTATTTATTCCATCAGTATTAAAACTTCGTTTTCCTGTCTTCATATTTGGCGCGCCTGCCTTCACAATTGGGGCTCCCGTTCTATTGACTTCGGTTGTTATGGCACTATATACTTTAACAAACGGGCGCAACATATAATGCGTCGTCGTTGACCGAACGCTGATCGGAATGGGGCGAGTATTCATGGCGGACTATCCCAATAATGGAAATCAAAATGCCGAGGCCGGCGAGATTCGGATATGCGAAAACTGCGGCGTTTTAATCAAAGCAGGCAGCGTTTTCTGTACACTATGCGGCACAAAAATCGAGGCGGCCCCTAAGAATACATGTCGGAGCTGCGGCGCGGCGTTAAAGATAAGCGATGTGTTCTGTTCCCAGTGCGGAACACGGACGGGCGCGGCAGCAAAAAACGTCTGCCCGAACTGCCGGCTGGAGGTTAGCCCCGGTATGGTGTTCTGCACCCGCTGCGGAGCAAGGCTGTCCGGCCAGCCCGCGCCTATGCCCATACCTGCAC
>JAEWCC010000066.1 GCA_023390815.1 Bacillota bacterium
TGATCTTTTCAATGTCCACCGCGATGGCGGGTGCGGAAGCGAGACCGGGTGACTGAATACCCGCTGCGTGGACGAGATTTTGTACATATTCGGAGGCTTCGATGATGAAATCCTCCTCGTAGGTGGCTGCGCGTATGCCCGCGCTGTAGTTGATCACATCGGCGGGAGATAGCGCAGGAATCAGCGGCAGGTGCTTAGCGAGTATGGCCAGCATGTTATCGCGGCAGGTCGTATAGTCTTCCCGGAAAGGCTGTTCTTCGGCGTCCGGCCCTACGAGTATATTGCCGTCCACTGTCTTCACGAGGCCGCCGCCCTTGGTGGTGCCATGCACCGTGCCGATGCTGGGCATCGCCACCACCGAGTATAACAGATAACCCTTCTTCTTGTCGAGGTAGGCCATCTGTCCCTTGCGCGGATGGATGGAGAAAAACTGGTCATCCGCCATATTCGCGATGATATCACTGCACACACCCGCCGCGTTGATCACGACGTGCGGAATTACCTTGCCGCGGTTGGTCAGTACGGACACGATGCGGCCATGTTGTTTTTCCATGGACAGCACAACCGTATTGAGGCTCACCTCCGCGCCGTTCATGACGGCGTTTTCGGCGTAGGCGATAGCGGTTTTGTAGGGGGAAATATGGCCGGTGGAGGGCAGGTATAGCGCACCAACAATATCGTCGTTGAGATGCGGTTCGCGCGCCCGCAGCTCGTCCAGCGCCATGTGGCGCATGCCCGGTACGTGGTTTTGGTGCGCGCGCAGCCGGAATGCCGGGATAAGCACCCTCATCCACTTTTGATCGTAGAGGATGGTGGAACCTGTGCGCCTAAAGGGTACGTCGAGATCTTTGGTGATCTGCTCGTACATCTGGTTGCCGCGTACGTTGTAGATCGCCTTCTTCGTGCCGGGCTTCGGTTCGAAGCCGGGATGCACCATACCGTCGTTGCGCGAGGTGGTGTGCATGGCAACATCGTCTTCCTTATCCACAAGCAGGACGGAGATGTTCCATTTAGACAGTTCGCGCGCGATTGAACAGCCGATAATACCGCCGCCGATGACGAGCGCGTCCACACGGCGGCCTTCAAGAAAGCCGTCACGCAGCAGCGGCTTGCGGAGTTCAGGCAAAACAAGGCCCGGTACGGTAACGCGGTTGACCACGCCCTTGTAGCCCTTGCCCGCAGCCAAGCGGCCTGCTTTGACGACGTCGTCCCAACAGGGTGCGGTGCCTTCGAGTATGATGGAGGAATGCCATTCGCGGCATGCGATATCTTTGCTGACGGTGGATTGAAGCTGCCGCTCAATTCGACGAAAGGTTTCCATATGCTACCTCATACGGACGTCCGGATGTCTATAAGCGTATTATATGCCCGGAAAGCAAAAGCGTCAACTGATATTTATTCTATGCACTTAGAATCCCGACAATGAGTAGATGTTGCTCGGGATAATGAAATTAAGGTAATAAAACGGATGCGCCTCGGTGCCGATGTAGATCCAGCGCTCCAGATCGAGCACGGGTACGTCTTCGCCGATGCCGAGGATGCGCTGTTCCTCCTGCCTGGGAGTGCGCGGCACGATGACCTGCTCTACCTTCTGAATGGTGATGTTGAGTTCTTTAAGCAGCAGCTTGGCGAGCGAGCCCGAAAGGTCGTATTTGGCTTCGATATCCTTGAACGCTTCGTTAAAATATGAATTCTCGATTGCAATTGGGATGCTTTCGGCGTAGCGCAGGCGGCGCATGTAGAACAGCCGCAGCTCATGGGTTTTCATGCGGGCGCGCAGCGCATGGTCCGTATCGATGAGCTTTTTATCGGTGATCACATTTCTGGCCTCAATGCCCTTTGCGCTGAGCGAGTAGGTGAGGCTGATAAGCGGCTCGAACCCGAACGATGGCTGGCTGCGGGCGACAAACGTACCGATGCCGTGGCGCTTGCGCAAATACCCCTCGTTTTCAAGCAGCGTGACGGCTTCGCGGATGGTCGCGCGGCCCACGCCGTACTGCGCCATCAGCGCTTGCTCTGTGGGAATCTGCGAGCCCGCGGGCCATACCTCCCGCCGGATATTGTCCAGCAACTCGTTTTTGAGTTGGATGTAGAGCGGCACGGGGCCGCGTCTGTCGAGCATAATTCACCTGCTTTGAATGTGCTTTGCTTGGATTATACAACAAAAACGCCGGATCGAACAGGGTTTTTCATGTATTAACAGCGCCTTGTAAAGGGCCTGTAATGTTTTACGCACAGGAATAATTTCGTCTGCCAGAACGGAAAACTACTTTATATTCAGTTAAGGAGAGTCTGTATGGGCAGTAAAATTGCGCCGCATGAGAGCTTTGAGCTTCACGAGCTGCTGACGTTTAAAAATTTATGCGTGACGAAAGCCGCCCTGATGGCTGGGGCGGTGGAGGATGAAGGGCTGCGCAGCCTGATGCAAGATGATATAAACCGATCGAGGGAACAGATATCGGAACTCAAAATGCTGCTTGAGAACCACGCGTATTCGCCGGACAACACACCCGCCGGATTATGAAAGAAAGGCAAACGATGGGACAGAGACTCAGAGAGCTCGCCGGGATGGGCGGCTTAAATGATGAAATGATCGCGACAGATTTCCTGATTGCATCCAAGGACAGTATTCAGAACTATGCAAAGGCGCTCGCCGAAACGGTCTCGCCTGAGGTACAAAGCGTGTTGAAAAGGCATCTGAACGCGGCGATAGGCACCCACGCCGCCATCACGGAATACATGCTGGAAAGAGGCTTTTACAAAGCCTACGATCCCGCAGCGCAGTTTAATATGGATATCGAAGCGGCGAAAAAAGTCACCGATCCGAAAGGGGAACACGAATGAAAGCGATCTGTTACGCGGGTATGAAAAACGTCGAGGTCCGTAAGGTAGAAGATCCCACGCTGATTCACGACGACGATATCATTGTCAAGGTAACATCCACGGCGATATGCGGTTCCGATCTGCATCTGATTCACGGTATGGTGCCGAATATGCCGGTCGGTTTTATACTGGGACACGAGACGATGGGTACGGTGCTGGAAGCGGGAAAAGGCGTAAGTAAGGTTAAAAAAGGCGACCGGGTGATTGTACCATTTCCGGTGTCCTGTGGGCATTGCTGGTACTGCGAGCATGGGCTGTGGTCCCAGTGCGATAACTCCAACCCGAACGGCGAAGTGGGCGGCATATTGGGCTACAGTGACACCTACGGCGGTTATGACGGCGGGCAGGCGGAGTATCTGCGCGTTCCGTATGCCAACGTGGGGCCTGCCGTGGTGCCGGAGGAACTGACGGACGAACAGGCGCTTTTTCTGACGGATATACTGCCCACGTCGTATTGGGGTGTGGAACAGGGTGGTGTGAAGGAGGGTGATACGGTGGTCGTGTTGGGCTGCGGGCCGGTGGGTTTGCTCACGATCAAGTGGGCGGCGCTGAAGGGCGCGAAGCGCATCATCGCTGTGGATCGCGTGGGCTACCGGTTGAATCACGCGAAGGGTTATGGCGCGGAGGTTATGAACTTCGAGGAGTATGACAACACCGGGGAGACCATCAAAGAAATGACGCGCGGCGGCGCGGACGTCGTGATCGACTGCGTGGGTATGGACGGCAAAATGTCGGCTATCGAAATGGCGGAGACACTGCTGAAGCTGCAGGGCGGTTCCAAATCCGCGATCGAGATCGCGACGCAGGCGGTGCGCAAGGGCGGTACGGTCATGTTCGTGGGCGTATACGGCGCACGCTATAACAACTTCCCCTTCGGCGATTTCTTTGCGCGCAACATTACGCTGCGCATGGGGCAATGCCCCGCGCATGAATTTATAGAACCGATCCTCAAGAAGATTCGCAAAGGGGAGTTCGATCCGACGGATATCATCACGCACCGGCTGACGCTTGAAGAGGGGGAGCACGCCTACCGCATATTCGACCGCAAGGAGGATGAATGCATCAAGGTCGTTCTGAAACCATAACAAAGCGATTCTGCGTTAAGCACAAAAAATATTTCCTGCTCTTCCGAGGTGCCCATACCCGGCCCATTGAGCCAGAGGCCGAGCCACTTACATGCTGCGCTTCTGGTTCGGATTGCAGTATGTTTTTCCATCCAACTGCCGCACTGGCCGTTTTTGATTGTTTTAAGATAAGATGAGCCGACAGCCGACAGTGCGGCCGACCATAGCGATATAAGATATAGAATTTAATCTTGACATCCCAAAAGCGATATTATAAAATCGAATTGCAAACGATATCATTCTCATGCAGAGAAAAATCACGAGTTTCGGTAAAATAGATGCTGAGTTTCAGCAAAAACCTGGATACAGGAAAAAGCTGTAAGAACGCATTGCGATGCAGAGGTTGGCAATATTCAGGCGTGAAACAGACAAAATTAACCTATTTCCAAAGGGACAGGTCAACAGTCATTAAGATCGGCTCCGTTTGTCTTGTACAAAAAAATGCTGAAAATAGCATGAATGCAACACAGGAATTAGAACCGTAGTAATTGCAAACGATTGCATAGAATCTCATAGCTGAAGGGACAACATGGGTATTGACGGGCCTGCGAATGTGTACTATGATGGCATTAACATATTATGATACCGGTAACACATTCGGCAAATCCAAATCATCACTCCGATGGAGGCTATATGGAGCAGGCAGGAAAGCGCAGCTGGTATATCGTCGACGGCTACAGACCCCCGCGTTTTGCGGGCGGCGCTAGCGATTACGAAGGCCATGAATGCATCATGATACTTAACTGTAACGATCAGGACGCGCATGTGACGATCGACGTGTTTTTCATGGACCGGGAACCGGTGACCGGCATCCCGTTCACCGCGCCTGCCCGCCGCATCAGCGCTTTTAGAAGCAGCGATAAAGCTGTGTTCGGCGATCTGGAGTTATCCGAAAACCTGCAATACTCCCTCCGAATCTCAAGCGATATCGGTGTGATCGTGCAGTATGGACGCATGGATGTGAACCAGCCCAATCTCGCCTACATTGCGACGCTGGGCTTTGCCGAGTAGGAAAGGATATCCTATGATCATCATACCAAAGGACGAATTCCAAAGCCGAATCGAGCGTATCCGCACCCGTATGGAAAACGATTGCATTGACGTGCTTCTGATTTACGGAGACGAGTACCGCAAGGAGAACTTGCGCTATGTCTCTAATTTCTGGCCGATATTCGAGCGCGGCGCGCTGGTTATTGGCAGAAAAGGGGAACCGACGCTGCTGTGCGCGCCGGAGGGGGAGATGGTCGCGCGTGAAATGAGCGTGTGGGGCGATATACGCCTGCTGCGCGATTTTTTCTGTGTTACGGTGCCCGACGCGATCGACTACCCGCTCGCAAAGTATGTGACCTTTAAAAAGGTAGCCGATGAATTGCGCGCGGCGGGCAGAATTGAAACGCTCGGTGTAGCGGGCATGGACGCGATGCCGGCCGGGCTGCTGCATGTAGTGACCGATGCGTTTGGCTGCCGTGTTGTGGACGCGAACCCGATATTGTTCGACCTGCGCAAGAACAAGACCCCGCTTGAGGTGGTGTGCCTGCGCGAGGCGGCGCGCATCGCCGACGAAGGATTCCGGGCGCTGATGGAAGCGGATATCATCGGCCGGAGCGAGCGCTATGCAGCGGGCATCGCCGAGGGAGCCGCACGAAAAGAGGGTGCCGAGGCGGTGATCTTCACCGTGTTCGGTTCCGGGGACCGCTCCGCCCGCATCGTAGGCCGTCCCGAGGAGAAGATCATCGAAGACGGCGACATGATCATGTGCGCGCTCGCAATCCAGTACGCGGGCTATGTCGCTACCTGTGAAGCCCCGTTTGCGGTGGGCCGTTACAGCGCCGAGACGCGGCGTGTGATCGATGTGCTGATCCGCGCAAGCGCGGCGGGGGTGCCTCACCTTAAGCCCGGTGAACCAATGAAGAACTTTGTGCGCGCCGTGCGGGACCACTTCCGCGCCGAGGGTTTATCCGAATACGACGTATATCCGCCGCTTCACGGCATCGGCTGCGCCGAGGCTGAGAGTCCTTATCCCGACGAAAACACCGAGGCGGTGTTCACGCCCGGCATGACGGTCAACACCGATATCAGCCTATTCGGCCTGCCCGGAGGCTCCAATCGCATCGAGGAGGGCTTTGTGATCACCGAGAACGGCGCGGAGTCGTTGTCGCCCTATGTGCGGCAATACTGCGAGAATTGGCTGGCGGGACGCAGATGACGGACGGGAAAGAGTTTAAAGGCGTTGCGACGATCGACGATGTGGCGGCGCTCGCGGGCGTGTCCAAGATGACGGTCTCCCGGGTAATCAACAACAGCGGGTATGTCAAGCAGCAGACGCGCCAGCGCGTGGAAGAGGCGATCGAGGCGCTCAAATTCCGGCCCAATATGGTGGCCAAAGGGCTCGCGACAGGCCGGAACCACGTCATCGCATACATGATGATCGATATCTCGGACCCGTTTCATAACCTCGTGAGCCAGGGCATCGAGGCGGTGTGCTACGAGAACGGCTATACCACGATGATGTGCGACATCCATAACCAGGCGCGTGAAACGGACTATATGAACATGCTGATCGACCGACAGATCGACGGCGCAATTCTGCACCACCTCGATATCACAAAGGAGCGCGTGGAGGAGCTGGAGCGCGCGGGAGTGCGGTGCGTGCTGCTCGACAACGAGCGTACAATCGAAGGTGTCTGCAATGTCGAGACCGATAACTGCGGGGGCGCGTATATGGCGGCGCAATACCTCGCGGAGCAGGGCATGAAGCGGATCGGGTGCATGCATGGGCCGCTTGAAAGCGCGCCGCAAAGCGATGCGTATGTCGACGCGTTTCAGCGCAGGATCTGGCGGGAACGCACAAAGGGCTTCGTCGACGGCCTTGCGTCGTTTGGCCTTAAGCCGGTGGGGTTTTATCCGTGCAGCAGCAACGTGATGGACGGCACCCGGATGTCCAAGCAGATTGCGCGCGATCTGATATCGGGCGGCAATCCGCCCGACGCAGTGTACTGCGAAAACGACACCATGGCCTTGGGCGTACTGTCCACGCTGCTCGAAATGCAGTATTACCCCCGGCGTATGGCGGTTATGGGACACGACGGACTCGATATGAGCCTGATGCTGTACCCCAGGGTGACTACGGTCGCGCAGCCACGCTACCGGATGGGGTTTGAATCATGCAAGGCGCTGATCGACCTCATCGAAGGCCGGGGCGATATACAAAACATTTTACTCAAGCCTGAACTCGTGGTTGGTGATACTGCTTAACCGCAGTTTATATAATAATATCGTCTACAGCAAATGGCCAAAGCAGCGTCCATATCGAAAATCTTAGTGAAGGGCTCAAAACCGATGAATGAATATGTATTAGAGATGAAGGAGATCACAAAGACCTTCCCAGGCGTGGTCGCGCTCGAAAACGTGAGCTTCAGCGTCAGGAAAGGCGAGGTGCATGCGTTGGTCGGGGAGAACGGCGCAGGCAAATCGACACTGATGAAGATTTTAAACGGCGTCTATCAGGCGAATCACGGAGAGATTGTGCTGGACGGCCAGCCCATCCATCTCGCCAACATCAAGGACGCCCAGGAGAAGGGCATCAGCATCATCTTCCAGGAGTTCAACCTCATCAATACGCTTTCCGTTGCGGAGAACATATTCCTTGGGCGTTACAACCACACCAAAGTGATCAACTGGAAAGACATCAAAGCGGAAGCGCAGCGGCTGCTCAAAAGCCTCGGTTTCACGTTTGACGTGAACCGTATCGTAGGCAAGCTCAGCACCGCCGAGAAGCAGCTCGTCGAAATCGCCAAGGCGCTTTCGTTCAACGCGAAACTCATCGTCATGGACGAACCCACGTCCTCGCTGACCAAGAACGAGGAGGAGATGCTGTTTGGCATCATCAACAAGCTTAAAGCCGACGGCATCACGACGATTTACATTTCGCATAAGCTCGAAGAGGTGTTCCGCATATGCGATACCGTCACGATACTTCGCGACGGCAAGGTCATCGACGTGAGGCCGGTAGCGGAGCTTACACGCAACGAGATCATCGAGAAGATGGTGGGCCGCACGATCGATATGGATTACCCGAAACGCCAGCTTACGCCCGGGGAACCCGTGCTCAGCGTACGGGATTTAAAGCGAGGCAAGCTGCTGCATGACATCTCATTTGATCTGCACAAAGGCGAGATCCTCGGCATCGCGGGGCTCGTGGGCGCGGGCCGCACGGAACTCGCCGAAACGCTGTTCGGCGCGGAGAAGGCGGAAGGCGGCACCATCAGCGTATTCGGCAAAAAGGTGGTGCTGCGCTCCACGCGCGAAGGCAAGGAAAATTCCATCGGGCTTTTGACCGAGGACCGGAAGGAAACCGGGCTAGTGCTTCCATTCACGGTGGCGAGAAACATCTCGATCACGAATTTAAAGGAAGTCATGAGCAACATGCTGCTCAACAGCCGCAAGGAGAAAAAGGTCGCGATAAAATACATCGAAGCGCTTAATATCAAGACGCCCTCGGTCAACCAGACGCTGATGAATCTCTCGGGCGGCAACCAGCAGAAGGTGGTGCTGGCCAAATGGCTGTTCTCCAATGTCGATATCCTCATCCTCGACGAGCCCACCCGGGGCATCGACGTGGGCGCGAAATACGAGTTTTACTGCATGATGAACGACCTCGCGGCGCAGGGCAAGTCCATCATCATGATATCGTCCGAGCTGCCCGAGGTGCTGGGAATGAGCGATAGAATCCTCGTGATGCACAACGGTACGATCAAGGGCGAACTGGCCGGGCTGAACATGACGGCGGAGAACGTCATGCAGCTCGCGATCGATTAACGGGGGACACCGGAATGAAAAGAGATACTTCAAGATCATTGAGAAACTTTATAAGGGACAACGCGATCTTTATCGTCGTGCTGTTGCTGATTATCGTAACCGCCTTTATTGAACCCAGCTTTATCACCTGGGACAATCTGCTCAACATCCTGCGGCAGAACGCGACGATCGGTATCGTGGCCTGTGGCATGACGTACTGCATCATTGCCGGGCTGTTCGATCTCTCGGTCGGTTCCATCGTCTCGCTCTCGGGCGTTATCGTGATCCTTTCCATCAACGCGGGCGTCCCGGACTATTTGGCTGTGGCGTACGGCCTGCTGGCGGGCATCGCGGTAGGCGTGATCAACGGCACGCTCGTTTCGCTCATCAACGGGCGCAGCGGCGAAGCGTTTATCATCACGTATGGTATGCAGGTGGTGGTGGCGGCGATTGCGCTGTTTCCCTCCAACGGCCTCTTCATCGCGGGGCGCGTGCATCCCGGCTTCTTTATGTCGGTTGGGCAGGGCATCACGCCCATTCTGATATTCCTCGGGCTTGCGGTCATTCTGCAGTTCCTGCTCGTCAAAACCCGTTACGGGCGGCAACTATGCTACATCGGCAGCAACATCAATGCCGCCAAAATGAGCGGTATCCGCGTCAAGCCAAACCGCATCAGCTACTTCGCGATCTCTGGGCTGATGTCCGGCATCGCGGCAATTGTACTCTGCTCGCGCGTGACATCCTCCAACCCGACTGCGGGCCTCGGCTACGAGATGGACGCGATTGCGGGCATCGTGGTCGGCGGCACGAGCATGACCGGCGGCAGCGGGAGTGTTGTACGCACGGTGCTGGGTATCATCATCATCGGCATCATGAGCAACGCGCTCAACATTCTCGGCATCACGGCATATCACCAGCAGATCGTCAAAGGCCTGCTGATCATCGCGGCTGTTTCGATGGATATCTGGAACAAGCGCATTAAAGTTAGGGAGATGTCAAATGAAAAAGCTTACATTGGATAGGGATAGCCTCAAGACGTTTTTCATCCGGAACGCCGTCTCCATGATCCTGGTGGTGTTTGTGATCGTGATGCTGTTCACGAAGCGTTCCTTCTTCATGTGGGACAACATCGTCAACATCATCAACGAATGCTCGGTATACGGCGTTACGGCCTGCGCGATGACCGCGGCGATTATCTGCGCGGAATTTGACCTCTCCGCCTCGTCGGTGTTTGCGTGGTCTACCGTATTGTTTGTGATCTGCTGTAACGCCTTTGGTTTAGCGGCGGCATTCGCGATTACACTGGTCTGCGGCGCGGCGATGGGCGCTTTCAACGGCCTGCTCGTGGCTAAAGTCAAAATTCCGGCTTTCGTCGCCACGCTGGGTACGATGACGGCAATTAAGGGCCTTGCGTACGTCGTGACGGACGCGCAGCCGATCAATACGAGCAACGAAACGCTGTATGCCATCGGGCAGTTCAATATCTTTGGCATCACGCTCGCGCCGATTGTATTCGCAGTGGTGATCGCAGTATTCATCTGGTTCTTAAAGTACACCAAGTTCGGCCGCGATATCTACGCGACGGGCGGAAACTACGAGGTCGCGCGGCTGTCGGGCATCAACGTGGAGTTCAGCAAGTTTATCGTATTTGTGCTGCTGGGCGTCTGCGCGGCGCTGTCCGGCATGCTGTATTGCTCGCGCATCATGGCGGGCTGGGCACCCTACGGCGGGGACCTCGCGCTGTACTGCGTGGCGGCGACCGTCATCGGCGGCACAAGCCTGATGGGCGGCAGCGGCGGCGTGCACAAAACCATCATCGGTGTACTCGTGATGGCAGTGCTGTTCAACGCGCTCACATTGCTCAATGTGGATGGTTCGATGCAGAAGTTTATCCGCGGCCTTGTGCTGATTATCGTCATCATGCTGGACGCCGTGGCGAACATGCGCAACAAATCCTGACGTCATTTATTGCGGAAGCAATAACAAATAAACAGGAGGGAATAAATATGAAGAAAGTGCTATCGCTCATACTGGTGTTGGCGCTTATGGCCGTTGTTTTTGCGGCTTGCGCCCAGACTCCGCAGGACAATTCCGGCAGCAGCAATGCGGCAGCGTCCAATGGGAAAAAGATCTTTATGTCCAGCGCGTATTATACCGCTCCGTATGGTTCTCCGCTGCAGGATGCTGTGCAGGACAAGGCGGCGGAACTGGGCTACCAGATCCAGATCGTGGACGGCGAAGCCAACGCGGACAAGCAACTTTCGCAGTTTAAGACTGCGGTTGCGGACGGCTACGATGCGCTGATCTACTGGCCGGGCGACACGGCTTCCACGCCGCCGATCGTAGAGTACCTCAATTCCACCGGTCTGCCCTGGGTGGCGCTCAACACGATGGTGGACGACTCCATTCTCGACAAGGTACCCTGCATGGTGTGCTCTGATGAAGTGGAGATCGGCCGCAGCCTCGGACGTCTGATTCTGGAGTACTTCGACAAGAACAAGACCGAAACCAAGAACGTGGCGTACATCGAAGGCAGCCCGGGCTCCAGCTACACGACACATTTGACCGAAGGCATCAACGAGATTATCAAGGATACGGATGTCGTCATCCTGAACGACCATATGTATTCCGAATATGACCCGTCCAAGGCGATGACGATTATGGACGACCTTCTGACCAAGTTCGGTGATCAGATCGACCTCGTCGTAACGCAGGACGGCGGCATGTTCCAGGGCGCGTACAACGCGATTTCCCAGGCCGGAAAGCTTGGCCAGTTCGGTATCATCTGCCAGGGCCAGGACCTCATCGTGAAAGAGAAGCTGGAAAGCGGCGAGCTTTACGCGAGCGTCGCGCAGGACCCGTACAAGGAAGGCAGCCTGTCGGTCGAAATGCTCGACAAGCTGATCAAGGGCGAGAAAGTGGAACACTGGGTCGTCAATCCCACCGGCCCGATCTACAAAGCGGATATCGCTAATTACGTCTGGTTCTAAATGAGGGGGAGAAACCGGCCGCAAGGCCGGTTTCTCAGCAATCCCGTACTCACCATCTAATCTTTTGAACACATATGAACCGAAGGTCTTAACAATCACTTCACACATCAGGAGGAATGGGCGATGCGGCCTGTCATTTCAAACGCGGAATTTGCTGCGCGGGTAAAAAAAGCGCAGGAGCTGATGAGGCAGCAGGGAGTCGACATCCTGCTTGCATACGGCAACGAGGCGGAGCCTCAGTTCCAGCGCTATTTTTCGGATTACTGGCCGTCCTTCGAGAGCGCGGGCGTAATGTTTGCGTCGGAAGGAGCGCCGGTGCTGCTGATCGGGCCCGAGAGTATGACATTCGCCCGGGACCACAGCCGTATCGGCGACATCCGAAGGCTGGCCGCGTTCCGCGAATCGTCCAATCCCGAATACCCCGGGCACGTGCTGCAGACATTCGGCGATGTGATTGAAGACCTGACGCAGGGCGGTGCACCCAAACGCCTCGCGATCGCAGGTTACAACCTTGTGCCGCATTACCTGTTTGAAGAACTCAAAGAGAGCCTGCAAAGATTTAAGAACATAGAGATCATACGCGGCGACGAGCTTGTGATGCAGCTGCGCATGATCAAATCTCCCGCTGAGATCGCGTGCATGCGCCATGCGGGAAGCATAACAGCGCAGGCCATGGATTATGTGATCGCGCATATCCGGCCCGGTATGACCGAGCTTGAGGTGCGCGGGCTGGCGCTCGGACGCATGCACGAGCTGGGTGCGGAGAATGAGGCTTACCCCACCTGGGTGCTTGCGGGGCAGGGGGGCAACCAGGCCATCAGCCGCGCGCGGCACAAGGTAATCGAAAAAAACGAGCTGGTGCATCTGCAGATCGGCGCGCGGTACGAAGGCTACGCCTCTACGATCGGGCGTCCGGTGATCATCGGCAAGCCGGAGAAGTGGATGACGGATGCCATCAGCGCCGGATACGAAGGCTATGAGGCGATACTGGCGCAGCTTATCGCGGGCAATAACGCGGGCAGCGTTGCACGCGCCTTTTACGAGACCATGAACCGGAACGGATATGCCGACTGGCTGCTGTACGGCCCGTGCCACGGCACCGGCCTGATGGAAGGCGAGCCGCCGTGGATCGAGCAGGGGAGCGACTATGTGATGCGGGAGAACATGACATACTGCATCTGCCTGTTCATGGGCAACCGAGACGGCTACGGCTTCCGCCTGGAGGACAGTATCCGCGTCGCGCCGGGCGCGGCGGAAAACATGACCCATTACCGCAAGGACATGATTGTGATTCCCTGAGAATGTATAGGAGCGAGGCCGGAGGCTGGCCCGCACTTACCCGCAACGTATGCGGCAGCACTGACCGAGCGCCGGGGCAGTGGATAGTTTTCCCTTACCTTGCGCATGTCTTCAGGAGCCTGCCACCCTTATGGGGATCATCCTGCATTTAACCGGCAATCGCCGGAACGATAGATTCATTTCATTATAAAGGAGCAAAACCATGTCGTACTACAACCGGAAAGAAACGGACGCGCGGATCGAAAAGATACGCGGTATCCTGGCGGAAAAGAAGCTGGACGCAGCGCTGATCTATTATGACGAGCTCAACGTCGCCAACGGCTGGTATCTGACGGGCTGGTGCCCGCAGTTTGAGAAGGG
>JAEWCC010000019.1 GCA_023390815.1 Bacillota bacterium
GTGCGGACGCGGTCGTATACGATGCCGATGGAAACGAACTGTTTACCGGCAAGATTGAGCTTGCAGCGTATCAGGAGATCGAAAGCAGCTATGGCATCATCAGCGACGTCAACTTCTCCGAGAACGACGAGATCGAGCAGGGAGAGACGATTTACCGGGCTTCCCAGTACTCACTGGACGTACAGGAACAATACGATAGTTTGGTGGATCTGAAATCTCAATACGAAACGCTGAAGAGCCTGATGGAAGCGGGGCAGATCGCTTCGCCCGGCGCAGGCGTGGTAAGCACCGTGAATATTGCGGATGGTCAGGAATACGAGGAAGGCGCACCGCTGATTTCCGTGGACTCTACTGAGGATTGGTCTGCTACGGTTTCGGTCGACGAGCTTGATATCAATGCCATCGCAGTCGGCCAGAACGTCAACGTCGAGCTGGACAGCCTACCGAATGAAGTGTTTGAAGGTACGGTAACGGGTATATCGGACTACGGAACCGCGTCGGGCGGCATTACGACGTACAATGTTATGGTTGCGGTTAAGGATGACGATCGGTTCAAGATCAATATGACACTGAGCTGCGAGATTCTCGCACAGGAGGCGACGGACGCGCTGCTTGTACCGGTAGACGATGTCATTACGACCGGCAATACCAGCTACGTCATGGTGAAGGTAGATCGGAGCGAGCAGGAGATTGCCGCAATCAAGCAGCTGATTACCAATAAGGATTATGACGCTCTCGCGGAATATATGGGCGATGACGCTTCAAAACTTGGAATCACGATGCTGTCTGATCCCTCCCAGCTTGTTTACTCGGAAGTGCGCGCGGTGGAGACCGGAATAGAAAGCGCGTACTACATTCAGATTACCAGCGGACTCTCGGAGGGCGAATATGTGCTTGCGCAGGAGTCGGAGAGCAGCTCGGAAGGCGGATTCTTCATGCAGGGCATGGGCGGAATGACGGGCAGCATGCCGGGAAACATTCAGGGCGGGGGACAGATGCCTCAAGGTAATTTCCCGGGTCGCGACTGATGCACACAAGCGAAGATATGGCGGTGAAACAGTATGGCATTGATTGAAATCAAAGACATGTACAAAATTTACGATATGGGCAGCGAACAGGTGCACGCGCTGGATGGCGTCAGCATCACGATCGAAGAAAGAGAGTTTGTTGCGATCGTGGGTGCCTCTGGCAGCGGCAAATCCACGCTGATGAATATGATCGGCTGCCTCGATTCTCCCACATCGGGGGTGTATCTGCTGGACGGAGAGGATATATCATCCTTCTCCGACCGCAGACTGGCCAAGGTGCGGAATCAGAAGATCGGATTCATATTTCAGCAGTTCAATCTGCTCAAAAAGATGACGACGTTTGAGAATGTGGAACGTCCCGCCAAATATGCGCGGATTCCCAAACCGGAACGTCGGCGTCGTGCCGAGGAGGCACTGGAGAAGATGGGCCTGAAAGACCGGATGAAACATAAGCCGACAGAGCTTTCGGGCGGACAGCAGCAGCGGGCTGCGATTGCCCGGGCGCTCGTCAACAAGCCCCCGATACTATTGGCCGACGAGCCGACAGGCAATCTCGATTCCAAAAGCAGTGCGGATATCATGAGGATGATGCGGGAGCTGCATGCGCAGGGCAACACCATCGTGCTGATCACGCATGACCCCAAAATCGCGGAGCAGGCGCAGCGTGTGCTCCAGCTCAGCGACGGCAAGGTGATATCCGACGTCCGAAAAGGAGGCATCGCATGAAGATTACCGATACGTTTCTATCAGCGGTCAAGGCTGTTTGGGTTCACAAGCTGCGTTCCTTCCTGACGATGCTGGGAATCATCATCGGAATATTTGCGGTGACCGCGCTGATTTCGGTCGGACAGAGCAGCAATGCGGCGGTAACGGAGCAGATCGAGGGCCTGGGTTCCAATCTGCTCACCGTCAGCGTGCGCGACAGTCGCGCAGACATGGACCTTGATGACGTGGAGGCGCTTGGCAGGCTCCAGGGCATTGCGGCGGTATCCCCGTATGTGTCGGGTTCCTATACGATCAAGTACGGCAATACGAGCATGGAGGACGTCAGCGTAGCGGGGGTGCTGGCCGATTACCAGAGTATCCGCGAGTACGAACTCACTTCAGGACGTTTTATCACCGACCGCGACAGCGAAAACCGTTTTAAAGTTGCGGTGATCGGGCAGGATGTAGCCGTGGAGCTGTTTAGTTCGCTCGATGTAACGGGCAAAACGATATCGATCGACGGCGTGAAATACGAGGTCGTGGGCGTCCTTACCGCGCAGGGCGATGATGAGACCACAAACAACGATGAGATCGTGATGATCCCGTTCGTCACGGCACAGCGGCAGATGGAGAATACGACGATATCAACAATATACGCCAGCGCGTCTTCGACGGATACTGTTGACGCCGCTGTCGCCAACATCGAAAACTTTATGCTGCAGTATACGACCGAAGATAACGGCTATTCCGTCAGCAGCCAGGAGAGCATACTGGAGTCTCTCAGCGAGGTGACGGCGACCCAGACCGCCATGCTGGGCGGCATCGCGGGCATATCGCTGCTCGTGGGCGGTATCGGCATCATGAACATCATGCTGGTTTCGGTGATGGAGCGTACGCGCGAGATCGGCGTAGAGAAGGCGATCGGCGCGACCCGCAAGGATATTTTAATGCAGTTCCTGTTTGAGGCGGTGCTCGTAAGCGGCATCGGCGGGTTGATCGGCGTGCTCCTCGCCCAGCTGGGTTCCGGGTTTGTCGGGACGCTTATGGACACCGAGGTGACCGTGCAGTCCGGCGTGATGCTCATGGCGATGCTGTTTTCAATCCTTGTGGGTATCGGCTTTGGCATCTATCCCGCGATCAAGGCGAGCAAATTGAGTCCGATTGAAGCGCTGAGGTACGAATAGGAATAAGTGGGATTCTTCCAGGCCGCGTGGTATAATTTTGCGGGGTGAGTGCATGAACAAGAGTATGACGAAAAAAGTGCTGGTCGTTGACGACGAAACCAGCATCCGGGACCTGCTGCGCGTCGTGCTGGAAAGCCGCGGCTTTGAGGTCATCGAGGCGGGCAACGGACAGGCGGCGCTGCAGGCATTTGAAGCGGGAAATCCCGACATGGTGGTGCTTGATGTCATGATGCCGCTAATGAACGGGCTGGACTGCTGCCGAAAAATCCGGGCTATATCGAATTGCCCGATTCTGATGCTGACAGCCAAGGGAGAAGATTACGATCAGGTGAACGGCCTTGACTGCGGCGCGGACGATTATGTGATCAAGCCGTTCACACCCATGGTGCTGGTGGCCCGGATGGAAGCGATGTTTCGCCGAAGCGATAAAGAGAGCCGGGCGCGTACCCAGTTTGGCGGTATGCGGATCGATACGAGCGGCCGCGAGGTGTTTATTGACGGCGAGCGCATTGTGCTGAGCCGCAAGGAATACGACCTGCTCAAATACCTCGCGGATAACTACAACATTTCACTGAACCGCGATCAGATTCTCGAAACTGTGTGGGGCTACGACTATTTAGGTTCATCCAATACGGTAGACACGCATATCAACCGGCTGCGAAACAAACTGGGTCGCTGCGGCGGGTATATCCTGACGCTGCGCGGTTATGGATACAAATTTGAGGTTGAGCCATGAAGACCAGCATCTCACGGCGGCTCTTTACTACGATCATTGCGGTCGTGCTGGGGATATCTGCGTTAATTTTATTGGCCAACTCGCTGCTGTTAAAGCCTCTGTACTATAGTTCCATCCGTGGCACGATGATGCACGCTGTCGAAACGCTGTCGGGTATCGATTATACCGCCGAGTGGAGTACGCTGGCGGATGAAATCAAAGAACTCACTGCCGGCAGCTCATACGACGTGGTGGTGCGTACGGAAGAAAAGATACTGTATTCAGACTCCAAGGAGTTTGGGTTGATGCCGCAGCAGGGAAGCAGTACGATCATCGGGCAAGGTGCAGGTACAGGCGAGGCGGGGAGTGCCGGTGCGGAACCGTCTGATATCTACACCGGGCCTGAGACAAGCAGCGATTCGACACAGCCGGAAGAGGGTGTCTTCCCGGAAGGGCCGTCGATTGTGACCCGCAATTTTGGCGGCCCAATAAACAATCCGCAGGATTGGGTGCAGATGGACGAGAATACGTCCATCGGGATGGCTGTCGAGCCCAAAACGAGAATCGAAATGATGATCTGTGTCAGCGAACTGGACAGCGGTGTACGCATCATCCTGATGCAGGCCATTGCACCGGTTAATCAGAGCATTCGGCAAGCCAACATCCTGCTCGTTGCTTGTGCGGCGCTCACACTGGGGCTCAGCTCAGTTTTCGTATTTAAACTCTCGCGGCGCTTCACCCGGCCAATCCGGCAGATCAAAGACAAGGTGGGAGAGATCGCTGCGCTGCAGTTTGGGGAACCGTGCAGCATTAAGACGGGCGACGAACTCGAAGGCCTGGGCAGCGATGTCAATTTGCTGGGGGATAAGCTCAAAAGAGCGCTGGACTCGCTACGCCTGCAGAACGAACAGCTTGAAAAGGATATCGTCGCCCAACGGCAGTTCATTTCCAACGCTTCGCACGAACTCAGGACACCCTTATCGCTGATTAAAGGGTACGCGGACGAAATGGCGGCCGGTTACGCTGCGGAGCCGTCCCAGAAGGATCTGTATATATCGGTGATCGCCGAAGAGGCGGCAAAGATGAACCGCCTTCTCAGAGAAATGATGGAATTATCGCGCATGGAAAGCGGACGTCTTGCGCTGCAGAGCGAGGTCCTCAGCGTATACGAACGCATTCAGGTTTTTCTGGAGAAGTATGACGGCTATATTCTGGAGAATGGCTTGCATATTACCGTCAAGGCAGACGGCGCACAGTTTGGCGTTTTTGATCCAATGCGTTTTGAACAGGTGCTTGCCAACTACATCTCTAACGCGGCGCGTTACGGAGACGGGAACAAGCATATCGAAATATCCACTGAAGATATCGGGGCCAGCATTCGTATCCGGGTTTTTAATACCGGAGAGCCGATCCCCGAGGACCAGATGCCTTACCTGTGGGACGGCTTTTACAAAATGGACAGCGCGCGAACGCGCGTAAAAGACAGCTACGGTCTGGGGTTATCCATTGTAAAGGCAATTCAGACGGCTTCGGGTCAGCAGTTTGGCGTACGCAACATGCCGCAAGGGGTGGTATTCTGGTTCGATGTGCGGCGTGACGGCGCTCAAGCTTCGGACAAGGAATAGAGCCATGGGGAAATGAACTATTTCCGGAATACGGGAGCAGTCTAAATGGCCGCTCCTTTTTCTCGTTTGTTTTATTTGAGACATGCACAACGGTCACATAATCGCCTTGCGGGAATAACATGAAATTGAATGATATTGTTGTTAGGCTTAAAGGAGGGAATGAAATGGCTGTAATCAGAGTGCCATTCTGCGCGATTGCTGAGCTTTGGCCGCCATTCATGCTGGACGAAGACTTTTCAGATCCCAACGGTGTGAAAAGTGTAATGTTTGATACCAGCCGCCTGCAAGTGGTCGCAAAACAGGAGAAGATTGATGTCCCGGAGGTCGGGCTCGTACAGATGTGCATCTATTATATCATAGGCAATATCCCATACATATGCGCCGCGTATCCCATTGTCAAAAGCGGACCCGCTATCGAAATGCAGCAGAGGATGGCGACATTTAGTGGCGCGGCGGACAATTCTTCGGCGGGCTGTGCCGCAACCTCATCCAGTGATCCTTTGGGATGGGTATCCGCTGCGGGCAGCGCGCAAGTGGATGCCGTAATCGGCGGAACATGCTCGCTTACTCCCTTGCCCGAAATCGAAAGCGTTACCGTGGAGAACCTGGCTGTCGGGAATAACCTGACGTCAGCACAATTTCCGACTTGTCCGAATGACGGGGAGGAAGCAAAACGCGTCGTCAAATGGCGAGGAAGCTTTGTCATCACGACAACCGATTGAAACCCGCAGTGCGGATGCGATTCTTTGCGCTCATTTCATGCATGGTGCCGGTGAAACGGCAGATACTATGAAAAAATGAAATGGAGGATATCGCATGGCCAAAGCAGGAATGCGCCGCCCGGATCCGGGTCAGCCGCACGGCACAGAAGGGGATCATACGCTCAAACGGAGAATTGACCCTCATGTGCCGGAAATTCAGGGAAAAGCAAAAACCGGAAAAACGAAAGCAGGTAATATCCAGGATAAGCAACCGTAAGACCGCGGCACTGCGTCGCGCCGAATTCGTTTATCAAGTCAGCGGAGGAGTGATTGATATGGTCAACCGTACTATCTACAGAAGTCCGTCCGGTAAGAATGGCGCGCGCACGAACAACACGGCTGGGACTGACGCCCCTCAAGAGACTCCGGCTGCTCCGCGCGTTAATACACCGGGAAGGCCAGCCGGAAAACCATCCGCACCAGTGAATGGGAATATACCCGCTTACGGAGGGGCTTTTCAGTCCGGCCCCTTAAAGCTTGCAGTGAGAACGCCGGGCGAAACGGCCGCTATTTCACTCAGTGATAGTATGCCGCTGGCCGGAGGTATCACGCACGAGGCGGGTTCCGCGGAACTGGTCGTCAGCGCCGCTGGTGACTATTACATCGAGATGGCGCTTTGTGTCACGTCCGATTCCGCAAAACAAGCAGTCTTCGCACTGCAGGTAAATGGCTGTAATATTCAGGGCGGTATATGGGATATGCCATTACGGTCGGGATTTCAGTCGATAACAGGGTTTGCACTGGCACGTCTTAATGAGGGAAGCCGTATCCGTATCGTTATGACCGCATTATCTCCGCTGGAGGTGACGCTCGCCGGGAGCGGCACCACTGCCGCGCTCAGCGTAATAAAGCTCTAACCCTTATCGCCCTCTTATGTGGGCATTTCAGAGCGTCAAAAAAGCTCTTTTTATGGCCCCCTCGGACGACCACCCCAAAAACTACGCTTCTCGGGGACCCCGGCGAGGGGGCTGTCACCGATAGGTGACTGGGGGAGAGATATTGGCTTGAAACCGGTCACTCCCTCTGGCGCTGCGCGCCACCTCCTACGTACCCGGAGGGTGCTCATCTGAGGGAGGCATGATAAGCTTTAGCGACAGCCTGTAACGCCTTTTATGAGGGCATTTTTTATATACGCCTCATTAACATTCCCCATAACCAAGTATCTATAACCGCATAGTAGTGCGAATTAAAGCATATGAATGAGGCTTTTATTGCGAGATTCTAAAGAAAAGTGATACAACACAAGAATATGGGGTAAATATATTTGGTAAACATAATATTTGACCATGCCGGGTGGGAGGTATATTGAACCTTGCAATCATGCTGGTGAGCATTCTGCTTTTGTTCAGCGCCAGCCTTACGATATTCGTTCTATATTTACAGACAAAAAGGAAAACCGCCCAGTATGTCGGGCTTGTTCAGCTGCTCTTAATTGCGAATATTCTCTATATTTTCGGATATGCGATGGAGCTTGCCAGTCAAAGCTTAATTTGGAAATTGATCTTTAATCATGTTCAATATGTTGGCTTGCCTTTTATTATACCGTTTTGGCTCATGATCTGCATACGTTTCTGTTATGAGAATTACCATTGGAGTACACTAAAAAAAATCATCTTACTGGCGATTCCAGCCGTTACTGTGGCGCTTAACTTGACTCATACCCTTAATGGCTTGTATTACAGCGGTTTTAGCGTAGTAAGCTGGGGCCATCTGGAAGTGATCATATATCAAAAAGGCATATGGTATTATGTAACCGCCATATGGAATGTCATACTTGCAGCAATCACCATATGGCATTACAGGTATACTTATCAAAAAACAGAGGGGATCAGAAAACGGCAGGCGTTAATTATGCTGCTGCTCAGCGTTTTTGCATTTGCGTTCGCCGTGACCACATTTTTTTCAGCAGCCACCGCACCGGTCGATTATGTCGTGTTGTTGCTCAGCGCTTCTTGCTTGCTGTTGTTTGCGACACTGTTCAAGTATTCGCTGTTCGATCTTATCCCGCTAGCCTATTCACAGCTTTTTGACGGGATGGATTACCCCGTGCTGGTGCTGGCAGATTCCATGTCAGTCGTAAAAGCCAATGCCGCGGCCCATCGGATATTTCCGCAACTCATGGACCATAAATATATGTCCCTTCAGGCGCTTTTTGTCGAGGACGAAAGCCTTGTAAAAACACTGATGGAAAGCGGGGAAAGCCTTGTCGAGGTCAGTATGGATGAGGACAAACGGTTTTTCTCCGCCAAGATTACAAGGCTCAATATTAAACAGAGCGCGATTAAAAAAGATTACGGTTATCTGCTGGTGCTGACGGACGTAACCTCCCACATCAACCTGGTTCGTGACCTGGAACTGGAAGCTTCTATGGATCCGCTGACCGGTTTGCTCAATCGCAGAATGTTCTTTCCTCTGGCAGAAAAGACGATCAATCAGGCTGCGGAGACCGGTGAAGCGTTTTCGTTGATCATGGTGGATGTCGATCATTACAAGAAGGTCAACGACGAGCACGGCCATCAGGCGGGGGACATTGTACTCAAAGAGGTCTCTCGCATTATTTGCAGCCAGGTGCGGGAGAGCGATGTCGTGGGGCGCTACGGGGGAGAGGAATTTTTAATTTTACTGCCGTCTGCACAATTAGAGGAAGCGAAAACCGTAGCCGACAGAATATGCAAAGCGGTACGTCAGAACAATTTTATGATTGACAGCCGGGTCATCCGTTTGACGGTCAGCATCGGCGTATCCGGCATGAAGGAACCGGGCAGCCAGCAGATCGACCATCTTTTATTCCTTGCCGATAAAGCGTTATATGAAGCCAAGCAGCAAGGGCGCGACCGCGTTTGTATCCGATATGAGGCGTAAATAAAAAAGTATTGACAAATCAGTTTTTTGCCCTTATAGTTAGTTACATAAGTAGTTAACCATGGGGGTGATTTTTTGAATCTGAATTTTCAAAGTGAAACACCCATCTACCAACAGATTGCGGACGAGTTGGAAAGCGCGATCATTTCGGGTGCGTACGGGGAGGAGTCGCAGGTGCCCTCCACGACCGAGATATCCGTGCAGTACAAAATCAATCCCGCAACGGTGCTTAAGGGCATCGGGCTGTTGGTGGATGACGGCATACTTTATAAAAGGAGGGGGCTCGGCATGTTCGTTGCGACGGGTGCCAAAGAAAAGGTAATGGATAAGCGCAAGCACGTTTTTTTTGATCATTTCGTGCTGCCGCTCGTAACGGAGGCGAAAAAGCTTTCCGTTACAAAGGAAGAAATTCATGAAATGATTATGCGGGGGTATGAAAAATGAACGCGATTGAAATTAAGAACGTTACAAAGCAGTATGGGGCAACCACCGCACTCAGCAATGTTTCCACACGTTTTGAAGGCGGCTGCATATACGGCTTGCTGGGCAGAAACGGCGCAGGAAAAACAACGCTGCTAAACTTAATCACCAACAAAATATTCCCGACGAGCGGTGAGATTACCATCGATGGGGAAAACGTTCATGAAAATGACAAAGCCTTATCCAAGGTATACTGCATGAGCGAAAAAGGGCTCTATCCGGGCAGCATGTCCCTCAAGGAGATATTTGATTGGACTGCAGAGTTCTATCCCGGGATGGATATGGAGTACGCCTGCAAGCTGGCTGACAAGTTCTCGCTCAACATCAAGAAGCGGGAGAAGACGCTCTCGACGGGGTATATGTCGATCTATAAGATCATTATTGCGCTGGCGTGCAATGCGCCCATTCTGCTGCTCGACGAACCGGTACTGGGGCTGGACGCCAATTTCCGAGACCTGTTTTATCGCGAACTGCTTGAAAATTACAGTGCTAATCCGCGCACGATCGTAATCTCCACGCACCTGATCGAGGAGGCGGCGGAGGTGATCGAAAAGGTCGTGATCATTAAAGAGGGCAGACTGTTGATTCAGGACAGCGTTCAGCAGGTGCTGTCTATGGGGTATACAGCCACAGGGCCGCAAGGTCTGGTGGACGAATTTACTCGCGGCAAGAACGTGCTAGGTGCGGATGTGCTGGGCGGCATGAAGAGCGCGTATCTGCTCGATACGCTCACTCCAGGCGATGCGCCGCAGGGGATTGAGATATCCAAGATGCGGCTTCAGAGTCTGTTCATTCATTTAACCAATGCGGGAGGGAACCGTTCATGAGAATTAAATCTGCGTATAAGTACCAGCTGTTTGAATTAAGAAAACCCGTAATGATCTACTACATCGTCATCATCGCATTGCTGATTCTGACTGCAATATCTCAGTTTTTTTTGGAACGCAACGGTCTTATCAGCTCTATGGGCGGGTTTGACGGGGCCACTGTAATATTTCTGTTTGTATGCGGTCTCAACGCATTCAGGCAGCAGTTCCATATGTTTCTCGCCAATGGCATTTCGCGCAGAACCATGTTTTTAAGCTCTGTCGCCGCATTCGGAACAGTTTCGGTCGGAATGGCGCTGATAGACGGGATCATCGGTGCAATCATGACTTCGTTTTTCCGCTATGATACGATGTTTTCCCAGTCGTTCGGTGAACGGTTTGGGTTGGCAGATCGGATCAATACGTTTTCGTCAATTGCCAATGGATTCGTCTGGGCCGTATTCTGCTATATGGCCGCGGCCATGGTGGGGCTGTTTATTACGACCGCTTATTATCGGATGAATAAGCCGCTCAAGCTGGCCATATCCATCGGAGTTCCGGTATTCCTTTTCATCGTGCTGCCGATTATGGATGCCAGTCTGTTTAACGGCGCGATTACCCTTGCGGTTGGCCGGTTCTTTGCAGCCGTGACCAGCCTGCTCGGAACGGGGAATCCATACAGTACGGTGCTGGCAAACCTGTTCAGCATCGTGATATTCGGAGGACTGGCGTGGCTGCTGACGCGTCGTGCCACGGTTAAATCATAACTAAATTTTCGATTACGAACAGATAACGCCCCGTTTTCAAGAAAGCGGGGCGTTCTTCATTCATCTGAACTGTTATGTGGTTTTCAGAATTTATGCGGTTTTCACACAATTTCTGCCGCATTGTTTGGCCAGATAAAGTGCGTTGTCGACTTGGGTATATTGCGCGATCACCTGCGGATCGGAGGTATATGAAAGTCTCGAAACACCAAAGCTCGCAGTAACGTGAAGGATGTGATCCCTGATGCAAAACGTATGCGACTCCAGAATGCAGCGCAGCTTTTCCGCAACGGACAGCGCCTCTTCGGCATTGGTCTGAGGAAGCAACAACAAGAACTCCTCGCCGCCCAGTCGGCAAAGGGTATCGTATTTGCGAATGTTTTCGTTTAACAATTTGCCGATTTCAATCAGCAGCCTATCGCCGATCGGGTGACCGTACATATCGTTGATGTTCTTAAAGAGATCAATATCGAGCATAATCAAATACGATTCAAAGCCCATACGGTAATTAAGCGAGATCTCTTTTTGCAGTACCTGATCGAAATATTGGCGGTTTGGCAGCCCGGTGAGCGAATCGTAGAACGCCATCTTCTCCAGTTTCCGGTTAGCCTCTTCAAGCTCCCGGCTCTGTTCGATGATCCTCTTGCGCTGGTTAAAGCTGATATGGTTATGGCGCCATAATACGGCGGTAAGTAAAAACCCCAGTATGGCGGCGGCGAGCCCGTTGATATAGTTGGACATGAGCGTGTCCGCCGGCAGATTGCCGGAGGCCATTACGATATAAAACGCGAAAAACGAGACGGTATAATGGAAAAACGAGTGCAGCGGGCGAATCAGCAAAAAAGTGCCCAGTGTCAGACAGATTAATATATAGGGCGTAATGCTGGTTGTAACCAGCTGGTCGATGGACGCCAGCGCGATTCCGCCTGCAGCCAGCTCGGTCATGATGAAATACTGCAAAGACTTAGCCAGCCATAATGGTTTGTCATTTTTACTGCGGAGATAAAATACGAGTAAAAAACAACCCAGCATGCATAGTAGCATTGCGCTATGTGTAATGAGCAGCGCACGTTTCCACAGCAGCGAATTGATATCGTTACTGGCTTTAGAGAACCCGATATAAACGATCAGAGCGGCATGAATCATCGCCGCGACGGGGGCACCGAAAAAAATATGCCGAATATTAATCCTTGCGAACTCGGCTTCAATGGTTTTATTATACGTGTAACGATTTTTTACCTTCGTCAAAAATGACTTCATATCAGAGCCTCAAGGCGGAGATACCGGGATCATACGATGATAAACAAAACAAGGTACTGGTTGAAAATAGTATTTTGTCAACTTCATTTTACGTTTATTGACGGCTATTGTCAATATGGGGTATGATAGATAGCATGAAAATGAAAAATATGTTTTGTAAAATTGCAGGATTAACCTTGATGTCTGCTGTCATGCTGCTTTCGGGCTGCGGATTGAATCCGCCTTCTGTCTCCGTAGTGCCTGCGGCGCCGACGCCTGAACAGACCGTTTCGGAAACTTCGCAGGCTACGGTGCAGCCATCCGGCAATACGGATGCGTTTTCCGACATCGTCGATCCGAATCGCACGTACAGCTATGAGCAGATGGTTGATGACGCACAGGCGCTTGCCGCGCTGTATCCCGAACTGATCAGCACCGATGTGATCGGCCATTCCGTGGAGGGCAGGGATCTGCTGCTCATCCGGCTGGGCAGAGGCGATAAGAAGCTTGTCCTTGCGGGTGCCCACCACGCGCGTGAATACATGAGTTCCACATTCCTGATGGAAACGGTGGACGAATACGCGCAGGCCTATTACGGCTCGGGCGATTTCGGCGGCTATGAAATCAAAACGCTGCTTGATGAGCTGACCGTTTATATCGTGCCGATGGTCAATCCGGATGGCGTCAACCTCGTGCAGAACGGCGTGGAGTCTACGAGTAACCCGGAGAAAGTCAAAAGCATGCCAAGGAACGGTGGTTATGAGGAATGGAAGGCCAATATCAACGGCGTCGATTTAAACCGTCAGTACCCCTGCCATTGGGAAGAAAAAGACAGCAATACCGACGTTCCCAGTTCCGAGATGTACAAGGGCGAAGCCGCAGCGACCGAGCCGGAGGTGCAGGCGATGATGGCGCTTTGCAATGAGAATGAGTTCGTGCTTGCTGCGTCGTTCCATACCAAGGGCGAGGTGATCTACTGGGCGGATAGTGGCACGGAACAAGCGATTGCCGCGGCTGATTCAATCGCGCAGACGTTGGCGGATGTGACCGGGTATTCATTGCAGCCTGTTTCGGAGGACCCGGCGGTCTATGGTGCGGGCTTTGAAAACTGGTTCCGTCAGGATTTTGAGCTGCCCGCGTTCTGCATCGAGCTTACTCCGGCGACCGGCGACAGCGCGCCGCATGACGACAGCATGTTTTCGCAGCTCATTTGGAGCAAAGCGAGCTGCCTGGGTGCGGAACTGATGACACAGGCCGCTAAAATCGAATCGTAAAAAATAATACAGTGAAACGGAGGAGGTTATCAATATGATCAGAGGGAATTACCACGTGACCGGGATGGGCTGCGGTGCCTGCGTGAAGCATGTGACAAACGCTGTGACTGCGTTGAACGGCGTAAAAAAGTGCGAAGTCGATCTGGCAACGGAAAGCATGACGGTTGATTTTGACGAAGAAACCGTATCCTTCGAGGACATCAAAGAAGCGGTGGAGGAAGCGGGTTACGGGCTGACAAAATAAGCCGGATGTAAGATGCAGTCGTCAGAGATGATGAATCTGCATTTTCTGATTCATTTAATCCTGAAAGCGATAAAGCTAAACGATTGTGGTTATAGAAACCGGCAGATTGGTGTAATGCCAATTGCCGGTTTTTTGTATGTCTCATATCATGCCGACAACGTCGGAATCGTCTTCTTCAGAAACGGTATCGGGGAAGTTGACCGCAGGCTGGCCCGAACTCTTGAAATCACAGGGTATGCCGTATCGCGTCAATTCAGCGTCGGCTTTGCAATAATACTTGCGGAAGAGCCGGAAGTAACCTTTGGTATCGTCCCGGACGTAATCCGAAGGGATAGCCGGATCATCCAGCAAGCGCTTAAATTCATATCCGCCATGCACCTTCCAGAACCGCACCAGCCCCGGATTGATCGCGTCCCGCGGGCAAAACATGGCGCAGCGCATGCACATCGCGCACTGACCGGCGAATTTAATTTTACCGTTCTCCAGCCGAATATTGTTGACGGGACACATGGAGACGCACCTGCGGCACAGCGTGCACTTTTTTTTATCAGCCGAATACATCAGGCCGTTCAGCTTCGCACCCGGCCATTCGATGCGCATCAGAAACGATATCACCCAGTGACCCAAATGAAAGCGGATCCTGTCGCGCTCCCCGCCCAGCAGGCGTGTCGCAAGCAGCTTGCTTTGCGCCTGCGTATGCAGATACATCTGCTTCGCGAGCGCATCCGGGTATCGGAACATGATGTTGTACGGCATCAGCATGTGCGCTTCCAGCCGCAAATCATACCCTTTTCTTTGGAGCAGACGGTGAATCATACAGGAGGAAGCATTGTTCATGCGAAAAGGCTCGCCCGAAGTTTTAAACAGGAAAACAGGGCGCTTAAGCGCCGGTAAACCCCGGATAAACTCGACAAAAATCTGCGGAGCGTTATAAGCGTGCACAGGATAACCAAAGCCGATATAATCGTACGCGTCCGGTTTTGGAAGCGCGCCGAGCGGCTTTTTTACCTCACACACTGTCGTTTTCACTCCGCCCTCCTGCAGCGCGCAACTAACCATCCGGGCGGCCTTGAGCGTGTTGTAAGTACCGGAAAAAACATAAATAATTGCGGTTGGCATTGTCCACCTCGAAAACATGTGTGTTAAATTTAGTTTTGGGTATAACTGGCGCGCACGGTATCCGCGATCGCCTCTTTGAGACCTCCTCTCCCGAAACCTAACGCTTTCGCGTTTTCCTCCGGATTAAAATAGCAATAATCCGTCATAATATCCCGCATCAGATACACGGGATCCAAGCCGCTCTCATGGCCTTTTCTCCGGTTGTCACGGCGTATCGCCCGGCCAGCCAGCACAGCCAGAAAGCGGGGGATGTCAATGATTTTCTTTTGTCTGCCGAGCGCCTCTGTCAACATCTCCAGCATCTCGTGAAAGGTATGGTTTTCGTCGCCCACGGGATAACGCCCGCCGTGGCTGCCATGCTCCAGCGCGCCTATGGCCGCCTCTCCGACGTGCTGCACCGCGATCATGCTGGTGCCGCCTTTCGGAAAGAAAATCACACGGCCCTTATCAAAACGGTCCAGCAGCGCGCTTCTCCAGATCGGAACGCGCCCCGGCATACTGCCGAAAATGTAAGGCAGCTCGAGGTTCATCACATCCATCATGCCTGCGCCCGCCTCAATGGTACGCTGCGCCTGTTCGACGCGGCAGCGGATATAAGGGTGACGGCTGCTGAGCTGTTTTTCCGGCCATGTCCGGTCAAAATAAGCGAAGTATGAACCCATGATCACGCAGCGCTTAACACCGGCTTTCATAGCCGCTTTCACGGTTTTCACGCAGGCTTCAACAAGCCTCTCGTGAAAGAATTCGTATGCGGGCGCGGGCGGCGTAACGCGATCGTCCGGGCCCACCGCGTATACCAGCGCGTCAAATCCCGTAAAACGGGAGGTAAGCTCCGCCTCGGACAGTGTGAACAAGTCGCCAAACGATAATGCCACAGAGTCTGGATACCATTCACCCAACTTGACGTCGTCAATGGTCAGCGCACCGAAGGTATGGCCTCTTTTAATCCCCGCCAATATGGTGTGATATCCGAGCAGCCCGGTTCCTCCCGCAACCATGATACGCATAGTATAGCCTGCTTTCTACATTCCTTGATTGATTATACCATTTTGAACCGTTTTTTTCAGTACTATTTTATTCGTATAAGCCCGCAATTTACGACAAATAATTGATATGAACAATCAATTAAGGAGAATGGGTATGGCAAAAGACAGCCAGGTAGACAGCAAGAAACGACGGTATATCAAAAGCCGCGGGCAGACTCCGCTGACCGCGGAGAACCAGAACCAAAATCGAAACGAAAAAAAGCAATCTGTGCGGCGCGGCGACGTGTGAGTTGCCGCAAAATAATCGTTCCGCAAATTTTGCAAATTGAACCGCGCAGTTCGTCAATATTTTCAGACATAACTGCGTATAATTTCATTTATGCCGGATGATTTAATGACACCCGAATACATGATGAAACTGCCGCTTCCCGTCATCGTGGCCGAGAGCGATACGGGACGGATTTTGTATGCCAACGAGGCGGCCGATAACAGCGGCCTGAAGGTGAGCCAACCCTTTGACGAAACGCCTGCGGGGATGGAATATGAGCCGGGCGCTCAGCACAGGAGCGTGCGGGTTAAGACCGCGGACAAAACGCTAAGAGGGGAGCTGCGTGAAACCTCCATTCATTTTAACGGCAGAGCGGCAAGGCTGATCGTTTTTTCCTCGCTGCGGGACGAAGCCGATACGCTCAGCGATTGGGACGTCTGCACCATTTTCGCGGGCGGTGACAGGGCAAACAAGACGGGCGAATTTCTCCGGCTGACCGGCATGAATGCGAACTCGTTCTGTGCGGCGCTTTACGAGGTGCGCTCCCAACGCTATGTGCTGCGGGATGAATGGCGCAGCCGCAGAAGTGTGAGCATCCCCGTGCTGCCTCATGACTTTATCATCCATATGAAAGAAGAAACAGAGAAACTGCGGCAGACCAAACGCGCCGCGGGGATAGAGGTATTTCCGTACACCAAAATGCACGGTACCAAAGGCGTAGCAGTGTACTTTTTTGATACTTCAGCACAAGTAGAAGTACGAGAAAGGCTTGGCCGGTTCGTCTCGCTGTACGGCGCATTTGCGTTTGACAGTATCGACGCGTCGCGCCTATTGCTGCACCGCGGCGTGAGCGCAATGGAGCAGGGGTTTGCGATCTGGAATCAGGGGACACGCGCGCTGCTTTTCAGCAACAACGCATATCGCCGCATGTTTGGAGCGGAAGGCCACGCCATCAACGGCGAACTGGGCAAAAATATACGGGGCAAGGTTACGCGGGAAACCATATCGGACGGGCGCGGGCGGTACTTTGACGTGACGCACACCACCTGCGGCAACCGCAGCCAGGGTGTCGTTTCGACGATCATTATTGACAGTACGGCTTATATGAAGGCGCAGCGCAGGCTGGATATGATGGCGCGTACGGACGCGCTGACAGGCCTTTTCAACCGACGCGCGGGTCTGGAATACCTGGAACAGGCCTACGCGCAGTGCAAACGTCTAAAAAAGCCGCTGACCGTCTGCTTTGCGGATATTGACGGCTTGAAGCATATCAACGACACATGGGGCCATGGCGCGGGCGACGCGATGATACAATCGGTTGCTACGGTGATCAAAAAATACGTGGGCAATATGGGCGTGGTATGCAGGCTGGGCGGCGATGAATTTGTGATTATTCTGTCCGATATGACGATGCCTCAGGCAACGCTGCTTTCGACACAAATCAGCCGTGAAGCTGAACGCTGTTTTGTGGGCGAAATGGATGGCGTAACTGTAAGCTTTGGATTTAAGCAGGCGGAATTTACCGCAGGAGAAACCGTTGAAACGCTTGTTTCCGTTGCCGATATGGAAATGTACCGCCAAAAGAATAGCAAGTCGCGTTAGTTTTATGCAAGTCCGCTGCCTTTCAGGATACGGGAAGCGGCTTCTGCTTTGTTCATGGTGTAGATATGGAATTTGGTAATTCCATTGCTCATCAAATATTGGATTTCCCGAATTGCGTAATCAATGCCCGCTTCAGAGAATGCTTCGGTATCCTCGCCGTATTTGCATATGATCCGGCTTAAGCCCGAAGGGATGGAGCACGCCGATAGCAACGCCATGCGGATAATCTGATTCGGGTTAAGCACCGGCATAATGCCCGTCACGATGGGCGCTTTAATTCCGGCTTTATACACTTTCTCATAAAAATCCACGATCGCGTTGCGGTCGAAGCAAAGCTGTGTTACAAAAAAATCCGCGCCGGTCTGGGCTTTCAGCCGTAAAAAAGCAATATCTTCTTCATGGTTGCCGCTTTCCACATGAAGCTCGGGATAAGCGGCTGCCGCAATGGTAAAGCCGCCGAATCTCTTAACGTCTGCGATCAGATCGCTGGCGTGTTTATAGTGCTGAAAAGCGGACTCAGTGTTCATACCCCCCGGTATATCCCCGCGCAGGGCAAGTACATTTTCAATGCCTTCATCCTTTAGCTGTGCTAACATATTTTGTATTCCGTCGGGAGTTGCACCGACGCAGGTTAAGTGGGCAATTGCCTCCATGCTCAAAGTGTTTTTTATATAGGAAGCGATCTCGATCGTGCGGTCGCGGTTGCTGCCGCCCGCGCCATACGTCACGCTGACAAAGGCAGGATCAAAAACGGAAAGCCGGGATATGGTCTCATATACGGTGTCGATCGGCATATCCTTTTTGGGCGGGAAAAATTCGAATGAAAACTGGCTTTGCGGACCGGATAGCTTATCGAAGAGTTTCATGGGTGAGACCTCCACAGATTTTGTATATTTAATCACAACGGTGGGTTTTTTTCAAGAGGTTGAAACTTCAAGGCAAGTGGTGTATCATAACTTTTGAGGTGTCTATGGAGGAATTCCCGTATATTTCGTTTGTACCCGACAAAAAAACGATCATGCGGCGGCTGGGTTCGCAAAAAGCGACATTTCCGGCCGGGCTCGACGCGGACATCGACGCGATGATAGTCAAGGCGCGGTCCGCTTTTTTTGTAAAAGGACGCGCGAAAGTCTGCAGCCTCCTGCACGTCGGCGAAGATATTGTCGAAATAGATGGCTTGCCGGTGAAATCCCGGCTGCTGTCCAATATGCTAAAGAGCAGCAACGGTGTATACCTGATGTGTGCGACGATACCGCAGCGCTATGTAGATAGAATCAGCGCCGCAATGAAACAGAGTGAAGGGCTTAAAGCGATCGTTTATGATGCTTACGCTTCGGAGTATGTGGACGGCGCGCTGGACGTGATTATGGAGCGCAAGAACGTCCAACTGATAAGAACCGGGCAAAAGCTGACGAAGCTGAGGTTCAGCGCAGGCTATGGAGATCTCGACATCCGCTGGCAGAAGCCTTTCTACGATATGCTTGGTATGAGCTCGCTGGGTGTCACTATCAATGAACAATTCCTGCTGTCACCCGAAAAGTCGGTGATCGCGGTTGCGGGGGTGGAATAGATGAAAAAGATCGATGGACTGAACTTTCTGGAATCCTTAAAAAACCGCATCATGATACTCGACGGCGCGACGGGTACTGCCTTGCAGCAACATGGCATGATGCCCGGCATATGCCCGGAACTTTACGCGCTTGAAAATCCACAGGTGCTGCGCGATATACAACGCCGCTACATCGAGGCGGGTACACGCGCAATATACACGTTCACGATGGGTGCCAACGCGTGCAAGCTCAAAGAATTTGGCCTCAGCGGCGATATGTACCGGATTAATAAAGAACTGGCCGAACTCACCGTGGATGTTGCGGGCGACCGTGCTTTCGTGGGCGGGGATATCAGCTCGACCGGTTCGTTTTTGGTGCCGCTGGGGGACCTTGAGTTTGAGCAGGTCGTCGATATATACAAAGAACAGGTCCGCGCGCTGGTAGACGGCGGTGTGGATTTCATTATTATCGAGACGATGATCGACATCCAGGAGACGCGCGCCGCAGTGATCGCGGCCAAAGAAGCGTGTGATCTCCCCGTGGTGGCGAGTATGACGTTTGACGCGCATGGCCGGACGCTGACGGGCACGACGCCTGCCGCCGCTGCCATCACGCTGATTAGCGCGGGCGCGGACGTGGTAGGCCTGAACTGCTCCACCGGACCGGGGGAGATGCTCCCGCTCGTCGCGGCCATGAAGGAAGTCAGCAGCGTGCCGCTGCTCGTCAAGCCCAATGCGGGCATGCCGCACATCGTAAACGGAGAGACGCATTTCGATCTCTCCTGCGAAGCGTTCCGGCAGTATGTTAAACCGCTCTGTGAGGCGGGAGCAAACCTCATCGGCGGATGCTGCGGAACAGATCCAGATTATATCCGCGCCGTCTCAGCGGAGATAGAAGGGCTTAGCCCTCTGCCGTGGAAGGAGTCGCTGCCTGCTGCGCTCACGTCTGTCTCGGACGAAGTTTACATCGGACAGCAGCTGCGCGTAATCGGCGAAAGGATTAACCCCACGGGCAAGCCAAAGCTCAAGGAAGCGCTCAAAACAGGTGATTTCTATGAGGTTCTCGATATGGCGCTGGAGCAGCGCGACAGCGGCGCTCACATTCTGGACGTCAATATGGGCCTGCCGGAAGTGGACGAAGCTTCCGCGATGAAGCAAGCCATCGAAACGATATCCGTACAGGCCAAGCTGCCTATATGCATCGACTCCTCGCGCGTGGAAGTGATTGAACAGGCGCTGCGCATCTGTCCCGGACGCGCGCTCGTCAACTCCGTTTCCACCAAAGCGGAGCATCTGGCCAGGCTACTGCCGATCGTCAGGAAGTACCGTGCAATGTTTATCCTGCTGCCGATCGGCGACAGCGGCATACCCAAAACCGCGAAGGAACGCATCGTGGAGATCGAGACCGCATACGAGACGATTCAGGCTGCAGGCTTAAGCAAGCGGGATATGCTCGTGGACGGTCTCGTGATGACGGTATCCTCGGACCCGAGAGCTGCGATCGAGACGCTCAAGGTCGTCAAATGGTGTTCGGAACACGGCTTTTACACCGTGCTCGGCATATCGAACGGCTCGTTCGGGCTGCCGGAGCGCAAGTACATCAACTCCGCCTATCTCGTGATGGCGATGGCAAACGGGCTCTCCACGGCGATCATGAACCCCAACGATGCGCTGATGATGGACCTCTATCACGCGGCGGAAGCGCTGATCGAGCGAGACGAGAACTTTACGCAATATATCAAAAGGTTCTCCGATACGCAAATAAGCGAAGCGGACGCAGAAAACATCGTCGATGCCATATTGACGGGCAAAAAAAAAACCATAACTACGCTGATCGATAAGGAAATGGCATCCGGCGCGACGCCGGAGTTGATCATCAACGACATGATCATTCCCGCGCTGCGCAAGGTGGGCGATCTGTATGAACAGCGCGTCTACTTTTTGCCGCAGCTGATATACAGCGCGGAGGCGGCGCACGCCGCGTTCGACTACCTTGAGAAGCACTTCCCGGCGCTTTCGGGAGCGGACGACCGCAAAAAGGTCGTCATTGCGACGGTACGCGGGGATATTCACGATATCGGAAAGAATCTCGTTGCGATGCTGCTAAAGAACCATGGCTTTGCCGTGACAGACCTCGGGAAGGATGTACCCGCACAGCGCATCATCGACGAAGCGGAAGCGCAGAATGCCGACATTATCGCGCTCTCCGCGCTTATCACCACGACCGCGCGCGAGATGGAGAGCGTCATTGCGCTCGCCAGACAGCGCAATCTGCAGGCAAAAGTGCTCGTGGGCGGCGCGGTAATTACAGAAGAATACGCCAAAGGCATCGGTGCGGACGGCTATGCCGGGGACGCGGCAGGGGCGGTAAAGGCAGCATCAAAGCTGGCGGGTATTGAATAGATTTATCAGGAGCAACCATGAGACCAAAAATTGATACGCACACGCACACGCTGCTGTCGGGGCATGCGCATTCGACATTGCTTGAAAACGCGGCTGCAGCGGCTGAATTCGGCTTGACTGGCTTTGTGCTGACCGACCACGGCCCGATGTTACCCGGCGCATCCCCGGAATTTGTACTATCGACCTACAAGTTTTTCCCGTACGAGATAAAAGGCGTCCGCGTTTATCATGGCGTAGAAGCCAACATTTTCGATGATGAAGGCAGCATCGATATCGGTGAAAAATATCTGAAAATGCTGGATTATGTAATCGCGGGGCTGCACGAGTTTGTCCGCCTCAGTGGCGGGCGGCAGAAGGATACCGAAACGGTATTGTGCGCAATGAACAACCCTTATTTGGATGTTATCTCGCACCCAGATAACCCGGCGTATGATCTCGATTATGAGGCGATTGTCAGGGAAACCGCACGTCTTGGCAAACTGATGGAAGTCAACGATCATTCCTTTCTGTTCCGTAAGGGCGGCGCCGAAAACGCGTTAAAATACCTGCCGCTCTGCAAAAAACACGGGGTGCGTGTGGCGGTTTCGAGTGATTCGCATTTCGCGCTGGAGATGGGAAAGCATGATACGGCACTTAAGATATTGGAACTTGCTGGATTCCCTGCAGAGCTTGTCGTGAACCTGACGCGGGAGCGATTCGAATCTTACCTGGAGGAGAGAAAACGCAGAATAGTTTGAACTATTAACGATTTGTATCTTAATACTTGCCGCAAGGCGCTTATGATACTATAATCGAAATATATACTTTTTTCGGAATCATACATTTTATTATTCGGAGGCATGGCAGGATGGATATCATCACGAAGAAGCTCAGTGAGCTTCGGGAGGAGAGGGCGTTTAAAAACCTGTTCTCCATCATGTGCGGCTATGGCGACAAGGTCGCCGCGGAGTATCAGGAGAATACCGTCATCAAAAAGCTGACCTATGCGGATTACGAGCGAATTTCGGTGACGGGTGCCAGCCGTCTTGCGAAGCTGCTTGCGGGGGTAGAGCGAAACACGTTTGTCGCGCTGCGCGTCGCCAACAATCCGCTTTGGCCTGCGGCGTTCTGGTCGATCATCATGGCGGGATACCGTCCGCTGCTCGTCGATGCGTCCAGCGAAGACAGTCAGGTCATGCATATTCTCAAACAGGCAGGTTCGCGCGCGGTCGTTTCCGACTCTCCCGTATCCATCGGCGGCGTACTGTGTGTGACGCCGGATGAGTTTTTAAGCTACGACGCGCAGAGCACTGCTTTTACGCCTGTGTATGGCGATGCGGTCGCGCTTTGCACTTCGGGCACAACGGCAACGCCCAAAGTGTATGTTTACAGTGAGCACGCGATCTGCGATCAGGTGCTGCTCGCGGACTATGTTTACCGTAACAACAATAAGATCATCCACCCGGGTGAGATTAAGCAGCTCGCATTCCTTCCGTTCCACCACATATTCGGTTTTATCGCCGTATATCTTTGGTTCTCATTCTTCGGCAAAACCATCGTGTACATATCCAAGCGGACTTCCGACGTGATTCTGTCTGCATGCAAAGCGCATAAGGTAACGCATATATTCGCGGTGCCGCTGCTATGGAACAACGTCGCAAAGGGAATACTACGTAAGGCGAAGATGCAGGGCGAGGCAACTTACGAAAAGCTTCTCGGTGCGTGCGATCTCTCCATCAAGCTGCAGCGCAGCCTGGGCGATACGGGCCGCAAGCTCGTATCCAGTTTGTTTTTCAAGGACATTCAGGAGAAGCTCGTGGGAAACAGCGTTCAGTTTTTGATCAGCGGCGGCGGGCATATACAGCCTGAGACACTGAAGATCATCAACGCGATCGGCTATCCGCTGTATTCGGGCTTTGGCATGACCGAGACGGGAATCGACTCGGTGGAGCTTTCCGGTAAGATCGACAACCGGCTCGATGCGGGCGTCGGCAAGCCGTTTGAACCGATGGAATACCGCATTGTGAAGGATCGCGCGGACGCTGCGACCGGTGAACTGCAGATACGCGGCGAAGCCATTCACTCGGGCCGTATGGTGGACGGCGTATATATTGCGCGTGAAACCGCGGATGGCGGCTGGTTTGCTTCGGGTGACATCGTGCGCGAGGTGGGCGGACGCTACTTCATCGAAGGCCGTCTCAAGGACGTCATCATTAACGAATCGGGTGAAAATGTGTATCCCGACGAGTTGGAGGACTCCTTCTCTGAGCTGCCGCATGCGGAGCATATCTGCGTCGTCGGCATTGCGACGAAGGGCGTATATGACGACTCTACGTTGATCGTGACGCTGAGCGAGAACGCGGTGGGCGACGAACAGAAGACGAACGAGATGATCGCCGAGATCACGCGTATTAACGGTCTGCTTCCAATCTACAAAAAGATCAAACGCGCGTACCTCTCGCTCGATCCGCTGCCGCTGGCAAACGGCATCAAGGTGCGCCGCCAGAAGGTGAAGGAAGCGATTGAGCGCGGAACAGGGCGCTTTGAGATCATCGACATCAAAAGCGGCATGCTGCGCCACGATTCGCCGGTCAAGCAGGAAAAGTCCAATGGTGTAAGCTATGACAACATCGAACTCTCGCAGATTACGGAGCAGGTAAGACGGATTTTTGCCGATGTGCTGAGCATCGAAGCGTCCGGTATTTCCGACACGGATCATTTTGTGGACGATCTTGGCGGGGACAGCCTCTCGAGCTTAAGCGTATTCTCTAAGGCGGAGGAGATGTACGGCGTCATCATACCCGATACGGAATATTTCTCCTGTGCAAACGTACAGGATCTGTCCAAACTGCTGTACCGCAAACTGCATAACATTGAAGGGATAAAGGAAGAATCTGTGAATAATGAAATCAAGCATATAACGAAATTCAACCAATCCAGGGAATTTGAAGAATACGCACAGCGCAAGCTGGCGCTTGCCGACGCGGGACTTAAGGACCCGTACTTTGTCGCGCACGACTCGATACTCAAGGATACCTCGATCGTTGATGGCCGCGAGGTCATTAACCTTGCTTCGTACAACTACGTGGGCATGTCCGGCCATCCGCGCACTGCGGAAGCCGCTAAGAAGGCCATTGAGAAATACGGCACATCTGCTTCGGGTTCCCGCCTGATCGCGGGCGAGAAGACGCTGTATATCGAGCTCGAGAAGGCGATTGCGCAGTGGAAGCATACCGACGACGCGGTGGTGCTCGTAGGTGGTCATTCCACCAATGTGACGTTCGTCGGCAACTTCTGCAACGAGCACGACCTGATCGTGTATGACGCGCTGTCCCACAACTCCATCACGCAGGGATGCCAGCTTTCCCGGAGCGCGACCAAGGCGTTCCCGCACAACGATTTTGAGGGCCTTGAGCATATTCTTAAAGCCGCGCGTGATAAATATGAAAAGATACTGATCGTCGTGGAAGGCGTGTACTCGATGGACGGCGATATCGCGCCGATCCCCGCTTTCGTAGCGCTCAAGAAGAAATACGGCGCTTTTCTCATGGTGGACGAAGCGCATTCGGGCTGTGTGATCGGCGAAAACGGCAACGGCGTGGACGAATACTTTGACCTGCTGCCCGGCGATGTCGATATCAAGATGGGCACGCTCAGCAAGGGCCTCGGCACCTGCGGCGGATATATCGCAGGTGACGCCGATTTGATCTCGTTCCTGCACTATTCGATGCCTGGATTTATGTTCTCCGTGGGTATCAGCCCGCCGCTTGCCGCAGCGACCCTCGAAGCCGTCAAGATTATGATGGAAGGCAACCCCAAAGTGGCTGATCTGCACGCGAACATTACTTATTTCGTGGAAGGTGCCAAGAAACGCGGTTTCAATACCTGCCTCGCCAAGGAAACGGCGATCGTTCCGATCATGGTGGGCGAGGATCACGACGCATACGAACTCTCCACACGTATGCTGGAGCGCGGCGTGTTCGTACCGCCAGCAGTGTACCCGGCTGTGCCGAGGCATCAGGCGCGTCTTCGTTTCTGCCTCACGAGCGAGCACAAGCCGCATCAGCTCGATACCGCGCTGGATATACTGGATGAGCTGTACACGGAAATGGGTATTAAAAAATAGGAGATTGCGATGAAGGTATTGGTTTCGGGCGGCGCCGGTTATATCGGCAGCCATGCGGTGCGCCAACTACAGCGCAGCGGCTATGAAGTCGCGGTGTTTGACAACCTGTCCAAAGGGCACCGGCAGGCAGTGAAAGATGTCCCCTTGTTTGAAGGAGACCTGCTCGACAGGGAAAGCCTGAAGCGCTGTTTTGTAGAACACCGCGTGGACGCGGTGATGCATTTTGCGGCGCTGAGCCTTGTGGGCGAATCCATGAAGGAACCGTACAAGTACTACGAGAACAACGTCGTCGGCAGCCTGAACCTGTTTAAAGCGGCAATGGATGCGGGCGTGGGTCAATTTATATTCTCCTCGACGGCTGCGGTTTATGGTGAACCGGCAGTTGTACCGATCACGGAGGATTGTGAAAAAGCGCCGCTTAACGTATACGGGCGCACAAAGCTTGTGATCGAAGGCATGCTGAAGGACTTCTCAGATATCTACGGCATCCGCTACAAGACGCTTCGCTATTTCAACGCAGCGGGCGCGGATGAAGCGGGTGATATCGGCGAGGACCATGATCCCGAAACCCACCTGATTCCCATCATCTACGGCTTTGTCAACGGACGTCGTGACAGCCTGCAGGTGTACGGCGACGACTACAACACGCCGGACGGTACGTGCATCCGCGACTATATTCACGTGACCGACCTTGCGGATGCGCATGTGCTTGCGTTGCGTGATCTTACAGTAGGCGGAAGCAGTGACGTATACAATCTCGGCAGCGAAAACGGCTTCTCAGTGCTGGAGATCATCCGTGCGGCGGAAAAAGCCACGGACAGGACCATCCACTACCACGTCACTGAGCGCAGGCCGGGCGACCCGGCACGCCTCGTGGCGTCGTCGGAAAAGATCCGCAAAGCGCTGGGCTGGGTACCTAAATACGGTATCGAGGAGATACTGGAAAGCGCATGGCAGTTCCACAGCCGGTATCCGCTGGGGTATGCAGATATTTAAACTAAATATTGCTTGACAGCAGGCTTGTCCTGCCGTTATAATACGCGATAATAAAGGCTATGACGGAGAACAGTAACTGTGCCCAGCTTTTCAGAGAGCCGCTGTTTGGTGAAAGGCGGCAGGCAAAGCATGGTGAAGCTCGCTCCCAAGCCGCTGTGCCGAAACAGGTAGGTACAGACGTTCTGACCCGACGTTACACGGGGACGGGCATCATGTTGTGCCCTGTTGAGCTGGCGGCGTATTAGCCGTAAGCAGAGTGGTACCGCGAAGTCTTTCGTCTCTGTAATGACGAAAGGCTTTTTTGTTTGTGGGGCCCCCGAAAAGCGTAGCTTTTTGGGGTACTTTCCAAAATTCGATCGGTTTTGGAAGCCCACGCGGGGCCGCGGCATGAGCATTAAAATTAAGGAGGCAGACGATGAACAGAGTCAAGGTTTTCGACACCACGCTGCGCGACGGCGAGCAGTCGCCGGGATGCAGCATGAACCTGCAGGAAAAAATGGAGGTCGCGCGCCAGCTGGAGCGGCTGGGTGTGGACGTGATTGAGGCAGGCTTTGCGATCGCCTCGCCGGGAGATTTTCAGGCTGTCAAAACGATCGCACAGACCGTACAGAACGCGACGGTTGCGAGCCTTTCCCGTGCGCTCAAGGTAGATATCGACCGCGCTTACGAGGCGGTGAAGGACGCCGCAGACCCGTGTATCCATACGTTTATCGCAACTTCGCCGATCCATATGCAGTATAAACTGAAAATGAAACCCGAAGAGGTATTGCAGCAGACGATCGATATGGTCAAACACGCCCGGTCGCTCTGCCCCAAGGTAGAGTTTTCCGCCGAGGATGCCTCGCGCAGCGAGCTGGAGTTTCTCTACCGCGTATTCGAGGCCGCAATCAAAGCAGGCGCGACCTGTATCAACGTACCGGATACCGTGGGCTACGCGATGCCGGAGGAGTTTTACCAGCTGATCGTTAATATCAAGAATAACGTTGCGGGCATTGAGAAGGTCGACCTTTCCGTGCACTGCCACAACGATCTGGGGCTCGCTGTCGCGAACTCGCTGGCAGCGGTGCGGGCGGGCGCAACGCAGGTGGAATGCACCATCAACGGCATCGGCGAACGCGCGGGCAACGCGGCGCTCGAGGAAGTCGTGATGGGGCTTGAGACCCGAAGGGATTTGTACCAGGCTGAGACGAATATCGTAACCAGCCAGATTTACAACTCGTCGCGCTTGATTTCGTCCATCACGGGCGTTTCCGTGCAGCCCAACAAGGCGGTCGTGGGGCGCAACGCGTTCGCGCACGAGGCGGGCATCCATCAGCACGGCGTGCTGGCTAACAAGAAGACGTATGAGATCATGACGCCAGAGTCGGTCGGTTTGCCGGAGAACGCCATCGTCCTGGGCAAGCACTCAGGTAAGCATGCGTTCACAGAGCGTCTGCGCGCGATGGGTTATACACTGGACGACGAGCAGATATCCGTGAGCTTCGAGAAATTCAAGGAGCTGGCTGACCGCAAAAAGGAAGTGTCCGATCTTGATCTGAGGGCGATGGTCGAGCTTGACAAATTCGATATTCCCGGCGAATATGTATTAGACACGTTCGTAATCAACAGCGGCAACAAAATGACGGCCATGGCGGTGATCAAGCTGCAAAAGCAGGATGAGACCGTAGAGGAAGCATCGACGGGCGACGGCCCGGTGGACGCCGCGTTTAACGCGATTGAGCGTTGCATCGGGGAGAGCTTCACTCTGGAAGACTATATTGTGCGTTCGGTGACGGGCGGCAAGGACGCGCAGGGCGAAGTCGTTGTGAAATTGCGTGGCAACGGAAAGACCGTCAGGGGGCGAGGCCTCAGCACGGACATCGTGGAAGCGAGCATACGCGCGTATATCGACGCGATCAACCGGTACCGATACGAAAAGAGCATGGAGGGCTGAACTATGGGAATGACGATGACGCAGAAAATACTCGCCGAGAAGGCGGGGCTGAAGGAGGTACACGCTGGCCAGTTCATCGAGGCATCTTTGGATCTCGTGCTGGGTAACGACGTGACTGCGCCGGTCGCCATCAGCGAGTTTGAGAAGGCGGGCTTCAAGGGTGTATTCGACCGCGACAAGATCGCGCTCGTACCCGACCATTTTACACCCAACAAGGACATCAAAGCGGCGCAGCAGTGCAAGCAGATGCGCGACTTTGCCTTAAAGCATCAGATTACCAACTATTTCGAAGTGGGCGAGATGGGCATCGAGCACTGTCTGATCCCCGAAAAGGGGCTGGCGGTGCCGGGCGACGCGATCATTGGCGCGGACTCGCACACCTGCACCTACGGCGCGCTTGGCGCGTTTTCCACAGGTGTGGGCAGCACGGACCTTGCCGCCGCGATGGCGACGGGCAAGGCATGGTTTAAGGTACCTTCCGCGATACAGTTCGTGCTGAAGGGCAAGCGCGGCAAATGGGTATCCGGCAAGGACCTGATCCTGCACATCATCGGCATGATCGGCGTAGACGGCGCACTGTACCAATCGATGGAGTTTGTGGGGGAGGGCGTAGCCGACCTGCCGATGGACGACCGTTTTACGGTCGCCAACATGGCGATTGAAGCAGGCGCGAAGAACGGCATATTCCCGGTGGATGCGCAGACCATCGAATACGTGAAAGCACACTCGACCCGGCCTTACAAGGTATTTGAAGCAGACGCCGATGCCGAATACGCGCGTGTGATCGAGATCGATCTCGCATCCCTGCGCCCTACGGTGGCGTTTCCGCATCTGCCGGAGAACACCAAGACGATTGATCAGGTGGGTGATATCAGAATTGATCAGGTCGTCATCGGCTCTTGCACGAATGGGCGCATCAGCGACCTTCGCATTGCCGCGGATATCCTGCGCGGTAAAAAGATCAAAAAAGGTGTGCGCGTGATCGTGCTGCCCGGCACGCAGGCAATCTACCTGCAAGCCATGAAGGAAGGGATCGCGCAGGCGTTTGTGGAAGCTGGCGCGGTGTTCTCGACACCCACCTGCGGGCCGTGCCTTGGCGGACACATGGGTATACTCGCGGCGGGAGAGCGGGCGATATCGACCACAAACCGCAACTTCGTGGGACGTATGGGGCACACGCAGTCCGAGGTTTATCTCGCAAGTCCGGCGGTCGCCGCGGCATCCGCGCTCACGGGTCGAATCGAAGACCCGGACAACATCGTGAAGGAGGCTTAACATGGGCAAAGCATTCAGGTATGGCAGCAACGTCGATACCGACGTTATCATCCCGGCAAGGTATCTCAATACGTTTGACGCGAAGGAACTCGCGTCCCACTGCATGGAGGATATCGACGCAAATTTTGCCTCCACCGTACAGCCGGGCGACATCATCGTCGCGGACAACAACTTTGGCTGCGGCTCTTCGCGGGAACACGCGCCGATTGCCATCAAAGCCTCGGGCATCCAGTGCGTCATCGCGCGCTCGTTCGCGCGCATCTTTTTTCGCAACGCGATCAATACCGGTCTTCCGATACTCGAGTGCGCCGATGCAGCAGCACATACGGATATGGGCGATACCTTGACGGTGAACCTATCCAGCGGTAAAATATACAACGTGACCAAGGGCATGGAATTTCAAGCGGAGCCGTTTCCGCCGTTCATGCGCGGCATCATGGATGCCGATGGTCTGATCGGCTATATCTCCAAAAAAAGCTGATCCGTCACTCTAAAACTGGATATCCGGAGGGGCAGCGATGCGGTACATTATGGCGATCGATCAGGGCACGACCGGTACGAAAGTTGTGCTGTTCGACGCAGAAGGGCAGATCCATTCCTCGGCAGCTCGTGAGGTCACGCAGCTTTACCCCAAACCCGGCTGGGTGGAGCACGACGCAAACGAGTACTGGGAGACCGCTATGGTGTGCGCGAAGGAAGCGCTCGAGCGCGGCAGCGTGCTGCCCTCTCAAATCGAAGCCATCGGCATCACCTGCCAGCGCGAGACCACGATACTCTGGGACAGGGATACCGGGGAGCCGGTTTACAACGCGATTGTGTGGCAGTCCCGGCAGACCGCGGAAATCTGTGAAGAGCTCAAAGCGCAGGGACTCGATCCATATATCCGCGAAAAGACCGGCCTTTTGATTGACGCGTACTTCTCCGCGACCAAGATCAAGTGGATCATGGATAACGTGCCGGGCGTTGCTCAGCGTGTAAAAGAAAAAAAGATCATGTTCGGCAACGTGGACAGCTGGCTGATCTATAAGCTTTCGGGCGGCGCGGCGCATGTGGAGGATTATTCCAACGCGTCGCGCACGTTGCTTTTGGATGTTCACATGCTTCAGTGGGATCATAAGATATTGGACGCGCTCGGCATACCGGAGCATATACTGCCGGAGCTTAAACCCTCCAGCGGTGTGATGGCGACGACGGCCAGAAGTGCCTTCTTTGGTGTGGAGGTGCCCATTTCCGGTGACGCGGGCGATCAGCAGGCCGCCGCGTTCGGCCAGACGTGCTTTGAGCCTGGTATGGCGAAAAATACCTACGGCACCGCGCTTGCGATCGTGATGAACATCGGCAGCCAGTTTAAGCCGAGCCATACCGGGCTGATGACTGACCTCGCGTGGGTCGTGGACGGGCAAACAGAGTATGCCTATGAAGGTCTGATCTACAACGGCGGCGCGACGATCCAATGGCTGCGCGACGGCCTTAAGATCATTAAAACTTCGGCGGAGGTCAGCGAACTCGCGGCCAAGGTCGATGATGCGGGCGGGATATACCTTGTGCCCGCGTTCACGGGGCTCGGCGCCCCCTATTGGGACATGTACGCACGCGGAACCATGGTGGGCATTACGCGCGGCACGACGGATGCACACATCGCGCGGAGCGCGCTGGAGGCGATCGCTTTCCAAACCCGCGACGTACTTGACTGCATGCAGAAGGACTGCGGGCAATGCGCGAAGGCGCTGCGCGTAGACGGCGGCGCGACCGCGAGCGACTTTTTAATGCAGTTCCAGGCGGACGTTTTGGGTATTCCCATCGAGCTGCCGGTCGTGACGCAGATGACTTCGCTGGGCGCGGCGTATCTCGCGGGGCTGGGCATCGGCTACTGGAAAGACCGTGAGCAGATTGCGAAGCAATGGAAGGTCGCGCGTCTGTTTGAGCCTCGCATGAGCGAGGACAAAAGAGAAACGCTATATGCGGGCTGGCAGCGGGCGGTTAAGCGTTCGCTCGACTGGGCCGAGAAATAAAGCAGCAGTTTGTCTGTACAAAAGAAAGGGAGCACAAATGAACTTCAACAGGATTAGGACAATCAACTGGGATTGCGACGGATGCAACTGCGGTTGCGGATGCAATCCATATGAACCGGAACGCGTCGCGGGACTCGTCGATCATACGCTTTTAAAGCCGAACGCCACGCCGGAGCAGATTTCAGCGCTTTGTGACGAGGCGATTCAATACGACTTCGCAAGCGTATGCGTGAATCCGGCCAACATCGCGCAGGCGGCTAAGAAACTGGCTGGCAGCGGCGTTGCGCCCTGCGTAGTTATCGGTTTCCCGCTCGGGGCGAACACCTCCGCCGTAAAAGCGTATGAGACGACCGAAGTAATCGCACTCGGCGCGGAGGAAGTGGATATGGTCATCAACATCGGCGCGGCCAAAGCGGGCGACTGGGCGCTGGTGCAGAAGGATATCGAGGCTGTGGTCGGCGCAGCTAAGGACAAGGCGCTTGTAAAGGTCATCATCGAGACGTGCCTTTTAACCGACGAAGAGAAGGTGCAGGCATGCTTGGCAGCCAAGCGCGCGGGCGCGGATTTCGTAAAGACCTCCACCGGCTTTTCCACAGGCGGCGCGACGGTCGCGGACGTCCGACTGATGCGCGAAACCGTTGGCCCGAATATGGGCGTCAAGGCGTCCGGCGGCGTGAAGGACTATGCTTCGGCTGTTGCTATGGTTAAAGCGGGCGCAAACCGCCTCGGCACCAGCTCAGGCGTGAAAATCGCGAAGGGCATCGTAGACGGACAGGAGAGCAAGGGGTATTGAGCCTCTGAAAGGATAAGATATGCCATATATCTGCGTCAGCGTATCCAAAACGCTTGAAGCCAATCAGAAGGAACAGCTCAAGGCTGAACTCGGCCGCCTCATCACTTTGGTTCCCGGCAAGACCGAAGAAGTAACGATGGTGCGCATCGAAGACGGCTGCACACTGTATAAGGCGGGTAAGGCACTTGGCAACGGTGCGTTCATCGAAGTGCGGCTGTACGGTGCGGCTCCGCAGCGCGATAAAGAGAAATTCACCGAAGCGGTATTTCAGTCAATGGAGAAGCTGCTGGGTACGCAACCCGGCGATATCTATCTCAACATATTTGAGATGGAAAGCTGGGGCACCAAGGGAAAGCTGAAATAAGTATGTGTAGAGGCGCTTGCGTAAAATGCAGGCGCTTTTTTCATATTGAATTTTCCATGTAATAGCCTGATGGTTGGAGGCGTTGGTTAAGAAGTCTTAATTGACTTGACATTTTAGTATGCCATTTGTTATGCTAATAGTAAATTAAACAAGGAGATATCGATAGCCGATGAAGAGACAGTAATTCCGAAACTTTAATACGCCCAAGGGGCATTAACGGGATTACTGTATGTTTTCATATCGATATACCACGCCGGTGACCAGGCGCATGTTCACGTATGGTAATCCTCTCTGAAAAGGAGTGGATTTTTTTGTTACTCGAAATAAACGAACTCAATAAAAGCTATGGCGACCGGCAGGTGGTCTCACTAAAGAAACTGTGCCTGTACACAGGAGATCATGTGGCTGTCGTGGGGCGAAACGGCGCGGGAAAGACGACGCTGCTGCGCATGATCACCGGGGAAGAGACGCCGGACTCGGGGCGTATTCAGTTACATGGCCGCCTTGCGGTCATACCGCAGCTTGGGGAGCTGGAAACAGTCCAATTCGACCGACGCGTTGCCGCAAAGCTCGGCGTGGACTGCGCGTCCGCGTTCAGCGGGGGAGAGCGCACCAAGGCGCTCATCGCGGCGGCGATGGCGCAGCAGCCCGATTTGCTGCTGGCCGATGAACCTACGACGAACCTCGATATCGCGGGTATCATGCAGCTCGAGAGCCTGCTAAAACGATTTGATGGTGCGCTGCTGCTGATATCACACGACCGGATGCTGCTGGAGGCGGTTTGCAACAAGGTGCTGGAGGTAGAGCAGGGCGTATTCACGCTCTATAGCTGCGGGTACCGTGAATACGCCGCGCAAAAGCAGCTGGAGTATCAGACACAGCAATCACGCTACGAAGCGTATACGACGGAGCGGGACCGGTTAAAACAGGTTGCGCGCGAAAAGGCGCAGCAGTCAGCCGGAGTCAGCAGGACGCCGAAACGGATGGGCAATTCGGAAGCCCGGCTGCATAAAATGGGCGGGCAGGGTGCGAAGCAAAAGCTGGACCGCGCGGCGAAAGCGATGCAGAGCCGCCTCGAACAGCTCGAAAAAGTAGAGAAACCGTGGGAATATAAGCCCATCTCATTCGACATCCGGCCCGCCGCTGTTCACAGCCCGGTGATCGTAAGCCTGCGCGATGGTTCGAAAACCTATGGCGATAAGATCGTGCTGCAAGGCTGCAGCTTTGATGTGCCCAATCATAAACGAACCGTGCTGATCGGGCCAAACGGTGCCGGAAAGTCTACATTGATGGAGATGATCGTGCAGCACGAAGAAGGTGTTGAGGTTTGCGCGGGCTTCAAACCGGGGTACTACCGACAGGACGCGGCGGGAGTGGACGTTCGTAAGACCGTGCTGCAGAACGCGATGGAAAATGCGGTGTATGATGAGACCTTTGTTCGTACAGTCCTCGCGAGGCTGTTGTTCCGTCGTGACGAGGTAAGCAAAACCGCGGGCGTTCTGAGCGGGGGAGAGCGCCTCAAGCTTGCGCTGGCGTGTATTATCCTCAGCGATTTCAATCTGCTGATGCTTGACGAGCCGACAAACTTTCTTGATATCGAGTCGAGGCAGGCGCTCGAGGACGTGCTGCGCGCATATCCTGGCGCGGTATTGCTGACATCGCACGACCGCGCATTTATCGAAGCGGTTGCGGACAGGATTGTGCTAATAAAGGATGGGCAGGCGCGGACTTTTGAAGGCGGATGGGGGGAGTACGCTCAAAGATCCGTTAAGAGTTAGCTTCCTCGGATTCCAAAGAAAGAACCTCTTCCGTGCTGATATGGGTATGGTTACGAGGTTCTTTTACTTTTATCGCGACATAGAGGTTGACCAGCGACAAGGCCGCAACGGCATAGAAAATATACTGAGAGCCGATGGCCCCCCATATCAGACCGCCCAGTACACCCACCATAATGGATACGACGTGATCCATCATCATGGCAAGAGAGAGTGTGGGCGTCACGTCTGCGGGGCTTATGGCAATCGATTTGAGATAGACCGTTCGGATAATGCCCATCTGAGAGGAGAGCCGGTCAATGATAAACAGCGAGCATGTCAGTATTACGGGTATGCCGACTTTCACCAATAGTCCGGTATTGAAAAAATGCGACAGGAGCCCATAGCAAATATAAACAGCAATGAACGAAAAGGCGTCTGCATAGAGCAGCTTTTTAACACCAAAGCGGTCGATCCATTTCCCGAGCAGCGGCATAAAAAACATGCCCAGCATCGAAGCGATGATGGTAAGCAGTATCATAGTATCCGCCTGCAACCCCAGCGTCGTAATCAGCACCCACGGCCCGAAAACGAGCATCACCTGCTTTTGTACACCGAAGACAATCGCAATGATGTAGTAAAATTTATATTCTCTGCGGTATAACAGCCGCACCTTCTCGCGCGGTCTGCGCACTTCGCCGACATTTCGTCGTAAAGAGATGAACAGTACCATGGCGACGAGGTAGAAAAACGCGGAGACGACAAAAGTCCACTTTGTTTTGCTTGTGAAGCTGAATACATCGAAGTGAAACAGCAGGAAACTCGCTAAGCCCGATACCATAACGAAAGCGAAGCTGGTGCCTGCAAACTGGCCCATCCGCTTGCCGAGCTTATCGGGCTCGGCAAGCGATATGCCGATGCTGTCGCGAAGCGGCATATAAAGATGGATACCCAAAGAGTTGACGGACAAAAATACGAGCATGACGGAGAACGTCGGCGATAAGAATCCGAGTACGGTAAGGCCGAGTATAGCAAGACCCTGCGCGACAACCGCGAGCGTAATATCTCCCAAAAAAGAGACCGCGCTGATCAAAAAGAATACGATGACGCCCGGCAGCTCACGCGGGAATTCGATCAATCCCCGCGTTTCGGTGCTTACGTGGAAAGCGTCATTAAAGTAATTGTTAATAAAAGGCCCGTCGCTGAATCCTGCTGCGAGATTCACAGCCGCAATCGCCGCAAAGAAAATAACGATATTCTTTTTTTGTTTGTCTGTCATATGCTGTTAAAATATCGCCTTTTCTTTAATCTCCTTCAGCAGTGTGTCGAAGAACTTCTGCGCATCCATCTCTCCGAGATCGCCTTCACCGCGCTTACGTACAGAGAGCGTGCCGTTCTGCGGCTCGTTGTCGCCTGCGACGACCATATAGGGGATACGCTCAGTGCGGCCCTCGCGAATCTTGTAGCCGATTTTTTCGCTGCGGTCGTCCAATGTGACACGAACGCCCGCGTCCTTAAGCTTCTTTTCCCATTCTTTCAGATACTCGATTGAGCGGTCGGTGATGGACATCAGACGTACCTGCTCCGGCGCAATCCAGAGGGGCATCGCGCCCGCGTACTTTTCGATCAGCATCGCGAGTGTGCGTTCATAGCAGCCGATGGACGAGCGGTGGATGATGTACGGGCGTTTCTTCTCACCATCCGAATCGACATAGTACATATCGAAGCGGCTGGGCAGCGCGAAATCGATCTGCACGGTGAACAGCGTATCTTCCTTGCCCCAGACATTTTTGAACTGCAGGTCGAGCTTGGGACCGTAGAACGCGGCTTCACCGTCGGCTTCCGTATATTTGAGGCCAATCTCATTGAGGATTTGCCGCATGAGGTTCTGTGTGGTTTCCCACGCCTCGGGGTCATTGATATACTTCTCAATATTGTTTGGATCCCATTTGGAGAACCGGTATGTGATCTCGTCCTGTATGCCGATACATCCCATCATGTACTGGATCAAATCGACTACACCCTTGAATTCTTCCGCAACCTGGTCAGGACGGCAGACGATGTGCGCGTCGGCCAGCGTGAACTGGCGCACACGAATCAGACCGTGCATTTCGCCAGAGGACTCGTTGCGGAACAGCGTTGCATTCTCGCTGTAGCGAATAGGCAGCTCCCGGTAGCTGTGCATATCCGCGTTATAGATCATGAACTGGAATGGGCAGTCCATCGGCCGCAGCGCCATCACTTCTTCGTCTTTGCCTTCTTCGCCCATTACAAACATTCCGTCCTTATAGTGGTCCCAGTGGCCGGATATCTTGTAAAGGTCACTCTTGGCCATCAGCGGCGTACGCACCAGCGTATAACCCCGTTTCTCTTCCTCGTCTTCAACAAAACGCGACAGCACCTGCATCACTTTGGCGCCTTTGTTCATAATCAGCGGCAGGCCCTGACCAACCGCGTCGTTGGTCGTGAAGTATTTAAGTTCGCGGCCCAGCTTATTATGGTCGCGCTCGCGCGCTTCCTTGAGCATCTGCAGGTATGCCGCAAGCTCTTCCTGCTTCTCGTAAGCAGTGCCGTATACGCGCGTGAGCATCTTGTTCTTTTCGCTGCCGCGCCAGTAAGCGCCCGCAATAGACAGCAGTTTATAGCTTTTTACCTTGCCGGTGGAAGGCACGTGTGGGCCTGCGCAAAGGTCGGTAAACTCGCCCTGCTTGTAAAAGCTTAGGCTCGCGTCCGCAGGCAAGTCATTGATGAGCTCGACCTTGTAAGGCTCATCCTTCATGAGTGCCAGCGCCTCTGCCCGCGGCAGCTCAAAACGCTCCAGCGGATAATCCGCCTCGACAATCCGCTTCATCTCGGCTTCGATCTTCTCGAGGTCTTCAGCCGCGAAAGGCTTTTCGAGATCAAAGTCGTAATAGAAGCCCGTATCGATCGCGGGGCCGATTGCGAGCTTTGCGGTGGGGTAGAGGCGCTTTACCGCCTGCGCCATCACATGCGAGGCCGTATGCCAGAGCGCTTTTTTGCCGGCTTCGTCTTCAAATGTCAGGATCTCCACGCAGCTGCCTTCGCTGACCGACGCATTCAGGTCGCGAACCTCGCCGTCAATCTTTGCCGCAAGCGCCTTTTTACCGAGCTTGTGCGATATTGCGTTGGCCACGTCCAGCGCGCTCTTCACATTTTCAAATTCTTTTACAGTTCCGTCCGTTAGTGTAATTTTCATAATTCCTCCAAATAAAAATCCCATGTACATTGGTACATGGGACGATTGTTCAACCGCGGTTCCACCCATCTTTCATCGAACAGATGACAGCTTTAAAAGCCGATAAGGGGGCCATCCCTGCTGCTAACATCAGGTGGTTTCGCTTTCGGTGCGCCCTCCGCGCTTTCAGCCTGTGGCACGGATGTCTCTTTATGCGCATGATCGGCAGCTAATTGTCCCGAACGCAGCTATTGTCGTACATTATATGCCTGCGAACATGTTCTGTCAACTAATAAAGGTTGGATCTGCCGCCCGAGGTCCGGTCATCGTAACGGGTCTTGCTGAGGATGCCCTGTCCGATACGTACGATGCCGATCAGTATTCCGGCAAGGCCCAGCAGGAAGATATAGTTGATGCTCAGCACCTGGGGAATGACCAACAGCGCGACGCCAATGGCCAGGAGCAGTGCACTGATGCGGCGCGTCTGCATGTTCCTGTCATTGCCATGACCGCTTTGCACCAATCCAAAAAGCCCGAATACGATAAACCAGCATGCCAGTATGATGCCAAGCAGCGTCTGTGAATCCCGGATGATGAGCATTAAGAGCAACAGAATGATATCCAGTATGCCGTGGATCAGATGCGCGACAAACAGCCGGTTATCGTTTTTAAACTTAAACGCCTTATACAGGTTGTATATGCCGTAAAGCATCACAATAAGGCCAACGACAAACATCAGCGTTTTCAGCGCGACATTGTCTTCCGGGTTCGTGTTGTTGGTCGCCAAAAGGAATATGCCCGCTGCAACGATCAGCGCCCCCGTAACGATGACCAGCCACCACGGCATTTTTCCGCTTGATTTCATGTGCCGCAGTTATCTCCTCTCTTCTTTGTATATAAATAATATCATCAAAACAATTCATTACACAACAGAAATATCGTGATTTCCTGCGTTTTTTTAGAAGCCTTCGCCGAGCACTTCTTTCACGTCGCCCACAATCACAAACGCATGGGGATCGATGCTTTTTACCAGGCTTTTCAGCTGCGGTCCCTCGGTACGCCACTGGATCACACACATCAGCACGGTCTTGTCCCGCCCGGTATAAACGCCTTTGGCCGCAAGCGCAGTGACACCGCGGTCCATTTTTTGTATGATCTGACTGGCAATCTCGTCATTCTTATCCGAAATAATATAAAAGGCCTTGGCGGCGTTGAGACCGACCGATATGAATTCCATCAGCTTGGTTGAAATGTACAGCGAAGCAATGGCATACAGCGCCAGTGCAGGGTCATCGAACAGCAGCGCAGACGAACCGATGACGATAAAATCAATAATGAATACGAATGTGCTGATGCTGAATGTTTTAAAATGCGAATGAAGGATCACGCCCGCCATATCGGACCCGCCCGTACTGCCGCCTGCTTTGATTACGATGCCCAGCCCGATGCCCATCAGCACGCCGCCGTAGACGCATCCCAGAATAATGTCCTTCGTCGGAGAAATGACCGGGATGATCTCAGCGAGTACCGAATACAATGCGAGCGAGTACGCCGTCCGTATTGCGAAACTCCGGCCCATTTTCTTGTAGCCAAAAATGAAAAGTGGGATATTGAGCACGGCGATCGTAAGGCCGAGATTGAAGTTGAACATATGATACAGGATGGTTGCGATACCGCTGACACCGCCCGCAGCGATTTTATGAGGAACCAGGAAAAGATTCAGTCCGGCTACGGCGATTGCGACGCCAATCGTCATATACGCATATTCTTTGATCTTCGACTTCATACAGCCTCCAGCAGTGAAAGTATACGGAAAAGCGGAAGAGAACCTCTTCCGCTCTATTGTAGCCGTTTTATTTACTTTTATCAAACCCCATGCTGATAGAAATCGCTTCGTCAATGCGCAGCATGTCTTTATCGCTTAGCCTTCCAAGCTTTTTGATCAGCCTTGTTTTATCAATTGTCCGAATCTGTTCCAAAAGCACAACGCTTTTTTCCGACAACACGTCTTCATCAATGATGATATGCGTGGGTAAACGCGCTTTTCCAAGATTGGACGTAATGGCTGCAACGATCACTGTCGGACTGAACCGGTTACCCGTATCGTTCTGAATCACCAGTACAGGCCGAATGCCGCCTTGCTCCGATCCGGTAACGGGGTTTAAATCCGCGTAGTAAATATCTCCTCTCTCAATCATACTTCACCCCGCATATGCTGTTTTAGGTCTCCAATACCATCATATGACGGGGCAGCATAAGGTGTTAGCCGGATTGAAGAAGCTTATGCGCGTTTCTGAACAGAATCTTATCGATGTCAGATGGGGAAAGCGACAGCGTGCGAATAGTTTCAATCTCTTCACCCGCGCTTTTCCACGGATAGTCCGTACCGAACAATATATTCTCCGCGCCGTGTTTTTTAATCATGCGCTCCATGCCTTCTTTTTGCAGCAGATAGAAGGAGTAAGAGGTATCAAGATATACGTCCTGACCAACGAGCAATTCCTCCACGTCGCGCCAGAGCGCGTGAGCGCCCATATGCGCCGCAACGAGCCGGATGCCCGACATCGCATCCAGCACATGCCGAATCATCAGCGGCGTACAATAGACAGGGGATGGGTAGCCGATATCGATGCCGGAATGCAATACGACGATGAGCCCCGCGTCGCGCAGCTGCTCATATAAGGGCATCATGCGCGGCTCGTCCACGTAAAATCGCTGGTAGTCCGGGTGAAACTTCACGCCTTTAAACCCTTCAGTCTTTAAAAACCGGATGGTGCCGTCAAAATCCGGATCGTCGGGGTGTACCGCACCAAAGAAAACAAGGCTTTCATCGCGCTGCTCGATTGCCCAGCGGTTGATTGTTTTGAGCTGCGAGGGCTTTGTCGCCACGGGCAGCACCACGCTTTGGTCCACACCGCACAACCGCATATGATCTCTCAGACCGGAGACGGTGCCGCCCCCGACAGATTGAATACCCGCCTGCTTTTCCAGTGTGGTAACGGCATTCACCGCGATATTATCCGCAAAGCAATGTGTATGAAAATCGATCACCATGTCATTTCACCGATACGCGGCTGCCCAGCAGGCGCAGCGCGTTTTTATAGAGTATTTTATCAATGTCTTCCGCGGGCAAAGCGAGCTCGCGGATACGCCGAATCTCCAGATCCACATCACGCCAGGGGGAATCGGTGCCAAACAACACGTTTTCCGCGCCGTGTTTTTTGATCATACGCTCCATATCCTGCGGGCTAAGCGCGTATTGCGAATAGGATGTATCGATCAATAGCGGCCTGCCGAGCAACAGTTCCTCCGCATCTCGCCAAAGCACATGGCTCCCCATGTGCGCAGCGATCAATATAAGCCCGGGAACGTTGTCGATGATCTTACTGATCATCAGCGGCGTGCAATGAACGGGGTAAGGATATACGTTATCCATGCCTGCGTGCAGCGCCAATATCAGGCCGCTGTCGCGGATCGCTTCGTACAGCGGGAACATGCGCGGTTCGTCGGCATAGCAGCCCTGATAATCGGGGTGCAGCTTGACACCGGCAAACCCGTTTTGTTTGACCCATAACAGATGCTCGTAAAAGTCGGGATCTTCCGGGTGAAATGCGCCGAAGAATATCAGCGCTCCATCTGTTTCCTCCAGTGCCCAGCGGTTGATGGTGGCGACTTGCGACGGTTTGGTCGCAACGGGCAGCACCACGCTCGCATCGATACCGTGCTTTTGCATGGCTGCTTTCAGTTGGGACGGCGTGCCGCCGCCATTGGTCTTGATTCCGCTCCTTGTCTCCAGCAGCCCGATCGCGGCTGCCACGACCTGCTCGGAAAAACAATGCGCGTGAAAATCGATAATCATAAAACTCCAGCCTGTCTGCTCTTTTAAGCGGTTATCATTTTACAACACTATAACGATGATATCAACCTGAGACGGTAATACATTTATATAAAGGAACAGCCGTCCTCATTGGACGGCTGTTCCCGCGCAGTGACCGGTATTGGCCTGGCCGATGCCGGATTGCCTGATACAATCCGATTTATACTCCTAAATCATATCCTCAGAAAATTCCACCCGCTTACCAAAAACATCCTTGATCGTTTCGATGATGCGCGCATCCCAGAAACGATCCTTATTATGCACCACAATGGTGAGTGGTGCGATGTTGACGAGCGCGCTTAGCAGCGCGTCGTCCTTGTCGATCCGTTTGCCTAAAAAAGTGCACTTAAGCAGACAAAGACGTTCGTCGAGCAGCAGGTATTCACCATGTCCGTCCACGCATACATGCACCTTGCGTACGCGCGGTATTCGGATGTTGACGAAAAGCCGCAGAATCTCAACGAATTCGGCATATTCCTTCTTTCTGATATAGCTTTCCACTCCGGTAGAGAGGGCTCTGTCCCATTCCTCGAGATAATCTTTCATGCGAAACCGCATAAAGCCTTCGAGCATCAGCGTATCGGGCGCAGTTTCGTTTAACAGTGCGCTGAGCCGTTGTGTGACGTTCTGTTTGCACTCAGAAACGTCACCATGCTGCTCATCGTTACCATACCACAAGTTTTTAAGCACGCAGACCAGAATTTCACACTGGTCTTTTTCGGGCAGAAAATCATAATCCTGCTTGAGCTGGCGTACCAAATGGCGTACCTGCAAGTTTTCAACAATGATATCCGCGAGTAATGCGCAAAGAACGGCATGCTCATTCTCACATTTCTTGCCGCAATCGGAGACCGTTACCTCAGCCATTCGGTCATCCGATTCGTCAACAGGCGAAATACTGACGATGCAGCCTTTCTTTTGCGCGTCGTATGCACGGTTTATAATCAAAGGCCCTAATACCAGCCCTTTGTCTTCAACGCCGACGATCACGTTCAAATCTCATCACAACCTTTTTCGCTCCGTTCAATACAATTTATGCCGAGTCAAAATAAACGTTTCTAACAATAATGTTTGCAGCAAAATTAAATACTCTCGTTGAAATTTTTGTTATTTGTGTGTTAGTATGTTTGAAAGAAAAATCAAGCGTCTTTTGCGGGAAAAACAATGTCGGTGCTGATAGAAGAGCGCAAAGCGCCGACTGGTTTGCTTTGTACATCGCCTGACTTGCGGCCCGCATGCCGAGATATCAAACGATAAAGGACTTAAAGCGTATGGAAGAAAAATTATTGGAAACGTTAAACGGATACCGTGATGCCGCGCGGGAACTCAGCCGGACCGAGGTTTTGGAAAACTTCGACGACGAGATACCCGAAGAAGTGCAATCAGCGCTGATACGCATGGCCGCTGCGATGTCGCTGGATGAACAGTTTGAAAAATGCGAGGCGTTCTTAAGTGAAGAATCGCCCGAAGACATCACCGAGGCGTATTTTGAAGCGCAGGAGGAGATTGGACGCGTATTGGACGACGCCTATTCTTCGGTGGATGCCTACGCGGCGTCTTCACCCGATGTGGAGAGGCGGATTGAAGCGCTTTCCGTCAACACCGAATCGCAGGGCCTTTCAGACGATCTGCTCAAGCTCTACAAGTGCGAAGGCATTATCCGCATGGCATACCGCAGCACGCAGAAATATTCGCTGTACGGCGCGCCCGACCAGATCATCCGTATGGAAATGGGTGAAGAGGAGACTGTGACCGATCAGGAAAAGTATCTCATGGACAAGATGGGCGTGGATATCTGCGCGTTGCTTGAGGTGCGCGCAAAACTGATCAGTGACGTACAGCGAAAGATTGGGAAGACTCAGCCTTAAACCTGCACCGTGCAATCAAGAATCGTGTTCGCCTGCAGGCTGACAGGCGCTTGATTGGCCCATTGCCGGATGCTATAATGCAGCAGGAACCCGAAGTAACATCGCAGGAGCAAATATGGCAGACATCTCGAAACAAATCGCAAAAGAACTCGGAATCAAGGAAGCGCAGGCGAACAGCGCCATTGAACTGATCGATCAGGGCAACACCGTTCCTTTTATTGCCCGCTACCGCAAAGAAGTCACGGGCGGATTGACCGACGAGAACCTTCGTGATCTCGAGGAAAGGCTCACATACCTGCGTAATCTGGAAAGCCGCAAGCAAGAGGTGCTGCGGCTGATCGGCGAGCAGGGCAAGTTGACACCCGAACTGGAGGCGCAGATCGGCAAAGCGACGAGCGTCACCGAGGTGGATGACATATACCGCCCATACCGGCCCAAGCGCCGTACGCGCGCGACGATTGCGCAGGAAAAGGGGCTCGCCCCGCTGGCGGAACTGCTGTGGGCGCAGCAGACGAAGGACGCGGAGCTGCTGCGGATGGCCGAACAATATGTCAGCGAGGGAAAAGGCGTGGCCTCTGCGGAGGATGCCGTTGCGGGCGCGCAGGACATCGTGGCGGAACGCATTTCGGACGACGCTGAGGTGCGCAAACAGCTGCGCGCGTTAATCCGAAAATCCGGCCGTATCGTCTCCAAAGCGTTGGTGAAGGACAGCACGGTCTACGATCTTTATTATGATTTTGCCGAACCCATATCCCGGCTTGTCGCACACCGTACGCTGGCGCTGGACCGCGGCGAACGCGAGAAAATACTCAATGTCAAAGTCGATATGGAGGAAGCCGAGGCGCTGCTTTTACTGTTTGGCACGGTAATCCGGCCGGGCTGGAGGAGCGACTATCTGCGCGATGCCATTTCGGATGCTTATAAGCGCCTTATATTCCCGTCGGTTGAGCGCGAAATACGCAGCGAGTTGACCGAAGCCGCGGAGGAACAGGCTATCCGTGTGTTCGGTGTGAACTTAAAACATCTGCTGCTTCAGCCGCCCGTGCGAGGCAAGACGGTACTGGCGCTCGATCCGGGTTTTCGGACGGGCAATAAAGTCGCCGTCGTCGATCCCACCGGCAAAGTGCTGGACACCGGCGTCGTTTATATGACGCTGGAGCATCATGACGTTGCCAAGGCGAAGCTGATACTACGCGCGCTGATTGAGAAGCACGGCGTGCAGATCATTGCCATCGGCAACGGCACTGCGTCCAAGGAGACAGAAGCGGTCGTGGCGGAAATGCTTAAGGAAATCAAGCGTGAAGTTTTCTATATGGTCGTCAGCGAGGCGGGTGCTTCCGTCTATTCGGCATCCAAGCTGGGGTCCGAGGAATTCCCCGAATTCGACGTAGCGCTGCGCAGCGCAGTATCTATCGCCCGAAGGCTTCAGGACCCGCTTGCCGAACTCGTCAAGATCGATCCAAAAGCGATCGGCGTAGGGCAGTACCAACATGATGTCAATCAAAAGCAGCTCGCCGGAACGCTGGGCGGCGTCGTGGAAGACTGCGTGAATACGGTCGGCGTCGATCTTAACACCGCGTCGCCGTCTCTGCTGCAGTACGTTTCGGGCGTTTCGTCGTCTATTGCTAAGAACATTGTTGACACGCGGCAGCAGAAGGGCCGCTTTGCAAGCCGCAGCGAACTGAAAAAAGTTCGCGGGCTGGGTGATAAGGCTTTCGAGCAATGCGCGGGGTTCCTGCGCATTCCCGGTGCAAAAAATATACTCGACAACACGGCGATCCATCCGGAGTCTTACGAGGCGGTCGATAAGCTGATGCAAATGATGGGCATCCGGCAAGAAGATATGCAGGCGATTGAGCAGCTTAAAGCAAAGATCAACGTGCAGGATGTGCCAAAGCTGGCTAAAGCCGTAGGCGTTGGCGAGCCGACGCTGCGCGACATCCTGGAGGAACTGAAGAAACCGGGCCGCGACCCTCGCGACGCGTTCGAGCAGCCCGTGTTCCGCTCCGACGTAATGCATATGGAGGATCTAAAAGAAGGCATGGTGCTGACGGGAACGGTACGCAATGTAATCGACTTCGGCGCTTTTGTGGATATCGGCGTTCATCAGGATGGCCTCGTACATATATCCCAGATATCCGACCGCTATATCAAGCACCCCATGGATGTGGTCAAGACAGGCGACATCGTTAAGGTCAAGGTTCTGGGTGTGGATCTTGCCAAAAAGCGGATATCCCTGACCATGAAGAACTTGCAATAGGAGGGTTGCCATGAAGCTCGCGGTGTTCGATTTCGACGGCACGCTGTCGCCGCAGGACACGCTGCCTTTCCTGCTTAAGCAATGGAAAAAGTTTGGGTATCCGAGGATGAAGCGTTATCGCGTCTATGCCTCGGTCAGCGGGCTTTATCTGCGCTATAAGCTGGGACGGGGTTCGCGTGAGAACATTCGCAAGGAAGGCATGCGCAAATTCACGCGCATCTTCGCCGGGATGGGAAAAAAGGAGTTCAGGGAATTTTTACAGCGCAGCTCCGTAAATATTCTTTCTGAGCTCAGCGATCAAATCGTGAGCGAAGTTAAAAAAACAAAAGCCGCGGGATACCATATCGTTCTGCTTTCCGGCTGCTATGAAACCTTTTTAAAATATGTCGGAGAAGCACTGGGAATCGATACGGTGATCGGCACGGAGATCCACTATCGGGATGGCTGTGTCGACATAAAAACGCCCCTGGAAATTGTAAGCGGCGAGGTGAAAACCAAACGACTGCGCGCATATTTTGCGGGCAAAGATGTGGACTGGGCAGGCAGCGTCGCCTACGCCGACAGCATGTCGGACATCAGTATACTGGAGATGGTCGGCAAGCCTGTCGCCGTATACCCTGAAGAAGAACTCCGCAAAGTCGCAGAAGCGAAGCGTTGGCGTATCATTGAAACATCCCACGGAAAATAAAGCCGCCATACGTATGTAAGATATGAAAAAGCTGAGGGCAACCTCAGCTTTTCTGCACTGATTGATTGGCTACCTGATCACTTTGACGATGTTGTACATGTCGCTTAATACCGCCCAGTTTTGCGGGAAGGAAATACCCAGCAACCAATAGCTGACGCCGCGAAGATCATATTCGTTCACGAGCAGCAGCTTTGCCTGCACGCTCCGGGCATCTTCGAACCATACCTCGTGTTCCACGCGGTTCTCATCGTAATACCGGAACGTCGGGGTCTGCGTCTGCGTGTCGAACCGTATATTAGCGCCATGATCCGCCGCAAGCCGTATCGCATCCTGCGGACTGATTCTTTTTGCCCAGTTTCCGCCGGGAACAAAGGGCAGCTGCCAGTTGTAGCCATACAGCGGCATGCCCATCATGATCTTTCTGCTGGGGATGACCGATACGGCATAACGGATGACATCTTCCACAAGATCCACCGGGGCAACGGCATAGGGAGGCCCGCCCGACCAGCCCCACTCATATGTCATGATGATCACAAAATCCACGATCTCGCCATGGGCCGCATAGTCGTGTGCGCCATGCCACGCGCCTGTCTGGACATCCGAAGTCTTCGGTGCGAGCGCTGTCGAAACCACATAGCCCAGGGGATGGAGCGCCGCGACAAGTTTGCGCAGAAAGTCGTTATAGCGCTGGCGGTTCTCCGGCGATATGCGCTCAAAATCCACGTTGAGGCCATAGTAACCTTTCGACTGCATCACGGATATGATGTTCCCGATCAGCGTATCCTGCAGCGATTCATTGTTAAGTAAGGTGTCAATAAGCTGCGTATCAAAGTTGCCGTTTGCGAAGTTCGTCACCACGAGCAATGGCGCGATTCTGTGCTGCTGAGCCTCAGCGAGGATGGCCGCATCGTTAATGGGTGCAAGCGAGCCGTCTGCTCTCGCCTGATAACTGAACGGGCTGATATACGTTAAGTATTCTCCGACCTCACGGACTGTTGCGGTTTCGGTTTCTGCCGTAGTCGGCTCGATATAGCCGTTGACCTCGATAAAGCCGTAGTTCCTGGAGCGCTGCGGTATGCGCAGTACCATTCCCGGCTGCAGGGCATCGGGGTTTGTGATATTGTTGACCCTTGCGATGGTATCCGCCGATGTGCCAAAGTTTCTGGCAATGCTCCAGAGCGTGTCTCCCCGGCGTACGGTGTATGACGTCTCGGTCGTAGGGATTAAAATCGCCTGTCCGACCACAAGGTAGGGCAGATCCTTAAGCTCATTCAGCTCAAATAACCGGTCAGGGCTGACCCCGTATCTTCGCGCAATGTCATACAGCGAATCACCGGGCTGCACAACATATATATCCAATCTCATCACTTCCTTTTTTGATTGTACTTTTATTATATGAATGTTGCTTAGCAAAGTTCGGAAAATGCAGAACTGGTTGTAATTCGCTTTATCAATTTTATTGATGCTGCAATATACTATAAGTGTACGACATGCCAGCCGGGCTGAAAAATAGAGGACAATGGTGATATTATGGAATATACAGCGAGAGAGCTTTTTGCAAGGATGATCAAATGTGAGGCCGGAGGAGAAGGCCTTAACGGAATGCAGGCGGTTGCATCAACGATCATGAATCGCGTGAATGTTTCCTATGGTGAATACCTGCGAACGGGGCAGGGAGATCTGCGGCGCGTACTGGTACAGCCGGGACAATTTACCTGCTATATGGCTACCTTAGGAGGCGAACCGAATCCCCAGACGGTGTGGAGCAGCCCGCCTGAGCAAATCCATTACGATGTAGCGGATTGGGCGTTGGCAGGGAATATTCACTCCGGGGCCGTTGAAACGTTATGGTATATGAACCCGTACAGTGCGAGTTGCCCACCTTATTTTCCATATAACCGGACGGGGGTTCAGTTCAATCGGGTAAATCAGCACTGCTTTTTTCAGCCGACATCATTGTATGCGCTGACATAAATTCGATCAGGGGGAAAAATCAATGGCTTGCCAGTGGAATGCGAACACGTATCCAACCAACCAAAGAAACGGGATGCAAAACGGCGGTACAATGCAACCGGTGATGATGCAGCCGGGAGTTACGCAGCCAGGAGTTATGCAGCCAGGAGTTATGCAGCAAGGAACGATGCCTTTACAAATGCAGATACCTACATGCGCGCAGATGAACAACATAAGGACCCGGACGCCGCAGCAGACGATGGCAGCCGGTACTGTCGGCATGCCGATGCCGGCAGCAGGTATGCCTCTGCCGCCGCCAGCTGCCACTGAGACACCTTCGACGGTGCAAAGCCCGTATTATACAGCCGGCTTTTTACGGAACTTTATTGGATGTAATATGCGGGTGGAATTCTTGATCGGCACGTCCGGCGCGCTCGTCGACAGAATCGGCGTACTCATGGAGGTGGGGGCAAGCTATATCGTGCTTCAGCCCTTCCAGACCGACGATTTGCTGATGTGTGATCTGTACTCAATCAAGTTTGTGACCATCTATGGCTGATAGGAAAAAGTCCGGCGGTGCCGGGCTTTTTTCGTATACGGAGGTGCATAAGGAACAAAAGGCAGACATAGCCATATAACGAAACCGATGCGAAAGGAAACCGACGTGAAACTGAAAAAACACATCGTGTTTATTGTGGCCTGTTTGGATGTGCTGCTGATCGTGCTTTCTTTAACGATGGGATTTTCATCCGAGATGTGCTTCTATCAAACTGCGTCGCATACGCCCGGCACGCAATATGGATGGTACTATATGCCACGCACCGACGGCCAGCAGCCCAACGAAAATGCGGAATTCGCCTTTGTCAAGAATTACAAGGTGTTGTCGCTTGGCAGCGCGGAAAAAAAGGTAATCTATATCACGTTTGACGCAGGATATGAAAACGGGAACGCCATCAGCATACTCGATACGCTCAAAGCCCATGACGCGCCCGCAGCTTTCTTTCTGGTAGGGCATTATATCAAGAACAATCCGGAGATCGTGCAGCGAATGGTGAATGAGGGGCATCTGGTGTGCAGCCATTCGATGAATCATAAGAACATGGCGGCAATGACGGAGTTCGATCAATTCAGCAAAGAGCTTACCGATCTCGAAACTTTGTTTTACGAGCAGACAGGAAAGAAACTGGCGAAGTTCTTCCGCCCGCCAGAAGGCACTTTCAGCGAGACGCTGCTGCAGTATGCCCAGCAGTGCGGTTATACGACGGTGTTCTGGAGCTTCGCGTACAAGGACTGGTACAACGACGCCCAGCCTTCCGTGGAGGACGCGTTCAACACAATCATATCGCGTACGCATCCGGGCGAGATCGCGCTGCTGCATCTGACATCCAAGACCAACGCGCAGGTACTGGACTCAGTACTAACGGAATGGGAAAAGATGGGTTATCGCTTCGGAAGCCTGAACGAACTCGCCGCAGACTGAGCCGTCCGTATCTTTCTTTGGCGCATCAAGGATGCGCTTTTTTGTTCTATTCGGAAAAGCGGTTCTATGCTACAATGAATATATGATGGTCACGGATTTATTGCTGAATTGGTACGACGAGAATAAGAGGGATCTTCCGTGGCGGCAGACAAGCGAACCGTACGCGGTGCTGGTATCCGAAATGATGTTGCAGCAGACGCGCGTAGATACGGTCATCGGCTACTACCTCGAATTCATGCGGCGCTTCCCGGATGTCTCCTCGCTGGCCAATGCCACGGAGACCGAAGTGCTCAACGCTTGGAAGGGTCTGGGCTACTACTCCCGGGCGCGCAACCTTCACCGCGCCGCGAAATGGGTTGCGGAACGCGGCGCATTTCCCGATACACTGGAAGGATGGCGCGAATTGCCGGGCGTAGGCGCTTATATCGCAGGGGCGGTGATGAGCATCGCGATCGGAAAGCCTTGCCCTGCGGTGGACGGCAACGTGCTGCGCGTGATTTCACGAATCGACGGACTGCGCGGCGATATCGCAAGCCCGGCGGCGCGTAAGGATGTGGAGACGCGCGTGCAGCTTCTGATGCCGCGGGATCGCACATCAGACTTTACGCAGGCGTTGATGGAGCTGGGGGCGCTGGTATGCAAGCCCGCCTCGCCCGACTGCAGCCGCTGTCCTGTCGCCTCGAAGTGTCTGGCGCTGGCGCAGGACGCAGTGCAGCAGATCCCTGTCAAGACGCCCAAGAAAGCGCCGCGCGAGGTGAATATCACCTTTGCCGCGGTAGAATGCGGCGGCTCGCTGTTGATGGAGCGCCGCGGTGAGGATGTCCTGCTCTCGGGGATGTGGGGATTGCCCGCAATAGAAGCCGGGGATGGCCAATCAGTAGAAATACTGCTCAAAGAGCTTTACGGCTTAGAGTTGTCGCAGGGGCTGCAGATCGGGCACACAGTCCACGTGTTTACGCACCAGCGCTGGGAGATTGACATTCTCTGTTACCACTTGGACAAGCCGTCTGCCGTGCCGGAAGACATGGAATGGGTGCCGATCGCGCAGATCGAACAAAAACCGGTCCCTAAGGCTTTTCAAAAGGGGATCGACATTTTCAGGGAATACTACGCAAGAGGTGATTGAAATGCGTGAGAATAAGAAAGCAGTATTTGCGGGAGGCTGTTTCTGGTGTATGGAGCCGCCCTTTGCGAAAATACCCGGAGTAATCGAATCGCTGCCGGGTTACACGGGCGGACATGTGAAAAACCCGACGTACGAACAGGTATGCGGCGGAGGGACGGGGCATTACGAAGCAGTGCAGATAACCTATGACCCGGAACAGGTGTCGTTTGAGGAACTGCTGGACGTATACTGGCGGCAGACCGACCCGACGGATGAAGGCGGACAGTTCGCTGACCGGGGAAAGCAATACAAGCCTGCGATATTTTATAACGATGATGACGAGAAGCGCATCGCGGAAGCATCGCTGCGCCGCGTAGAAAAGCTGCTGGGCAAGCCGGTACACACCGCCATACTGCCCGCTGCGCCGTTCTATCCGGCGGAAGGATATCACTGCCGTTATTACGAAAAGAACCCCGAACATTACAATCGGTATAAGGAGGGGTCGGGTCGCGCGCCGTTCATCCGCCGCGTATGGGACGACAAGGCGCCGCTGAAAGAACGGCTGACGGATATGCAGTTTCGCGTGACGCAGCAGAGCGATACTGAGCCGCCGTTTCGGAACGAATACTGGGACAACCATAAGCAGGGCATTTATGTGGATATCGTAACGGGAGAGCCGCTTTTCTCGTCGATGGACAAATTCGATTCGGGCTGCGGATGGCCGAGCTTTACGCAGCCGCTGGATGAACAGCGCATCGAATATAAGGAAGACTTGAGCTTCGGGAGGCACCGTACTGAGGTGCGTTCGGATACTTCGCACCTGGGACATGTTTTCGACGACGGCCCCGGACCTTCGGGCAAGCGGTTCTGCATCAATTCTGCCGCGCTTAAGTTTATACCCAGAGACGATTTGGAGAAGGAAGGGTACAGCGAGTATAAAAAGCTGTTCGATAGCAGCGAAGAGAGATAAAAACTTGGAGGGGGTAAAGGGGTCGCATGAAGATCGTTTCGTGGAACGTGAACGGACTGCGCGCGTGCTACGGCAAGGGGTTTGCGGAATTTTTCAAACGCATCGACGCGGATATATTCTGCGTACAGGAGACCAAGCTGCAGCAGGGTGAGATTGCGCTGGACATTGCAGGGTATAACGAGTACTGGAGCTATGCCGAGCGCAAGGGATATTCGGGTACGGCAGTGTTCACCCGAAAGGAGGCGCTGTCCGCATCGTACGGCCTTGGCATCGCGGCGCACGATACCGAAGGCCGCACCATCACGCTGGAATTCGACGAATTCTATTTTGTGTGCGTATATGTGCCCAATTCAGGGGAAGAGCTCAAACGCCTTTCATATCGCATGGAATGGGACGATGATTTCCGGGCTTACCTTACCTCACTGGACGTGAAAAAACCGGTCGTGGTTTGCGGAGACCTCAATGTGGCTCATCGGGAGATCGATCTTAAAAACCCATCCTCGAACCACCATACGGCGGGTTTCACCGACGAGGAGCGCGAAAAATTCACTGCACTGCTGGATGCCGGCTTCGTGGATTCCTTCCGCTATCTTTATCCCGACGCAAAGGAACAGTATACCTACTGGTCTTACCGTTTCAACGCCCGGTCGCGCAACGCGGGCTGGCGTATCGACTACGGCTGCATATCGGAGCGGCTTAAACCGGAATTGCGCGGATTCCGCATCCACAGCGACGTGACGGGTTCGGACCATTGCCCGATTGAGCTGGAGATATTCTAAAAAAGTCATTGATTTTAACGGCGCTTATGATACGATAATCAAAGAAATGGTAATAATAACGATGCCGATGTAACGGCAAATTACGGTAAATTTAAGGAGGTTCGTATGGACAAATTCATCTGTGAGGAATGCGGTTATACGTTTTCGGTAGAAAACTACGAGCCCGACTACGCGCCGGATCCGGACGACATTTCGCCGGCTGCCGTCGAGTGCCCCAACTGCGGCTCGATGGAATGCAGCCTTGACGATTTCGAGGATTAGCATAACTGCCTCATAATAAAAACCAAGTTCGCGGCAGGGCTATTGGGCTGCCTTATATTAATGCGGCGTTTTGCGGTGTAAAAATGTTCGGCACGGCAGATAATAAGCGTATGCTGACAGAAACAACCGTTACCAACACAAAAACTTGGTTTAATGATTTTGAATCGCATTTACTTGAGGATCAGAAACCTTCCGTATATTTTGAGACGCTGCTGGAGGATGGATTATTTCCGTCAGAATACCCATTTTCCATGATCGCCGATTTAAAGAAGGTGTCACAGCAACCCGATCATCACCCGGAGGGCGACGTATTTAATCATACGATGCAGGTGACCGATCTTGCAGCAACGGTTAAACACGAAAGCGAGCACCCGCGCGCGTTCATGTGGGCGGCACTGCTTCACGACCTTGGCAAAATACCGACTACCAAACTCCGTAACGGCAGAATCACCTCTTACGATCATGACAAGGAGGGGGAGAAGCTCGCCCGCAGTTTTCTTAAGCAATGCACGGATGATCAGGATTTTATTTCGCGTGTGTGCGCTTTGGTTCGCTGGCATATGCAGGTTCTTTTTATTGCCAACAATCTGCCGTTTGCGGATCTGCGTTCCATGCTGCGCAGCGTGAGACCGGGTGAGATTGCGCTGCTGGCTTATTGCGACCGCCTGGGGCGAGGCAAATTGACTCCTGAAAAAATCGATAAGGAACAGAAAAGTATTAAGCAGTTTCTGGCGCGTTGTGACGCCGCACGCGGTAGGTGCTAAATTCCACAAACCCTGTTTTTTATGCATTGAAAAGCCCTTTATCACCCACACATCTAAAATAGTAAGAAAAAATGTTGGAAAAGAACAATATTTCGCATAAAATCGACATATTATTCGGTTTATTGTTGAAAGAATGCGTATTATATGCTACCATGATCACAAAAGGTAAAAACAAGTAAATATATAACAATCGGATGGGGGAAGATTTGTGAGGAACTATCCCTTATATCCCGTAAAGCGTTTGCGAGACTTGAAGGAACTGACCGACGCAGCATGCGCTGATTTTGCGCAGCATGACGCTTTTCGGGTGATGACCGGCACTTCGGAATATGTCGCCGTTTCTTATGAGCAGTTTGGGCAGGAGATGAATGCCCTGGCTAACGCGCTCATTGATAAAGGGCTGACGAGCCAAGCCGTCGCCGTAGTAGGCGAAAATTCTTACCACTGGGTGCTGACCTATCTTTCCGTTGTGAACATCAACGCAACCATCGTCCCGCTTGATAAAGAGCTTCCGAAGGAAGCAATGCAGGAGCTGGCTGCCCGCGCGGGCGCTGGCGTTTTGTTTTATTCCAATACGTATGCCGAGGAAGCCGCATATATCAAAGCACATATTGCGGGCATGACCACCGTTTCATTCAAGGATGGAGCAAATGCGGATTCCGTACTGGCCGAATGGCTGGAGCGGGGGCGTAAGATCGTGGCTCAGGGCAAGGACCGGTACTCCGGTATTGAGATCGACAGGGAACGCACCTGCACGATATTGTTCACTTCAGGCACGACCGGCGGCAGCAAAGGAGTTATGCTGTCGCACCGGAACCTCGCCGCCAATGTGGTATCCGCCTGCGAACTCATACTCTATACGCCAGAGGATACCATGCTTTCGGTTCTGCCCATACACCATACCTATGAAGCCATGGCGGGCATACTCTGCCCGATCAACCGCGGCTCTACCATCGCTTTCTGCGAGGGCATCAAATCGCTGCCCGCATGCCTTGCGCTGTTTAAGCCTACCGTGATGGTGCTTGTGCCGCTGTATGTGGAGACGTTCTGCAAAAGAATATGGGACACCGCGAAGAAGCACGGCAAAGCGGGAAAGCTCAAGTTTGGCATCGCACTGTGTAATGTGTTTGCTGCACTCGGCATCGATCTGCGAGGAAAGCTGCTCGCAGAAGTATTGGGCTTCTTTGGAGGACGCCTGAAATTTGTGATCAGTGGCGGCGCCGCGCTGAACCCTGCGCTTGTTAAAAACTTCAACGATTTGGGCATTACACTCGTGCAGGGCTACGGCACCACCGAATGCGCGCCGATCATCGCTGAAAATCGCAATCGATACCATAAAGCCGCTTCGGTTGGCCTCGTACTGTCGTGCAATGAAGTTAAGATCGACGATGACGACGAAATACTCGTTAAAGGCGACAATGTTATGAAGGGGTACCTGAACGATCCGCAAGGCACTGCCGAGGCGTTTGACGGAGAGTGGTACAAAACGGGAGACCTCGGCTTTAAGGACAAAGACGGATTCCTCTATGTCACGGGTCGGCGTAAAAACCTCATTGTTCTTAAAAACGGCAAGAACATCAGCCCCGAAGAGATTGAGCAGTCCTTATCGGCTATATCGTATATTGCAGATGTGATCGTAATGGCGGAGCCCGGCAACGAGTATCTGACGGCGCTGATTTATCCGGATCAGGAAGCGCGTAAATCGATGGGAGAGGAAGCGCTGGGAAAGGTCATCGGCGAGGAGATTGACCACGTCAATCAAAAACTGGTCCCTTATAAGCGGGTGCGGCATTTTGAACTGCGCGCAAGTGAATTTCCGAAAACGACAAAACGTACGATCATGCGGCACCAGGTGAAAGGCGAAGAATGATGTTTGATAAAGTGAAAGAAATCATTGAGGAACATGTGGATTGCAGGGGCGTTGAGATTACGCCTGAAACCGAGTTGTTAGCCGACCTCCCGATCAATTCGCTCGATCTGGTGGAATTGGTCTGTGCGTTTGAGGTCGCGTTTGACGTGGTGGTACCCGAGAAGGATATCCGCAGATTTTCACGCGTCAAGGATATTACCAAATACCTTGAAAGTATGGGATCCTGAAGGAGACGCCCGCTTAAACTTCGCTGGACGAGCGCTCCGACGCGGCGTTTGGTATGCCTTAAGTCCGGCGAATAAAGAATACCCAAGCAAAGGTAGCGCATTATGATGGAACAACCGCAAAAATACGAGCTAACGCATCCACAGCAGCGTATCTGGTACACTGAGAAGCTGCATCCCGGTACCGGCATGTGGAATAATGCCGGTACACTAAAGATCAAAGGCCGTATCGATTTCGCGGTTCTTGAGCGTGCGCTCAATATATTCCTTGAAGAGAACGAATCCATTCGGCTTCGAATCGGTTTGGAAAAGGGCGAACCCTATCAGTATGTTTCGCCTTATGAACCCTATCGGGCGGAAGTACTTGATTTTTCGCATAGTGGCATTGAAAAACTGTATGAATGGGACAGACGCCAGACAAAAGCGCCTATGCCAATGATCGACACGCGCCTGTATTATTTTGCGTTTCTGAGCGTCAACCCCAGCGAATGCGGGTTATATGCAAAGTTCCACCACATCATTTCAGACGCGATCTCGATCGTGGAATTTTCCAATCAGGTGATGGAGAACTATCATCGTCTGCTGACAGGTGAAACGCCGGAGAATACTAATCGTCCCTCTTACGTGGATTATATTGCTCAGGAGCAGGCTTATCTGCAATCTAAACGGTATGCGTACGACCGAGATTACTGGACCCGGCGCTTTGAGGTGCTGCCCGAACCCACCATACTAAAGCCGAAGAAAACAAACGACCTTCGTACGGAAGCCCAGCGCAAAGTTTATGTGCTCAACGAGTCGTTTTCGGACAGAGTCCGCGAGTATTGCGTGAAAACAGGAATATCCGTATTTGCGCTTTTCCTTTCCGCGTTGGCGATCTATATCAACCGCGTTACCGGAAAAAACGATGTGATCATCGGAGCCCCCGTTGCGAATCGTTCCACATTGAGCGAGAAAGCCATGTTCGGCATGTTTGTGAGCATGGTGCCGGTTCGCATCGGAATATCGGATGAACTCTCGTTTACTGAGTTTTCACAGATTGTTTCAAACGAATGGTTTTCGGCGTTGAAACACCAGAAATACCCGTTTGACGTGCTGATGCACGAACTGCACCAGACTCATAAAAATCTGGAGTCGCTGTACGATGTAACGCTTTCTTACCAGTTCGGAAAATTTCACAAAAACTCAGGATCGTTCACCTATGAAGGTCGCTGGCATTTTTCCGGCAGTCAGGCGAGCGCGCTCAACATCCATGTGAACGATCGCGAGGACGAAGGCCGGTTTATCCTCGATTATGATCATCATACGCCGCTTTTCTACGACAAAGAGATCGAGTATTTCCACGATCACCTCGTCAACATTATACGCGATATGATCCGTCACCCGGACAAGCCGCTCTATCTGCTGGACCTGATGTCCGAGGAGGAGCGCAAACGCGTTCTGCATCATTTTAATGATACGCAGACCGAATTCCCAAAAGAAGAGACCCTGGCGGACCTGCTGCACCACGGTTTTTCCATGAACCCCGACGCCCCCGCTGTGGTATGCGCGGGCAAGACGATGACCTATCGGGAACTGGACGAGCGCTCCGACGCACTTGCGGCATACCTGCAATCCTGTGGAGTCAGGGCGAACAGCATCGTAGGGCTTGTGGTAGGACGCGATATGGACTACTGCATAGCAGTAACTGCCGTAATCAAGGCGGGCGGTGCTTTCCTGCCCATTGATACGGAATTGCCCGCTGACCGCATCGCTTACATGGTATCCGACAGCGGCGCTTCGATTTTGCTCGCGTCACCAGAACACGCGCATAAGTGCCCCGAAAGCGGGATTCGTGTGATTCGCACCGATATAAAGCCGGAACCTACCGGCAAGTTGCAGCAGGGATGTGCACCGGAAAGTTTGGCATATGTCATCTATACCTCCGGCTCCACAGGCCAGCCGAAAGGCGTCATGATCGAACAGCGCGCTATCGTCCATTTTGCTTATTCCATGAAAAAGATATGGAATCTGTCGGCGGACGGGAGGCTGCTTTGCGCGGCATCCATCTCGTTTGATATCAGCGTGATGGAGGTTGTGCTGTCATTTACATACGGGCTCACACTGGTGCTCGCACAGGAGCATGAGGTAGCCGTGCCGCGCAACATGGCAAACCTGATTCAATCCGAGCGCGTCAATATGATGGTGGTGACGCCGGGCCGTATTGAAATGCTGCTTTCAGACAGGTTGGGAAGGGAATGCATCGCGGATTTCCGGGAGATCGGTCTGGGAGGCGATGTTCTTTCCGAAAAGCTTCTTGCCAGCGTTCAGCAAAATACGCGCGCGCGAATTACAAACTTCTATGGACCGACGGAGATCACCATATGCTGCACCTGTATTGACGTAACGCAAGTCAGGGTACCCAGCATTGGACGGCCAATGCCGGATGTCAGGGCCTATATACTGGACGCGCACCGGAACCCCGTTCCCATCGGCGTGCCGGGTGAATTATATATTGGGGGTCCGGGTGTTGGGCGCGGCTACATCGGGAAGCCCGAGTTGACAGCGGAACGCTTCATTGACGATCCATACACATCTGGTGCGAAGCTTTACAGAACGGGCGACCTGGCGAGATGGTACCCACAGGGGGAGATCGAGTTTCTGGGGCGTATGGACAAGCAGGTCAAGATACGCGGTTACCGCATCGAGCTGGGTGAAATCGAGAATCGAATACTCAAGGTGCCGGGCGTGGTCTCGTGCGCCGTTACGGATCACACCGACCCGACGGGCCGCCGTTTCCTTTGCGCATATTTGTGCGGCAATCCGCCCCGAAATGCGGATATCAAAGCACAGCTTGCGCGCGATTTGCCTTCTTATATGATCCCTTCTATTTTCATAACGCTGGAGAGCCTGCCTTTTAATATCAGCGGCAAAGTGGATCGAAACAGCCTTCCCGATCCGATGGCGTATCTTGAGGTTCAGAAAGAAGACTATCAGGCGCCTGAAACCGTGACAGAGCAGCTGCTGGCGGAAATATGGAGCAGCGAGCTGGGGTTGGTCCACATCGGCAGAAACGACAGCTTCTTCGATCTGGGCGGAGACTCGCTGAGCATATTGCGCGTGATGACGCAGATTGAGCAGCAGTTTCATCTCGCATTCCGGCACGAAGATATATACCGATCCCCTCGGTTATGCGATATGGCTGAAGTCATTGACGCGGCAGAACAATCTTCCTATATGCCTATCCTGCCTGCACCGAAACGGAGGGATTACCCGGTGTCTTCGGCGCAGCAGCGAATGTGGGTGGTTGCGCAGGCAGGAGCAGACTCCGTAGCCTACAATGTACCGGCGGCATTCGAAATCAAAGGCAATCTTGATGTGAAGCGGCTTGAAGCGGCATTTCGGGGGCTTATCAGCCGTCATGAAGCGCTGCGAACCTTGTTCGTGCTGCACGGCACAAATCTCAGGCAACGTATCCATAAGAACGTTGGTTTCAAATTGGAAACCCTGCATAGCGAGAAGAGGGCATTGAAAGGGTTACTCAAAAGCCTCATTAAACCGTTCGATATGGCAAGTGCGCCGCTGATGCGGGCCATATTGATCGAACTCGCGCCGAAGCACCATGTGCTTTTTATCGACCTTCATCATAGCGTATGCGACCAGCGTTCCATGGAAATCATGCTCAGCGACCTTGCGGCACTGTACAGGGGAGAGAAATTGCCACCCGTTGCGCTGACGTATAAGGATTATGCGGTTTGGCAGCAGGATTTCATGCAGTCAGACAATATGAACTTGCAGCGCGAATACTGGAAAAGCGTTTTAGCCGGTGAACTGCCGCTGCTCAATCTGCATACGGACCGTCCCCGACCGGCAGTGCAGCATTTTGAAGGCGCACGGTACGCATTCCATATCAATAAAGAGACCACGGAAACGCTGCGTACGTTTGCGCAGCGATATGGCGGCACATTGTTTATGGCCATGCTCGCGGCATACAACGTACTGATGATGAAGGTTACCGGGCAGGAAGACGTCATTATCGGTACGCCGACCTCGGGGCGGACGCGCGAGGAACTGCACGGCATGACGGGTGTACTCATCAATACGCTGCCGATTCGCTGCTTTCCGCATGCCAACCAGAGCTTTGCCGATTTTTTTGGCAGCGTGACGAAGACCTGTGCAGCCGCATTTTCCAACGAGGATTGCCCGCTCGAGCGTATGATTGCGGATATCGGACTGCCGCGCGATTACAGCCGAAACCCGCTCTTTGATACGATGCTGATTGTTGCCAAAAACAGCGTTCAGGTTACTTTGGGGGACGTTCATTTATCAGCTTTGCCCTTTGATCCGGGCTTTGCGAAGCTCGACATCACACTGGAGGCGTTTGAAAGAAGCGAAGGGCTTGATTGCAGTTTTGAATATAATAAGCGCCTTTTTAAACGATCAACCATCCAGCGCATTGCAGATCACTTTTGCCGCCTGACAGCACTGCTGCCTGAAGCGCCGGAGGCCTGCATTGGCGACGTGCAGATGATGTCCCAGCAGGAAATATGGCAGGTGACTCAAGGGTTTAACCAAACGGATTATCCGCTGAACCCAGACCAATCGATTCAGTCAATATTTGAATCGCAGGCGGCTCTACGCCCCGACAAACCCGCGTTAATAGTCAATGGCGAGTCCATTACATTTAACAAACTCAATCAGCGCGCCAACGCGATTGCCTGTCTCTTAAGAGAGAGGGGGGTTGAACGCAATACGGTTGTCGCACTGAACCTGAAGCGCTCGTTCGACCTGATTGCTGCGATGTTTGGCGTATTGAAAGCGGGCGGCGGATATCTGCCGCTGGATATTTCTTATCCGGCCGACCGCGTTACCTACATGCTGAACAATTCCGGGACAAAGATATTACTTACAGACGGCAGTTCGGAAATCCCGTTTGACGGAGAAGTTATCCTTGTGACCGATATACAGGACAACGAAACGCTGAGCAATCTGGATCGTATCGACCGCATGGACGATATCGCTTATGTGATGTATACGTCCGGTTCAACGGGACTGCCGAAGGGTACCGTGCTGCACCGCCGCGGGCTGCTAAATCTGTATGAAGGCGTAAAAGGGCCGGTAGATTACGACGCCGCGCAGACCAGCATCTCCATCACAACGGTTTCGTTTGACATATTTATCTGCGATGCGATCATGCCGCTTCTGTATGGCAGTACGGTGGTGCTTTGCACAGAGGATGAGTTGCGCCAGCCGCATATGATCGCGGGATTGATTGAAAAATACGACGTCAAATTCATACAAGCCACACCCACGCGCATGAGCGCGATGATGGAAGTGCCCGCATTTCGATCCGCAATGGCAAGCCATATCGAAAATATCATGGTGGGCGGGGAGATGGTACCCTTTTCGTTGGTTAAGCAGCTGAGAAAATACTGCAGTGCCCGGATCATCAATGCCTATGGGCCGACGGAAACAACGGTTTGGTCGACGTTCAAAGAACTTACCCGTGCATCGCGGGTGACCATCGGGAAACCAATACGAAACACGCGGATTTATATACTCGATAAAAACCGGCGTCCTTTGCCGGTTGGGGTACTGGGTGAAGCGTATATCAGCGGTTTCGGCGTTGCAAAAGGATATATCAATCGGGACGAACTCAATCATGCGTCATTTATTCCGGACCCCTTCTGGCCGGGGCAAACGATGTACAAAACAGGCGACCTCTGCGTATTTCTTAAGGATGGCGATATGGAGATGTGCGGGCGCGCAGATCATCAGGTCAAGATCCGGGGCCTGAGGATTGAGATGGGAGAGATCGAAACGACGATCCGCACCCTCAAAGGCGTTGAGGAAGCGGTCGTAAAGGATTGGGGTACAGGTGCTGAAAAGTACCTATGCGCTTACTATGTTGCAGATGACGAGGTGGACAGCGAGGCCATACGCGCCCATCTTTCCAAAAAGCTGCCTTTGTATATGATCCCGTCGTTCTTTGTCAGAATGGATGAATTGCCGACGACACTGAATGGGAAGCTGAATCGAAAAGCGCTCGTTGAGCCGCATAGAGAAGCCATTCAGGGGTCTCAGATCGCGTTGAAGGATATCAGCGAGAATGAAAAGAAAATGGCAAGGATATGGTCCCATGTGCTGAAAGTGAAAGACGTCGGACCGGAAGATAACTTTTTCACACTGGGCGGAGACTCCCTCGGCGTAATTAAGGTGCAGGCTGCTGTGCTGCAGTTCGGCTGGTCCCTGCGCACTCAGGATTTCTACGATTTTAAAACGCTGCGTAAAATTTGCGCCCGCATCGATGTAAAAGATGTACCGGACAGGAAAGTTAAGCATCCATTCAGTAAAATGGAAATGGTGCCCGCCTTTACACACCTGCGGCCGGTATCCATGAAAAACGTATTGCTGACCGGTGCAACCGGATATCTGGGTGCGCACATACTGGAACTGCTGGCCAGAGAGAAGGATACCCACATATCCTGTATCGTTCGCGGCCAGGATCAAAAAAGCTGCGAGCAATCCCTGAAAAAAGTGCTGATCTTCTATTTTGGCGCAAAGACATGCGATGAAATCATGAAACATACGCTTGTCATTCAGGGTGACATTGCACAGCGCCATTTCGGCATGGATGAAAGCATGTTTAAAAGGCTTAAGCACACCGACGCGCTGATTCATTGTGCCGCGCTTACGGATCATATCGGACAATCGAGTACGTTTACACAAATCAATATTGACGGCACCCGTAATGCTGCCGATATATCCAGACGGTTGGGAGCTTCGCTGATCCATATTTCGACGATCAGCGTGTCCGGCACAAAATATACGGATGATGAAAACCGTAAAGGGATATTCACGGAAAATCATTACGACGTCAAGCAGAATTACGGTGAAAACGAGTACGTTAAGAGTAAATTTATCGCGGAAGGCATTGTGCTTGATGCAATGAAAAAAGGGCTGAACGCCAGAATATTCCGGGTTGGTGTTTTAACCAGCACGTTTAAAGGGCGATTCCAAATCCATGCGGAGAAAAACGCTTTTGCAAACCGTGTAAAGGCCATTTGCGCAATCGGATGTGTTCCATTAAGCATGCTCAATAAACGTATTGAAATGACGCCGGTCGATGCATGTGCAAAAGCCATCATCACGCTATCCGCGATGAAAAACGCCCTGCAGCCTGTATATCATGTATACAACACCAATTTGATTACGATTGCACAGCTGGTCAATTATTTGGAGAGTACCGGGAATACGATCGAGATTGTTTCAGATCAGGAATTCAGACGAATTCTGATTCGGCTCAGCCGCAGCGGCCAATATACAGCGCTTTCAGGGTTGTTTGAAGATCTTACATTTAAAGAAGGCGAAAACCGTATTCAGATTTCTGCCGAATCCACGGTAGAATCGCTTTCAGAAGCCGGATACCAATGGCCCGTTATTGACACGTATTACGTGAAACGATATATTGAAAGTATATATTAGTTCGGACATAAGAAGGGGGCAAGGGGATGACCGTATTATATATTACCTTTGGTACCAGCCTTATTCTGATTTTAATGTCCATATATATCATCACGATAAAAAAGAGAACCGTATTACATTATAGTTTTCTGGCGGTTGTCATTGAAGTATTGATATGGACCGTCGCCGTGATCATGCGGGGACTTTCCGATAACTTTGAAGCAGTCGTATTCTGGGAAAACGTCACCTATATCGGCATCGCATTCGTGCCCATATCTCTGGTTTTTCTTGCCAGAGCCTACTCGCAGCCGGACAAGCCGGTATCTAAAAAATACTGGCTGCTGTACATCATACCGATTATCACGCAGTTGATGGCCTGGACCAACAGCTACCACCACTTGTTCTACATTCAATATGGGTGGGAAGTAATGGGAACCGCAAACATCGCCGGGCTGTATTTTTATATTCATGCTGCATACTCCTATATATTTCTGGTCTTTGGCTTTATTCTGATGAGCTATTTTGCCATACGGAATTCCGGGATCATTTCGATACAAGCCGTTCTGATATTGCTTGGAAGTGTGATCCCCACGGTGGTCAATGTATTCTTCACTTTAAAAGTGAAGGGATTTGACGTATACTCAACGCCGATTGCATTTTCGTTCACGCTGGCGATGTATCTGCTTGGCATGTTCCGTTTCAATCTGCTAAAAGTCGCACCGATTGCACTGCAAACAGTCATGAATCGAATATCGGACAGTTTTATCGTGATCGGCCCCAATCTGAACATTATAGACTATAATTACACGTTTTTGGATACGTTCACCAAGACATCGGAAATCCGTAAAGGCGGGGATTTTGGGAATATCGTCAGCAACTGGAGCAAATACATAGAGGATGCAGATCAGATTAAAGAGAGCATCCTTCAGGCATTTGAAGATAACATCACGATCTCAAAAGATATTGTGTTTGATTTTGATTCCAACAAGGAGTATTTTTCTGTCGAATTCACGCCAATCTTTCAACGAGGAAACCGGGGCGCAGTCATCCTGCTTTTCAAAAACATCACCCAACATGTACGCGATGTGGAGAAAATCAAGGAAAATCAGGCCATCCTGCTGGAACGGGAACGTCTGGCATCCCTTGGACAGTTGATCGGCGGAATTGCGCACAACTTAAAGACTCCGATCATGTCCATTGCGGGGGGCATTGAGCAGCTGCAATATCTCACCAAAGAATATGAAACATCGGTAGGGGATGCTGATGTCACGGTGGAGGACCATGCCGAAATCGCGCATGAAATGACCCAGTGGCTGGGGAAGATGAAAATGCAGACGGGATATATGTCTGATATTATCTCCACGGTCAAAGATCAGGCTTCAAAATTTGTTAACCCTCGTCATTTGTGGTTTACACTTGACGAAATGCTCAAAAGGGTTAAAATATTAATGCAGCATGAGATTGTACGAAATCAATGCAAATTTATGCAGGACATACGCGTTGATAAAAGCTTGCGTATCCCCGGCGATGTAAACAGCCTCGTTCAGATTCTTGACAACGTAATCGTCAACGCCATTCAGGCTTATGACAAATCCGGCGGCGAGATCATATTGCAGGTAACGAGTGAGGGCAATAAGCTGCTGATTACAGTGTCCGACTTTGGAAAGGGCATCGACGAAAAGGTGAAGGATCGGTTGTTTAAAGAAATGATTACGACAAAGGGCAAGCATGGCACGGGGCTTGGCCTTTATATGTCTCACAGTACTGTCAAAGGCATATTCCGAGGCAATATGTGGTTCGAGTCCAGCGTAGGGCACGGAACCAAATTTTATATACAGCTGCCGATGTATGACGAGCAGGCTGCGGAGGTCCAAGATGCGTAAAAACCGTCGGGTCGAGCTATCACAAGAATACAGCATCATGATCATCGACGACGAGGAAGGCATTCTCGACAGTATTACCGCGCTGCTAAACCGAAACGGATACGCCTGCAAAGGGTTCACCAACCCGCTTGATGGCCTTGAAGAGATCAATCGCAATCATTACGATCTGTTGATTCTTGATTATTATATGCAGCCGATTCATGGTGAAACGGTTGTGGAACGAATCCGCCAGACGAACTCCGAAATGTATATTTTGCTGCTGACGGGACATAAGGACCTGGCACCGCCCATCAGCACGATTAAATCGCTTGATATTCAGGCCTATTGCGAAAAGAGCGACCGGCTGGACCAGCTTCAATTGCTGATTGAATCGGGCATCAAAGCGATCTCGCAAATGCGGACGATTAAAAAGTTCCGTGACGGGCTGCAAAGTATATTGGGTTCGGTACCTAAAATTTATCAGTTGCAGCCGATCGGCAGCATATTGGAGGAAATACTCGTTCAGCTTCTTCCTATGTTGGATAGCGCGGATGCGTTTATACTCGTTGATGATATCCAGGCCAATGAGAATACGCGGGAGGCAAACAACAAGAGCATATTCAAGGGCATCGGTAAATATAACGTCAATATCGAAGAACTGCCGGAACTGCTGGGCCACGAGCTTTTGGAAGCAATCGGCCGCGCACGTACCAGCATGGCCGTTGTAAAGCATCCGGATGGCGTAATCATCCCGCTTGGCGGCGAAGGCAATCTTGCGATCGGCGCAATCTATGTGAGCAATATCGACGCGGATGAGGACATCAAGCTGCTTCAGATCTATGCGCGGCAGGCATCCTCCTCCATCAACAACGCGTTTCTGCACTCGCTCGTCAATACAAAGAACGAGGAACTGAATAATACCTACGCACAGCTTAAAGTCCGCTATATGGACACGATTGAGGTGCTGCGTCTCGCGGTGGACGCCAAGGACGAATACACGCGCGGACATTCCGACCGTGTTGCCTATTATGCCACGAGAATCGGTCAGCAGCTGAATCTGTCGCCTGATGACCTTGAAAAGCTTCGTATTGCGGGTATATTTCACGATATCGGAAAGATCGGTACGGCGGATGATATCCTGCTTAAGAGCTATTCTCTGAGCGAGGAGGAGTATGCCGAGGTAAAACAGCACCCCATAAAAGGCGCTATGATACTTTCAGCGGTCTCCATGTTTCAGGATATTGTACCGATCGTACGTCATCATCATGAACATATTGACGGCACGGGGTATCCGGATGGCCTGAAGGGGCTCGAGATCGAATTGTTTGCGCGTATCATTTCGGTGGCAGACGCTTTTGACGCTATGATGAGCGACCGCCACTATCGCAAGCATCTTACGTTGGAAGAAACGAGGCGTCAATTGATACTGGGCTCAGGGACCCAGTTCGATCAGCAGATCGTTGACCTTTTCCTCATGCTGATTGATGAAGACCAGGAGCTGAATATGAACCTGGTCACCGCAGCATACTACGACCGCGAAGATTGAATGAATTGATCAAGAAGCCCGGCAAAAGCCGGGTTTTTGCTTTTCCGGGGCGTATTCAGCCGGATATGTAAATTTTACCGTTAAGATGATATAATAGCGATATAAAGTGAAAGGAGCGCCGCATTGTCCATCGATCATGCTTTTATTGTGCCGCACCCGCCGCTGATCATTCCCGAGGTAGGCAGGGGAGACCGGCAAAAAATCCGCGAGACCATTGACGCGCTTACGAAGATCAGCAGTATAATCGCAAACATAAAGCCTGAAACAGTCGTCATCATATCGCCTCATTCCGTGATGTATGGCGATTATATCCATATATCGCCCGGCAGCAGTGCGCAGGGTGATTTTTCGTGCTTTGGCGCACCGCAGATGTCGATAAACAAACAATACGATACGGAATTGGTATCCGCAATTTGCACAGAGGCGGAAAATGCCGGGATATCCGCTGGTATCTTGGGCGAGAAAGATAAACGGCTGGATCATGGCACGCTGATACCGTTATATTTCATTGATCAATTTGATGCGAACTATAAGATTGTACGCATATCGATATCCGGTATGTCCGCACTGGAGCACTATCATTTTGGAAGCTGTATTAATCATGCCGCAGAGCGTTTGGGCCGCCGTGTCGTGCTCGTCGCCAGCGGAGACTTGTCTCATAAGCTCACTGAAGACGGGCCCTATGGATTTGCAAAAGAAGGGCCGGAATTTGACCGGCAGCTGACGCAAGCGCTTCAAACGGGAGATTTCATGAGCCTGCTGCGCTTCGATGAGGCGTTTACCGAGGCTGCGGCAGAATGCGGGTTGCGTTCGTTTATTGAGATGGCAGGAGCGTTTGACGGGCGCGCGGTAAAAAGCGAATTGCTTTCATACGAGGGGCCTTTCGGGGTTGGATATGCGGTATGTGCTTTTACCGCAGCCGGTAAAGACGAACAGAGAAAGTTCGCCGAGCGCTATCGGGAGGAGCAGTTCACTATGTTGGAGGAAATACAGCGCGGCGAGGACGCGTATGTAAAGCTGGCGCGGCAGTCGCTGGAAACCTACATTCACACCGGGAGACCTTTGAAACAACCGGAGGGGCTGCCTGAGGGGATGACGGACCTGCGCGCAGGCGTATTCGTATCGCTCAAAAAGCAGGGCCGCTTAAGAGGCTGCATCGGGACGATTTCCGCAACGGAGCCCAGCATTGCAGTTGAAATTATCCGCAATGCCGTCAGTGCCGGAACGGGTGATCCGCGCTTCGACCCGGTAACGGCCAGCGAACTTTCCGAACTCGTATACAGCGTGGATGTGCTGGGTGAAGCGGAACCGATATCCTCGATGGACGAGCTTGACCCGAGCCGTTACGGCGTGATCGTAAGCCGGGGTCAGCGGCGCGGCCTGCTGCTGCCCATGCTGGAAGGAATCGATACGCCGCAGCAGCAGGTCTCCATTGCGCTTCAGAAGGCAGGCATATCGCGGGATGAGAAGTATGGGCTCGAGCGGTTTAAGGTGGTGCGCCATAAATGAGGGTACAATGCGATATCTGCCCGCACCGCTGCAACATTGAAGAGGGACACACCGGATTTTGCAACGCGCGCACGAACCGCGGCGGGCACATCGTTGATGAGAATTATGGGATGATCACTTCGATTGCGCTTGATCCGATCGAAAAAAAGCCGCTTTACCGTTTTTTCCCGGGAAGCCGGATACTTTCCGTTGGCAGCTACGGCTGCAATCTGCGCTGTCCGTTCTGCCAGAACCATGAGATCTCCATGTGTGAAAAAAAGCAAGCCAGCATCGTTTGCATGCAGCCGGAAGCGCTCGTAGAAAAGGCATTGGAATATGTGCCGCAGCGCAACATCGGGATCGCATTCACCTATAACGAACCGCTGATCGGCTACGAATTTGTACGTGACTGCGCGGCGTTGGCCCACCAAAAAGGTCTGAAAACAGTGGTCGTAACGAACGGCTACATCAACGAGGACCCCCTTTCCGAATTGCTGCCATTCATCGACGCGATGAATATTGATCTCAAAGGGTTTTCGGAAGAATTCTACAAGAAGCTGTCCGGCAGTCTGGAGCCCGTAAAGCGCGCGATCGAGCTGGCCTCCGGCAGCTGCCACGTAGAGGTCACAACGCTGATCATCCCGGAAGAAAACGATTCACCCGCGGAAATTCGCAGCCTTTCGGCATGGCTTGCGGGGTTAAGCCCCGATATCCCGTTGCACATCTCCCGGTTCTTCCCACGATATAAAATGACGGATCGTGACGCGACGGATGTTGACCATATTTATTCGCTTGCTGAAATTGCGCGTGAAAGTCTGCATTACGTATATGAAGGCAATTGTTGACCCTTTTTTATCCTTATTCAATTGATTAAAGCCAACCGTGCTGATATAATGATAACGAATTCATATGGAAAATTTTTTGGGGGTCTGCTTGGAAGAGGCCGAGAAACAGCCGCTTATCACCTGTACGCTGACGGTTGAAACGGGCGCTGAAAAACAGGATCGTGTGACCGCCGTACTATGGGACGACAAGCTTTCGCTGGGCAATCATTTAGAATTGCGCTTAAGCTCGCTCTCGGGTATTCGCGCGCAGAATTACCGCATAACTATCGGTGCGCCTCAAGGTGAGATTGTGCTATCCATGATCGGCCACCTTTATGAGGATTTTTCTCGTCGTCTAATCAGCGCTTATAACGAAGTACTGTTTAATGAGTCGCTCATGAAAGAAACAGTCCACTTCGAGACACAGGGCTTCTATACTTCACCGGACGGAGAGACCTCCCGCGCAGCGCTGCGTATCTGCGAGACGGCGCTTGTGGTTTTGCCCGAAACGCACGGCCTCGTGCGCATACCATACTGCATGGTGGCACAGACGGATGTGGAGCCTTATAAGTTTTCAATCACCGACCGCCTCGGACGCTCGTACCTGCTTTCCAAGATGGGGTATTCGACCGACGCGTTCCTTCATGCATACCGAGCGCGTCTGACGGAACTGATGCGGCAAACGCGTGATAAGCTGAGTGAAATCGCACCTGCGGACGACCGACTGGCTGCGCTGCTGATGGAAGGGCTGGTGCAGCCGTTTGAGGATATTCGAGCGGTATCGAATCGCTTTGCCGATGCACTTACACAAAAGCTGTCGACTTCACAGATATCAGGTGAGTTCGGATATCTGAGCAGCGTTTCGGATGATATTGCCGTTGGTGTTAAGCGCGGGCTTATGGGCGAGCTTACGGGAGAGAGCGTATTGCTGCTCGCACCTGTGTTTGCGAAAAATATCCTCATCATGGAAAGCCTTGGGGATGCGTCCGCTGCAACGTACATTTTCCGCCTGTCAGCCAATGGCACTGCGGATAAAGCCCAGTGGCGGCGCTTTCTGATGGAGTTCAACGACTGCATGCTGAGCGTCAATTACCGGCGCGAGCCGATATATTTGAGCGACGAGGCGCTGCGCGAAACGCGTTATGAAACATATGCCAACGCGCTGCGCCGCGTGCCCGCACTCACACGTTTGCGCGCATTATTTTTGGGGCGTGCGGTGCACGGCGGCTTTGAAGCCTGGAGAAACAAAATCGAAAGCTTTATGCAGTAGGGAGACATGGCATGGCAGGATATGACAAGCCCTGTATTGGATGCGGAACGCTGATCGGTTATGGCAGTAATTTTTGCCCGGTGTGCGGCAGGCTCAGCCCGTTTTATGACGCATGCCCGACCTGCGCCGCAGAGATTAAACGCATATATCAGCGATGCCCTTCGTGCGGCCGGGAGCTTTATGTGACGTGCCCTTCGTGCGGACAGCGCACGTACGTCGCGGAGCGGTGTGATGCGTGCAAGGTGTCGCTGATGCGGCAGTGCGCAAATCCCCGTTGTGGTATGCCCCAGTTTTTCATGAATACCAAGTGTACCGCTTGCGGTAAGAAGATTAAATAATAAGGCAGGAGGATTCCCATATGATGCAGGCTTTTACACGGAACTACGAGGACAACAGCACCGAGGCCGGATTCCAATTTACATTTTATTGCGACGTTTGCCACGATGGCTTTCGTTCATCGTTCATCGAGTCCCAAACCTATAAAAAAGGCAGCTTGTTCAGAGGAATTACGCGCGGCGTAGGCGCCGCAGCCAGCCTCTTCGGCGGCAGCGGCATACTCGGCGATATTCATAACGCGGCATATCAGAGCGAATATGTGATTTCCGAGCGGTTTAACGGCATGACGCCCGAATGGCACAAAGAGCACGAAAAAGCGTTTGCTGCGGCGCAGAACGAGGCCCAGCAGCATTTCCACCGCTGCAACAAGTGCCACCTTTGGGTATGCGACTCCTGCTGGAACGATGAAATTGGTCTCTGTGCCGAATGCGCGCCGCGCATGAACGTGGAGATTGCTGCCGCCCGCGCCGATAAGATGAAGCGCGATATTTGGGACAAGGCGGATCAGACGCAGGTATTCAAAGGCGAAATCGAACAGAAAGCTACCTTCTGCCCGAACTGCGGCAAGCCGGCAGGACAGAGCAAGTTCTGCACCAATTGCGGCTCGAATCTCGCGCTTAACGTGTGCCCGAACTGCGGCGCGGAGAACGATCAAAGCGTACGTTTCTGCGGAGAATGCGGTACAAAGTTGAAATAACGATGTACAAATAACACCAACGCAGTTGCGGGGTGTTATTTGTTTACCTGTTCCAAGCTTTGGTGAAGGATATTGCATTTATCACGCCGAGGTGGTATTTTATTTCGGGGCATGAGTGGTAACGGTTTATACCATTTTATACTATCGTAATAACAGGGTCTTATTGGATAACAGGTAAACCGTGCAACAGCACCATCATGACAAAGGACGTATATGAACGATTTAAAAAAGATTGTCGTATTGATACCGTCATACAAGCCGGATGAAAAGCTTATAACCCTTGCAAAGGAACTGTTGCAGGAGGATTTTTTTGAGATCCTGATCGTCGACGACGGAGGCGGCGCACACTATGCGCACATATTCCGTGAGCTTGCGTCGATGGGCTGCCGGGTTGTAACACACGCAATCAATATGGGCAAAGGGCGGGCGATGAAAACCGGTATCAACGATCTGCTCGCGCGGGGATGCGATATACAGGGCGTCGTTACCGCAGACGCAGACGGCCAGCACCTCATCAAGGATATCAAACGGGTCGCCGAAGCAACGCTTGAATCGGAAAATACAATCGTGCTGGGCAAGCGCGTGTTTGCGGGTAAAGTTCCGGCGAAAAGCCGCTTTGGGAATACCATCACCCGCAACGTGTTTAACTTTGTGAGCGGTCAGAAAATATTTGATACGCAGACCGGCTTACGCGGCTTGCCGACAAGCGCGCTGCCCGCGCTGCTCGCGCTCTCGGGCGAGCGTTACGAATACGAGATGAACATGCTGCTCGAAGCGTCCAACCTGGGGCTTAAGCTCAGCGAGGTTGAGATCGAGACCGTTTACTATAACGGTAACAGCGGTTCCCATTTCAACGCCGTCAAAGACTCGTGGCGCATTTACCGGCTGATTATCATGTTCGGTGGTTCATCGCTGATCTCTTTTTTGATTGACTATGCGCTCTACGCGCTGTTTATCACGCTGATTCCTGTTCAGCATGGAACGTGGCTCAACAACATGGTAATAGCGACGATTGCTGCACGCGTAATCAGTTCTGCGGTCAATTTCATGATCAACCGGAATGTGATATTCGCCAAGGGAAAGAAACAGAACCTTCGCCGCCACCTCATCGGCTATTATGTGCTTGCGGTGTGCATTCTCGTCGTGAATACACTGCTCCTTAACTGGTTTGTCGGTCTTGGTGTCAACAAATACCTCGCAAAGCTTCCGGTAGAAGTGATTCTTTTCTTCGTCAGCTTTATATTGCAGAAACGTGTCGTATTTAAATGATGTCATTAAGGCCTTCCGTAACTTACGGGAGGCTTTTTCATAGGGAAAAAACGGTTGCCGTGTTCTGTGCTGCCAATGTTTCCTTGACCACCCGATGTGAAAACACTATAATGAATATAATATTTTACGGAGGAACATCATGGATAAACTCGCGTTTTTGAATCATGCTTCATTGGCGAGCGATAAACCAAGCAATGTCGCGTTTTATATCGGTGAGAAGGCGATATATTGGTATGGGATCATCATCGCTGTCGGGCTCATCATGGGTGTGCTGATCGCGCTGTACGAAGCCAAGCGGAAAGGCTACCGCTCTGAAATGATATTGGATTTTATCCTCATCGCAGTTCCGATATGCATTATATGTGCCCGCCTTTATTACGTAATATTCCAATGGGAGAACTACGTAGTCGACCCGATTAAAATTCTCTACATCTGGGAAGGCGGCCTTGCGATATATGGCGGCGTCATCGGCGGCGTGATTGCGGCGATTATTTTCTACAGATGGCGGAGAATTGCCATTGGTGAAATCATGGACGTTGCGGCACCCGGTCTCATCATCGGACAAGCCATCGGCCGCTGGGGCAACTATATGAATCAGGAAGCGTTTGGCAGCGCTGTGAAAAATGTGAGCCAGCAATGGTTCCCGTATGCGGTCTATATTGAACAGAATAAGACCATTGACGGCGTGTTCTACGCAGCCGGATGGTACCACGCGACATTCTTCTACGAGTCCATGTGGAATCTGCTCGTTTTCGCGGTGTTGATGCTGGTTCGCAAGAAGATTAAGGTTCGCGGCGGGATATTCGCGCTGTATGTGACGCTGTATGGACTCGGCCGTTTCTGGATCGAGCAGCTGCGAACCGACAGCCTGATGTGGAATGGATACCGGGTATCCGAAGCGTTGAGTGAGCTGTTGTTCTTCGGCGGCATCGTATATCTCCTGTATATGTATTTCAGCAAGCGCGAGTACTTCAAATATTCCGGCTATTATAGTCTGGGACTGTCGGAAGAGCAGATCAACGCCATGAAGGGCAGAAACGCGCTGATGAATGCGCAGCTGGACCTCAAGAAAGCGCAGTGGTTCGCGGAGATCATGCGGGAAGGCAGCATGACCTCGCCGCGTTACCGGGCTGTCAAGGAGAAAGCTGACCAGATGGAGGATAAAGCGAACAAGCTTAAGGATGAGCTGGGCGCTGAAGACGCAAAGACCGTTGCCGCACAGAAAAAAGCTGAAGCGTTGACTGTGAAAGCAGAGAAAATTTATGCGCAGATCAAGCTGGAGGGCCGTTTGAAGCAGGCTCAGAAGGACGCGGATAAAGCGGCGGAATCGGCAGAAGCGCTGAAAGCAGCTGATCCGGACAGCGCGGACACACTCGCGGCGCAGGAAAAAGCCGAACTGGCAAACCTCTTGGTGGAAAAGATCAAGGACAGCATGGAAGAGGAAAAGAAGAGCCGGGATGCCTGGCTTGAAAAATCCGATGTCAACATTGCGGTGCTCGAGGAGAAGGTAAGAAAAGCAGAGGAGCGCCTTAAGGTGAAGGGTAAATCTGCAAAGGACGAAAAGCAAGAAGATCCGGAGACAACCGAAGAACATACGGATAAGAATCAGGATATAAAGAACGATAAAGAATAGCACGCGACGCCCGCATAAAAGCGGGCGTTCGTTTTAAGGAGGAATCGATGCCAGCGAGCAGAGACGTTGGCGGAGCAACAAAGATGCGCAATTTAACCATGCTGACAGATCTATATCAACTCACCATGATGTATGGCTATTATCGATGCGGTATGTCGGATAAAATCGCAGTTTTCGATGTGTTCTTCAGAAAACCGGCGGGGGAGAGCGCTTATGCGATTGCCGCCGGGCTCGAACAGGTGATTGAGTTTATCAATAATCTCCATTACGAAGAGGAGGATATTGCTTATCTTCGCTCCTTAAATTTGTTCGACGAGGAATTTTTAGAGTATCTGAAACGGTTTGCTTTTACGGGAGAGATCTATGCCGTGCGCGAAGGCACCGTCGTGTTTCCGTTTGAGCCGCTGGTGCGCGTGAAGGCGCCGATCATGCAGGCGCAGCTCATTGAAACGGCGATGCTCAACCTCATTAACCATCAGACGCTGATTGCAACCAAGGCCTCGCGTGTGGTATATGCAGCCGAAGGCGGCGGCGTTCTGGAATTCGGTCTGCGCAGGGCGCAGGGGCCGGATGCGGGGATATACGGCGCGCGCGCCGCAATCATCGGCGGCTGCTCGTCCACTTCCAACGTGCTGACCGGCGAGATGTTTGGTATCCCCGCCAAAGGCACCCACGCTCACAGTTGGGTGATGAGCTTCGACAACGAGATTGACGCGTTCCGCGCATATGCGCGAATTTTTCCCGATAGCTGTCTTTTACTGGTCGACACGTACGATACCCTGAAATCCGGTGTTCCAAATGCGATTGAAGTATTCCGCAAACTGCGGGAGGACGGACACGAACCCGTCGGTATCCGTCTTGACTCGGGCGACCTTGCATACTTAAGCAAGAAAGCGCGCGTGATGCTCGACGAAGCAGGGTTTGAGAACGCGAAAATATTTGCTTCGAGCGACATTGACGAATGGCTAATACGGGATATGAAGCTGCAAGGTGCCAAAGTGGATGTATGGGGGGTAGGAACCAAGCTCATCACGAGCGACGGATGCCCGGCACTCGGAGGCGTGTACAAGCTGGCTGCCGAAATCAACGACGGAAAGATGACCCCAAAGATCAAAGTAAGCGATAACGTGGGCAAAATCACCAACCCGGGTTATAAAAAACTTACCAGGATTTACGACAAGCCGACCGGCAAAGCGATCGCAGAATTGATCATGGTGGACGACGAGGTGAATAACGAGACCGCGCCGCTTGTGATATTCCATCCGGTGGATACGTGGAAGCGCATGCGCATCACAAACTTCTTTGCAAAGGATTTGCTCACGCCGATTTTTATAGACGGGAAACAGGTTTATCAAAGCCCGCCGCTGATGGAAATTCAGGCATACGCGAAAGCCGATCTTGCGACATTCTGGGACGAGATCAAACGGCTTGTAAATCCGCAGGAATACAAGGTGGACCTTTCTCAAAAGCTGTTCGACCTAAAGCAGATCCTGCTCGAGCGTTGGTCCGCGCGATAGCTATCAAATTGTACGAAAATTAGACCCGGCCTTTCGCACCGTCCGACAAATTTCATTTTACGGGCGGTGTTATTCTTTCCGAAAGGAGGGTGGTCTTAATGCACAATTTAAAAAAGAACATGCTCGGTAATTATAAAGCCGAAGATGTCGACAAATTGTTATCCAAAGTGAGGATCGATTATGAAAAGTGCCTGAAAGAACAAAAAGAGAGGATCGTCAAGCTCAGGGAAGAAAACAAGGAGATGTCCGCGGTTATAGATCGGTATAAAGTCAATGAGCGCCTGATTGTCGGAGCGATCACCAAAGCGGAGGAGACGGCACAGAGCATCGTCAGCGCCGCCGAAAAAAAGGCGCAGGAAAGGCTGGCGCGTGTCGCAGAGGAAGAAAAACAAATTCGCATGGCGGTGGAAGCCGGATGTCAGCGGCTTTACAAGCTAAAGAGAGCCAGTGAAGCCATATACCGCGCCATATCCAAAGCCACAGGAGATCACGATGAACAAGCCTCGGTTGCGGGCGTGATCCGGCCGGTCGTTAACCTGTACGACGGTCCCCATTAATCCATTGATCACCGGCGCGGCTCCCTTCGGTATGGGTATCGGGAAGGGGGCCGCTTTTTTCGTGTTAAAAAATGTTTGAACGTATGTTCGCGTTGTGATACAATATAACATAAATATACAGGGAGAGGTATTATGGATATCATACTCGACCGGAACACCGCGCCTGATATGCGCGTGATTGAAGACTACATCAGAGAACCTGCTAAGCGGCGTTGGCTGGACCTGATTACCCATATCGAAGGCGATTACGGCGCTAAGCCGCAGATGGCGTACAGCGTTTGCGCAGGCAAGCCGGGCTGGAACGTCAAGTACAAGAAAAGCGGAAAGGCGCTATGTACGCTATACCCCGAACCGGACAGCTTCATCGCGCTGGTGGTGCTGAGCTCGGACGACATCGCGCGATTCGAAGCGGTAAGAGCGGCTTACACTAAGGAGGTAAATGAACTTTTTGACGGCAGCAAGCCGTTCAACGGCACTAAATGGCTGATGATCCGCGCCAGCAGTGACGATGTTCTTGCCGATATCAAACGGATGTTTGAACTCAAACTGAAAAAATAATCCGATCTTAATAAAAACGGCTCCGAGAGGAGCCACCAGGCTGTCGATAATGATTATCATGCCTCCCTCAGACGAGGGAGGTGGCGCGCAGCGCCGGAGGGAGTGACCAGTTTCAAGCCATTTTCTCTCCCCCAGTCACCTATCGGTGACAGCCCCCTCGTCAGAGGGGGCCATTATAGAAGGTTTTTTGACACTCTGACGGCTCCGAGAGGAACTACTTTTATAATATCAATGGTTTCAGCCTTTCAGCCTTTCATCTTCAAAGTTATTAGGGTCGATCGTTCTCTTTCCCGCTTCAATCTCTTTGATCATCTGCGTGATGCGCGTGTTGACCGGCGTTGCGATCCCGAGTTCCGTGCCTTTTTTCGCAATATAGCCATTGAAATAATCCACTTCGGTTGGTCTGCCGCGCTTGATGGACTGCAGGCTGGAGGATTTAAGCCGCCGATATTTGAAACCGATTACGCGTATCGTGAGATGTCTTCGTAAGCTGTCCATTGCGCTGCCGCCTCGTATCAGCGCGTAATAATCCAGCTTGCCGCCATAAGGTTCAATGGTTAGCTTCATGGCGTTTGCAACGCTGACCGCCTCGCGAATAATCGATATAAATATATCGCGCGCGGCGCGTTTCTTCATAATCTGCCCAAGATATAATCCGCTGAGCACGCCGAGCGAGGTGATGCAGGCGTTGACGATCATTTTCGAGTACAGTTCCGCAATGATATGATCCGAAACGCGTGTGGGCACTACCGAATTTAATACCTCCTGTAGTGGCAACAGGTCAATACCGGATTCCAAGGAGCCGATTACGAAATCGCCCTCGGAAGTCATGTTGAGCGTACCGTCGCCCAGCATTGTGGATCCCCAGCCCACAACACAGCCTACCGCGCGGTTTGCGCCTACCACCTCCGCAAGCGCCTCCACGCAAATTCCGTTCTGCATGGATACAACGAAGGAGTCTTCGTTTAAGAACGGCAATACGCGACGCGCTGCATCGGGCATATCGTATGCTTTGGTGACGATCAGCACGATATCCGGCTTGCCGGAGAGCTGCGCGATATCGGCGACCGCTTTCAGTTTGACGTAGTGTTCTCCGCGAATGCCCGTAAGACGGATGCCTTCGCGCGTAAACCGCTCCGCCTTATCCGCATGTTTGCATACAAGCTGCACTTCGTAGCCTGCCTGTGCGATATACGCGGCGGTAATGCCCCCGATAGCACCTGCACCGATCACGGCGATCGAACGCTCCTTCATTTGTCTACCCCCGATCATGTCATTTTGCTTCATTATACCATGGAACGGGGTAGAGCGCAGAGCAACTTTACTACAGACATAGAATCACAGACTGAATACACAAGGGGCATTAAATAAAATGTAATGGCTTAGCCTGCGCCAAGTAGCTGCGTCATCGTAACAACGCTGAGCTTATCTTCGTGGTCGTTGATATACTGGACGATACGGGAAAAATCCTCAGGGAGTACCTGCATGTGTTCATCGCCCGTTACGGGCTCGATCTTATGGACCACCAATATCAGCGTGCTGCCGCCGTCTATCGCCTTGTCAATCGCCCTTTTTACGTAATCAAAGCCGAGCCCATCAAAGATGCTGCATATCTCCACGTTTTCCAGAATGCAGCCTGCCTGGGAGGTCCAAAGGCTCTTCAGGCTGCGTCCCGCCGCAAATTGGTTTGCGCTGAGCGCACCCAGCGTAGCCGTATCAAATTCGCCGCCCGGAAACACAACCACATCGGAACCGCGCTTCAGTCGGTGCGATTGGAGCCAATCGCGCCCCTGGATCATCTGATCAGCCTGATCATCCTGCGGCATACCAGCAAGCAGTGCATGGTTATAGGTGTGGTTCAGCATATCCCAGCCGTCCATGTACATTTCGGCGAGTTCCGTATACCGAAGGTAGTGCTCGGTATCAACGGTAGCGGGTATCACCGCGATACACCCGGCGTAACCATACGGCTTCAATATTGCATATCCCTGGCTGTATTGCGTATCCCATCCATCGTCAAAGACAAAGACGATATGCGTTTCATCAATTGCCGCCTCAGCCGCCTGCGCGGGCTGCGCCAACAGGCGGATGCGAACAGACGTATCTGCCGCCCATGCAGACGCATTACCCAACACGGCGGGGATGAACAGAACGCATACGACAACCGATGCGATCAGGACGATGTAGAGTTTAATCAGCGGTTTATCCATCTTTTAGGCCTCACATATCCGTAACGCAATAGTTTTGCTTGCTGCGCGAAACCTTGTGCCAGCGTGCGTCGCCGCGATTCCAGAAATAAGCGATGGTCCCGGCCATATAGGTGATCAGATTGAAAAAACGATAGAAGAGTACATCGAGCAGAACCGCAAGAAGTATCTTTTTCCATGTTCCGCGCGGATAGCTGTGGTATTTTCTGGATACCGAAATCGCGCCCAATGTATAAAGCAGATTAAGCGAAGCGCAGAGCGCAATATAAAAGACGAACGTATGCGCAACTGTCGCGGACATCACCGCCATAGCCAGCGCCAGCAGGTAATTCAGCGAGGTGAATATACAAGAGCATTGGCCGATCACAAATGCCTCTGTAAGAAAATGAAAACTAAGGCTTTTATATAAGAAGGTACGCAGCAGGAATTTGCGGTGATGCACCGTGCAGTCGACAAAGCCTTTCTGCCAGCGCAGCCGTTGACGCATCAGGTCATGCCAGTTCTCCGGGCATTGCGTATAACACAGTGCTTCAGGAAGATATACCACCTTCATTCGGGTGTTATGAATCATTTTCTGAATGCGCATTGTGATGTCAATATCTTCGCCCAGCGTACGCCGGTAACCACCTGCCGCAATAAGCGCAGACCTTTTGAATGCGCCGAAAGCGCCGGAAATAATCGCAACCGCGTTCTGCCTGTCGAGTGACAGCTTATAGATATAAAAACCTTTGATATACTCGAGCATCTGCAGCGAAACCAGCATGTTGCGGACACCCCGGTAAAGATGATCGTGGAACGCCGGATCGTACCCCTGCATGATATGGATCGAGCCTCCTGCCGCCACGACGTTGGGATCCTCAAACGCGCTGGCTAATAAGCGCAGTGCGCTGCGGTCCAGCACACTGTCCGCATCCAGCGTCACAATGATCTCGGATTTGGCGACCTTCAGACCTGCGTTGAGTGCGGCGCTTTTACCGCCGTTATGTTTATCGATTACGCGGAAGTTCCGGAACTTTTGCGAACGATATAATTGCGCACGGCCGCAAAGGGTAACGTCCGGCACTTGTTTCAGCTTCAACAAGTCATTCAGCTTATCAAACGTGCCGTCCTGCGAGCCATCGTTGATGTAGATCACTTCGTAATGACGATAGTTCATCTGAAGAAGGCCCCGGATAGACAGCGCAACCGTAGCCTCCTCGTTATAGCAGGGAATCAATATGCTGATTCTGCGTTCATCGCCTGAAACCAAAGTACGTTTTTTACGGGTCAGCAGCGCATTCACCAGATGAAACAACGGCAGCACGGTGCTGAAGAAAATCAGCAGTTCAAGTAAGATCATTGCTACCTCCCTGTGGTTCACGTTGGAATACCCGTACATAGTCCACCTTCATACGAATGGGGAACTCCGTGGTATTGTCCGGGCTGCCCGGCCATTCGCCGCCCACTGCAAGGTTCAGCAGAATATACATATCTTCGGCCGGTACGCCCCTTATTGTATTAAAAAATTCCTGACCATCGATATACCAGCGTACTTCGGTTTCATCCCATTCCAGCGCGTATACATGAAACGCTTCGGCGTTATCGATATGCAGCATCCCATACGTTTTCACAAGCCGATTGTGTTTCCAGTAGTGGCATACGCCGTATATGTTTCCCGGCTCACACCCGACCATTTCGAGTATATCCAGTTCGTGGTGATCACCATTGTTGGTCATCCAGAAAGCGGGGAATATGCCTTGGGCGACCGGGAGACTGATGCGGGCTTCAATCCGTCCGTAAAGCATCTCGACCTTGTCCCATGTCTGAACCATACCGGACGTATATTTTTTATCCTCTTTGGCTTCTTCCTTTGCGGTAAGAACAAGACATCCGTCTTCGATGTACGAATTGGCGGTCGTATAGTATTGAAGCTCTCCGTTAAAGTTATCTTTCCGGTCTATTTCGGTCCAATACTCCATACTCAATTGCGGGGCATCAAATTCATCTTGCCATACGAGCGTCCAACCATCCGGTATCGGTATTTCTTCTGATATCACGTTCGCCTTTGATGACTCTATGGCCCCGGATGTTACTCGTGCTGCCGGCTTCGCCGTCCCGTCGTTATGATGAATGGTCGTTTCAGGTCGTAACGTTTGAATTTGATCGCTCTGATAGCCAACCCGGTGATTGGTCAGATCCGGATCGAATATATACCAGCAAAAACACGCTGCTATCACCAGCAACGCCAGTAAAAGCGCCGCTTTTTTCATAAGTACTCCTTTCCATATATACTGCGTCTGGGTAACTATATGTGTGGCAGACACAAAAGATGTATGGCTTGCAGAACCATTGTGACCAAAACTAAATTTTCAAACGGAATGCACGTCAGTTTGAACTAGAGGGAGATGGAATTATCGTAAATTGTGCGTTTTATAAAGAATAAGTACGTATTATGCGACTCCTTGCAGTGTATATCGGAAACGCTATACATCAAGCGTAAGGAATGATATAATCCCGGTATCAATCGCGGAGGACGGAAATTGGAGATCATTTTTGACGCCATACAATTTATTGAGACATCGCTGTTATTTTCAGCTTTTCTTTTTTCTGCGGTCATGTTCATTCGTACGCGCGATCGCCTTGCCGGACGCAATCTGATGGTGCTGCTTCCGGTATCCAGCGTTGTGTTTATTTCGTATATGTATGGAATCAACGAGCGTACAGCCGGGGTGGATGCGCAAAACATCGCGTGGCTGTCACCACTGGTTGCGCTGGGCGTTGTTGCTTTGATCATGCTTTCGATACTTGCGACCTGCTATTATGTGATTCAGCTGTTCCCGATCACACAGCAAAAGAAAAAGATCGCATTAATTTGGGCAGCGGCACTTGTAGGCGTGCTGCTCATCATCACCGCAAACCTCGTGATGTTCATGTCTAAGCTGGACCTTGCCAATGCGGTGCGCAATGTGCTTTGGGCGTTTTATCCGCTATGCTCACTGGCGTTGTTTATAGAAGCGGTTGCTTTATTTGCCATGAAACGCAATATCACCAACGAACATGACAAAAAGCAGGCGCGATATTTTCTGATCGCTTTCCTCCCGCAGGTGTTTTTCTCCGCCGCCGACTTCTGGTTGATCCGCGATATCTCGTTCCAACTGACGCATCTTTCGTATGCGTTGTTCTCTATATTCGCATTTGTTGATCTTTGCGGGTATTTTTTCAGCAACTACAGCCGGTCGATGGACATCACCTCGTACCGGCAGTCCCTGAAAGGAAAATTTGAGCTTTCGGATCGTGAACTGGAAGTTCTTGAACTGCTTGCGAAGGGCGACAGCAACATTACAATTGCAGATCGGCTGCACATATCCGTCAACACCGTCAAATCACACATTAAACGGATCTATAAGAAGCTGGAGATTTCGAGCAGGCTTCAACTCATGAACCTTCTCTCCGGAAACGGCTTCAACAACAACTAAAAATCAACCGTTCACCCTTAAGGGTGATATAAAATCACCTGCAATTATGGCAAATAGCACGCGCGCGGGTCATTGTGGGCGGGCTTTGAAAGCCATAGTATGTAGCAGGGATTTTTTATTCCACCTTGAAACGGGGGAGAACAGTAGATTTGAAATTCTTTGAATGGGTAATCCGGCACAAAATCGTGATCATCGTCGTATTTCTTTGCGCTGCGGCAGTCTGTGCATTTTTGATGCTGGGCGTCGGCCAGAACTACGATATGTCAAAATATCTTCCCGCAAAATCGGAATCGAAGACGGGCATCGATATTTTGGAACACGAGTACAGCTATAACGGCAACGCGGTTTTGATGCTGGAAGACAAGAGTATCGTTGAGATTCTTGATGTCAAACAGCAAGTCAAACTGATTCCGGGAATTGAAAATGTGATATGGCTGGATGATGCAGCGGATATCAAGCAGCCCGTTGAAATGATCGACGCAAAAGTGCGCGGTCAATTTTTCGTAGACGGCAACGCGCTGATGCAAATCGTCTTTACTGAAAATGATTATTCGGCAGGTACGCATAAAGCCATCGAGCAGATCTGCACGCTTCTCAGTGAAGACGCCTTGCTTTCAGGCAGCGCGATCGACGCATATACCAATGTCAATTCGATCAACAGCTACATCATGCCGGCCATACTGATTGCGCTGGCGATCATATTGGTGATATTGCTGCTGACGACGCAATCAGTTTTTGAAGTCGTGCTGTTCCTTTTTACCATTGGGATTGCGATCGTGATCAACATGGGTACGAACGTCATATTTGGCGAGATATCCTATATGACGTTTGCCAGCGCCGCGATCTTACAGCTCGCGACATCAATGGATTACTCGATTTTTCTGCTCCACCGTTTTGGTTACGAACGGCAGACGGAGAGCGACCCGGTCAAGGCCATGGCGCGAGCCGCCAAAGCGTCATTCTCATCGATTATGTCCAGCGGACTGACCACCGTTGTCGGATTCATCGCGCTCGTTTTCATGAGCTATACCATCGGTATCGATATGGGCGTCGTATTGGCCAAGGGTATCGTGTTCAGCCTGCTGTGCGTGCTGCTGCTGCTTCCCGCGATGGCGGTGCTGTTCGTCAAGGCGATTGACAAAACAAAGCACCGGGCGCTGCTGCCTTCGCTGAAAAAGGTGCAGCATCTGCTGGGCGGCAAAGCCAGGTATGCGGTGCTGGGCGTTCTTGCGGTCTTGTCAGTTGTAGGCTTCCTCGCGCAGAGTCACAATACCTTCCTATATTCGACGAGCGATATCGGCGACGGAAGACAGGGAGTCGTCAATGCGCGGATTAATGAAGTGTTCGGGGAGCACAATGATATGGTCGTTCTCGTGCCGCGCGGAAATGCTGCGCAGGAACATGGAATGGCGAAGGATATCGAAAGACTCGATTGTGTCAACAGTGTGCAGGGAATGTACGTTTTCGTCGATCCGGCAATGCCCGAATCCGTGATTCCTGAATCCGTTAAAGCGGAATTCTTCAGCGAGAACTATTCCCGCTATATCGTAGAGGTAGACACGAACATTGAAAGCGACGAAGCGACTCAAGCGGTAACTGCCGTCCGTTCTGCCGTAGCCAATCATTATGATACGGCCTATGTTACGGGCGCGTCACCGGTCATCTATGACATTCGCGAAGCAACCTCGGGAGATTTTTCCCTGGTAACGATTTTGTCGATCCTATTCGTAGGGCTCATCGTGATGGTTACGTTCCGGTCAATATCGATCCCGGTGATCCTGCTGTTCATCATCGAAACGTCGATCTGGATCAATATGTCGTTTCCTTACTTTTCGGGTGACCCCATGATATTTCTTGGCTATATGATCATCAGCTCCGTGCAGCTCGGTGCGACAATCGACTACGCGATCCTGATGACCAACTACTACCTCGAGGGCAGGCGGACGATGGGGAAACGCGAGGCAGCCGAGTACGCGTCCGAAAAAGCGGGCGCATCGATCATGGTCTCGTCTCTGGTGCTCGCATCGGCTGGCTTCGTCGTTGCTTTCGTTTTCACGCAGGCAATGTCGCAGCTCGGCATGCTGATCGGCCGCGGGGGGCTTTTATCCGGTGCGCTGACGATCATCGTGCTGCCTCAGTTGCTGATGCTGCTTGACGGTGTAATACGAAAAACAACGCTGAGCAGGCCGCTGCTCGCGAGGAGGAACAAACGCAAGGCTGAACAAAGGATTTTAAAGGCAATGTTGGGATGCCTGCTGATCGTACGGTCGGCAGCGGACTGGTTTAATAAAAGGAGGAAACCCGATGAAGTTTAAAAGAATTGCAGCATTGCTGCTGACATTGATGGTTTGCGCGCTGCCTTTTGCAGCGCCCGCGCATGCGGATTCGGCGACAGACAGTTCGTCTGCTCAGACTGCGGCAACCGGCAAAAACGAGACGGTGTACGCGATGCTGGGATATGACGGCAACGTGAACAATATCTATGTCGTGAATCAGCTATTAGGTAACTACACCGATTACGGCAGCTATACGAGCATTAAGAATCTGTCCACGTCGAGCGAACCGGTCGTCACAGGCGACAAAATTACATTTTCCGATGATAATGTGGATGGCGGCCTTTATTATCAGGGGACGATGGAAGGCGAGCTGCCGATAACATTCGCGTTTACTTATTATTTGAATGGGTCAGAGGTTGATGCCGACCAGCTTGGCGGTGCTGCCGGCCATATGAGAATTGATATCGAATGTGCACAGAATGAGTGGTGCGACGCGCGGTTACGGGACGGTTTGATGGCGCAGATTGTCATGAGTCTGGACCTTGGCCTGACGCAAAATGTAAAAGCAGAAAGCGCAACAACCGTGATCACTGGCAATACAATGAGCGTCGCGTTTGCCGTACTGCCTGGGCAGAGCGGATTGTTCTCGGTGGAAGCGGACGTTACGGATTTTGAAATGAATGCAATCGCCGTGACGCTGACTCAAGGCGGACTCGGCGGATATGAGGACAGCATCGACGAATACGAGCAAGGCTTTGACGATATGCTGTCCGGTGCGGACGACATGGTGGACGGAACCTCGGAGCTTCGCGATGGTGTCAGCAAGCTTGCGGACGGTATGGGCGATTTGAGCAATGGACTCGGCACGCTCGAAGACTCCGGCAACGATATGGTTTCAGGCATGCAGCAGTATGGCGCAGGTTTGAAAGATTATACGCAAGGCGTCAGCAGTCTCGCGTCCGCATCCAACGAGATTTCAAGCGGTTTGAATACGCTGGCGGAGAATGGCCCTACGCTGTCGGATAATCTCTCGGAGCTGAGCGGAAACGTCCGCTCCATGGCATCCAATGACGAACTGCGCGCGATTGCGCAATCGCTCGCTTCCAGCAGCGATCCTTCGGTGCAGGCGCTCGCAAGCGGCACGCTCGCCATGCTCGACGGCATGGGAGACGTATCAGACGGCCTTGCCGGATTGAACGGCGGTTTAAGCGATTATGCTGCTGGCGTGGGAGAAGCCGCATCGAACTACGGCGATTTCAATGCCGGGTTGTCGCAGACCGCGGCAGGCGGCGACGCTTTGGTGTCGGGATATAACGACATCACGGAGGGGGCAGGCGCTTACGTTTCTGGTGTGGGCAGCAGCGCATCGGGCGCAAACCGCATTTATCGCGCTGTGAAAGGATTGCCGGGCAATATTCAGGAGCTCATCGACGGTCAGATCGATTTCCGTGACGGCATTTCCACCGCCCGCGAAGAACTGCTGGACGAAACCGAAAGCCTGTCAGGCAGTGATCCTGTTTCGTTTGCATCGCCGGATAAAAACCATCCGCTCAGCGTGCAATACATATTGATGACGCCGCGGGTCGAAAAGCCTGACCCGCAAGCCGAAACGAGCGATACAAAAGAAGAGGAAACGTTTTTAACGCGGCTGGCTGAACTCTTCAGCTGACCTTAAAATGACAAGGCATAATATGCTCCTGATTCCGCAAAATAAATGCAGCCGGAAGAAGGAGCATATTTTTATGTCAGAAATGATACTGTTGATCCAACTATCTGTCAGCATCATCATGGGCGTGTATTTTTACAGCATGCTGAAAGGTAAGCGCAATTACAAGCAGAATGTACAACTCGAGTCTAAAAAACAGGTGCAGCGCCTTGATAAGATGCGCTCGATCTCGCTCAACGTTCCCCTTGCCGAAAAGACGCGGCCCCAACGGTTCGACGAGATTGTGGGTCAGAAGGAAGGCGTTACCGCGCTGTGTGCAGCGCTGTGCGGCGAAAACCCTCAGCACGTGCTAATTTATGGCCCGCCGGGAGTGGGCAAGACCTGTGCCGCGCGGCTCGTGATGGACCGTGCCAAAGCCAGCGGTATATCCCCGTTTAAACCCGACGCAAAATTCGTGGAGATGGACGCGACATGCATTCGTTTCGACGAGCGCAACATCGCCGACCCGCTGATTGGCTGTGTGCACGATCCTATCTATCAGGGTGCAGGGGCGTATGGCGTTGCAGGCATCCCGCAGCCCAAGGAAGGCGCGGTCACCAAGGCGCACGGCGGAATTCTGTTTTTGGATGAGATCGGCGAGCTGCACCCTTTTCATATCAATAAGCTGCTGAAGGTGCTGGAGGACCGCTGCGTCTATTTTGACAGCGCATACTACAACTGCAACGATAAGGAGACGCCCAAGTATATCCACGAGATATTTACCAAAGGTATGCCTGCGGATTTCCGGCTGGTCGGCGCAACCACGAAATCGCCCCGGGAAATATCTCCGGCGATTCGCTCGCGGTGCATGGAGGTTTTTTTCCGTCCGCTGTATCCGGAAGAATTGGTGCTCATCGCCAAGAACGCAACAATGAAAGCAGGGTACACCATTGATGAGGACGCGGCCCTCCAGATCGGCGAATACGCCACAAACGGCCGCGAAGCGGTCAACATGGTGCAAATGGCGGCGGGAATTGCGCGCGAGCAGGGCGGCAGCGTAATCCGCACGCGTCATATCCAGTGGGTCATTGAGACCGGCAAATATGCGCGCCGTACGACGCCTAGGCTGGGCGGCACGTCAACCGGCTGTGTCAACGGCCTTGCCGTCTATGGCTCTAATATCGGCATGATCATCGAGATCGAAACCGTTGCGGTGCGAACGGGCACTGCGTGCCTCACGGTGACGGGCCTTGTGGACGAAGAGGAGGTCGGCTTTGAAAGCCGCCGGTACCGTCGTAAAAGCACGTCCAAGAGTTCCGTGGAAAACGTGCTGACGGCATTAAAAAAGAACTTCGGTATCAATCCGAACGAATATTATATTCATATCAACATGCCGGGAAGCGCGCCGGTGGACGGTCCGTCGGCAGGCGTCGCCATCGCGGTATCCGTGTATTCAGCAATCACGGGCTGCGTGGTATGTCCCGGCATCGCGATGACAGGGGAGATATCGATCAACGGCAACGTGCGCGCAGTGGGCGGCGTCGCCGCCAAAATCATTGCGGCCAAGCGCGCGGGCGCAACACTCGTGATTGTGCCTGCCGAAAACATGGCCGAAGCGGCGATTGTAAGTGAAGGCGTACGCGTGGTGGGCGTCAGCCATATCAGCGAAGTGATACAATACGCGTTTACTACGGAAAGCGTGGTAAAGCACGAAGAGATACTGAGCGCGGCGGGGGAGGATCAGATGATTTTGACGAGCTTGAATTCGGTGGCGTCGCAGGACACGAGCGTGTAACGTACGCCGCGCACATTGCCGTAGAGTGAGCCCCGGATGCTGCTGGAATGCAGATGGCCGTATACGACATCGGTTGCGCCATACTGCTCGAACAGATTCGTAAATAATGTCGGCGCACCGCCCGCATCGGCGGGAGGGAAATGCATCATACAGACGAGCCGCGCTTCGGGCGCGGCTTTTTTGGCGTGTTTCAGCGAAAGCTCCAGCCGGCCTGCTTCGCGCACATACAGCTTTTCGTCCTCGGCAGGGTCATATTGCTTGCTGCCCGGTACCGTCCATCCCCGTGAGCCTGCAAATACATAATCACCGAAACGACGGCTGGTGTTCTGCAATACGTATGTTTCGTTCGACAGCAAGGACTCCACCTGGGAAAGCGAGCCCCACCAGTAATCGTGGTTGCCTTTGATGATCAGTTTGACGCCTGGCATCGCGCAGATTTCGTTCAAATCCACCCGGGCTTCGTCAAGGCGCATCGCCCAGGAGAGATCTCCCGGCAGCAGCACAATATCACCGGTTTTTACGGTATCAAGCCAGCTTTCCTTGATTTTAGCCCAGTGATCGTCCCAGTGCTCGCCAAAAATATTCATGGGTTTGGGCGCAAACCCCGACAGATGCAGGTCTGATATTGCGTAGATGTTCATGGCGTCAGCGCCTTTTCGATTTGTTCGATCAATTCCTCACTGCCCGTTTTTTCGAGCGAGGAAACCGCGATAGCGGGGTAGTCCACACCACCGCTCACCGCCTTCTTGATTTCGGCCAGCCTCGGCTTGCGCCGCGTTTTGGGAAGCTTGTCGGCCTTGGTGCAGACGATGATGACATGCAGCCCAAAGTGCGCAGCCCAGGTAAACAGCATACGATCATTTTCGGTGGGATCGTGCCGGATGTCGAGCAGAATCAGCAGCGCGCGCAGATTTTCGCGCGCAGCGGCAAAGTAGCCTTCAATCATGCGCGGCCAGCTTTCCTGCTCTGTCTGGGACGCTTTGGCAAAGCCGTAGCCCGGCAGATCGACGAGCAGGAATTGCTCGTTGATGACGAAGAAGTTGACAAGACGGGTCTTTCCTGGCGTTGCGCTCGTCCGGGCGAGCTTCGAGTTATTAGTTAAAAGATTGATCAGCGACGATTTGCCGACGTTGGACTTTCCGCATACCGCAATATGCGGCATGGCGGTATCCGGCATGTCGCTGGGGTTCTTCATGCTTTTAAGAAATTGCGCTTTTTTAATCTGCATGCGTAGCCTTTCAGGGGTTAATGGCGATGCCGAGCACCTCGCTGAGCTCGGATACGGGCAGGAAGCGAATGCTGCGGCGTACTGTTTCGGGCATTTCGCCTAAATCCTTCTCGTTGCCCGCGGGAATGATGATCTGTTTGATACCGACCTTGAGCGCGGCAAGCGATTTCTCCTTAAGCCCGCCGATGGGTAATACGCGACCGGTCAGCGTAATCTCTCCGGTCATGGCGATATCGCTGCGCACCGTGCGCCCCGAAAGTACCGATACGAGCGCAGTCGCAATCGTGATGCCGGCAGAAGGGCCGTCCTTGGGGATGGCACCCTCGGGCAGATGGATATGGATGTCCGTCGTATCGATGAAGTTCTCGTCAATGGACAGGGCGGCACAGTTGGCACGCACATAGCTGAGCGCAGCTTTGGCAGACTCCTGCATGACTTCACCCAGCTTACCCGTGAGCACGAGATTCCCTTTGCCATGCATTTTGATGGCCTCGACGACGAGCGTTTGGCCGCCTGCTGCGGTCCACGCAAGCCCCATTACGACGCCGACGCGATCCTGCTTCTCCGCTTCGGTCTGCGAGAACACCGGCGCTCCAAGATAGTTATGCACCGTATTGATCGTGACGGTCAAACTTTGCTTTTTGCCTGCGGACAGGTCTACCACGGACTTGCGGAACACGGTTGCAATCTTGCGTTCCAGCTCTCGCACACCCGCTTCGCGCGTGTACCGGCGGATGATCTCCAGCAGCGCGTTGTCGCGGATCGAGACTTCGTATTCGCTCAGTCCGTGCTGCTTCATCTGCTTGGGGACCAGATGATTCTTCGCGATGCCCATTTTCTCGGCTTCGGTATAGCTCGAAAGCTCGATCGTCTCCATGCGGTCGCGCAGCGGCCCCGGGATGGCGTCGAAGCTGTTGGCCGTGGTGATAAACATCACATGTTCCAGATTGAACGGCAAATCGAGGTAATGATCGCGGAAGGTGTTGTTGATCTCCGGATCGAGCACCTCGAGCATCGCTGCGGCGGGGTCGCCCCGGAAATCGCCCGTCATCTTATCGATCTCATCAAAAAGGAACACGGGGTTGATGCTGCCTGCCTGTTTGACGGAGGATATGATGCGGCCGGGGATCGCGCCGATGTAGGTTCTTCTGTGACCGCGAATTTCCGCCTCGTCACGCACGCCGCCAAGCGAGGTGCGTACGAACTTACGGCCCAATGCGCGTGCAATGGAGCGCGCGACGGAGGTCTTGCCCGTGCCGGGAGGCCCGACAAAGCATAATACCGGCCCGCGCAGGTCCTGTTTGCGCTTTAAAACCGCGAGGTATTCGATGATGCGTTCCTTGACCTTTTCGAGGCCGTAGTGGTCTTCGTCCAGCACGGCGCGCGCGTGATCGAGATCAAGATTATCCGAAGTCAACACGCCCCATGGCAGATCAAGTATCCATTCCACATAGGTGCGGATTACACCCAGTTCCGGAGAACCGACCGAGAGACGTTCCATACGGGAAAGCTCTTTTTCGGCCTTCTCGCGAATCTCGTCGCTGATATCCAGCTTGGAGAGGCGCTCCCGCAGCTCGTCCGCGTCGGACTGCACGCTGCCCGTTTCGCCCAGCTCCTTTTGAATCGCGCGCATTTGCTCACGCAGCACATACTCTTTCTGGGACTGGTCAATCTGCTTGCGCACTTTACTGCGGATATCGTTTTCGATGGTAGCGATCTCAAGTTCGCCCGAAAGGATATTGACAAGCAGTTCGAGCCGAGCAAGTGGATCGATGCTTTCGAGTATTTTCTGCTTGTCCTCCAGACGGAACAGCACGCTCGACGCGATCACGTCCGCCATCTGCCCTGTGTCATCCACGTTGTTGACGGAGGAGAGCGTTTCGGAGGATACCTTGCTGCTCATGCTGATGAGCTGTTCAAACAGGCTCATCACCATGCGCTTTAACGCCTGCTCTTTTGCGGTATCTTCGGAATCGCTTTCATAATTCAGCTGCTCCGTTTCGACCTCAAGATATGGCTCGGTTTGTGCATACTGTACAACCTTGGCGCGGTATATACCCTTGACGAGTACGCGTATGATATCGCCCGGCAGCTTTAAAATCTGCTTGACCTTGGTGACCGTTCCGACCTCATAGATATCTTCCGGCGAGGGATCGGAGATCTCCTTGTCCTTCTGCGCAGCGAGAAATATAATCTGGTCGTCCGCCATCGCGGCTTCCAGCGCGGCGACCGATTTTTCCCTACCGACCTCAAAATGCAGCGCCATATATGGGAATACGATGACGTCGCGCAGCGCGACCATCGGCATTTTGTTACTCATGCGCAGCCTCCATTGAATGTTTGCTGATGTATTATACATGATATGTTTCCCAATCGCAACCATCGGCATACGGCAGACCATCAATGCGCAAAGGCTCGCATCGTTCAACCATATCAATATATTCTTTTCGGCTTTGGACAGACAAAAGGAGCTTATGGTATAATCCGTCTGATATTATTTTTTCATCATTGGAGAGAAGTATGAGAAAAGTCAAGATCATTACCGATAGCACCGCCGATCTGCCAAAAAGCCTCAGGCAGGAGCGCGGCATCGACATGGCACCACTGCATATCATCCTTGGCGAGGAGACCTTCCCTGATGACGGGAGCCACGCCAATTCAGAGCTATTCACCTTTGCGGACCAGCACAAGACACTGCCTAAATCCGCCGCCGTGAACGAGTTCCAATTCACTGAAATCTTCAAGAATTGGCTCGATCAGGATTACGATATCTTTTTCATGGGTATCAGCAGCAAGCTTTCCGCAACAATGCAAAGCGCGCTCAATGCCGCATCAGCACTGGACAAGGAACGGATATCGATCGTCGATTCGCTCAGCCTCTCGACCGGTACGGGGCTGCAGGTGCTCGAAGCCTCCGATCTTGCAGAGCAGGGTGCAAGTTTGAAAGAGATCACCGAACACGCGCTTGCCATCCGCGGCAAAATTCAGGCAAGCTTTGTGGTCGACACGCTCAAGTACCTGTATATGGGCGGCCGGTGTTCGCGCCTCGCTTCCATCATCGGTTCACGGCTGCAGATCAAGCCCAAGCTGGAGCTGGCCGACGGGGAGATTGTTCCGGGTGTAAAGTTTCGCGGTTCGCATTACATTCAGAAATATTATGAGCAGGTAATGGCCGAGCCTGAGTCCATCGATCCCAAGCGCATATTCGTCACGCATTGCCTTTCGGAATACGCGGAGCAGGTAAAGAAATGGATACAGCGTGATTACAGCTTTGAAAACGTGATGATTACCGAAGCGTCACCCACGATCTCCGTGCACTGCGGGCCGGGCACCATCGGCATCCTCTTTATCCGCAAATGAACGACTGTGTGTACATGCTCGAGTGCGCTGACGGCACCCTCTATACGGGCTGGACAAACGATATTGAAAAGCGTCTGACGGCACACCAAAAAGGGCGGGGGAGCCGTTATACGCGCAGCCGTCTTCCCGTAGCGCTGCGGTATGTGGAACACTGCGCCGATAAAAGCGAGGCGATGCGCCGCGAGGCAGAGATCAAAGCGCTCAGCCGCACTGAGAAGCTACGGATGATCCAAACGGATCCCATATAAACAGCAGGGCGGCCGATTGGCCGCCCGTTTTCTCAAACATGGTCTATTTCTTATATAAAAGCAGGAAGTACAATGCTGCGAGCAAAGCGAGCGCCGCGAGAATGATGATGAATATTTTAAGCGCGCTTTTGGGAGAACGGCCTGTAATCTCGCCGGTCTGCCCGTTGATATAAAAGCTGTAGACTTTATTCTTAAAACGGTAGGAGGATATCCAGACGGGCAGCAGCATCAGCTTGTGGCGGATATCGGTGTATTCGGGGCAGATTCGTATTGCGCCGAGGGCGTCACTGCCACGTTTGACGATTCCCTGCACGTCATCGAATATCTCGCCCATCATGAACCCTTTCGCGCGTCCCCATACCGTCTTCAGACCGGCACCGTAGCGAAGTGCGGCAACGCCTGTCAGAAACTTGGGAGCAAACTTGGCCAGTTCGTTGAGCTTGAACGGTTCGATATTCTTGATGACGTCTTCGCCGATCTCCTGACCATCGCTGTACATGATGCCGCTGAAAGCCTTTTCATATGTGCCTGAAACGAAACGCCAGCGCAGTTTCTTAACCGACTTGGGGCGGGCTTCTGTCTTGCCGTTTTCGGTATGGGTATCCTGCTCGATTTCACGATAGTAATCGCCGGCTTGTCCCGTATAAGCTGTTTTGGTTTTGGCATCGAAAGACCAATAGGGGATATACACGCCCGAAAGCGTACCCGCGGTGTATTCCTTTTTCAGTTGGAACGGCGCAAGCCACAGGCGGCGAATCCAGCGCGTGAACCGCGCGCCCGCTCCGTTGACGTCGATCTTGAACGGAACGATTGCGTCGGGTCGAAGCCCCGGCAGCTCGTCTGTGACGGTAAGCTGTGACGACGCGCAAAGCGGGCAGGCCAACGGCGTTGTTTCTTCGCCCACCACAAGTTTAGCGCCGCAGCCGGAGCAGCGCAGCACCTTGACTGGGAAGCCCCAATCCTGGCGTGATAAATCGGCTTCCAGCGCCGAAAAATCGAAGTCCTCTCTTTCGCCCTCCGCGCAAACCGCCTCCTCCGCGCCGCAATGCATGCATTTTACTTTGCCACTCTGCGCGTCGTATGCCATTTCCAACCCGCACGAAGGACACATGAAGCTGTTCATGTCCGCCTTGTTGCTCATATTCACACCCCTTTGTCGTATAGTGACACTTTTCCTTATCATAAACGATTTTTGCCGCAATATAAAGGAAAACTTTGGCCGTAATCGCGCGAGATAAAAAGTTCGCGTACAGGTTGTTAATTATTTGAACATTATATATAATGATATTTCAGACAAGCATGCTGGAGGAAGATATGATCATGCCGGGAAGCAAGGACGTGGCGAAAGCAGCAATACGGCTCGCGTTGTCATCCAGCCGGGAGGACGAAAAAACGCTTAAGCAGCGGTATGCCGAGAAAAACATTCAGGTAGCCGCGGTGGATTTCGGCGGCGAGTTTCTGGCATCCGTGATGCGCATCGTGGAATGCTGCGTGGTCGCAGCCAAGCGCGAAAATCTCATCGGTGAAACGCACCATGAGGAGGGCGCCGTCGCAGGTGCCGCGCGAGAAGCAATATCGCAAATCACTTCCAAAGCAATCGGTCTCAACGTGGGCGGAAAGATCGGAATCGCGCGTTTCGACGAGCATATCGCAGTGGGCATATTCTTTGGCATCGGTCTGCTCCATCTCAACGAGGTCGCCATCGGCCTCGGTCACAGGGTGATATAATGATCAACATTGCGATTGACGGCCCATCGGGAGCGGGGAAGAGCACGCTCGCTCGCGCCATCGCTAAAAAACTTGGAATTCACTATCTGGATACCGGTTCGATGTACCGAGCGGTAGCGTACGCCGCGATCCATGATGGCATCGATATTCGCGATGCGCAGCAGGTGCAGCATCTGATTGACCGGATCGATTTGCGCACAGAGTACGAGGGCGACGAACAGGTCAATTTGCTTGAAGGCAAAAACATCATGCCCTATCTGCGCACCCCGGAGATTTCAAAAGCGGCTTCGGATATTTCCGCGCACCCGTGCGTGCGTGAAAAGCTGGTTGCCATGCAGCGCGAGGTAGCGAGACAATACGATGTGGTGCTGGACGGACGTGATATCGGCACCTATGTGTTGCCAAATGCCGAATATAAATTTTTTGTGACGGCGGACCCCAAAGAGCGCGCGAGGCGCAGACATACCGAAATGCAGGATCAGGGGAACCCGGCAGACCTTGAAAAGGTGCTCGCAGAAATGATGCAGCGCGACCAGAATGACTCTACACGCAGCCTCGCGCCGCTTAAACAGGCGGATGATGCCGTGCGGATCGATACGACCCATATGGATATTGATGAAGTGCTGGCGGTGGTGTTGTCCGGCATGAGACAGGAGAGAGTATGATCTACCAGATCTTAAGGTTTATCGGCGCACCCGTGATCTATCTGCTTTTCTTCCCGAAAATCATCGGCAGGAAAAATACCCGGATTAAAGGGAGAGCCATCATCATATCCAACCACCTGAGCATGTGGGACCCGCTGCTCATTTCCGTAGTATTCAGCCGCCATATCTACTGGATGGGCAAGATTGAGCTTTTCAAGAATCCCATCGCGCGCTTCTTTTTCAATCTTGTCAAGGCGTTTCCGGTGCGCCGCGGCGAAGGCGACCTTGCGGCAATACGCCATGCCTTCCGGGTGCTGCGCGACGGCAAGCTGTTCGGTATTTTCCCTGAAGGTACACGCATCAAATCGGGCGCACTTCGGCGATTTGAGCCCGGTACATCCATGATCGCGCTCAAAAGCGACGCGCCCATCGTTCCCGTATATCTGAAGGGAAGCTATAAACCTTTCCGCAGAATGAAACTGATCATCGGCGAACCCATACGGCTTGCCGATTATGTGGGGCCCAAAACCGACCAGCAGGCGGTAGAAGCCGCAACCACATTCCTTCACCAAAAAATTGAGGACCTGCAAAACACCAAAATATGATCATACTCGCGAAAAACGCCGGCTTTTGCTTCGGTGTAAAGAAAGCCGTGGAAGCGGTGGAAAAAAATATCGGAAACCGTATTGTGACACTGGGGCCGGTGATCCATAACCGGGACGTGGTGGCGGGGCTCGAAGCCCGCGGCGTACGGTGCATAAACAATCTGGACGAAGTAAGGCCCGGAGAGACCGTGGTGATCCGTTCTCATGGCGCACGTCCCGGCGTATACAGTCAGTTGGACGAAAAGGGGATTGCTTATATTGATGCGACGTGCCCCTTTGTCAAGCGCATTCATGACCGCGTACAGGCAGCCCGGGAAGCTGGTATACCCGTGATCATCATCGGAGAGGCGGGGCATCCGGAGGTAGATGCCATTCTGGGCTGGGCGGGCGAGAACGCCTATGCGGCGTACACGGAGGAACAGTTTGACGCGCTGCCGCATTTAAAAAATGCGGTCGTGGTTGCGCAAACCACGATAACGCATGAGAAGTGGACTTACGCCCTTCAGGCGCTGCGCGAGAAGGTTTCTGACATCACTCCCTTCATGAGCATATGCTCCGCTACAACGGAGCGCCAGCAGGAAGCGGAAGAACTTGCCAAAAAAGCCGACATGATGATCGTCGTTGGCGGTAAAACAAGTTCCAATACGCGTAAATTGTATGAACTATGCTGCAAATACTGTAGAAATGTTTATCATATTGAACATAAAGATGAACTGTCTATTGAAAAAATGTGTTTTGGTGGTATAATAGGCATTGTCGCCGGTGCTTCAACACCGGATACGATGATTAGGGAGGTTTTTGACTGCATGATTGAGAACGAGAAAGTGCTGGGTGCTGAAGGCGAAGCGCTTGCCGAGGGCACAAGCACGGTCAGCGAGGCGGCCGATATGTCTGCCGAAGCTGAAGTACCCATCGCCGAGGGTGTAACTGAGACGCCCGCAGAACCGCAGGAACCCATTCAAACGGCAGCAGCGGACGATACGTCCGATAAGAAGGCCGCAGCCCCCGCAACCGAACACGAAGAATTCCTGGAAAGCATCGACAAGGTCGTCCGCCTGAAAAAAGGACAGCTCATTACCGGCAGCGTCGTCCAGGTAACGGATGAAGACGTTTCCGTTAACATCGGCTCCAAGTCGGATGCGATTATTCATAAAAATGAGATCTCGATGAAGGATGTCAACCCGAGAGACCTTTTCAAGGTCGGGGACGAGATCGAAGCTGAGGTCATCAGCCTCAACGATGGCGAAGGCAACATACTCCTCTCTAGAAAACGCGTTGAAAAGAGGCTTAACTGGGCCGCCATGCAGGAAAATGTCGGCAACGAGAAGCTTTATAAATGCACGATTAAGAAAGCTGTGAAGGGCGGCGTGACCACCAAGATCGAAGGTTACAGTGCGTTCATTCCCGCTTCACATCTGTCGCTCAAATATGTTGAGGATTTAAAACAGTTTGAAGGCAAAGAGATCGAAGTCACGCTGATCGATGCCGACAAACGTCAGGAGCGTCTTGTCGCTTCGCACAAGTCCGTGCTGCTCAGAGAGAAGCAGGAACAGGAGCAGGAGCTCTGGAACAACTTCACCAAGGGCAGCCATATCAAAGGCGTCGTCAAACGCCTCACGGATTTCGGCGCGTTTGTCGATGTGGGCGGCGTAGACGGCCTGCTGCACATCTCCGATCTTTCCTGGTCGCGTGTAAAGCATCCGTCGGATGTGGTTTCTGAGGGTCAGGAACTCGAACTTCTGGTGCTCAACGTCGATCCGGCAAAGAAAAAGATCGCGCTTGGATACAAACAGCTTCAGCCCAAACCCTGGGAAACCGTTACCGAGAAGTACCAGGTGGGCGATATCGTTACGGGCAAGGTCGTGCGCATTGTGCCGTTCGGCGCGTTCGTACAGCTTGAACCCACGGTGGACGGCCTGATCCACATCTCGCAGATCGCTGCACACCGGCTTGAGAAAGTCGAAGATGCGCTGAGACTGGGCGACGTGGTAGAGGCCAAGGTACTCGAGGTCAACGCGGACAAGCATAAGATCAGCCTGTCAAGAAAAGCGTTGCTGGCCGTCGAGGAAAAGCCCGTGGAGAAGAAGGAAGAAATGCATGGCGAGGAAGATTTCAGGTATGAGCTTCCCCCGATACAGGAGTCCAAAGTATCGCTTGCGGATTTCTTCCCAAAAAAAGATGAATAATAGTTATTATTTTGGTAATAACTATTAAAGACCTCACAAAATATATTAAGACCCCCTTTACATTGGTCGTGATGCAAATCGCGACTCTTTTTTTATGGTGCGTTACGCCACAATTTGGGTGATATGAATCGATAGGGCACAGAAGCTCGATATATGATATAATCAGATAATTCAGTTTAGCGGGGGATGGATGGATGAAAACTGAGAAGGTCAAGAGCCGTTCCGTGATATTTACCTTTGACAGCAGCGCAAGCTGGAATTTGAATATTCATCTGATACTCGGGGGCCAAAACAGTTACGTCATCGATACGGGACTTGGCTCCCAAAGCATGGAGCCTGTTTTAAAGCATTTGCAGCCTGGTAAACCTGTAATCGTTATCAATACGCATTACCATTGGGACCACGTATGGGGCAACGCGGTGTTCAGCGGCAGCCCGATCATCGCGCACAGCCTTTGCAGGCAGCGCCTTCAGGAAGGGTGGGACGAAATGGTGCAGAAGCATGGCGAGTTCATTTCCGGCGATGTAAAAAAGCATCTGCCCAATCTCGTGTTTGACGACGGGCTCTATTTCCCCGACGACGGCATCCGCCTTTTCTATACGCCGGGGCATACTCTTGATGGCATCAGCGTGCTGGACGAGATGGACGGAGTTCTCAACATCGGCGACAACATCGGCGATGACATGGAGCACATCATGCCGGACCTCGAGTGTGAACCCGATATTTATGCCGCTACGTTACAGCAATATCTGGACACCGGTGCCGAAGCTTATGTGTCGGGCCACAATATTGTGCTCGGGCGTGACACTTTAGAACGCGTGCTCGATGAACTTTCAGTATAGCAGCCAGTTGACGCGTACCCGATTTGCAGTTGCATAAGGCGGCGCGTTCCTCTATACTGGTAACAAATCAGAATCGGGAGAAGCCATGAAGAAAAAGCTGATGGTCGTAGACGGAAACAGCCTGATGCACCGCGCATTTTACGCGCTGCCGCTGCTTACCAACAAGGAAGGCCAATACACCAACGCCGTATATGGTTTCTTTTCGATGCTCATCAACGCGCTTTCGGCGGTAAAACCCGATTGTTTGGCAATCGCTTTTGATATGAAGGGTAAAACGTTCCGCCACGATATGTATACGGAATATAAAGCAGGCCGGAAGGAAACGCCCGATGAACTCATTCCGCAGTTCGATTTGCTTAAGGATGCACTGCGCAGTGTTGGTATCACCGTACTGCAACTGGAAGGATACGAAGCGGACGATATCCTCGGTATGCTCTCCATTCTAGCCGCGAATCGTGACGCGGACGCGGTCCTTCTTACGGGAGACCGAGATGCGTTGCAGCTGATCTCAGGGCATTGCAGCGTGATGCTCACGCGCAAGGGCGTGAGCGAGCTGGCGCTGTTCGATAAGGAAAAGCTGGCGGAGGAATACGGCATTGAACCCGCGCAGATCGTGGACCTGAAAGGTTTCATGGGCGATGCTTCGGACCATATCCCCGGCGTGCCGGGTGTGGGTGAAAAGACCGCGCTCAAACTGCTGTCCGAGTATCACGATATGGACGGCGTATACGCGCATATTGACAGTATATCGGGCAAGCTGAAAGAAAAGCTTGCGGATAATAAGGAACTTGCATACCTGAGCCGCACGCTTGCGACGATCGATACCGCGGTGCCTCTCAGCGTCACGCTGGACGATCTTTCCTTCGGCGGCATCACGGCTGAGGCGGCAAGGCCGGTGTTTACGCGGCTCGGCTTTGCTTCGCTGCAAAAACGGCTCGAAGGCCCGGAGGAGACGCCCAAGGCCGAAGCGCCGCAGGCTGTCGAACAAATCCGCATTTCGGATATGAGCGCCCTGCGTGAACTGCTTCAGCTGGCTGAAATTGCTCCCTATGTGGCGATAGACCTCGAGGGAGAGATCACACTCGCATTCTCCGAAGACAAGGAATATGTTCTGGTCGCAGAGCATTCGCTCCTCAATATGGACTTTACGCGCGATATGGTGCTGGACGAGATGCGCCGCATGCTCAGCGACGCGCGTATCCCCAAGCTCATTTACGATGCCAAAACAACGATCACGATGCTGCGCGAATACGGCATCGAGCCCAAAGGGATCGTATTCGACAGCAAGCTCGCGGAGTATGTGATTGATCCCGGCACATCCGACTACTCGCTGCGCGCGCTGTCCGAAAAGTACTGCGCGTCCGGGAGCGCTGCCGCGGTCGCGCGGCTGTACCCGCTCCAGCAAAAGCTGCTTGAGGAAAACGGGCTCTGGTATGTATACAGCAGCATCGAAGCACCGTTGATGCAGGTGTTGCTTGATATGGAGCGCACGGGCTTTAAGATCGACCTTTTGGCGCTGCGCGCTTACGATGAAAACTTTACGAAGCAGATCGAAGCGCTCACGCAGGATATCTATTCGTTGAGCGGGTATGACGACTTCAATATCAACTCGACCAAGCAGCTGGGACAGCTGCTGTTCGAGCGCCTTGCGCTGCCTGTCGTGAAAAAGATGAAAACGGGTTATTCGACCGATATTGAGGTGTTGGAGAAGCTTTCGGATAAGCACCCCGTGATCGACAAGCTGATCGAATACCGCCGTCTGTCCAAGCTGAAAAGCACTTATATTGACGGACTTTCCAAGATTGCCGATAAGAACGGCTTTGTGCATACGACTTTCGTACAGATATCGACCGTAACGGGGCGGATATCGAGCAAGGAACCGAACCTCCAGAATATCCCCGTGCGCACGCAGGAGGGCCGCGAAATTCGTCGCTTGTTCCTGCCCTCGTCGCCCGATCGCAAGCTGGTCTCCGCCGATTATTCACAGATTGAGCTTCGCATCCTAGCATCCATCTCCGGCGACGCGGTGATGAAGGAAGCATTCAGTACGGGTATCGACATTCATACGCGCACCGCATCCGAGGTGTTTGGCGTGCCGCTGGACCAGGTCACGGCGGAAATGCGCTACAGCGCCAAGGCAGTCAACTTCGGGATCGTATACGGCATCAGCGACTTTGGTTTGGCGCGCAACCTCGATATCCCCGTCAAACGCGCGGCGGAATACATCCGCCGTTACTTTGAGCGATTCCCCGGCGTGCGCGCTTATATGGACGGCATTATCGCGAAGGCCAAAGCGGACGGTTTCGTCACCACACTGCTCGGGCGCCGCCGGTATTTGCCGGAGCTTAAATCCAACAATTACAATGTGCGCAGCTTTGGCGAACGCGCCGCGCTCAATACGCCCATTCAAGGCACCGCGGCAGATATCATCAAGCTGGCGATGATCGATGTGCATAAAAAACTACTGGACGGCGGCTATCGGTCACGATTGATCCTGCAGGTACACGACGAATTGATCATTGACGCCGCACAGGACGAAGTGAGCGCGGTAAGTGCGCTGCTGAAAGAAAGCATGGAAACGGCTTACCCGCTGGATGTACCTGTGGTGGCACAGCCCGCGGTGGGCGATAACTGGCTGGACGCAAAATGAGGCATTTGCTTATCGGAATCACAGGCGGTATCGGGTCGGGCAAATCGGCGGTCACTGCAACCCTGCGGCAGCGCGGCGAGCATGTGATTTGCGCGGACGAAGTTTCGCGCGAAGTCGTGCAACCGGGGTTTCCGGGCGCTGAAGCCATCAGAGCCGAATTCGGCGGCGAGTTTTTTTTGCCGGATGGCACGCTGGACCGGGCGAAGCTCGCAAAGCATATATTCAATGACCAAGAAAGCGTCAAACGCCTGAATGCGATATTGCATCCGTTGATCATCGGGGCGATATGGGAGAGGGCTGCGAGTATAGAAGGCCGGGTGTTTATCGATGCGCCGCTGCTCATCGAAACGGGCATGCACGAAAAGACCGATTACGTCTGGGTAATAACGGCGGACAAAGAGACGCGCATTGCGCGGGTGATGGCGCGCGACAGCGCAGAGCGCGATGCCGTAGAGAAACGCATGAGGAACCAGATGGACGACGCGCAGCGTATCAGCGTGGCCGACGAGGTCATCGACAACAGCGGCAGTCTGACGGACTTGCGCGCGCAGATCGACCGGCTGCTTCAAAAAGAAGAGTACAACGAGGTATAATATGAAAAGAAGGGATCAACGAAAAGCGGATACACCTTCCAAACGCAGAACATGGACGATCGTATGCCTGCTTCTGGTATGCGCTGTGGCGCTGCTCGCGCGGGGCGTACTGATCTACCGCATTTATCCGCTGGAATATAAGGACTATATTACGCGCTACAGCACCGAATATGAGCTGGATCCTTATCTTGTCTGCGCGGTAATCAACGCGGAAAGCAACTTTAATGCGGACGTCGAATCTCATAAAGGTGCGGTCGGGCTGATGCAGATCATGCCGTCCACCGGAGAATGGATTGCAGGGAAGATCGGCATTGAAAACTTCAGCGAGGCGATGCTGACGGACCCGGAAACCAACATCCGTATAGGCTGCTGGTATCTGCACTATCTCGAGGGGCTTTTCGACGGCAATAACGACCATATGATCGCGGCTTACAACGCAGGGCAAGGCAAGGTTCAGGATTGGATCGAAACCGATGCCGCATTGGAAAACATCCCATACCCGGAAACCGAAAACTATCTTGAAAAAGTGAAGGCATTCTATGAGATTTATCAAGGCCTCTATCGCATATAAGTCGTTCCGAATGCTCGTTTGCGCCGCGCTCATCGCCATGCTGTGCGCTTGCAGCGCCGGCGTACCCGCTTCGGTAGTCTCGGAAATTCCGCAATACACGCTGCCGCCGGTAAAGGAAGAGACCTTGCCCGCGCAGGGAGGCAGCCTCACATTTCCGATTCCTAAGAACCCCGCTTCGTTAAACCCGCTCTTGCTCGACAACGTGGAGCTGTATAATCTTTATACGCTGATTTATGAGCAGCCTGTCCGGATTGGACCGAATGGCAAGGCGCAGCCTGAGTTAGCGGAAACCTGGAACGTAGACGAAACAGGTACCATATGGACGTTTAAACTGCGGCAGGGAGTGCAGTGGCAGGGCAGCTATGGCGAGTTAACTTCGGCGGATGTGATCTACACCATCGACCTGATCAAGAGCTATACGGGCGAACAGTCTATTTACGCGGAATATAACAGCCATATCGTGGGCTACAGCGCGCCGGACGCCTATACGGTGACGATCACGCTGGATGCGCCGGGGTATCTTGGCATTTACTTCATGACATTCCCGGTGGTATGTAAGGCTTATTATGCGACAGGTAATATCGATACCTTGAATCCGCTCGGTACAGGGGCCTATCAGGTAGCGGCGTACGAACCGGACAAACAGATGGACCTTGTGGCCAATCCGCTCTGGTGGAAGCAGGCGCCATACATCCAGACGCTAACTGCAGTATGCTACGATGACCATGTGGCCGAACTGGCCGTTTTTGACCAGAACCTGCTCGATTTTATAACGACATCCGTACTGACGGTGGAAACGTACAGCAGCCGCCGTCACATCCCGGTCGATTATCTCACGCAATACTACGATTGCCTTGTTCCCAATACCGCCAGCGGACTCTTCAGCGATGTGGGTATGCGGCAGGCAATCGGCTATGCGCTGGACCGGCGCGATATTATTTCGAAGGCGCTGCTCGGCCACGCCGTTGCGACCGATTTTCCTGTGCCGCCCGATTCATATCTTTCGGGTACCTCGTCCAACATCTATGAATTTAACCAACAGAAATCACGCGAATTGCTGGAGCTGGCCGGATGGAAGGATCGCGATAACGACGGAATATGTGAGAAGGTAGACGGAACACAGGTTACTGATTTGGAGGTCGAACTGCTCATTCCGCTCAATAAGGAAAACACATATCGTCACGACGTAGCGGAGAATATAAAGACTCAGCTTGCCGCATGCGGGATCACTGTCAATATAGCCGAGGTCAAAATCGAGGATTACACGCAGCGGCTCGAGTCCGGTAATTTCGAACTCGCGTTGTGTTCTTTCTATCTGGACGATTATCCCGATATATCGTTTTTGATAGGTACGAACGGCAGCCGGAACTTTGGCCGGTTTTCGGATCCGGCGCTGGACGAGCTGCTCATCGCTTGCAAGACAGCCCTTAATGAACAGTCGATGACAGAGGCATTTACGACCATGGAACAGCGGTTTATCGAGACGGTGCCGCAGATTGGCCTTTATTTCAAGACTAACGCGCTGATCTATGATTCCTCCATCGCGATTTCGGATAATATCCGGGACTTAAATCTCTTTACCTCCATACCCAAATGGTATCTCTATGTCAAAGACGCCCAGGGTAACGCGGTATTGAACACCGAAGCATCCGCTGAAGCCTCGCCTTCGCCGACCGCTTCGGGAACCTTGGAGGAATAGCATGGAGACGGTAATTACCAGCACAAAGAATGAATTTGTAAAGCATGTGCGCAGCCTCCACACCGGAAAAGGACGTGCTCAGTCCGGAGAAATGCTGATTGAAGGGGAGAAGTGCATTCGGGAGCTGCTCGCCTTCATGCCCGAACGGCTGCATAGCCTTGCCGTGGAAGAGGGCCGGTTCGATGATATCGCGGAAGCCGCAAGGAATTTGGGCGCAAAGGTTTATACCACCGCAGCGCATGTGATGGAAGCATTATGCGATTGCCAGACGCCGCAGGGCATCGCAGCCATCGCGGCCATGCCGGAATACGGACCAGTATCGGAAGGATTTATCGTCGCGCTGGACGACGTGCAGGACCCGTCCAACGTCGGGGCGATCGTACGCACCGCAGACGCTGCGGGTGCCGCAGGCATCGCACTGTCCCCGGCCTGTGCGGACGCTTTCTCGCCTAAGGCGGTGCGCGCCTCCATGGGCAGCGTATTTCATTTGCCGGTGTTCAAGACGCCGCTGCCGGAATATCTCGCTTCGCTTGCAGACAAGGGATATCGTATTGCATGCTCTCACCTGAATGGCACTACCGACTTTATGTTCGATTGGCGCAAAACCTGTCTGGTGATCGGCAACGAATCCAGAGGTATTTCAGCGGCACTCATGGCGCTGGCGACCGATATAATCCGCATCCCGATGTTTGGTAAGGCGGAGAGTCTGAACGCCGCGGTGGCAGCCGGCATACTGATATATAAAATACGCACTTGAAACTTTAGCAATTGCTGTGCTATAATGCCTGCAATAAATGCGTTGAAGTCTGAACAGTATCGCTGCACAAACGCATGTACAGAGAAGGGTTGCCGTCGGCTGAAAGCGCCCGCCTGCATGCAGTGAGAACCTTCGCAGACCTAGCAGGAGCAATCGCTCCCGGCATGCGCCCGTTACAGCGCTTCCAAGGAGGACGCGGCATCGGCTGCTTCTTCGAATTTGGGTGGTACCGCGGACTTTCGCCCCAAGCGAAGGTCTGTTTTTATTAAAGGCTCCGTGGAGGAGCATGAACGAAGGGAGTTTTTATGGATAACAAAGCGATGGACAGTCTCGCTGCTTCTGCACTGGAGGAGATCGCGCGCTGCGCGACCACTGCCGAAGCGGACGCTCTGCGTATCCGGCTGCTCGGTAAAAAGGGAGAGCTTACCGCCGCGCTGCGGGGAATGAAAGACGTTCCTGAGGATCAGCGGCCGGAATTCGGCAAAAAAGTCAACGAAGTGAGAGACCTGTTAACCGAAGCGCTCGACAACAAAATTTATACGCTGACGCATGCCGAGAAGGACGCGCGGCTCAAAGCCGAATGCGTTGATATCACGCTTCCGGGCACCAAGCAGAATTTTGGCGGGCTGCATCCGCTTACGCGCGTATACTACGAAATGCGCGATATTTTTGTCAACATGGGCTTTGAAGTGATGGACGGGCCCGAAGTGGAGTACGACAAGTACAGCTTCGAGATGCTCAACATCCCCAAAAACCATCCCGCGCGGGATATGCAGGATACGTTCTACGTATCGGACGACATCGTGCTGCGCCCGCACACTTCGCCGGTGCAGATCCGTACGATGCTCACGCAGAAGCCGCCGATCCGCATGATCTGCCCGGGCCGCGTATACCGCGCGGACGATGTGGACGCGACGCATTCGCCGGTGTTCAACCAATTGGAAGGGCTCGTCGTGGATAAAGGCATACAGTTCGCGCATCTTAAAGGCACGCTCGACAATTTCCTCAAAGAGTTGTACGGCGAGAAGACGAGGACGAAGTTTCGCCCGGGCAACTTCCCGTTTACGGAACCGAGCGCCGAGGTCGACGCGACATGTTCGAGGTGCGGCGGCACTGGCTGCACCATGTGCAAAGGTACGGGCATGATCGAAGTGCTGGGCTGCGGCATGGTTCATCCGCAGGTATTACGCGGTTGCGGTATCGATCCGGAGGAGTATACCGGCTTTGCGTTCGGTATGGGAATTGACAGGATCACCAGCATCAAGTACGGCATTACGGATATCCGGCTGCTTTTCGAGAACGATATCCGCTTTGTGTCTCAGTTCAGATAGGAGGACGGTATGATAGCGCCTTATAAATGGCTTTGCGATTATGTGAATATGGATGTGGAACCGGGCGAGCTGGCTAAAAAGCTCATCATGACCGGGACCGCGGTGGACGGTTACAAGGAACTCGGTGCAGACATCAAGAAGGTCGTCGTCGGGCGGATACTTTCCATCAAGAAGCACCCGGATGCCGACAAGCTTTCCATCTGTATGGTGGATGTGGGTGAGGAGACGCTCCAGATTGTCTGCGGTGCGCGCAACATCTTCGAAGGTGCGCTGGTTCCGGCTGCGCTCGTAGGCGCATGCCTGCCCGGCGGCTTCAAGATCAACAAGGGAAAGCTGCGCGGCGTTTATTCCAACGGCATGCTATGCTCCGGTACGGAGCTGGGCCTCGGCGAAGAGGATTACCCGGGTGCCAGCGTAGACGGCATTATGATACTCCGGGAAGAGGTGTGCCCTGGTACGCCGCTGCGCGAAGTACTCGGACTGACCGACGTGATATTCGAAATCGAAGTCGGTTCAAACAGGCCGGACTGCCTTTCGATGCTTGGAATCGCGCGCGAGTGCGCCGCCTCGTTCGGTAAGGATATTTCTCTGCCTGCGACTGACTATACGATGAGCGACGGAGATATCTCGGATTACGTAACCGTGACGGTCAAGGATACCGACCTCTGCGAACGCTATATTGCCCGCGCGGTGAAGAACGTCCAGATCGGTCCTTCGCCCGCATGGCTTCGCGACCGGCTTTTGTCGGCGGGCATCCGTTCGATCAATAACATCGTGGATATCACGAACTTCGTCATGCTCGAAACGGGCCAGCCGATGCACGCGTTTGACTACAACGACATCCGCGGGCAGCACATCCAGGTGCGCCGCGCACAAGCAGGCGAGAAGATCGTTACGCTGGATGACAAGGAACGCGCGCTGACGGAGGATATGCTCCTGATCTGCGATGCGCAGGGGCCGATCGGCATCGCGGGCGTGATGGGCGGCCAGAATTCGGGTATAAGGGACAACACCACGACCGTCGTGTTTGAATCCGCCAAGTTCGCGCTCGGCAACGTGCGCCGCACTTCGCGCGCGCTGGGGCTGCAGACCGAATCGGCAATGCGGTTCTCCAAGGGAATCGACGCCGCGGGCTGCAAGACCGCGATGGACCGCGCCCTGCATCTGGTGCAGCAACTCGGTGCTGGCGAGATCGTCCCAGGCGAGATCGATCTATGCGCCGCGGACCTTTCCCCGCGCAGTGTGTCGGTCAAAGCGGACCGGATCAACGAAATCCTCGGAACGGATATTGCGGCAGAGGATATGGCAGAATTGCTCAGCCGCGCATTCATTCGCACCACGCTGAACGAAGGCGTCCTCGTGTGTGAAATCCCGAGCTTCCGCGGGGATGTCCGCATCGGTGAGGACATTGCCGAAGAGGTCGCGCGCATATACGGCTACGACCGCATTCCGATGAGACCGATTGTGGGTATGCTGCAACGCGGTATGATTTCCGCGGACGAGCGGTGCATCGACAAGGCGCGTGCACGCCTGACTGCGCTCGGCTGTTTTGAGAGCGTCACGTATTCATTCTGCTCTTCGGCGGAGCCCGATCGGCTCGGTTTGTCGCAGGATGATTCGCGGCGCAGCATGGTCAAAATCATCAACCCGATGGGCGATGAACAGGGCTATATGCGCACTTCGCTCGTACCCGATATGCTGCGCGTCGTTGCGACCAACATCAATAAAAAGGTGGAAGACATCCGGTTGTTCGAGTCCGGGCGTATCTATCTGAACGTCAATCCGGGCGATCTGCCGAACGAACAAAAGTACATCTGCATCGGGCTCTGCGGAGGTGAGGACTTCTTCTCGCTGAAAGGTTTGGTGGAAAACCTGCTTGAAGCCTATGGAATCCGTAACGCACGGTTCATGCCCGATGCCGCCGGCTATTACCACCCGGGCAGAAAAGCGAGTATCTATGTAAAGAACGACGCGCTGGGCGAGATGGGTGAGGTTCATCCGGACGTCGCCGCAGCTTATGGTATTGGCAAGCGCGTTTACATCGCGGAGTTCTCCGTCGCCGCGCTGAGCGCACATACCGACGATTTGCTGCGTTACGAGCCGCTTCCCAAATTCCCCGCGGTTGAGAGGGACCTCGCACTTACGGTAAGCGAGGACGTTCCGGCTGGCAGCCTGCTCGAATGCATCCGCAAGAATGCGGGATCGTATTTCGAACGCGCTTCGCTGTTCGACGTCTATACCGGCGAGAAGCTGGGCGCGGGCAAGAAGAGCCTAGCGTTCACCATCGTTTTCCGCGCTAAGGACAGGACACTCACCGACGAGGAAGCCAATTCGGCCCGGGATGCCATTGTGGCGGCTGCGGCAAAGGCGTTCGGCGCAGTTTTGCGCGAATAACACAGCATTTTGTATAGCGCCTGTTGAAATATTCTCTATGTTGGTATATAATAGTATCATCATAGGGGTTTTGGGGTATTGACGCTGTATGGAAAAGACACGAACGATGGTGAAGATCTGCGGCAAGGAATATGTCATGGCCGGTTACGAGAGCGAGGAGTACATTCACCGTGTCGCGATATACGTTGACCGGAAGATGTCGGAGCTTAAAAGCCAATATGTCAACCTGAACCCGAATACCCTGTCCGTGCTCACCGCCATCAATGTCGCAGACGATCTTCTAAAGCTGCAGGATCAGTTCGACGCCTTGAACGAGGAGTATGCACAGCTCGCTGCGGAAAACAAGCGGTTGAAATCCGAACACAGCTTTGACCGCGAAGCGCATCGCTCCAATGTATCCGCGATTAAGAAGGAAAAGAGCCAGCTTTTTGACGGATACAAATAAGAGTATTTAATCTGCGGGACATCATAAGCGTACCTATGCTTGGTGCGCTTATTTTATGACAGCACGAACGCGAGTTTACAAATTCGACATATTCCCGCATTGAAAAGGCCGTAAAGGCACTATATACTGAATATAAACTTGGGATGGAGTGTGCAAATGGTCAATCTACCGGTAAACGATCTTTTCAACGGTAATTTTCAGGGCTTCTTTATCAACCTGCTTTTAATACTGCCGGCGCTTGTGATCGCCGTGTCGTTTCATGAGGCGGCGCATGCTTGGATGGCCAACAAAATGGGCGATCCTACTGCCCGTAATCTGGGCAGGATTACGCTGGACCCGTCCAAGCATTTTGATCTGCTGGGCTTTTTATCGTTTGCGATGATCGGCTTCGGGTGGGGCAAGCCCGTCCCGACCAACCCGAGGAACTACTACAACTATAAAAAAGGCAATGTGCTCGTGGCACTGGCCGGCGTGACGATGAACCTGATCATATCAATCGTCACCATTGGCATCATTGCGCTGATGTTTCATTTTGGGGCGTTTGACAGCGTTCAGATGGGGACCTACAACAACATCATGGCAATCATTCTCGTCATTCTTTATGAGATCGCGCTGATGAACTTCGTGCTGTTCTTTTTCAACCTGATCCCTGTTCCTCCGCTGGATGGGCATCATCTGATTAAGGGCTATATCGCGAGAAAAAGCCCAAAGTTCTACATGTACTACAACCAGTACGGTTATCTTGCGCTGATTGTAATTCTCTTCTTCATACCTTGGGTCAGAGAAGGTTTCTGGAGCCTGATATACGGCGCTTTTTCGGCGATCACCAGCCTGTTCGGGTTCTAAAGATATGGAATACGACGAATACAAAGTACATATCGAGCAGTTTGAAGGTCCGCTCGACCTCCTGCTGCACCTCATTAACCGTGCACGCATCGATATTGAACAGATTTTTGTTTCCGAAGTGACGGGGCAGTTCTTATCGTATGTTTCGGAGATGCAGAGCCTGCCGATGGACAGCGCAAGCGAATTCCTCGAGATGGCGGCTACGCTGCTGTATATTAAGTCGCGCATGATGCTGCCGCGAGAGGAGGAAGAGGAAGACGAGGAGGAAGAGGACCCCGAACAGGAACTCATCGCCCGTCTGAAAGCGTATAAAGCGTTTAAAGATATTTCGGAAAACCTGAGGCCTCTTGAAACAGGCGGCTTATGCACGTATTACAAGCTTCCTGAAGAGATCGCATTTCCGGACGAAAAGTGGGAACTGGAGCAATTGACGCTTCAGGGATTATATGAAGCATACTGCGAGGTGCTCTCACGTGTTCCGGATGCACAGCCTGAACGCATGGAAATTATCGAAATACAGCGCGAGACTTTCACACTCAAAGACCGGCGGCGCCACATTCTCACCATGTTGTCCAGGATGAAAACGCTGACGTTTTTCTCATTGTTTTCGGATACGCGCTCCCGGCTCGAGATTGCGGTGACATTTTTGGCGCTGCTCGATCTCATCCATAAAAGCATTGTGACGATACAGCAGCCGCGCTGCTTTGAAGACATCACCATTACCAAGATAAGCGAGGAAGCCGCAGGTTGAACGAGACAGAGATTAAAAAAGCGCTTGAGAGCATACTATTTGTCGCAGGGGATGCCGTTGCGCTGTGTGATATTGCGGCTGCATTGGAAACAGACGAAATCACGCTTGCGCGCATCGCGGATGAACTCGCTCAGCAGAAAAAAGAGTCCGCAGACGGCGTGATGCTGAAACGCGTTGGCGACAAGCTGCAGCTTTGCTCCAATCCCTGCTATATGCCGTACATCGACCGCGTGCTTCAGCCTGTCAAGAAGACGCGCTTGTCCCAATCCACGCTGGAAACGCTTGCGATTATCGCCTACAAGCAGCCCATTACGCGTTTTGAGATCGAGCAGATTCGCGGGGTACAGTGCAACTATTCCGTCGCAATGCTCGTTGAACGGGGCCTCGTGGTGCGCGTAGGCCGCAAGAAATCCCTCGGCAACCCGATGCTTTACGCAACGAGCGATGAGTTCTTAAGACATTTCGGAATATCTTCTCTTGCGGAGCTTCCGCAGCTTAAGGAAGAATAAACGTATTTATTTCATGTTTTAGATAATACTAACAACGTTGATTAATTTGGGAAAGGCGTTGTTATTATTTTTGTCGCACTGATATGCCTTGCAATTATCATCATATTGCTTGCCTGCTTTCATCTCAAGGCGGTCATACGGCTGGATAACCTGCGCGTACATCTTATTGTATCCTTTTTATTTATTCGAGTGAAACGCGAATACGTGATTAAACGCGATAAAAAAGAATTCCTGGTGCTGTACCAAATTAAGGCCGGGAAAGAGAAAAAAATCGCTTCCCTTAAGTCTGTCCTCCTGAAAAAAGACAAGGATGAGGCAACCGATATATCGATTGTCGACTTGTTTAAAATCATACTGCAAAACCGGCGCGATCGTAAAGAAAGCGCATTTTCATACCTCAACAAAAAAAGCCGCTTTAATGTAAATACAGAGGTTGCTTTGGGCGTGGGGGATGCTTATTATACCGCGTTGCTGTGCGGCTTGCTGGCGGCAGTCGGCGGTTCATTTTGTGCTGCCTATAAGGAAAAAAAGAGACAGTTTCGAATCTCAGTTGGGCCGGTGTACAACCAGCTGTCATTTTCGCTTCATTTGGACTGCATAATCACCATAACACCTGCAAATATTATACTTGGATATTTTATCTACAAAATAAGAACAAGGGGTAAAGAAAATGCATCCGATTGAGAATATCATGCAGACGGCAATGACTAAAATCAAGGAAATCGTAGATGTCAACACCATCGTCGGAGATCCGGTTGTATCGGCGGACGGCTCTACGATCATACCCATCACCAAAGTGAGCTTTGCTTTTGTTGCAGGCGGAGGCGAATACGGCAAGTCTTCGGGAGGTCAATCCCAAGATAATTCGGGGAACCCGCATCCCTTTGCCGGAGGCGCAAGCTCGGGAATCTGCATTACGCCTGTCGGATTCCTCGTCGTGGATGAGTGCAATGTACAGCTGCTCCCGGTTGCGGGCAGAAACCTTGTGGAGCAGATTATCGAGTCGATACCGCAGCTCATCACGGAGATCAAAGATGCGGTACGCAGCAAAAACAGCGAAGAGGTGGAATAAGCCTTGAAACGAGCCATCCCGAAATTGTTGGCATTCGTGGTAGCTTTCTGCGCGATATTTGCTTATAATGTGAATGACAGCAAGGCGGAGGTTGGGGTTACCGCAAAATCCGCCATACTGATCGAAGCGTCCACAGGCCGTATATTGTTTGAACAAAATGCGTACGAGAAGCGGCCGATGGCGTCCACCACTAAGGTCATGACGGCGATACTGGCTTTGGAAAATTGTGATCCGAACGATACCGTCGTGGTGTCTGATAACGCGAGCGGCGTCGGGGGGTCCTCGATATGGCTTTCCGCCGGCGAACATATGCCGCTTACGGACATGCTTTTCGGCCTGATGCTGAGTTCCGGCAACGATGCAGCCATCGCGATTGCAGAGCATGTGGCAGGCAGCGTTGACGAGTTTGTTGCGATGATGAACGCCAAAGCGCAGGAGATCGGTGCATATAATACCCATTTCGTCAATCCCAATGGGTTACCGGCGGACGATCACTATACGACCGCTTACGACCTTGCATTAATATGCGCTTACGCTATGCGCAACGCGTATTTTAATGAGATCGTCAAAACGCAATACAAGACGATCCCCTGGGAAGGGCACGAATGGGACCGTGTCTGCAAAAACAAGAACAAGCTGCTTTGGAACTACGAGGGCGGTAACGGCATTAAGACCGGTTATACTGATGCGGCTGGCAAGTGCCTGTGTGCGGCGGCAAAACGCACCGGAATGCAGCTGATCGCAGTGGTACTGGACGCACCGGATATGTTCAACGACTGCACGCGGCTACTCGATTACGGCTTTGAAAACTATTCGCTTCATACGCTCATGAAGAGCGGAGAGCACGTAGGAGATATCAACGTCGCTCACGGCATGGAGGAAGGATTTTCAGTCTATACAGATCAGGACGTGTCTTATCCGCTGACAGAAGAGGAGTACGCGCGGGTACAGAAGAAAATTTACATCGAATCGGCGATTGAAGCTCCGGTGTCAAAGGGTCAATTGGTCGGTACTATCGATATCTGGCTGGACGGCAAGCGCGTCTATTCATCCAACTTGACCGCGCCGAAAGAGATCGGCGATAATTCATATTCATTTAACTTGCAAAGGCTGCTGGAGATGTGGATCAATCCCGCGGCTTAGCGCGGAGGACAGTGTGAGGTTAAACAGATACATCGCTATGTGCGGCGCCAGCTCGCGTCGCGGCGCGGATGCGCTGATCGCGAGCGGGCGCGTTACGGTGAACGGCGATGCCGTGACAACAATGGGGCCTGATATCGACATTGACAACGATACTGTATGTCTGGACGGAAAGTCGCTGAAACCGGAACCTGAAAAGGTGTACATCGTACTCAACAAACCGTCTGGCTATATCAGCGCATGCAGCGACGATCGCGGCAGAAAGACGGTGCTGTCGCTGATTGACGGGGTAGAAGCGCGTATTTTTCCGGTAGGCAGGCTCGATTATGATACCGAAGGTCTGCTGCTGCTCACCAACGACGGCGATTTTGCCTACCGGTGTACCCATCCTGCGCATGAGGTGGAAAAGAAATACCTGGCTATGGCAACCGGCCAGCTCAACGATGCGGCGATCGAGTCACTTCGTACAGGCGTTATGCTGGATGGCGTTAAAACTTACCCCGCGACCGTGGAGGTGAAAAAGCGCAACTCGCGTGAAACGCATCTGGTGATTGCGATTCATGAAGGAAGGAACCGCCAGGTGCGGCGAATGCTAGAAGCGGTCGGGTCTACGGTGAAATTCTTACGGCGAATTAGCGAGGGCAGCCTTGTTTTGGGCGAGCTAAAGCCTGGCCAGTGGAGATACTTATCCGGTGAAGAACTCAAGCAATTCCTGCGCTTGATTGAATAAGGCAGCCAGGGCTCTTTTTTTTTGGATTTTTTCTATTAACGCAGAGGAAATAGGGGATTAATGTAGAATAAAGAAATTGGGGTAGGATAGGACTTATTTATTCAAGGGTACGCAATCACATACTTTTAATGGAGGTTTTCACCATGGGCGAACACAATGCCTTTGACGTCCTGGCTCGGAAAAGGCAAACACTCCTTGCCGGAAACGCCAAAGAAAAAACAGAAACCCAGCAGGCACAGCCCAAACCGACTGCACGTGAGCGCGTCGCGAAGCTGCTCGACAGTCAGAGCTTTGTCGAGACTGACGCATTTATCCAGCAGACCGGCGCAGCGCAAAGCGCGCCCGGCGAAGGCGTCGTAACGGGTTATGGTACGATCGATGGCCGCGGCGTCTATGTGATCTCTCAGGACTATGCAGTGCTGGGCGGCGCGATGAGCGCCATGCATGCCGCCAAAATGGGCAAAACACTTGAACTCGCTGGTAAGACGGGACTCCCGGTTGTGATGATGCTCGATTCGATGGGCGTACGCCTCGGTGAAGGCGCGGCCGCGCTGCACGGCTTTGGCAGTGTTTTCGCCAAGATGGCGCAGCTATCCGGCGTGGTGCCGGTTATTACTGTGATTTGCGGTCAGTGCGCGGGAACCGCAGCTTTCTTTGCTCCGTTAAGCGACTTTGTCGTTATGGCCAAAGGGTCCGGCAGCATATTCACCGCTGCGCCCGGGGCCTTTAACAAGACCGGAGAAACACCACATACCGACAAAATCGGCGGCGCAGCCGCCATGGCGAAACAGGGCATTGCCCACTTCTATTGTGCATCGGAAGAAGAGGCATTTTCCTGCGCACGGCAGCTGCTTTCGTATCTGCCCGACAATAACCTCGTGGACACTCCCGACGAAGACTGCACCGATGACCTTAACCGTATGATCGAGAACTATAACGGACCATTCGACACACGGCAAATGGTGCGTTCCGTGATGGACAACAGCATATTCTTTGAAATACAGGCTGGCTACGCCGCCGGGATCATCACCGGCTTTTCGCGGGTCAACGGGCGCAGCGTGGGTGTCGTCGCCTCATCGGGCGCTCTGCTGGACGAGGACGCCAGCGCGAAAGCGGCAGGGTTTGTGAGCCTTTGCGACGCGTTCGGCCTTCCGGTTGTAACCTTTGTCAATACGCCGGGTTTTGCGCTGTCCGAACGTCAAAGCGGTATCATCCGCGCGGGCGGCAGACTGATTGGCGCATACGCGGAAGCCACAGTGCCCATGATTACGGTCATCACCGGCAAGGCGATCGGCGGCGGCTATGTGGCATTGGCATCCAGAGCGCTGGGCGCAGACATGGTTTATGCATGGCCGCAGGCAGAGATATCGTGCATGTCTCCCGAAGCTACGGCGATCATCATGGATTCTGAAAAAGCGGCGGAGGCTGCGTCACCGTTTGAGGCAGCAGAGGCGGGTTTCGTGGACGAAGTCATCTATCCTGCCGAAACGCGCCAGCGCATTGCGGGCGCGCTTGAACTCGCGATTGGCAAGCGGGAAAACAGGCTTCCTAAAAAGCCGCGTTTGCGCTAAGGGGATGTGAGCTATGTTTGGAAAGCGTAAAGCTGCAAAAGAAAAACATGACGCGGTAACAACAACGGATCAGGTGATTACCGCGGTCCCTGTCGAAGCTCCGCGCGAAGACGCCGCGTTGATCGCTGTTATTGCGGCGGCAATCGCCGCCAGCCTCGGGACCTCGGCAAACGGAATCGTAATCCGTTCGCTCAAGCGCAGCCACACCAGCACCCCCAAATGGGGTGTCGCGGGCAGAGAACAACAGATATATCATCAATTTTAATATCGGAGGAAATGGGTATGCGTAAATTCAAGATCAACGTCAATGGAATCAGCTACGATGTAGAAGTGGAAGAACTCGGCGGCGCGGTTTATGCCCCCGCTCCGGCTGCAGCACCCGCAGCGCCGGCTCCGGTAATGGCAGCTGCTCCGGTGGCAGCGCCGGCGGCTCCTGTCGCGGCTCCTGCTCCCGCTCCAAGCGCGGGCCCAGTTGAGGCAGGCACACAGATCAAGAGCCCGATGCCGGGAACGATCCTTGATATCAAAGTCAGCGTCGGGGATATTGTAAAGGAACGCGACGTGCTGCTGGTATTGGAAGCCATGAAGATGGAAAACGAGATACAGGCGCCGATTGCTGGAAAAGTTGTCGGAGTGCACACAAGCAAAGGGGCCTCTGCAAACGCCGGCGATCTTCTTATCGTGATCGCTTAACGCTCTTAATGGAGGCATAAAAGATGGGTAAAGTTTATATCACGGATACCATACTGCGTGACGCACACCAATCCCAGGCGGCGACGCGCATGAAGACGTCCGAAATGCTCCCCGTGGCCGAACTGCTCAATAAGGCAGGTTACTGGTCACTCGAAGCATGGGGCGGCGCAACGTACGACTCTTGCCTGCGTTTCCTCAATGAAGACCCGTGGGAGCGTTTGAGGCAGCTGCGCAAGGCAATGCCCGATACGCGCCTGCAGATGCTGCTGCGCGGGCAGAACCTGCTGGGCTATAAACACTACGCGGACGACGTAGTGGACCTGTTCGTGCAAAAAGCGATCGAGAACGGCATCGACGTGATTCGTATTTTCGACGCGCTTAACGACACGCGCAACATGAAGCGCGCAATGGAAGCCACAAAGCGTTTCGGCGGGCACTGCGAAGCGGCGATATCGTACACGACGAGCCCGGTGCACACGCGCGAATACTTCGTCAAGCTCGCCAAGGAACTCGAGACAATGGGCGCGGATACGATCTGCATCAAGGATATGGCGAACCTGCTGCTTCCTTATGAAGCCTTCACGCTTGTTTCGGAAATGAAGAAGGTCATCAAAGTGCCCATTCACGTGCATACACACAACAAGAGCGGCACGGGCGATATGACCTACCTCAAGGCAATCGAAGCAGGCGCGGAGATCGTGGACTGCTCGCTCTCGGCAATGGCCAACGGCACCTCCCAGCCCTGCACAGAGTCTCTCGTAGCGACGCTGCAAGGCACGGAATACGATACCGGCATGGATATCGCGCTGCTCGACCGGATCTCCGAGCACTTTGCGAAGGTGTCCAAGCGGCTGATGGACGACGGATTCCTGAAGCTCGACGTATACGGCGTCGATATCAAGACGCTCATCTATCAGGTGCCGGGCGGTATGTTCAGTAACATGCTCGACCAGCTCGAAAAACAGGGCGCACGCGACAGACTGGCAGATGTGCTGGCGGAAGTACCGCGCGTTCGCGAGGACTTTGGATATCCGCCGCTTGTGACGCCGACAAGCCAGATCGTAGGCACGCAGGCGGTGCTCAATATCGTTGCGGGTGAGCGCTACAAGATGGTCACCAAGGAGAGCAAAGCACTTCTTCGGGGCGAATACGGCCATCTGCCCGCTCCGGTCAACGAGGACGTACGCAAAAAGTGCATCGGCGACGATCCGGTCATTACGCACCGCCCAGCCGACGATCTCGCACCTGAGCTTGACAAATACCGCGAAGAGATCAAGGAATACAGCACCGCGGATGAGGATGTTCTGTCCTACGCGATGTTCCCGCAGGTGGCACCCAAGTTCTTTGAATTCCGGCGCGCGCAGCAGTTTGGCGTAGACGCATCGACGCTTGACAAAAAGAACATGATCCATCCCGCATAAACAAATTTCTGATGATAATGCCGGGCGATGTTTTATCCGTCGCCCGGCACTTGAAAAATGATGACCGATGCGGTATGATAGGGACTATAAAGTTTGTGAATTTTTTATTATAAGGAGGAATTGTTATGGCAATCAAGGTTGGTATCAATGGATTCGGACGCATTGGCCGTCTCGTTTTTAGAGCGGCGGTGGACAACCCGAACATCGAGGTACTGGGAATCAACGATCCCTTTATCGATCCTGAGTATATGGTTTATATGCTCAAGTACGATACCGTGCATGGTCGCTTCAAGGGCAACGCTTCTTTCAAAGAGAACGCCATTGTTGTGAACGGCCGTGAGATCAAGGTGTATGCGTGCATGAACGCTTCGGATATTCCGTGGAGCGAATGCGGCGCTGAATACATCGTCGAATCCACCGGCGTTTATACGACCGTCGAAAAGGCGAGCGCTCACTTTGCGGGCGGCGCGAAGAAGGTCGTTATCTCGGCTCCTTCTGCGGATGCTCCGATGTTCGTCATGGGCGTGAACGAGAAGACCTATACCACCGACATGAAGGTCGTTTCCAACGCTTCGTGCACGACCAACTGCCTTGCGCCGCTGGCCAAAGTGGTTGACGACAACTTCGGTATCATCGAAGGCCTGATGACCACGGTACACGCCACCACGGCCACCCAGAAGACCGTTGACGGCCCGTCCAAGAAGGACTGGAGGGGCGGCAGAGGCGCTGCGTTCAACATCATCCCCTCGTCCACAGGCGCTGCCAAAGCGGTCGGCAAGGTTATTCCGAAGCTCAATGGCAAGCTGACCGGCATGGCGTTCCGCGTGCCCACGGCTGACGTCTCCGTTGTGGACTTAACCGTCCGCCTCGAGAAAGCCACGACCTATGACGAGATCAAGGCTGCGATGAAAGCGGCTGCGGATGGCGAGCTGAAGGGTATTCTCGGCTATACCGAGGACCAGGTCGTTTCGTCGGACTTCATTGGCGACGCCAGAACCAGCATCTTCGATGCGGGCGCGGGCATTATGCTCAACCCCAACTTCGTGAAGCTTGTTTCCTGGTACGACAACGAGTGGGGCTATTCCAACAAGGTTGTCAGCCTGATCGAGCACATGTCTGCGGTTGACAACAAATAATCATTGCACAGCAAAGGAGCGGCTGAAAGGCCGCTCTTTTATATTCTGTCAATTTGGTTAAGTACGCATTAGCAGGGCCAGAATTACATTTACTTTTAGATCGACTATTTAATGGGTCCTTAATCCATTGTTGACACATGTTAACAGCTGTGTTAACATCAATTCGTACATTTTGTTATTTCATGCCGAAATTTGTAATATGGAGGGGGAAATGGGTAACGTTATATCCAAAGATGTATTCGATCATCTCTTGAATCATATGTTGGATATCCACCGCAAAAAAATGGGCATCGTGAGCGCATATACCATCGACTACGATTCGTATACCGGCAAGCTGAACTTTTTAAATACTTATATCAAGGGGATCGAAGCTTTTTTGGAATCCGCGATGGCCGAAAGCGAAATGACAGATCTGCCTTTTGTGATCTTGGGAAGCACGGTGCACCTGCGCCATGCCGACTCAAACAAAAGCGTACGTAAAAAGATTGTGCTGCCCAGCGAAAGCAACGCAGAGGGCGAGTGTGAGCCGCACGTTTGCTTTTCCGATTGGGGACATGCTTTACTGCTTAAGCATGCGGGAGAAAGGGTAGCAGTCGGAGACCCGTCTGAAGAGTATATCATCGAACGCATTACCGCTAATATTCATTCCAAAGCGCATGCTGAAAAAAATAACGCAAAAAAATGATGCGGCATGCAAATTAGGGGTTGCCATATTCAAAGTTTTTTGTTAGAATAATTTTCGCGACTCGCCTCCTTGGTCAAGCGGTCAAGACACCGCCCTCTCACGGCGGTAACAGGGGTTCGATTCCCCTAGGAGGTACCAATAAAAATACGCCCCAAAGCGGGCGTTTTTTTATTGTATTATTTAGAGGAATCGAACACGAGCCTGCCGCCGCATGCAGCGGATGAAGGCAGGCGAGGCGGCGTGATAGTGAGCGTAAGCGAGCGGAGCGATTCCCCTAGGAGTTACCAAATAAGCAGCTTGTCATTGATGCAATGGCAGGCTGTTTTTTTATATATAAATCTGTAATAGCGGTTTCAAGCTTTTTCGTTATTAGTAGTAGCTCCGATTATCAATTTTACCGAATATTACAGGATTCATTGTACCTGATCATTATTTTTTGTACCCAAAACAAGCACAATACGAAAGCAGAGATCGTTAAAAGGTTGAAAACCTTATTGAAACAGACTTGCAGAGTGAATATGCGAGGCAACTTGGTTTCACGGTATATTTATGATAATATGCGAATGTGAGCATACTCCCCGATAGACTATGAGCTCTTTACCGACATCGTAAACTGGAGGCTTAAAACCCGTGAAACCACACATCTATACAACCGCATTCGCAAGCGTCTACCCGTTGTACGTCCAAAAGGCGGAACGCAAGGGGCGGATGAGAAAAGAAGTCGATACCATCATTTTCTGGCTGACGGGCTACGATGAACAGGGCTTGCAGAAACAAATTGAAAAAGGCGCTGACTTTGAAACGTTTTTTGCCGAAGCTCCGCAAATCAACCCCAACGCTCATAAAATCATGGGCGTCGTTTGCGGCGTGCGCGTTGAGAAAATTGAAGACCCACTGATGCAGGAAATACGCTGGCTCGACAAACTGGTGGACGAACTGGCCAAGGGAAAACCAATGGAGAAGGTACTAAAAGATTAAGGCAGGGAAATATGGAGAGTTTTACACCGGAAGAGATTCGTGAAGCACACCGTGCAATATTATCGCTAAGAAACAAATCGGAAAAGGCATCCGGTAAGCTAAGAGAGGGTTCTAGGCAGAAGAAGCAGATGGACTCATATGTCAGCGCCGCCGACATTGCTTTGCAACTGATGGACGGCGATACGGCTAAGCCGTTTGCGTGTGAAGTGCTTAATGAAGCTGATAAGTCTTTGGGAGATGCACTGCGACGTGCCGAGGAAATGATCGGGAAATTTGCTGCGGGCAGTTCACAACATACATTACAAAAAAACAGAATCGTCGCGCTGAAAATCGCGCTTGCACTGATTGAGAAAGGCAGACAACATGACTAAAAGACCTGTTATCACCCGCATTGCTGTACTTGCCCTGTTCATCCTTTATATACTGGCAATCTTGTTTCTTCTGGTCATCCCCAACAACTACCGAGGCCACAATGTGTTTATCGGCGGTCTTACGTGGGAACGGTGGTGGGCGTATGTCCTGGATGGCTTTAATCTTGTACCGCTGCGCAGTCTGTCAGAGCAAATAAGCAGCATATTCGCCGGACAGGATGTTGCGCGCGGTATCGTCTACTTGGCTGGTAACCTCGTGGGATTCATACCGCTGGGCTTTTTCCTCCCCGTTTTGTTTGTCCGGCAACGCAAATTTCTGACCTTTCTTATTACAGTTTTGCTGGCGATTGTAGTCTTGGAACTCCTACAGGTCTTTACGATGCGCGGTTCCTTCGACATCGATGACGTTATTTTAAACGCTGCAGGTGCTTGCCTTGGATTTTGGATAATGCGTAAACCCGTCCGGCGCATTATATCGTTAAAAGACGCACAACCAAAATCATGAGATGGTACGCATTTTATCAATCGATCGCGCGGATGCTGAAAGGGTAATCGTAAAGAACAAATATTTACGAAATCGGCTGTGTTCCTTTGAAAATGCGTACTGGTTGTGATATATTGATATCACAATCATTTCTCGCAAATGAATACTGGAGGTAACTACTATGAAAATGGTGAAGGACAAGAAGCTTGTCGTGGGCGCTGATTTCGCGGGTTATCCGCTTAAAGAAGCCGTCGTTGCCCATCTGAAGGAGAAGGGTTGGGAGATCGAGGATGTCGGCGTCACCGATCTTAGCGTGGATGATACCGATAATATGTTCCATCGTATCGGTTTACGGCTGGGCGCGAAAATCTCGGAAGGTGAGTATGAACGCGCGCTTGCGTTCTGCGGAACCGGCATGGGCATCCACATCGCCGCATCCAAGTGCCCGCGCGTACATGCGGGCGTCGTCGAAAGCGTTCCCGCGGCGCTTCGAGCAATCACCGGAAACGGCGTGAATGTTCTGGCTATGGGCGCGTTCTACGTTGCGCCTCAGATGGGCTGCGACATTGCAGACGCTTACCTCGGCGCTTCTCTCGGCAGCGGCTATGAGTGGTGGAGTAATTTCTACGAGTTCCATAAGCTGTCCATGGACGAGCTGGATTCCTTCAACTATGAGGAATACAAAGCGAACGGTTTCAAAGTAAAGCATTTAGGCGATTATCCGATCAAGCTGGAGAAGAAGCCCGAGGACTGATCCGAACGAAAACGGGGATGGAGTCAATACGATTCCATCTCTTTTTGTTTTCTGCAAAATCTTGATACCATAATCGAAATATACGCCGCTACATACGAAAACAGACTGTCAGCACATACTAATCGTGCGGCAATGCCGCGATTTCGATCGAGGAGGTTTTGAGATGTCCAGACAATCAGGTATGTCGGAAGCGCTGAAAACTGAAATTGCGAAAAGACTGGGCGTGGATAGCGTGGTGGCCAGCGAGGGCTGGGGCGGCGTTTCATCCAGAAACTGCGGCAATATGGTTCGCGAAGCGATTCGCATCGCCGAAAAGTCGTTGTAAAGACCTCTGAACCGCTAAAGGCTTCAGGCTTTTAGAAGCTCTGTATCGAAGCAAGACCTCCTCTAAGGAGGTCTTGTGCAATCCAATCAAAATGAAGGTTCATCATCCAATCATAGCGCTATGCCCAAAGGAATACGTTGAAAGGAAGGTATTTCTCTTGGAGGTATGGTATGGGAAGCTACATTTATGTAGAACCAAAGGTGAAAATTTACGTGGAAGATATCAATCCCGAAGGGAACCCAACGATACTGTTCGTTCACGGCTGGCCGGGCAATCACAATTTGTTCGAGTATCAGTTTGACGAACTTCCCAGGCATGGCGTGCGGTGTATTGGTATCGATTACCGGGGGTTTGGGCTTGCCGATCGGCCCTGGAGCGGATACGATTATGACCGGCTGGCGGACGATCTTCGCTGCGTGATTGAAGCGCTCAAGCTGCAAAACATTACGCTGGGCGGGCATTCAACGGGAGGGGCTATATGCGTACGCTATATGGCGAGACACGCGGGCTATGGCGTATCCAAGCTAGGGCTTTTTGCGGCAGCCGCACCCAGCCTGATCAAACGTTCGTACTTCCCGTACGGATTGCCCAGGCAAACGGTGCTGGATATCATACAGGGAACGTATGAGGACCGCCCAAAAATGCTGCGCGGATTTGGCGACCTGATCTTTTTCAATCCGGTTTCCGCGCCTCTTTCCGATTGGATATTCCAGCTCGGGCTGCAGGCTTCTGGTTGGGCTACGGCAGCGGTTGCCAACACATGGCTGGGAGAAGAAGCGTTATTCGAGGATCTGAGGAAGATCGAAACCCCTACGCTGATATTGCACGGCAAACAGGACAGGGTTTGTTTATTCCCGCTTGCAATTGCACAGCGTGACAGCATCCAGCATTCCAGTCTCGTGCCTTTTGAAGATTGCGGGCACTTCCTTTTCTATGATCAACGTGAGAAATTCAATCGGGAGCTGCTGCAATTTCTGATGGAATAGACGGGAAAATCGATCGGCCCGACTGTACGTTTTTTGGGTCTTTGTCTCATTATAATACCCGTGAGGTTGGCATAAACTCTTTACAGAACATTTGTTCTATTGTATGATAGAATAAAGGAGTGTACAGCGGGTTGGACCTTTTCGAAAAACTCAAGATTCTGACAGACGCGGCAAAATACGATGTCGCCTGTACATCGAGCGGCGTCAATAAAAAAGCATCGCCTGGCGGCATCGGGAACGCGGCTTCCTATGGCATCTGCCACAGCTTTTCGGCGGACGGAAGATGCGTATCCCTGCTTAAGGTGCTGATGACCAACGTCTGCGTTTATGATTGCGCGTATTGTGTGAACCGGCGTTCCGGGGATATACCGCGTGCGGTATTCGAGCCGCGCGAGCTTGCGGAACTTACCATCGCATTCTACCGTCGCAACTACATTGAAGGGCTCTTTTTAAGCTCTTCCGTGCTCATCAGTCCCGATTTTACCGTCGAGCGCATGATCGAGACGCTGCGGCTGCTGCGCGAGCAGCACCGTTTCAGTGGCTACATTCACGCCAAAGCCATACCGGGTGCGGATAAGGCGCTCATTTCGCGGTTGGGTCTGCTGGCCGACCGCATGAGCGTCAACATTGAGCTTCCTTCGCAGGCCAGCCTGCAACTGCTCGCGCCTGAGAAAACCAAGCAGGCCATCCTCTCTCCGATGGGATATATTCGCGAGCGCATCGAGCAAACCGCGGCCGAAAGGAGAGCGCCCCGGTTCGCGCCTGCTGGGCAGAGCACGCAGATGATCGTCGGCGCGTCGGGGGAGAACGACAGGAAGATACTGAACCTTACCGAGGGCCTGTATCGGAATTACAAGCTTAAGCGCGTATTCTTTTCCGCCTATATTCCGACTGTCGAGCACTCGCTGCTGCCCGCATTGGATACAAAGCCGCCATTGCTGCGCGAGCATCGCCTGTATCAGGCGGACTGGCTGCTTCGGTTCTACGGTTTCTCCGCGGCAGAACTGCTGGACGATCAAAATCCCAATTTCAATCCGTATCTGGACCCAAAATGCAATTGGGCGCTTCGCCACCCGGAGATCTTTCCCGTAGAGGTCAACCGGGCACCTTATCAGACGCTGCTTCGCGTACCGGGCATCGGCGTACGCAGCGCGCAGCGGATCGTCGCGTCGCGCCGTACGGGAAGCCTCGATTTCGCAGGGCTCAAACGGTTGGGCGTGGTATTGAAGCGCGCGCAGTACTTTATCACATGTTCCGGCAAACGCCCGGACTATTTGGACACCGCGCAGGACACGCTGCTCGTCGCGCTGCTCTCGGAGCAGGCACGCGGCAGAATGGAGCAGGCAAGTCTATGGAATGAAGCGAGCACGCCCCGTCAGATTTCGATGTTTGAGCAGCCGGTTTTTGCGAGGGAGGAACTGCAAAAATGCCTGACCGGGGAGATGTAGCGCTGATTTCGCGGAATATGAACACGGTAATCTATTGCTACGACGGCAGCTTCGACGGGCTGCTGTGCTGCGTTTTCGAGGCTTACGAAAAACGGGAAACGCCTTCGGACATACTGTCTGAGGATGCCTCACTGCCTCTGCTGCTTCCGGTAAAGATGATTGCGACCGACGCGGAACGTGCCGGTCGTGTGCTGAAGTCGATCCCGAAGAAGATGGGGCACACCGCGTTAGAGTTTATCCGTCTTGCGTTCTTAACCTGTCATCCTGGAAAGGAACTGCTGATTCTGCAATTCATGCGGCAAGGCTATATTTACGGCCCCGCCGTGATGAACCGTCGCGCGGATGAGACGCTGCATGCGCTGTTTGCCGCCGTCGATCACCTGACCCATGAAGCGCACCTCTATCAGGGCTTTGTGCGCTTCTCCGAAGCGCAGGGGGTGCTGACAGCCCAGATCGAGCCGAAGAACATCGTGCTGCCTTTGATTGCGCGCCACTTCAGTGAACGATATCCGGGCGAACGTTTCCTGATCTACGATAAAACGCACCATATGGTGCTGCTGCATCAGGATGCCTCTGTCGAGATTTGCAGTGCGGACACATATGAGCCGCCCAGCCCGGGAGAAGAAGAGCTTAGGTTCCGCGAGTTGTGGCGGTTATTTTATGATACGATCGAAATCAAAGAGCGCCATAATCCGCGCTGCCGCATGAGCCACATGCCAAAGCGTTATTGGCATTGCATGACCGAATTTGCGCGTGATACGCAAGGAAACAGCCTTGTGGTGCAGAGAGTCAAAGCACGGGACTAAAGCCACATTTATTTTGCTTATCGTAATTCTTACTAATATCCATGTCTGGTCATCCGGACCATTTTGGATTATAATATACCGTATAACGAGTACCCCGATGCAGCATCTGAAGCGAATGTTTTTATTACCAAATCCAGAATGAATGATGGATGACAATAACAATATCCTTAAGACCAATAACTATCTGATATTAACGTTTCCTATATAGATAATAAACCCGGGACAATTACAAAGCGCGAAGCGATGGAGGAAACGATGAAAGAGACAAACGGAATCGGGAAACTGAGGCTGTGGGGGCTTGTCTGGGGCCTGGGGCTTGCGGGCCAGCTTTGCTGGAACATCGAGAACCAATGGTTCAACACATTTATCTACGCAAAGATCGCCAAAGACTCCAACATCGTCATGTTGATGGTGATCACCAGCGCGTTTGTGACGACGCTTTCGACCTTCTTTTTTGGCACTTTATCCGACCGCAGGGGAACACGCCGCAAATTCATCTCGATCGGCTATATCGTCTGGGGTGTGTTTACGATCGCCTTTGGGCTGACCGAGTTTATCGGGAGCGGAACGGTGAGCATTGTCAGCAAGATGAGCGTTCTCTCGGCAGTGCTCGTCATACTCGCGGACGATATCATGAGCTTCTTCGGGTCCATGGGCAACGATTCGGGCTACAACGCATGGTCGAACGATATGACGACGGATAAGAATCGCGGGCAGATGGGCGCCGCACTGGCGACGCAGCCGGTGATCGGGACTATCGTGGGAACAGTCGTCGGCGGTATGCTGATTGGCAGCGACGACAATTATCAACGTTTATTCTGGGTGATGGGCCTTTTCGTGATTGCGATGGGTGTGCTGTCGCTGCTGGTGCTACGCGACGCACCGGGGCTCAAGCCTCATAGAGACGGCACGTTCCTGCATCAGTTTCTTAAAGTGTTCAATTTTAGAATTTTCTTCAGGCAAAAAGAGCTGGTTTTGGTTTGTTGGACAACAACTTTGTTCTTTATCGCGTTCAACGTGTACTTTGTGCAGATGGGCAACTGGATGATTTATTATATGGGCTTCACTGCGGACACGATGGGCCTGATCCAGGGGATTGGCCTGATTGTCGCCATGGTACTCGCGATTCCGGCAGCCCGGCTCATCAACCGTAACAAGACGCCTTTTATCGGCGCGGCCGCGATCGTGATCAACATGATCGGGCTGTGGGTGCTTTACTTATTCGTAAAGCCGGGCACAGTGGATACCGCCAATATTTTCTCCTCAGCCAACCTGCCGCTGCTGTTTGCGGTGTTCATGGCGGGCGCGGGCTATATCCTCATCATGCAGTCCATGACTATGTGGGTTAAGCAGCTGTACCCTGCCGAAAGCCGGGGGCAGTTTGAGGGTGTCCGCGTGCTGTTCTTTACGCTGGTACCCATGGTGATCGGCACAGCCATTGGGAACGCGATCATAAAAAACGGCGCGGGAACAATCGTCAACGAGTATGGCATTACGGAAAACATTCCGACGGAATCGATGTATTTATGGGCGGCGTTGCTGGTGCTGCTGTCGTTTATTCCGCTCTATTTTGCGGGGAAAAGGTATTATCGCCGGCTTAAGAGCGAACCGCAGGCTTGACCTGAAAGGAGCGAAGCATGCAAAGGGAGATTTCTTCGACGCAGACGCTGCTGGACGAAAGCGGAGCGCTGATAAAGCCGGGTTATGCTCGGAAGATGGTATTCGAATACAACCGGGAGAATATCCATGCCGGGCCGTTCTCGCTCAAGGAATGGGATTTTTATCAGGCCATTTGCGGGGATTATGTGCTGCAGCTCACCATCGGCCACGTGTCCTATGTCGCGAGCTTTTCGGCGATGCTGTTCAACATCCAAACGGGCGAAAAGCGCAGCTTTTCGCGCATGAAGGTGCTGCCGCTGCGCGGCATGCCCATGCCCCGTAATCCCGAGCAGCCGAATGTGCTGGAGGTGAAGGGCAAGGACTATAGTATGCGCTTTGAGACGCGAGTAAACGAGCGCCATCTATCCATGCAGGCAGACGACACAAAGCTTGGCAGAATCGATATCGACCTCGTCCTCAAAAATGACCCAGATAACGAAAAGCTTGTGATCGCGACGCCGTTCTTTAAGCGGAATCAGTTTTATCTGAACTATAAAGAAAACTATTACGGCTTAAGCGGGGTTGCGCAACTGGGGGATATGCGCGTTCAGGCGGGTGCGGAGGATACCGCACTGCTCGATTGGGGCCGGGGCGTATGGCCGTTTAAACACGAATGGTTTTGGGGCAACGGGTGCGGGTTCGTGGACGGCGGGAGGTTCGGTTTCAATATCGGCTGGGGCTTTGGCGATCTGCAATATGCCACCGAGAATATGTTCTTCTGGAACGGCAAGGCGTATAAGCTGGATACGCTCGAAGTGGAAGTCGATACGGGCGACTACATGAAGCCGTGGCGCTTTAAAGACCGCAACGGCAGGTTCGATTTTACCATGACCCCGATCTACGACCGGTACACCGAGAACAACATGGTCGTGATCAATACGCACTGCCATCAGATCTTTGGCCGTTACAACGGCACGGCTGTGCTGCCAGACGGGCAGACCATCACCGTAAAGGATATGACGGCGTTCTGCGAGCACGCAGAAAACAGGTGGTAAGCACATGAAGAAGAGCATTCTCCAGCACGACCTTTATACGCGCTGGGGGGAGAAGCTGGACAGAAGCTGCCCGCTCGGCGAGTACCCGAGGCCGCAGCTGCGCCGGGAAGGCTGGTTATGCCTCAACGGGATGTGGAACTATGCAATACGCAAAACCGGCCAGCCGGAGCCCGAAGGCTATGACGGTAAAATCGTCGTGCCGTTCTCACCCGAGAGCTTGCTGTCCGGCGTAAAGCGGCAGCTACAGCCCGGAGAGACGCTTTGGTATCAACGCACCGTGATGTTTGAGAACAAACCGGGACAGAGGCTGCTGCTGCATTTCGGCGCAGTGGACCAGCATTGCGCCGTATACTGCAACGGAAAAAAGGCAGGAGAGCATTCGGGCGGTTACTGGCCCTTCAGCTTCGATATCACGGGGCTGATCGCCGAGGGGGAGAACACGCTGACCGTAGCGGTAACGGACGATTCGGATACCGGCGATGAGGCGTACGGCAAGCAGAAGCTGAACCGCGGCGGTATCTGGTACACGGCGCAGAGCGGTATCTGGCAGACGGTATGGGCCGAGTATGTACCTGAGCTGTACATCGCGGATATCAAAATCACGCCGGATTGCCGGAACGCCGAAGCGGAATTTCGCGTCGCTTTTTCGGGCAACGGGGAGGAAGCGCAGGAGTATCGTATTGAGATTTTCGGAGGGGACCGACTGATATCCGAAGGCAGCTTTAAAGCGGAAACAGCACGGCTGCCGATGGGTGATTTTCGCTATTGGTGCCCGGACGACCCGTTATTGTATACGGTAAAGATCACCGCCGGGGAGGACGCGGTGGAGAGCTATTTCGGCATGCGGGAGTTCAAAGCCCTGCGGGATTGCGAAGGGCATATGCGCTTTGCGCTCAATGGGAAGCCCATCTTTCAGACAGGCCTGCTGGATCAGGGCTATTGGAGCGACGGGCTTTATACGACGCCCAGCGACGAAGCCATGGCGTGGGAGATCGGCGAGCTTAAAAGGCTGGGCTTCAACATGCTGCGCAAGCACATCAAGATCGAGCCGCTGCGCTGGTATTATCATTGCGACCGGCTGGGCATGCTGGTCTGGCAGGACTTTGTGAGCGGTGGCGGGCCGTACAAGCCCCTTGTCACGCAATATCTGCCGTTTGTGAATATCCGGGTCAGCGACAGCCGTTACGGGCTCTTCGGAAGGCGCAGCAAGGCGGGGCGCGATGTTTTTGAACGGGATATGGCGCGCACGGTCGCTCTGCTGCAAAACGTCGTCAGTATCGCGGTGTGGGTACCGTTCAACGAGGGCTGGGGCCAGTTCGATTCACTCCGCATATCCCGGAAGCTGTCCGAAATGGACACGACGCGGCTGATCGATCATGCGAGCGGATGGCATGATCAAGGCGGGGGAGATTTTCACAGTCCGCACATCTACTATAAAAAATACCGAATGCGCTGCGATAAGAGGGAGCGCATCCAGATTCTCAGCGAGTTCGGCGGTTACAGCTGCCCCAGCGCCGGGCATATGGCCTCGGATACGCTGTTCGGCTACCGGATGTATGAGAACCAAGACGACCTCACTGCCGCGTTTGAGCAGCTTTACCAACAGGAGGTTCTGCCTGCCGTTAATGAAGGGCTGTCCGCTGCGGTTTATACGCAGGTCAGCGATGTGGAGGATGAAATCAACGGCATTTTCACGTATGACCGGGTTGAATTAAAGCTGCGCGAAGATGCGGTTCAGCGTATCAATGCCGTTTTGAAAGAAAGTGGTCAAACGGGGCAGACTTAATATGACAGCGACGGGCTAACCGCGTTATTGCGTTTACCAGGAGATAAAGAAGGAGAAATGCCATGCAAAAGATTGTTCCCCATTTATGGTTCGATAAAGAGGCGGTCGAAGCGGCCCAGTGGTATACGGGGCTGTTCGAGGATTCGAGGATCATCAGTACAGGCATCATTCCGGGCACCCCGTCGGGCGATACGGAGATCGTCGATTTTGAACTGGCTGGTATGCGGTTCTCCGCGATTAGCGCCGGGCCGTATTTTACATTCAACCCGTCCATTTCGCTGATGGTCAGCTGCGACACCCGCGAGGAAGTCGACAGGCTGTATCGTCATTTGTCTGTCCATGGTACGGACCTCATGCCTCTGGGGGAATACCCTTTCAGCGAGCGTTATGCCTGGGTGCAGGATCGATATGGGCTCAGTTGGCAGCTCATGCTGGCCGGGAGCGCGGAGAGACCGCAGAGAATAAGGCCCACCTTGCTTTTTACGGGGGATGTTTGCGGCAAAGCGGAAGAGGCCATCGACTATTATGTTTCAGCCTTTGAAGGAGCAAACAAAGGTTTTATAAACCATTATGCAGCGGGGGAGGCGACGGATAGCAGAGCGAAAATCAACTATGGCGAATTCAGCATTCAGGGCAGCCAGTTCGTCGCAATGGACCACGGATACGGCGGAGATTTCACCTTTAACGAAGCTTTTTCATTGATGGTACTCTGCGAGGACCAGAAAGAGATCGATCAGTACTGGGACAAGCTCTCCTTTGTCCCGGAGGCAGAACAATGCGGATGGGTAAAGGATCAGTTCGGACTGTCATGGCAGATCGTACCGGAAGGATTGAACCGCGTGATGACGGAAGGCACGAAAGAGGAAATCCGGCGCGTAACGCAAGCGTTTCTCATGATGAAGAAGCTTGATATCGCCGCTCTCGAAAAGGCGCGACTGGGCAAATAGTTGAATGAGGTTAAAGGTTTATGAGTGAGTTAGGGAGCAACACAGAGGTTTTTGCAGCGTATTTGGACCGCATTGAAAATGCGGAGCACCGGGCCCGAACAGAAGAAGTTTTGCGATGGGTATCCGAACGGTTCCCCAATCTGGTTCCAAAAATCGCCTGGAACCAACCGATGTTCACGGACCACGGCACATTCATTATCGGTTTCAGCGTGGCCAAAAAGCATATAGCCGTGGCCCCGGAAAAGGCGGGGATCGATCAATTTTCCGATGAGATCGAGCGGGCTGGCTTTGAGCACACTAAAGAGCTGATGCGCCTTCCGTGGGACTGCCCGGTCGATTATACATTGCTGGAGAAAATGATCACATTCAATATTTCGGACAAGGCAGAGTGCACGACCTTTTGGCGCAAGTAGATCAAGGAAGCTGCCGCTAACGGATCATATAAATCAGTCATCCCAGTTTCATGATGACCGTGCTAACTCCTGCCGGATTATTTCCTCCGTCCTGATAATCCCTGAAACCAAAGCGCATATATAACTGTCGGGCAGGCTTCCCGGCCTCGACGTTCGGAGCAAAAGTCTGTACGAATATCGGTTTGGTTGTATCGAGATGATTCAAAGCCGCTTCGACCAGTTGAAAGCCGTGTCCTTTGCCGCGGTATTGGTTTTTCACCGCCAGCCACTCAATTTCGTTCCTGTCTTTGTTGATCGCAACGATTCCGGCAACATCACCACTATCCGCGGTCACGCATAAGGCAGACGAGCTGGCAATGCATCCATTTATGGCTTCCTCAAATTCGGGCAGCCCGACCATCTCGCCGAATAGACCTTCTACTTCTTTGGCCAGTTCCCGCCACCGATCGATGTCCTCATAAACGACAAATCGTATCATACGATCTCCTTATAAAAAATACGAGCAAAACAGAGCCATTTGGCAAGAAAGTGATAAACCTCCGAAAGTCATTTCTTCACCATGTACAGCCATACCTCTTGAGGCAGGGTGACTTTGCCGCCTTTGCTATTCACATATTCCTCTACACTATTAAATATCGAATCCCGCTTTTCCTTGCTAATCTCATGCATATCTGAATAAGAGTTCAGTAGTTTTATCAACCGCAGATCGGTATATTCGTCATTCCATTGATATTTTTTGTATGTTGGTAAGCCGAAAAGGCCTTGGGTTTGTATATTGGCTACATTTTGCTTATGGAGTGTCACCGATTCATCAACACTGATGTATGAGTCCAGCTCCGGTGCGTACTTTTGATATATTCTTGTCAACTCTTCACATACTTCATCCTGCTGTCTTATGATTGAAGACATATGCCAGAAGACGGCAAGTACCCCGTTGTTCTTTAATAGCCGATATGCTTTTGGGTAACCGTCCTCTGGTTTTATCCAATGAAATGCGGTTGCCGAAAAAATCAAAGAAAACGAATCATCCGGGATTTCATATTCTTCAAACGTTGAACAAATCGCTTTAAAATTTTGATAGTCAGCGTATTTTTCGGTTAGGTAGTCTACTTGATTTTTTCCAATCTCCAGCCCGGTAATAGAATACCCTTCTTTTACAAAATAGTCTGTTGCCTGCCCGGGTCCTGAGCCTATTTCAAGAATCTCTGCATCTCTGTTCAGGGCAGCAAATCTCATGATATCGGAATATAGTTCAGCCGGATAACCGGGACGCGCAAATGCATAATCTGATATAATATCATTAAATACTCTCTGATTAATAATCATTCACTTCCTTTACAAGGCGTATTAATATGTTTAAAATTATACACGGTTTTGATGCAAATGAAATACTTCACAGCGTCTTTAATGACGAAGCATGTTTCATCATGTCGGTATTTTATTTAAACAGCAATGATAAATCAGCGACAGAAAGATCAAAGTAATTCAGGAGGTTATCATGTGTATAATGGTTTATCTCTCCAGCGGCAGGCAACTGCCTACGATCAAATGGAACAATGAGGCTCCTGACTTTTATGTCACCGAACTGAAAGATACTGACGATGGCTATAAAGAAATCAGGAGCATCTTAACACAAAAATATCTATATAATATTGGAGCCCATACCGGATGTGGCTGTGGATTCTATTATGGAGTATATCAACCATTTAATGCGGAGGATATTCAGGAGGATCTGAAAGGAAGAAGTTCGGTTAACAAGCTGTTTCAATATATTAAAGCAAACTTGAAAAATCACGACAGCATTGAACTCTTTACATGTTTAGCAGGTAATGAGGGGGTGAGCCCAAAAAAAACTTATGAATTATGTATCGACCAGATTAATCTTGGAGATTGTTTTTATTTTGAGAGTAATAATGAACTGAGGATCATTAAGAGATAATACGATAGTTGTTTTATAACAGACATTGCCTATATTTCTTTCCATCGGGTTTCGATTTGCTATTGATGTTATGATATTTGTGATATTATAGCCGAAAAGACATATGAAAGACTGGTGGTAACTGATGAAGCCAATCCAGGAAAACGAGATTGCTAAATTTTTAAAAGAAAATGTTGAGCCATTAAAATCTGATACATACGGTTCTGGTTACAGGGCTTCCGTTACTTTGTTAGACGGGACTTTTTTACCATGTGTTATTTTTCGCAACGCTAAAATATTCGCGGAGTTAGCTATAACGCGTTTTAAAGAAGAGCAGACAAACCCCAAATTTGGATATTACAATATAGTTAGAAGTTTTGTAACAAGAGGCAATTGTATAACTCCTATGATATTAGCAATGTCGAAAAAAGTAAATATGCCCTTCCACTTTCAATATTAAAGCATATACACGGCGAAACACGTATGGGTTGGACAGGATTTGTTGCAAAAATGAAGGATGGTAAATGTTTCAGTTTTGGTACGGCATTTCATTTTGAATTTTTCGATATGCCCAAAGGTTATTTTGTTGAAGATATTGATAAAATAATCAATCACAGTTATACATTGCAAACAGGTGAAATTAAATTGTACCAGGATACTTTCTGTATTTACCAATGATAATAAAGATTCTATTTATCGTGAGCGTCCTTACTTTGAGTGCTATTTAGATAATCTGTAAAAATATTTAGTATAACAATAAATTTAATATTTCTAAGTCTGTGCTTTTTCATACTCTATATTTGTTTAAGCTCCAATGTTTAATACTACAATTTTAAGTTGTATTTTTTAGTTTATATTCGAAAACACTAAAACAAAAATTATTAGACAGGGGTGACGCTATGGACACAACACGAATACCCAATAGATTACTTAATGAAAGCTCTCCATACTTACGGCAGCATGCCCATAACCCCGTTGACTGGTACCCATGGGGCGAAGAGGCGTTTGAAAAAGCGCGCACGGAAGACAAGCCCGTGTTCCTCTCCATCGGCTATTCCACCTGCCATTGGTGTCATGAAACGAAATAGAACCAAAGGACAAAAATTACGTCGCAGAAGTAAAAACCTATAAAGATTGATAACACCTATTACTATGTTATACTAAGCTTGATATGCTTCATACAGTTTTGGAGAGTTCATCTATAATGGAAAAGATTAAGCCCCAATTCAACAAAAGATTTCCAAAAGACGCACGTCGTTATTTCAAACTTGATTCCGACGATGAATTTAAGAGGAGACATCCTTTCGCCTACGGTGTTCTCGGTATATGCGGAGTCGCTGCAATAGCAATCCCGATTTTTATTTTTATTGCCTTTATTGATTATATTTATCCCATGCCAAACAGTGAATGGAGAGTCTTAGGTATTGTCGGCTCTTTTATTGTCGGAGTCGGCTTGTTCAATATCGTCGCAGCTTGGATTAGACAATATCTTGGTCACATGTTCACCATTATGTGCTTCTTGATAGGCGGCGTTTTGATAGCATTAAGTTGTTTGCTTATATATTAATGTAAAATGTTGCATTCTATCATTATTAGACAAACAAAAAAACGATCTTTGCAAAACTGCATTATTTGCATGCGTAAAGCCAATATTATCTATATTGAAGTGAAGTCTAATGAGGGGTGATGCCTTGAACGAAAACCTATATACAAATCGTCTTATTCACGAAACCTCGCCCTACCTGCTTCAGCACGCCCATAACCCTGTTGACTGGTTTCCTTGGGGTAATGAAGCTTTTGAAAAAGCAAAGACGGAGGATAAGCCAATCTTTCTCTCAATCGGATATAGCTGTTGTCATTGGTGCCATGTGATGGCACACGAGAGCTTCGAGGATCAAGAAACGGCGAAGCTGCTAAACGATCATTTCGTATCGGTTAAAGTGGACCGCGAGGAGCGGCCCGATATCGACGAGGCGTACATGAACGTTTGCCAGGCGATGACGGGCAGCGGAGGATGGCCGCTTTCGATATTCATGACGCCCGAAAAGAAGCCCTTCTATGCGGGTACGTATTTTCCGCCGCTCAACGCCTACGGCCGCATGGGCTTCCCGGAACTGCTCGAACGGATATCCGCGCTGTGGAAAACCGACCGGGACGCACTCGTTGCGCAAAGCGAGAAGATCAGCGGCCTTTTTTCGGAAACGCCAAACAAAAATTCGGACAAGTCGACACCGGATGCCGCGGCGCTTGTGGAGAAGGGCTACCGCGCGCTCCAGCGCGCCTATGACCCGGAGTATGGCGGGTTCTCGCACGCGCCAAAGTTCCCCATGCCGCATTATCTTTCGTTCCTGCTTGCATACAACGAAGCTTATGAAAGCAGAAAAGCCGTCGAGATGGCGGAGTTCACGTTAACGCAAATGGTCCGCGGCGGCATATTCGATCAGGTGGGGTTTGGGTTCTCTCGGTACTCCACAGACGAGCGATGGCTGGTGCCGCACTTTGAAAAGATGCTGTATGATAACGCGCTGCTGCTCAAAGCGTACAGCCAGTGCTATGCCGTCACCGGCAGCCCGCTTTACCGCGAAGCGGCTGATAAAATATTCACTTATGTGCTGCGCGAAATGGTCTCTCCCGAAGGCGCGTTCTACTGCGCACAGGATGCCGACTCCGAAGGGGAGGAGGGCCGGTTTTACGTCTGGGGATACGAAAAGCTGCAAAGCGCCCTATCTCCGCAGGAGCTGGGCCTGCTGGTAGCGCAATACGGCTTAACCAAAGAAGGAAATTTTGAGGGCAAAAACATTCTTCATCTCACCGGAGAAGATGCAGAAGATGTGGCTGCGGTGGCAGTTCTGCGCAAGCTTCTGGACATTCGCGCACAGCGCGTACCCCCCTTCAAGGATACCAAAATATCCGCGTCGTGGAACGGGCTGATGATCGAAGCGCTGGCAGAAGCAGGAATACTGCTGAATGACAGCCGATATATATCAGCCGCGTGCAGAGCCGCGGACTTTTTCATCGGCCACATGATAACAAAGGACGGCGTGGTCTCCGGGATATACGGCAAGCCGGGCAGCGGCTTTCTCGCGGATTATGCCAGCATCGCATGCGCGCTGCATCGGGTGTATATCGCTTCGCTTGATATTAAGTATCTTGAGCATGCGCTGGTGGTTACGGAAGCGATGACCCGCCGCTTCTTCGAGCCCGGCGAGAATCGTTTTTATATGACGGCGAGCCAAGACGAAGCGCTGTTCATGAGGCCGCGCGATGAATACGACGGCGCGATGCCCTCGGGCGCAGCTTCTGCCATGTCGGCACTCGCGCGCCTTTATCAACTGACCGGACAAACGAAGCTTAAAAAGATACTGGATGCCGCGATCGAAGCGTTTTCTCCTGTTGCGGAAGCATCACCAGCATCTCATATCCACTTTCTCTCTGTTTTGCTGATGCAGCTGATCCCGCACCGGCAGATCGTAATCGTCGCGCACAGGGAGGACGCCGAAGCTCTGGATGCTTACCGGCGCATTATTTCAAGTTTTGCGCCTTTCACATCGGTGATATTCAACGATCAGACCGTCGGAATGGATGCGTTGTTTCCCGAACTGACGCAGTATAATACGGAAAAGGCTTTTGCGGCATATGTGTGCGAGAACTTTACCTGCGGTAAGCCTATGGATACCGTACCAGATTTGCTGGGACGTCTGAAAATTTAACGAATGTTACGGACATTAAACACTTTATGAACAACGCCGCAAATGATTGACGCAGGTTGTCCCATATTTTATAATGCTATTAATGCCTGATGGTTCCAGAGGCAACATGTTTTGTGGAGTGTTTATGACAGATTTTAAGTCCGGCACCAAAAAAAAGCTATCAACGCTGAAAAAGCCAATCCAGTGGCTCTTTCGTTTGCTGCAGGGAGGCCTTATCGGCGCGGGCGCCATATTGCCGGGCATCAGCGGCGGCGTGTTATGCGCCGTTTTCGGTATATACCAGCCAATGATGGCGCTGCTTGCTCACCCGTTTCGCACATTTAAAAAGTACTTTTTTCTTCTGCTGCCGGTTTTAATCGGCTGGGCACTCGGGTTCTTTATTTTTGCTAAAGTTCTGAACTTTTTATTCAGCGACGCGTCCTCTTCCAATCCGGCGACCTGGCTTTTTGTAGGCCTGATTATGGGGATGATGCCGCAGCTGTACAGGGAATCCGGCAAACAGGGACGTACCTATAAATCCTGGATCGCTCTTGCTGTCAGCACGGTGTTGTTTCTTGTACTGCTGGTATTTTTACAGTATGGGACACGCATCACCATTCAGCCAAACATCTGGTGGTTCTTTGTTTGCGGCGTTCTTTGGGGAATCAGCCTCGTCATTCCGGGGTTAAGCTCTTCGTCGATCCTGCTTTTCCTGGGCCTTTATCAGGTAATGACCGCCGGTATCACGGAGTTTTCACTGGAAGTGATCATCCCGATGGCTGTCGGCATTCTGGTTGTCATATTGATATCGGCGCGGGCGATCAACTACATGTTCGACCGGCATTATTCATCCGCTTACCATTCGGTACTCGGGTTCGTGATTGCGTCGACGATTGCCATCATACTGCCGGCATCGGGCAATACTGGCGCCAGCGGGGAAGTGATCGGGATTACATATACCAGCGATGTGGGCACAATATTGATTTGGGTGGCATGCTTTGCCGTGGGCTTTGCCATCGCGTGGCTGATGGACAAGGCCGGACGGAGAATCCTTGCCCGCCAGACAGCCGAATAAACGTAGTATACCGAGAGACGCTGCTATACCGCGTCTCTTTTTTGTATGATTCGGGTTAAGCAATGTAATCAAACGCATCCCAGCCGGAATAACATGTAGTCACAGCGTTGACAAACCGGCAAGTTGGAAATACAATCGTAACCGTCATCTGATATGACAATTACCGATAAGGAGCAACGGCTATGGCAGATTGTGAACATTGCCCATCCAAAGGCCAGTGCAAATCTCAGGACAGCTGCACGATTAAAAATAATCCGTATAACAATGTGAAGAAGGTTATCGGTGTGATGAGCGGCAAGGGCGGCGTGGGTAAATCCACGATCTCAGCGCTTCTTGCCAAGACATTAAACCGAATGGGATATACCGTAGGTGTGATGGATGCTGATATTACCGGCCCCAGCATTCCCCGGCTGCTCGGCGTTAAAGGCGCGCGTATCGAGCAGAACGAGTTGGGCCTTATACCGGCCAAGACGGAGGATGGGATTGCGGTGATGTCGCTCAATCTGTTGCTGGAGGATGAGCAGCAGCCTGTGGTCTGGCGTGGGCCGATTATATCGGGAACCGTCAAGCAGTTCTGGGAAGAGGTCTTCTGGGGCGATCTGGATTACCTGATCATCGACATGCCGCCGGGCACGGGAGATGTCGCACTCACGGTGATGCAGTCGATCCCGATATCGGGGATGCTGATCGTCAGCGTGCCGCAGGACATGGTATCCATGATCGTGGCCAAGGCGGTCAATATGGTGAAAATGCTCAAGATCAAGTTGTTAGGCGTCGTGCAGAACATGAGCTACGTCGTGTGTCCCGATTGCGGCAAGACGATCCGGATTTACGGTGAAAACACCGGAAGCGAACTCTATGAGGCGCTGGGTCTGCCGTTGCTGGGTGAACTGCCAATGAAAGCTTCTCTGGCCGCAATCAACGAAAAGGGAATTGCGCCTGTCGATGAGGATATTCAGCGCACTTTCGAGCACATTACAGAACAGGTTGTCAGCCTGACGAGTGAAGAATAATAAAGTCCGGTAAGATCAAAGCCGTCCGATTTTTCTTTCGGACGGCTTTTATAATGTCTTGAACATGTATCCATAGCCCCATACGGTTTCAATAAACCGGTGATAGGGTTTGATGTTTTCCCGCAGCGTCTTGATGTGCGTATCGACGGTTCGGTCCGTACCGAAGAAATCTTCGCCCCATACTTCGTTCAGTATCATCTCGCGCGACAGCGCCTTATCGGGGTTCTGCGCGAGGTAACACAGCAGGTTATACTCCTTGGGAGTCAGTATGACGGAATCGCCGTCGATATACACGGCACGTGATACGCTGTCGATGCACAGCCCGCCATATACCACACGCCGCGGCACAAAACTGCTTTGCAGCGCGCTGTGCCGCAGCATCACGCGCACACGCGCCGTCAGCTCTTTGCCGGAGAAAGGCTTGCTCACAAAATCATCGATGCCAATATCAAAAAACGAAAGTTTTTCTTCCTCATTATCCTGCTCAGAAAGCATGATGATGGGAGTGGAGGCGTTTTTCCTTATCTGCCTGCACACGTGCCATGCGTCCAGTTCCGGAAGCGCAGTATCGATAATCACAACATGATACTCATTACGGCGCAGCAATTTAAGCGCTGTGATTCCGTCAGCCGCTTCATCGACGGAATAGTATTCAAGCGCCATATACGTTTTAATCGTCGCTCTGGTCTCAGCTTTTGGGTCGGCGATCAAAAGGCGTACATCCTCCATCGCATGCCCCTTTTAGTATTCGTTTTTCATCTTGTGAATTCAATAGCAAGCATCCTTATTTTACATGAAATACGGAGGCTTTGCAAGGTTTCAGGGGGTAATTGTGATAGGCTCCCCGATATTGTGATGAAATTGTGAAAAATGCAGCTAAAAACGCCTAAAAACATTGATAATATTTAATCAGGACAACTCATATATTTCTGAAAGTATCATTATTTTATCACAACCGTTTGTTATTCTATTCATACGGGAACTTATGTCTGCGCGTACGCAACCAAAAAGTTTGGAGGTAAAGCGACATGTCTGTTTCAGAGAAGACTCCGGCGGGCTGCAGTGAGTGTAGCGGCGGCAAATACGGCGAGATTGCCAGTATCATCGACCTTTACAAGGACAAGGAGGGCAGCCTCATTAAGGTGCTGCATCTTGCGCAGGAAATATACGGTTACCTGCCGCTCGATCTCCAGCGCTATATCGCCGATGCGATGGGAAAGCCTCTCTCGGAGGTATCCGGGGTTGTCACATTCTATTCGTTCTTTTCAACCCAGCCCCGGGGCAAACACACCATTCGCGTGTGTCTCGGTACCGCGTGCTATGTGCGTGGCGGCAAGAAAATCGTGGAGGCGCTGCAGGAAAAATTGGGTGTGAGTATAGGCGATACCACGGAGGACGGCAAATTTACCTTCGAGGTTGCGCGGTGTATCGGTGCATGCGGACTCGCGCCCGCGATGATGATTGACGACGTCGTTTACAAACAGGTAAACGTCAACAAGCTGGACTCGATCCTGTCCAAATACAACGAATAGGGGGTGAACTTTAGTGAATGCCAAACTGATTAAGACGGTAGAACAGCTTCATAATATCAAGAAACAGTACAACGAGGAGCAAACTCAATATCAGTACCGCGTGTACGTCTGCAGCGGCGCAGGCTGCGTTTCGTCAAACTGCGCACAGATCCGCGACACGGTCACGAGCGAGATCCAGAAGATTGGCATGAAGGATAAGGTAAAGGTTTACGAGACGGGCTGCATGGGTACCTGCGCGGTCGGTCCGGTCATGCTGATCATGCCCGATAAGATATTTTACACGGAGCTAACCCCTCAAAAGGCGCAGGAAATCGTGCGGGCGCACCTGAAAAACGGCAAGGTCCTCGAAAACTACACCTTTATGGATCAATCGCTGCATCGTCACGTACCCAATATTGACGATATCAACTTTTTCAAGTATCAGGTCAAGATTGCGCTTCGTAATTGCGGTGCCATCGAATACGGCAATATCCGTGCATATATCGCGAGCGAAGGCTATTTCGCGGCATATAAGGCGCTGTGCGAAATGAAGCCCGAGCAGGTGGTCGCGGAAGTCAAACAATCGGGAATCAAGGGCCGTGGCGGCGCGGGCTTCCCGACCGGCGTAAAGTGGGAGGCCGCCCTGCGGCAGCCGGGCGAGGAGAAATACATCGTCTGCAACGCCGATGAAGGCGATCCCGGCGCATTCATGGACAGAAGCATCATCGAAGGCGACCCGCACACCGTCATTGAAGGCATGATGATCGGCGGGTATGCGATCGGCGCGAGCCAGGGCTATATCTACATACGCGCCGAATACCCGATCGCAGTGGAACGGATGACCGCTGCACTCGAAGAAGCCAGAAGCTTCGGGCTGCTGGGAGAAAACATATTCGGCAGCGGTTTCAATTTTGATATCGAACTGCGCATCGGCGCGGGCGCATTCGTATGCGGCGAGGAAACTGCACTGCTCGCATCCATTGAGGGCAAGCGCGGCGAGCCCAAACAAAAGCCGCCTTTCCCGTTTCAAAAAGGCCTTTTTGGCATGCCGACCATCATCAACAACGTGGAGACTTTTGCGGGTATCCCGGTGATCATTGAGCGCGGCGCGGAGTGGTATTCGCAATTTGGCACCAAGGACAGCAAAGGAACCAAGGTGTTCGCGCTGGCAGGCGATGTGGTCAACACCGGTATCGTGGAAGTCCCCATCGGCATGCCGCTGGGCGACATCATATTCGAGATCGGCGGCGGCACGGGAGACAAGAAGCGGTTCAAATCCGCGCAGATCGGCGGCCCTTCGGGCGGCTGCGTAACGACGGAGAATCTCAATGTCGCGACGGATTACGAAACGTTGAAACGCGTGGGCGCGATTATGGGCAGCGGCGGCCTCATTGTGATGAACGAAGATACCTGCATGGTCGATACCGCGCGGTTCTTCATGGACTTCATCAAGGATGAGTCCTGCGGCAAATGTGTCGCGTGCCGTATCGGAACCAAGCGCATGCTCGAGATTCTGGAGCGCATCACGCGCGGCGAGGGCGAGGAAGGCGATGTGGAGCTGCTGATTGAGCTGGGCGAGACGATTAAGGAAACCGCGATGTGCGGTCTCGGGCAGACCGCTCCAAACCCGGTGCTCTCCACGATCCAGTATTTCCGGGAGGAATACGACGAGCATATCCGAAACAAGTACTGCCGCGCGGGCGTATGCAATAACCTCTTCATTTCGCCGTGTGAGAACACCTGCCCGGCCAACGTTAACGTACCCGGCTATATGTCGCTGGTGGCGGCAGGCCGGTTTACCGACGCGTATAACTTGATCCGTCAGGAGAATCCGTTCCCAGCGGTCTGCGGGCGTATCTGTACGCGGCCCTGCGAAAAGAAATGCCGCCGCCGTACGGTGGACGAGGCGCTTGCCATCTGTGATCTGAAACGCTTCGTTGCGGATTACGCAATCCATAACGAAAAGAAATACAAGCACGACATCGTGTTCCCCAAGAACGGCAAGGCTGTAGCAATCATCGGGGCGGGCGCTTCGGGGCTCACATGCGGTTATTACCTTGCGCGTATCGGTTACGACGTAGATGTCTTCGAATCGCACGATACGGCGGGCGGCGTGCTTGCCTACGGCATCCCGGAATACCGGCTGCCCAAGGATGTGCTCGCCCATGAAGTCAAGCTGATCGAGCAGACGGGCGTCAAAATCCACCTCAATACCGAAGTGGGAAAAGACATCTCGTTCAAGGAGCTTAAGGCCAAATACGACTGCATCTATATCTCGACAGGCACGCAGCTTCCACAGAAGGTCAATATACCGGGTGAAAGCCTGCCGGGCGTGATGCACGGCATCCGCTTCCTCAAAAAGGCCAATACGCATCAGCCCATTGAGATGGGCGAAAACGTGGCGGTCATCGGCGGCGGCAATACGGCAATCGACTCGGCACGGACCGCGCTGCGGCTTGGCGCTAAAAAGGTAACGATACTCTACCGGCGCACCTATGAGTCGATGCCTGCGCTGGAGGGAGAAATCCATGAGGCTATCGAGGAAGGCATTGAAATCATCCCGCTCGTCGCGCCTGTGCGCTTCATTGCAGGCTCGAACGGGCACGTCACCAAGGTGGAATGTGTCAGGATGGAACTCGGCGAATTCGACAGCTCTGGCCGCCGCAAGTCGGTACTCGTGGAGGGGTCCAACTACCTGATGGATTTCGATATGGTGATCCCTGCGGTCAGCCAGTACGCGGACTTCCCGTTCATAGGCAAGGACGAGATCGGCCTCACGCCCTGGGGCACGTTCCTGCTTCAGGATGATACCCAGATGACGACGATGGAAGGCGTATTTGCGGGCGGAGACGTGGTGCGCGGGCCGGACGAAGTGATCCGCGCCATTGCGGACGGCAAACATGCGGCGGTATCCATCGACAAATATCTCGGCGGGAAAGGCAGACTTAACAAAGGCGAGCCGATTGATATCCCTGAGATATCCGACGAAGACGAGATTGTTGCGCATAAACGTTTCCCGCTCGAAAAGCTGGATGCGGAAAGCCGCAAGGACTCGTTCGAAGAAGTCGTAAAGGGATACCACAAACTCAATGCGATGGCGGAAGCCATGCGTTGCCTGCATTGCGAAAGGAGGTAGTAAACAATGGTCAATCTGAAGATCAACGGCATCGACGTTACGGTGCCGGAGGATACCACGATCATGGAGGCCGCCAAGACTGCAGGGATACACATTCCCAACCTGTGCTATTTAAGCGGCGTGCACCAGTTCGGCTCCTGCCGAATCTGTGTGGTGGAAGTGGAAGGCGCGAAGACACTGCAGGCTTCGTGTCTGGCAAAGGTGGGCGAGGGCATGGTGGTGCAAACCAACACCAAAAAAGTGCGCGATGCGCGCCGTGTACTCTATGAATTGCTGCTCTCCGATCATGACAAGGACTGCCTCTCCTGCAAGCGCAACCAGTCTTGCGAGCTGCAGGAACTCGGCAAGACGCTGGGTGTGGAACGGACCCGCTTTGAAGGCGAGCACAACGACCGCGGCCTTGACCGGTCTGTATCCATCACGCGAAACATGAGCAAGTGCGTGCTGTGCCGCCGGTGTGTCACCGTCTGCAACGAGGTACAGGGGACCGGAATACTCAACGCGCAGAACCGCGGATTTAAAACGGTCATCGGCCCCGCGATGGACCTGCCGATCGGCACGGTCAATTGCGTGTTCTGCGGCCAGTGCACCGTGGTGTGTCCGGTCGGCGCGCTCAAGGAAACGAGCCACATCAGCCGCGTATGGGAAGCGCTCAGCGACAAATCCAAGCGCTGCGTGGTGCAGGTCGCTCCGGCAATCCGCGTCGCGATCGGGGAGGAGTTTGGGTTTGAGCCGGGTTCCCAGGTGACCGGCAAGCTGGCGATGGCGCTGAAAACGCTGGGCTTTAACGACGTATTCGACACGGATTTCACAGCTGACCTCACGATCATGGAGGAGGGCACCGAGTTTCTTTCACGCGTAAAAGCCGCGCTCACAGGCAGCGGAGCTTCGCTGCCAATGATCACATCGTGCAGCCCAGGGTGGATTAAATACATTGAGCATACCTATCCGGACCTGCTTGATCACCTCTCCACCTGCAAATCGCCGCATACGATGCTAGGCGCGCTGGCCAAATCGTTTTATGCCGAAGAAGTAAAGGTGGATCCCAAGGATATGTTCGTCGTCTCGATTATGCCGTGCACCGCGAAGAAATTCGAGATCGGCCGCCACGAGATGAAGAACAACGGCGTACCCAATGTCGATGCCGTGCTGACCACGCGCGAACTCGGTCAGATGATCCGCGAGGCGGGCATCGATTTTGCCACATTACCGGACCGTGAGTTCGACAACCCGCTCGGGTTATCCACGGGTGCCGCGGATATATTCGGCGTTACAGGCGGCGTGATGGAAGCCGCGCTGCGTACGGTGTACGAGGTGGTCACGGGCCGCGAGCTGCCGTTTGACGGGCTGCATGTTACGCCGATCGTCGGACTGGAACAGATCAAGACGGCGGATATATTGATTGAGAACCCGCTGCCAGAGTACAAGTTCCTTGATGGCGTCGTTGTGAAGGTGGCGGTTACAAGCGGTCTGGCCGGTGCGAAGAAGCTGATGGACGAAATACAGAGCGGCGAGTCCCCGTATCATTTCATCGAGATCATGGGATGCCCCAACGGGTGCATCATGGGCGGCGGGCAGCCCCGCTCCAAGGACCCGGATGTCCGCATGAAACGCCTTTCGGGTATTTACAGCGAGGACGAAAGCAAGGTGCTGCGCAAGTCGCATGAAAACCCGTCGGTTAAAAAGCTGTACGAAGATTTCCTTGAATATCCGAACAGCCATGTTTCGCACGAGCTGCTGCACACGCATTACGTAAAACGCGGCAAATACAATGAATATCTGGATCAGCAATATCTTGAAGAAGAGGTGAACCCGATGACGGAACGTGCTGACGATGGAAAAGGAGTTCGTCAAAAAAAAAGTGATGACAAGTTAAAGCTGGTCAGGCGCGTGCCGGAGGATATGGATTCGGTCCGCGTGATGGCGCTGGAGGCGGAAGTCAACCGCTTGAAACAGGAACTCTCTGATTCTCAGGAGACGGTAGAAATTCTTAAGGAAGTCATGAGCGACTACGCCAAGAAGCCCAAATCGAAGTAAACGTTCTGGTGGGGGATGAGAATAACAAACTCCGATGTAAAAGCGGGGCCTCGTGTCGTCAGGCCCCGCTTTTATTATTCGCCGGACAATTCCCTCGGCGATAAAACGGCTTTACCACAGGCCACAAAGCCATAATCGCCTACTGGATGTTTCAATGACCATTCGGGATGGTTTGCTTAAATAACCATAACCCCGGCTCAGGGCAAAGGAAAACCAGATTACATTATGCCGAAACGATATCGGCGTCCGTGATCTGTCTGCTGTTGCTGCCATCCACCCACAGACGTTCAAGATCGTAAAACTCACGTTCTTTTTTGTGGAATATATGGACGAGAATATCGCCATAGTCGATGACGATCCAGCGTCCCTCTCTGTAACCCTCGATGCGCAGCTGCTGTTTGCCGTGCTCGAACATAAATTTCTGCAGGTCGTCACAGAGCGATTTTACATGCACGTCCGACCGCCCGCTCGCAATGATGAAGTAATCCGCTACGATGGTGATCCCCGATACGTTAAGCACACGTACGTCCTCGGCCTTCTTCATAAACAACTGCTTTGCTGCCTCCAGCACATCTTCACGATAATCCAAGCTTATTTTTTTCCTCCCGTTCTTTTAAGTATTGATACGCTTCGACGCTTTTGGGGTGAAGCGGAAACCCTTTGCTGCGTACAAACGCGATTGTTTGCTCCAGTGCCACCATCATCGCCGCATTAATATCTTCGTTTGCCAACGCACGAATTTTTTCCACGCCCGCAAACGTTCTTCCTGGTTCTATTATATCCGCGAGATATATGATTTTGTCAAGCAGCGACATATCAGCTTTTCCGGTTGTATGATACGTAATGGCGGAGATGATCTCAGGATCATTGAGCCCCAAATCCATTTGTATCATTGCCGCGCCGATACGGCCGTGCGCGAGTTCCGGATCCTTTTTTTCAATATCATCAAGCGTAACACCACAGCGCGTCGCTTGGGCGGCATTACCTTTGCCCGCATCGTGCAGCAGTCCGGCAATTTTAGCCTTTACAGGGTCTACACCATAAATATCAGCAAGGGCTACCGCTTGTACTGCCGTGTTGACGGAATGAACAACCCGCTTTGGACTGATATGACTGTTTATATATGCCATGGCCTTTGTTTCGTCGATCATTCAAACCTCTTGGGCATAGATACGATACTGGCGGATATATTCCGCTACGCTGTCGGGCAGCAAGCCGGAGGCAAGGCGGTTGTCTGTCACCAATTGGCGCACCAGAGACGAGGAAATATCGGGTCCCTTATCCCGCGCGACATGAATCCGATATCCGTACCGCTCGTTTAACATCTGTGCATACTCGCGAGCGCCGGCGTCATCCACACCAGGCCGAAGTACGCAGATAAAGCTGGTCAGTGTACTCACGCGTTCGAAATTCTTCCATCCCGTAAGCTCATACAATGTGTCCGCGCCTATGATGTAATAGTATTCCGTCTGCGGATGGGCACGGCGCAATGCTTCCAGCGTGTCTACGGTATAAGTATATCCGGTTCGATCGAGTTCGATCGTGTCAATTGAAAAACGACTCTCATCCTGGGTCGCGAGTTTAAGCATATTGAGACGATGCTCGGCTGACGCGATATACTCATCGCGTTTGTGGGGGGGGAGCCCCAACGGGATAAAGACCACCTCGCCCAGCAAAAATTCGTACAGCGCAATATAAGCCATGCTGATATGGCCGTTATGAACCGGATTAAACGTGCCGCCGAGCAGCCCTACCCGGTTGGCTTTGGGTTGCAGGCATAGCGTATCAATATATGAAAACTCGGCGGTTTCGCCCAACGCTGTACTTTTCATGCCGTCATTATACACTGATACCAAATACGTGGCAAGTTTGATGCATGTATACAAAGAGAGAAACTGGAAAGAATAATCACTGAGGGGGGAGAGCCATGGATGTACAGCTAAAAAGATATTACCGCAAAAAAATGAGCGGCGGACGTTCGCTTCTCGCGCGTGCCACCGACTTTATTCTGCTCAGGGCGGCGCTGCTGATCGTGGTATTCATACTGATGCTGCAATGGAGCCATTCATTGACGGTTTCAATCCCGGTTGCGGTTTTGATTACCGCGGCATTCAGTATCGCTTTGATCCTCGTCAGGAGGAAGAAAGCAGACAAAATCTTCAAGAAGGACATGCAGCGCATCCGTGAGAAATGTCTGCTGGAGTCTCTGACGCTTATGAACAGCCGTGAATACGCGGATTATATGGTACGTTTGTTTCCGGGGCTAATACCGTCTCAGGATATGCCGGGCGGCTTTCTGGCCGATTATAAGGAAGCAAGAGTCGCCGTGCTTCACAACCATCCCAACAGCGATTGCACCGTATCACAGATACTGGACGCATACAGGTTGTGCAAGAACGAAAAGAAGACCATCATGATATCGCTGTCTGCTTTTACAGAGGATGCAGCGAAGTTTGCAGAAAACGCCGGAATCAAACTGGTTCCCGGCAAGGAAGTGCTGCGCATCGCAGGGGAAAAGGATATGCTGCCTGACGAGCACAGTGCGGAAGAGCAGGCAAGGCAAGAGATGGAGGATACGATCGTATCCATGGAACGCGTCAAACGCTCCGCTTTCAGCAAAACCAAGGTCCGCGCATACATCATCTGCGGCCTGGTTACAATGATTTGGCCACTGGTTGGAGGCTGGCGTTTCTATTATCCGATCATCTCCTCACTGTGCTTTATTCTCGCGATAGTTTCCTACAAGAGAGGCAAACATAGCCCAGAAAGTGCCGACATCGACTTAACTTGACTTGACAAACCCACGATATGATAATAGAATTAAATGGGGTTTCTAATAAGGATTTCTGTGCTTTTTTTTTATAGATACTGTTGGGGCCCCACGCATTACAGTTTTTGACAGCATTGCGTTGATGATTGATAATGCAACGCGCAGGTATGTACGTATCTGCATCAAAATTTAATAAGGGAGGTGCAGCATCCAGGTGGACACTGTTCTTTTCATCGTGCTACCTCTGGCCGGTTTATTAATCGGGGCAGGCGCGGGATACATATACAGGAAGAGTATCGCCGAAGCAAAGGTAGGACGTGCAGAGGAATCCGTGAAACGCTTGATCGCCGACGCGCAGAAAAAAGCGGAAGCCGTCAAGAAGGAAACGATTCTCGAAGCAAAAGAAGAGATCCACGCCCTGAGGAGCGATCTTGAGAAGGAAACCAAAGACAGACGAAATGAGATTTTAAGGACTGAGAGAAGACTGGCCCAGCGCGAAGAAATGGTGGATAAAAAGACGGCCGGTCTGGAAGCCAAAGACGAGCAGATGAACAAGCGCTTGAAGGAGATCACGAAACGCAAGGAAGAGATCGACGAAGCCTTAAAGCAGCAGCTTGAACAACTCGAAAAGGTTTCCGGAATGACCACTGATGAAGCCAAGCAGATTCTGCTGGAAAAGGTGGAGCAGGAAACTCGGCGCGATATGGCGGTATATGTCCGCGAAATCGAGTCGAAAGCCAAGGAAGAAGCGGACAAGAAGTCCCGAGAGATCATTGCCAACGCGATACAGAAATACGCGGCGGATCAGGTGGCGGAGAATACCGTCTCTGTGGTCGCGCTGCCGAGCGACGAGATGAAGGGCCGTATCATTGGAAGAGAAGGCCGTAACATCCGAGCGCTTGAGACCGCGACCGGCATCGATCTCATTATCGACGATACGCCGGAAGCAGTTATACTATCCGGTTTTGACCCGATACGCCGGGAAGTCGCGCGGATCGCATTGGAAAAGCTCATCATCGACGGCAGAATTCATCCGGCCCGCATCGAAGAAATGGTCAAAAAGGCGCGCAAAGAGGTGGACAAAGAGATCCACGATGCAGGCGAACAGGCGGCATTTGAATCCGGTATTCACAACCTGCACCCCGAGATCATCAAGCTGCTCGGGCGGCTTAAATACCGCACAAGCTATGGCCAGAACGTACTTAAGCACTCGCTTGAGGTCGCACATCTGGCAGCGGTGATGGCGGCTGAACTCGGCGCGAATGTCAAGCTGGCCAAACGCGGAGGGTTGCTCCACGATATCGGTAAAGCGGTCGACCACGAGGTGGAAGGTCCGCATATCCAGATCGGTGCCGATCTTGCGAAGAAATACCGTGAAAACAACGACGTGGTGCATTGCATACAGGCGCATCATGGCGATATTGAAGCGGAAACCGTGGAAGCGGTGCTCGTGCAGTCTGCCGACGCGATATCGGCCGCAAGGCCGGGCGCGCGGCGCGAATCTCTCGAAAATTACATTAAACGTCTGGAAGCTTTGGAGGAAATCGCAAACTCATTTGCGGGTGTGGAGAAATGCTACGCCATACAGGCAGGACGCGAAGTCCGCATTTTGGTCAAACCCGAAGACGTGGACGATGCAGGCATGCATTTGATGGCGAAAGACATCGTCAAAAAGATCGAAAAGGACTTGGATTACCCGGGCCAGATCAAGGTCAACGTAATCCGGGAGACCCGGTCGATCGATTTCGCAAAGTAACCTGGAAGAGCCGGACAAACCGGCTCTTCTTTTATTTCCGTAGTTCAGGGGAACAAGCGTTTTAGGCAACAGGAAAGGAGCGGCATAAGTGCATATCGCAGATTCTCATTCGGATTATCTGGCTTATTGCGTAATGGGCGCACAGGGAGACCATGCCTATGATCAGGGCGGTATCGACCGGATGCATCAGGGGGGCGTAAGCCTGCAAAACTTGTCCATATGGGCGCCGGTGGAACTGAAAGACCATATCGCGTGCAGCATGGGTCAGGTCGCCGCGCTTTACCGGCTGCTGCGCGAATCGCCTGCCGAAGTGCACCTGTGCACTCACCCCGAACATCTGAAAAACCCGGGTATCGGCTTCGTGCTGTCGGTGGAAAGCGGAGAAAGCATTGACTGCCGGACCGAACGCATCCCGCAGTTTTACGACTGGGGCGCGCGTATATTAAGCCTTACATGGAACTTTGAAAACGCGTTTGCCAGCGGAGCCTTAAACAACGGCGGTATCAAGCCGCGCGGATATGAGGCGCTGCGTATCATGGAACGGCTGAATATGGCGCTGGATGTATCCCATCTCAATGAGGAAGGGTTCTGGGAGGCGCTGCGTATATATGGCGGAGTGCCCTGTGCCACGCATTCGTGTGTTTACGCGCTTTGCCCAAACCCCCGCAACCTGAAAAAAGAACAGATTGAGGCAATGATCGAACGGCGCGGATACATCGGAGTTAATTTCTTTACCGAATTTCTGACCGGTAAAGAGGCGAGTGTATTCGATGTGCTTGAGCATATCGAATATATTCTGCAATGCGGGGGAGAAGACACTGTCGGCTTTGGGTCCGATTTTTGCGGTATGTATTCCGCGCCGGAGGGGCTAAAGACTATGGCCGATTTTCAAAACATCCCTGGAGCAATGCAGAAGCGCGGGTATCCCGCCGAACTGATCGAGAAAATTTGCTATGGCAATTTCGCCCGATATATATTACAATTTTTAAAACACAAAACGGATGAAAGTATATGAATGATATTTACGAAAACCCTCTGATTTCACGGTACGCCTCCCGCCAGATGGCGCAGATTTTTTCTGACGATCACAAATTCAGGACCTGGCGCAGGCTCTGGGTGGTGCTCGCGCAGTGCGAGAAGGAAATGGGCCTCCCGGTCACCGACGAACAGATCGACGAGCTGATTCGTTTTCAGGACGATATCAACTACGACGTCGCGACCGCACGCGAGAAGGCTGTACGCCACGACGTAATGGCACATGTATACGCGTATGGCGAGCAGTGCCCCAAAGCCAAGCCGATCATCCACCTCGGTGCGACAAGTTGCTACGTGGGCGATAATGCCGACCTCATTGCGATGCACGAGGCACTTTTATATCTTGAAGCGAAACTCGTCAACGTAATCGACCGGCTCTCACAATTTGCGCTGAAATATAAGGGTATGCCCACGATGGGCTTTACGCACTTTCAGCCCGCGCAATTGACCACGGTAGGCAAGCGTGCCACGCTTTGGATACAGGATCTGCTGACAGACCTCGAACAGGTACAGTTTATCCTGCAACATTATAAGCTGCTTGGATCGAAGGGCACCACCGGCACCGGCGCGAGCTTTCTTTCGCTGTTTGACGGTGACGCTGAAAAGGTGCGAGAGCTTGACGAAGCCGTATGCAAAAAGCTTGGATTCGATGCCGCTTTCCCGGTAACCGGGCAGACCTATCCGCGCAAATTTGATACGATCGTGCTGAACGCGTTATCCCTGATTGCGCAGAGCGCCTATAAATTTAGCAACGACCTGCGGCTGCTGCAGAATCTCAAGGAGATTGAGGAACCGTTCGAAACGGAACAGATCGGCTCTTCCGCGATGGCTTACAAGCGCAATCCGATGCGCAGCGAACGCATGGGTTCACTTTGCCGCTACGTCATATCGCTGCCTGTCAACGCGGCGGTCACGGCTTCCACACAGTGGTTTGAACGTACGCTGGACGATTCGGCCAACCGCCGCATCGTGCTGCCGCAGGGCTTCTTAGCGGTAGACGCGATTCTGAATCTCTATTTGAACATTGTTTCGGGCCTTGTGGTTTATGAGAACGTGATTAAAAGCCGTATTGCCGCAGAGCTGCCGTTTATGGCGACCGAGACGATCCTGATGGAGGCAGTCTTGCGCGGCGGCGACCGGCAGGATCTGCATGAGCGCATCCGCCAATACTCCATGGAAGCGGCTCAGCGTGTCAAAATGATGGGAGAGCGCAACAACCTGCTCGACCTCATTAAATCGGACACAGCTTTTGGCTTGACGCCGGAAGAAATCGACAGTCTGCTCGACGCCAAAAAGTTTACCGGTTGTGCGGAGCTGCAGACGGAGCAGTTCATCGCGGAGCATGTTGCGCCCGTGGTAAATGCACATACGTCCTCGCTCGGCATGCAGGGCGAAGTTCGGGTTTGACGAATGAAAAAGGCGCCCGCGCAGCGGACGCCTTTAGGGTCCCCGAAGGCGAAGCCTTCGGAGGATAATCCCTGGTCTCCCGTTTCCGAGAAACTTTGGCAGGGGAGACGCGACTCGACCACGCAACCCTCGGTTTTGGAGACCGATGCTCTACCATTGAGCCACTCCCCTAAATTGGAGACATCGGTTATTATAAATCAATTTATACTGTCCCGTCAATAGTCAGGAGGATTTAAAAATGAGCGAAATTAAGCTCGGATTTATCGGTGCCGGAAACATGGCCGCCGCAATCATCAAAGGCGCTGTGGAGAAAAATGCTGTCGCGCCCAATCACATCATCGTGTACGATATCGACACTGAGAAAGTGAAAGAGCTTCAGGAAGGCTACGGTGTTCACGGCGTTGCTTCCATCGCGGAGCTGTGCGAAAAAACTGATATGCTGCTTGCAGCCGTCAAACCCAATATATTGCCGGATGTATTGCGCAGCCTGTGCAATATCGACCTGCCGTTGATTTCCATTGCGGCGGGATGGAGCGCCGAACGTATCAAGGAATTATATGGTGACCATAAACGCGTGCTTCGCATCATGCCCAATACGCCGCTGATGGTGGGGGAGGGTATGAGCGTTTTCGAGACGCCCAGCAGCTTTAACGAGCATGAGCTTGCCTTTGCCAAAAAGCTTTTCGGCGCATTGGGCCATGTCTCATTCGCGCAAACCAAGCAGATGGATGCGGTGACGGCGGTTTCGGGCAGCGGGCCTGCATACGTATATATGTTCATCGAAGCGCTGGCAGACGGCGGCGTGCTGTGCGGGTTGCCACGCGCACAGGCGCTCACATTGGCCGCTCAGACGGTGATCGGTGCTGCGAAGATGGTACTGGATACCGGCACGCATCCGGGCGCGCTGAAGGATGCCGTATGTTCTCCGGGCGGTACCACGATCGAAGCCGTCAGATCGCTCGAAAACAACGGATTTCGCGGCGCGATAATCGACGCAGTGGAAGCATGTGCCAAAAAGTCCGCAGCGATGGGGAAGTAGATGAAGAAAGTCATCGTTTATACCGACGGCGCTTGTTCGAAAAATCCCGGCCCGGGCGGTTGGGCGGCCGTGCTGCAATATAAAGGCGCTCAAAAGGAGCTTTCCGGCTTTGTTCCGGACACCACCAACAACCGTATGGAGCTGATGGGCGCTATCATGGCGCTGGAGGCGCTCAAAGAGCCTTGTGAGGTCGTTTTGCATACCGACAGCGCATACATTCACAACGCGTTCGAGCAGCGCTGGATCGACCGCTGGCAGCGCAACGGCTGGCGTACGGCTTCCAAAGATCCCGTAGAAAACACCGATCTTTGGCGTCAGCTGCTGGACGCGGCAGCGCCGCACAAAATGACCTGGATCAAAGTCAAGGGCCATGCGGATAACGCGCTCAATAATCTTTGCGATAAGCTTGCGCGAAAGCAAATCACCGACAATACGAAAGCCGCTAAGGCGGAGGAAAAGGACAAAGCTTCCGATCAGCCTGCGGTTTAGCCCTTACCGATCGATATATAACTATGCGTAAAATTCATGTTTTGCGCATAGTTATTGCTTTTTAAGGGCATCCGAGTTATAATATCCATGATCGAATATATCCCTTTCTGAAAGGATTCCGGATGTCCAAGCAGAGCAAAACCGAGATCAATATTCAAAAGACCGAAAAGCTGCGCAGCGTACTTGCTACGCTGCCGCTGTTCTGTCTGGATTTTTTTCGCGCGATCGAACCGCGTACATCGCTCTTAACGCGCATCAATTATGCGTACGATCTGCGATTGTTCTTTTCTTTTTTGGAAAACGAGCGCGGCCAAAAGCCCATGCAGATGTCCGCAAAAGACCTTGAAAGTCTCTCTATGGACGATTTTGAGCGCTATCTGGAATATCTGAAGCTATATTATAAAGATGATGATACCGTCATGGAAAACGGCGAAAAAGGCATCGCGCGTAAGCTGTGCGCCATCCGCTCCATGTACAAGTACTACTATAAAAAGGAAGTTATTGAGCAAAACATTACAGCGCGGCTCGAAACGCCCAAACTGCACGATAAGCCCATTCTGCGGCTGGATCACGAAGAGACGAACACGCTGTTGCACGTGGTGGAAACCGGCGCGGGGCTTTCAGACACACAGCGCGCATTCAACGTGAAAACTAAGGTCCGCGATCTCGCGATCCTTACCTTGTTTTTAACCACCGGCATCCGTATCAGCGAGCTGTGCGCGCTCGACGTCTCGGACTTCGATTTTAAAAACAACGCCTTCAAGGTATTGCGCAAAGGCGGCAACGAAGCGCTGCTTTTCTTTGGCGATGAGGCGAAACAGGCGCTGGAGCGCTATCTGGAGCAGCGGAAATCCGCCTCCAATTACAGCGTAGACTCCCCCATGTTCCTGTCGCTGCAAAATAAGCGAATGAGTGTTCGCGCGATACAGATGCTCGTAGAGAAGTATTCGCGCATATCCGTGCCGCTGAAGCATATTTCCCCGCACAAGCTGCGTAGCACTTATGGCACGATGCTCTACCAGCAGACCGGCGATATTTATCTGGTGGCGGACGTGCTTGGCCACAAAGATGTGAACACCACGCGAAAACACTACGCCGCGATGGATGAACAGCGCCGCAAGATGGCTGCGCAGGCCGTTACGCTCAAAGAACCGCAGGAATAAGAACGTTCGTTTGTGTTTTTCGTTGACACACCTAACGGGATTTGGTATGATGCTGTGAGAGGTGAAAGCATATGGATGATTTAACCAGACGCCAGAAGGAAGTACTTGAATACTTAAGAACCTACATTCACCAAAACGGTTACGCGCCGTGCGTCCGCGATATATGCTCCGCGCTCGACCTTAAATCGACCTCCACCGCGCACGCCCATCTGACCAAGCTCGAGAGAAAAGGGTATATCACGCGCGATCCGGCCAAGCCGCGCACCATCATGGTGCTGGGCGACCATTCCGCAACGGAGCGCTTCGTATCAGTACCCATCGTGGGCAAGGTGGCCGCAGGCATCCCCATCACCGCAGTGGAAAATATCGAAGAATATATCTCTTTGCCTTATTCGCTGCTCGGCTCCGACGACGTCTTCATCTTAAACGTCAGCGGCGACAGCATGATGAACGCGGGCATCCTCAACCATGACAAGATCATTGCGCAGCGGCAGGATTACGCCCAGAACGGCGATATCGTGGTCGCGCTGCTGGACGACGAGGCGACGGTGAAGCGGTTTTTCGTCGAAGACGGCCGCGTACGCTTGCAGCCTGAAAATGATCATTACGCGCCGATTTACGCACGGGACGTGGACGTTCTGGGCAAGGTGATCGGCGTGCTGAGGATGTTCAGATAATCTTCATCTCGGATAGCGCCATCATGAGGCCCAGCTTCATGTGTGCGTACGTCAGCCCGCCCTGCGCGTATACCGTATAGGGCGGCTTCACCGGTGCGTCCGCCGAAAGCTCGATCGACGCGCCCTGCACAAAAGTACCCGCCGCCATCACGATCGGATCGTCGTATCCCGGCATATCCCAAGGTTCCGGGATTGCACGACTGTCCACCGGGGCGGCTTTTTGTATGCCGCGCGTATAGGCCAGCAGAAGCTGCTCACTATTCAGCCGTATGGACTGCGTGATGTCGCTGCGCGGCGCATCGGACGCGGGATATACCTCGTAACCCAGCCTTTCGAATACCTTCGCGGAGAGTATGCTGCCCTTCATCGCTTCGCATACCACATGGGGTGCCATGAATATCCCCTGAAAGAAGCTGCGGTACGAAGCCTCGTACGAGCCGACCTCACAGCCGAGGCCCGGGCAGGTCAGCCGGTATTCCGCAAGTGTAACCAGGTCCTCGCGGCCCGCGATATAACCGCCCGTCGGCGCAATGCCGCCGCCCGGATTCTTGATCATCGAGCCTGCGATGAGGTCCGCGCCGCAATCGGTCGGCTCCTGCGTTTCACAGAACTCGCCGTAACAGTTATCGACAATGACGATGATGTCAGGATATTTCGATTTGATGGCATTTACAAACGCGCCGATTTCTCCCACCGAAAGCGCTTTGCGCCAGGCATAACCGCGCGACCGCTGAAGAAACACCGCTTTGGGCTCTTTGCATTCCGCAATCGCTTTTGAGACTGCCGCAATATCGATGGCACCGTCGGGAGCAAGCTCCACCTGCCGGTAATCCACGAGCAGGTCGGCAAGTGAGCCGGTGTCCTCCCCCGCCGTTTTGCCGATCACATGGTGCAGCGTATCGTAGGGACGCCCCGTGGCGCTGATGAGCGTGTCGTGAGGCCTTAAAACCGCGTATAAGGCAAGCGCAATGGCATGGGTGCCCGAGGCGATATGTGGGCTTAAAACGGCCTTTTGCGCCCCCATGACGCGCGCAAACAGACGCGAGAGCGCATCGCGCCCCTCGTCCGAGTACCCATAGCCGGTTGTGGGTGCAAAATGGCGGGCGCTGACATTTTCTTCGCGAAAGGCTTCGATAACTTTGTACTGATTGGTTTCCGCGATCTCTTCCGCGGCCTTAAAAGCGACAGAAAGCAGCGATTCAGCCTCCCTCACGCAGGTCTGAATGCTGCTGCTCACGCCTATTCGATCCAGAATCGTCATTATTCCTCTGTTGTTTCCTTCTGCTTGTCCGAGAATGTAAAGAACACGGTCTTTGCAGGCGATATGGTGGAGACAGCGTGTTTGTATATCATCAGCTGCTTGCCTTCACTGTCCAGTATCACGGTAAAATTATCGAACCCCTTGACGATCCCCTTTATTTGATAACCGTTCGTCAGATGGATCGTGACCGGAACCCTCTCCTTGCGCACCTGATTCAAAAAAACATCCTGCAGTACGATGACCGACTTCTGCATACTAAAACCCCTTTCGTCTGATATCATTCATTATTTCATGTACCATATCTTCTATACATGGGTATTGCGAAACGTCGAACCATCGGATGCGGCTGTCGCGCTTAAACCAGGTAATCTGCCGCTTGGCATATCGTCTGGTGTTTTGCTTGATTGATGCGATCGCTTCTTCGAGCGTGCCGATGCCCAGGAAATATCCGATCAGTTCCTTATAGCCGATGGCCTTGAGCGCTCCCGCCTGCCCAAAATCATTATAAAGCATGCGAGCTTCTTCAACAAGGCCGTTTTTTACCATGATGTCCACGCGTTCCTCAATACGCTTGTACAACATTTCGCGCGGCAGCGTCAAGCCAAACATGGCAACATCGATGTCTTCCCTCGGCTTTAAAAAGTCGTACGTTTCCGCACCGGAAGCCTCGATAATCTCCAGCCGCCGGATGATACGACGCCGGTCGGAGGACGATATCACCGCCGCATATGCGGGGTCCTTTTCGCTGAGCATATTATACAGGCTTTCCAAACCCTTGTCATCCGCGAGTTGTGTCAGCTTTTGTCGAAACGCTTCGTCTCCTTTAATCCCGCTGAATGTAAGATCGTACACAAGCGCGTTGATGTAAAGGCCTGTGCCGCCTGCGATGATCGGTACGATCCCCTGCGTGTTGAGCCTGTCGATGAGCCCGAATGCGTCCCGCTGAAAGTCCGCGACGGTGTAGGGCTCGTCTGGCTTAATG
>JAEWCC010000064.1 GCA_023390815.1 Bacillota bacterium
GTGCGATTAAGAATGCAGCGCCCCCGGCAACCCGAGGAGCCGGACCCGGAAATACCAGCAGAACATCGCCTGCGGCAGAGAGACAAAGACCGATCATGATGAACGCGTAATACGGCTGGGCTGCGCCCAGACGGCCCGCAAATGCAATCAGTACAAAACTTAAGCTCGCAATCGTTTTCACCGTCAGTTTTGAACCGAAGCTGCCGCGGACTCGTATGGCGGCATACAGCCCAGCGAATACGCACATTAAAACAAGGAAAGCGTATTGCAACTATTCTTCCTCGTCTTCGTAATACAACCTTTCAAATTCTTCCCACACCTTATCAAGCTTCGCTTCGTCCTCGATAGGCGTATAGCAGTCACCGCCGTCTTCATCTTCCATGATCTCAAGCAGCACCACTTCCCCGTTTTTAATCCCATCCACTTCGGTTTCGGGCGTCAGCGCAACATAAAAGCTGTCCTCGAAATCGAACGTCATCACATGCAAGAAGCTGACGTCCTTTCCGTTCTCATCCTGCAATACGACTACATCCTGATCTTCTTCCATGTTCATCCACTCCTGTTTATTTGCCAATCGGCATATTCATTATGACCTTGATGCGGTTTGTTATTCACCGCATCTATATCTTATGGGTATCCAGATATGCACGAAGAATATATACTGCGGCAAGCTTGTCTATCACCTGCCTGCGCTTCTGGCGGGACATATCTGCCTCCAGAAGCGTACGCTCCGCGCTGACGGTTGTAAGCCGCTCGTCCTGAAACGCGACTGCCTTGCCTAATTCGGCGACTTCGGCCATGAACGCGCGTACGGACTGCGCTGCCGGTCCTTCCGTGCCGTTCATATTGAGCGGCAAGCCCGCCACAATCAGCTCGGCCCCGAGAGATTTTGCCTTATCTGCGATATATTTTGCATCATCTACACCGGTGCGGGTATAGGTTTCAACGCCCTGCGCCGTGATTCCCAGGGGATCGCACACCGCAATGCCAATGCGCTTTTCACCGATATCCACGCCCATGACTCTCTTCATATATTCCCTTTCCTGCTGCATTGGATATAAAAAAAGCCGTGTTTCACGGCTTTTACGCTGCCGCGCGGGAAAAACACATCTGTCCCGTGCGGTTATTCCTCCGCTCTGTTCATGTTCTCAATATAAACTTTCACAAACTCTTCGAGAAGCTCGTCGCGCTCCACACGTTTCACGATGGATCGTGCGTTTTTATAGCTTGTAATATAGGTTGGATCCCCTGAAATGATATAACCGACGAGCTGGTTCACAGGATCATAGCCTTTATCCTTGAGCGCATCACAAACAAGCCAGATGACCTCACGCGCAGGGTTGTCCAGCTCCTTCTCGAGTGAAAATTTTACCGTTTCGTCGAATTTAACCACAACAAGCACCCCCTATGCGCTTATTATATACCAAATATGGCGATAGTTCAAACGGTAAAACGATGATTATGCTTATATTTAGCACTCTTGTAACGTTTCGTAACCATTTCTAAACAGACATTTGGGGGTGCAGCAAGCCTGCGTAATGTTCGCCAGCCAAACGATAACAGGCTGCGGCCCCCCGCGTCTTCGATCAGCTGCCCGATTCCATTTTGTTCATATGGGTATCAATCACTCTTCTGCCTCTGTGAACAGCACGCTGTATTTGCGGCTTGATATACGGCATTGCCACCACGGTGGCAGCTGCGCCGATTACGCTGCCGGCGATCATACCCCAAACCAAATTTCCTCTCATCGATCAAACACTCCTTTCAAGCAGTCGCTTACCTGTATTTTGCTCAATAGGAGGATGAATATGACATCCATATCCATCAATTATTGGTTTTTACTTCCTTGAGCGATAATCGACGATAGCAGCTTTGATGGCATCCTCCACCATCAGCGAGCAATGCCACTTCTTCTCAGGCAGCCCGCCCAGCTCCTCCACGATATCGGCCTTGCTGATCTTTTCAGCCTCGTCCACTGTCCTGCCCTTGGCCATATCAGTGGCAATGCTGGAGGAAGCGATCGCCGCACAGCACCCATAGGTCTTGTATTTGATGTCTGTGATGTGATCGTTCTCAATGCGCAGGTACATTTCCATCGTATCGCCGCATTCGCTGCTGCCCACCTCCGCGTAACCGTCCGGATTCTCCAGGGTCCCTACGTTGTGCGGATTTTTAAAATGCTCCAACACCTTTTCGTTATACATGCTTCTCGTCTCCTTTACGCTGGTTAAAAAGCGGCGAAAACTGCTGCAACCGCTGCGCCGCATTGCGGGTGATTTCAACTGCCGCTTCAATATCCTTTTCGGTATTCTCGCGTCCTATGGTAAAGCGCACCGCCCCGCGCGCCTCCGTTATCGAAAGACCCATCTCCAGCAGCACATATGAAGGCTTGGTGGAGCCTGATGAGCATGCCGAACCCGCCGATACCGCTACGTCCTCCAGATCGAGATGCGTCAGCAGCGCTTCCGCCTCAATACCATCAAAGGATATATTCACATGACCCGGCAGACGATCCGTCGGATGTCCGTTGAGCTTCGTCATAGGCAGTGCCAAAAGTTCTTCCGAAAGCTTTTTTGAAAGCGCAGCCTCGTGCTGCGCATTCTGTCCGATCTCTGCCACGGCGATTTCGAGCGCCTCACCGAGCCCTACGATGCCCGGCACGTTGAGCGTACTGGCCCGCATATCACGCTCCTGGGAACCCCCGTGCAAAAGTTTGGCGATCGGGGTTCCGCGCCGTATATAAAACGCGCCCACCCCCTTGGGGCCATAAAACTTATGCGCGCTCATGGACAGCAGATCAATGCCCATCTCCTCCACATCAACGGGTACGTGGCCGACAGCCTGTACCGCATCGGTATGAAAAAGCACGCCATGTTCCCGGGCAATCTTCCCGATATCCCGGATTGGCATGACGGTCCCCGTTTCATTGTTGGCAAACATGATGCTGATGAGGATCGTGTCCTCACGCAGCGCTTCGCGCACGCTTTGTGCGCACACCATGCCTGTGCTGTCAACGGGTAAATATGTGACGTCGAACCCCTTGGTCTCCAGGTACCGGCAGGTGTCCAGCACCGCGTGGTGCTCAATGCACGATGTGATGATGTGTCCGCTGCCCTGTTTTTCCGCGATGCCGCGGATGGCCCAGTTGTCACTTTCCGTGCCACCCGAGGTAAACACGATCTCTTCAGGCGAAGCGCCGATCGCCTTGGCCGTCTGCTGCCGCGCAGCCATCACGGCCTTCTCCGCCTTGCGTCCGTATCCGTGTACGCTCGAAGGATTCCCAAAATGCTCCGAGAAGTACGGCAGCATCTTTTCTAACACGCGCTGATCCGTATAGGTCGTTGCCGCGTGGTCCAGATAAATTCCCATCCTAACACCTGATATCCTTTGCTTCCGGGCTTGTCTCACCCATCCGCCTGTAATCGTCCAGCATGTCCTGCAGCGTAATCCCGTTGATGACATGGTTGAAGCCGTCGTATATGCGCTGCCAAATCACATGGGTCGTGCAAACGCCCGCGTTCTTGCACTCGGTCGCTTCTTCGCCCACGCATTCCGCCGGAGAGAGCTCCCCTTCCAGCGCAACCAATACGCGTCCTACAGAAATTTCGTTGGGAGGCGCAATCAGGCTGTAGCCTCCGCCTGCGCCGCGTGTGCTGCCGACGAGTCCCGCGCTTTTGAGCCGTGCAAATATCTGCTCCAGATACTGCTCGCTCAATCCCTGGGCCGCAGCGATTTGCTTAATACTGAGCGTGCCTTCACCATGTGCCTTAGCCAGTTCAAACATCGCCCTCAGGCCGTACCGGCCCCGTGTCGATATGATCAACGCGTTGCTCCTTCCCACTTTGATTCTGAAATCCGAGTCTTTTAGTCGGGTTTATGATACCCCGGCACCCGCATTTTGTCAATATAAAAAACCCGCCGGATATTATTCTCCTGCGGGCTTATGGTTGCTATTCTTTTAATATAAATTTAGACATAACTCAGGTTTCCCAATCAATGCCTTTCAATTCTTCTTTCTCCGGTTTCCTGACGTATTGCATAAGTCTGGACTCAGATGCTCCAAAACGCATGTAGTTTTCTCTTGCTTCCAGCAAGGAAACCTTGTTAGCTCCGCCTCTGTAATTGGGCTGTGATAATTGAACGCCATCATCTTCCCAAAAACAAACGGGACAAATGTCAAACGTGTTATTTGGCAACTCATCATATGTATAATAGCCGCAGCATGGGCATCTATACTTACTTTTCATATCCAAATACACCACCATGTAAGGCCTGTCGACACCCTGTTTTCAGCCGGATTGCATTTCCGATCCGGAATGATTCGCCTTGCATTCGTGAAGCCGGTCGTAATAGTACTGCATAATGTCTTTGCGCGTAACGATGCCGATAAACAGCCCGCGGTCGTCGGTCACGGGGATGAAGTTCTGGTTCATCGCCATCAGCAGCAGGTCTTCGATCGCTGCGTTGACGTTGACGGGCGCATTCTGCCTGCCTTTTAGAATGTCCCGAACGAGATGCTGCTCGCGTTCGTGGTTGTCAAACGCGGAATGCTCCAGCACCGCCCAGAGCAAGTCACCTTCACGCAATGTCCCGATGTAATGCCCCGATTTATTGATCACAGGTATTGCGTTGTAGCCATGATGCTTCATCTTCTCTAAAGCCTGCCGCAGTGTGTAGTGGTCATAGATATACACGAGATCCGTTTTAGGCTTTAAAAAGAACAATATATTCATGAAGAACTTCCTTATCCATTAACGCGCATTCATACGCGGTTATTATGGGCTCACTGCGCCCAGAAATGATAAAACCCGCCGCCAGCCAAGGCGGCGGGCGTTTTTCGCTAAAAGTCCCGCTTGACCTTTTTCCGGCGGAGGAAAGGCGGTATATCAAGGTCGTTGCCCGTATCGGAGAGCGAGCCCAGAATAGGTTCTTTGCGCTCAGGCTTCACGGGGATAAAATCCTTCTCATCCATGTTATCCCTCATGTGGATCTCTTCGCGTACCTCGGCAACCTTGGGCCGCTTGACGCCGCCAAATCCGGTCGCAATCACCGTAATGCGCACTTCGTCCTCAAGGCTGTCATCGGTATCCGCGCCGAAGAATATGTTGGCCTCAGGATCAGCCGCCTGACGGATCAGGTTCGCAGCCTCCTCGATCTCGAGCAGACCAATCGTAGGATCACCCGTCACGTTATACAATATGCCGCGCGCTCCCTCGATGCTGGTTTCAAGCAGCGGGCTTTGAATCGCCTGTTTCGCCGCGTCCATCGTCTTGTTGTCGCCATAGCCTACGCCGATGCCCATATGCGCGACGCCGCGTTCCATCATGACGGTGCGCACATCCGCAAAGTCGAGATTCACAAGCGCCGGTTTGACGATAAGATCGGTAATACCCTGTATGCCCTGCCGCAGCACATCGTCCGCGACACGGAACGCCTCGAGCATGGAAGTGCCCTTACCGATCACCTGCAGCAGTTTGTCGTTCGGAATCGTCACAATGGTATCGACGACTTCCATCAGCGTCTCATGACCGTTCTTCGCGCGGTTCAACCGCTGGCCGCCTTCGAATAGAAACGGCATCGTGACAACCGCGACGGTCAAAATGCCCTTTTGACGCGCCAGCTCGGCGATGACGGGCGCAGCACCGGTGCCGGTTCCGCCTCCCAGTCCGGCGGCAATATAAACCAGGTTTGCACCTTCGATCATGGCTTTAATCTCTTCGATGCTTTCCTCTGCGGCGCGCTTGCCCAGCGATGGGTCCCCGCCCACGCCAAGGCCGCCGGTAAGCTTTTCGCCCAGCTGTATTTTATTTTTGGCGTGAGACAACAACAGCGCTTGCTTGTCCGTATTGACGGCGAAAAATTCTGCGCCTGTCACACCGTGATCGATCATACGGTTAACCGCATTATTGCCGGCGCCGCCCACACCGATCACTTTTATTTTTGCAATACTGTCTTGTTCCACATCGATTTCCAGTGGCATGATAACCCCCCTTATTCGCGGCTGTCAATCGTACATTTTTTCTGACAGCCTGTTGAATAGCGATTTCCCGCTGTACCCCTCATCAAAATAATCACTTTCAAACACATAGTCCAGCAGCGCCAGCGCTGTATAATAGTTCGGCGTTGAAAGCTGCGGCGCTTCCACGCCCGGCATTCTGATCTGCCTTTTCAGCTGGCTCTGCAGCATATCCCGTGCGCCCTTCATCATGGCGAGGCCACCGCCCGAGAGGAAGATTCGCGTCCTCCTCGCAATACTCAGCGGGCTTTGTTCCATGGCCTGTGTAATCAGTGCGCACAACTGTTCGGTTCTTGCCTCGATGATGTCTGCCACCATGGTATGGCTGAACTTCTCCAGCCTGCCGGATTTCTGTCTGGCATAATCATAGTACTTTGCACCAGTATTTTCAAGGCCGAACGAATACCGCTTTTTTATCTGCTCCGCCGCATCTGCATCCACATTCATTACGACGGATAAGTCATTGGCAATCTGCATGCCTCCGATCGGTATCGTCTTATTATACACAATCGCATCGCCGTATACAACCGTTACATTGGTATCGTGATAACCAACGTTCAGCAGAACGGCGCTGGCGTCACGTTCTTCCGGCGGTACAAGGAACAGGCTTTCTGCCAATAAATCGGGAATAAACGCCCTCACCTTTACGCCCAGAGACTCCATGTATGTTTCCGCATCACGCATGAACTGCCTGTTTGCGAATACAAACGATATTTTTCCGTATATCTCCGCCGCTTTGATACCAACGACGTCGATACTGGGTCCAGCTTCGTCCGGGGAAAAGTACACTGGCGTCGCGGAAACCATGGAATAACGGGGATCGTCGGAAAATCGGTTGGCGTCTTTTATCAGGTTGTCTACGTCTTGCGCCGTGATCACGCCTGTTTTGACTTCTGTAAAACCTTCCTGACAGATTACCCTGGAAAACACGCCTGGGACACCGATATAAGCTTCTTTTACGCGCCGCTTCGCTTTTTTCTCGGCCAAATAGATCGATTTTGCGATGGCATCCTCAACATTCGACGGCCTGATCCATCGACCATTCTTGAGCCCCTCATACTGTACGATGCCACTGCCCAATACCTCGAAACGCCCGATCGATCTGGCCTGCCCGATTACGCATATGATCTTCGACGTGCCGAACTCGATGGCGGCCGTGGTATTCTTCATCTTTTGGCCAATATCCCCTCAAACAAAATAACAATAAAACCGGGATTATATAAAATCCCATTTTTATTCTATCAGATTCGCTTGAAATGACAATACACATCGCTAATTTTCCCGGTAATATGCTTTCTCCGCTGTGGCTACATCCAGTATGCCACCTGTTTTTCCCTGCGCTGCAATCTCAGCCATCGCGTAGGCTGCCAGCGACAGTTTGGTGTCCAGCTTATTTTCATTCCCCAACTCTAAGGTATAGCCATCCTTCGTACCCAGTTTAATCGCCGACGTATAGGTCAAGTCGATGCGAACAATATCGATCCCGCTGTTTCGAATAGCCGAAAGCAGGCCGGAAAACACGGTACGCTTATACGCATCTTCGCCGAGAGGTTGTCCCACTTCAAAGCGCGCAGTCGAAAAACCAGTTACCTGCGGAAACACCTCCCCCGCAGGGTTCATATCCACGGCAAGTAGCACACCTTCGCTGTCAATGGTCAGGCGGACACCGTCTGCATCAATATACCCGGCGGGTGTTCTTTCCGCGATTTCGATCACAACGCTGTATGGAAAAACGATTTTTACGCTGACCGGCTTAACTCTCGGGTTGGCTGCCAGTGCCTTCATGGCCGCATCGGTATCCACGAATATTATGCACTGGCCGTACTCAACCCCCGCCTGCTCCGCTATCTGCTCGGCTTCAATCGTTACGCAGCCTGAAACCTTGATTTCGCGTACCTGAAACAACTCATAGGCAACAAAAACCAGCGCACAGGCCAACACCAGTAACGATATGAGCGCCGCAATTCGTTTGCCTTTGTTCAAGCTATTCCTCCCTGCGTATGTCTGCGCCGAGTGAATTCAGTTCAGACTCGAGCGTTTCGTAACCCCGATCAATGATTCGCATCTGGTCGACCACCGTGGTTCCCTCTGCGCAAAGCCCTGCCAGCACCAGTGCCGCACCGCCGCGCAGGTCTGTTGTTTTGACCTCGGCGCCATGCAGCTTTTCGACCCCTTTTATGATTGCAACATTGTTTTTGGTCACGATGTTCGCCCCCATGCGCACCAACTCCGGAACATGCTTGAACCGGTTGTCAAACACGCTTTCCACAACGATGCTCGTGCCGCGGGCGATACTGGCAGCCGTACACATTTGCGCCTGCATATCCGTCGGAAAACCCGGATACGGACCGGTTTCAATCAAATGCATCTCTTTGGGCCGGTCGCTGCAGCTCACGGTCATCGCATCCTCGTACATTTTGATATCTGCTCCCGCCTCGCGCAGCTTGGCCGCTACACCAAACAGGTGTTCCGGAACCACATTGCGCAGCGTGATCTTGCCGCGGGTGACTACGGCTGCCACCATAAACGTGCCTGCGACGATTCGGTCGGGCATACACGTATAGGTAAAGCCTCCGAGCTTGGTCTTTCCCTCAATGACAATATTGCTTGTACCAGCACCCCTTACGTCGCCGCCCATCTCGTTGATGACTTTTTGCAGTTCTAAAATTTCCGGCTCTCGGGCAGCGTTGCGGATTACCGTGGAGCCCGGCGCAAGCGCTGCTGCCATCATGAGGTTTTCTGTCGCGCCAACACTGGGGTAATCGAGGTGTACGTCGCCGCCTTTCAGCCTTTTGCCTTCACACATGATATGTCCGCCTGCCTCGGTAATATTAACGCCAAGGCTTTTGAGCCCACGCAGGTGCAAATCGATCGGTCGCGACCCAATTTCACAGCCGCCCGGATACGTAAACCGCGCCATTCGAAAACGGGCGAGTATCGGTCCCATCATGAATATGGATGAACGGATCTCTTTGGCCAGCTTATCGGGCATTTCCCATCGCATCGCGCGCCGCGTATCAATGACGAGTTTATCCTTCTCGTATGCTACGTGCGCGCCGATATGTTCGAGTATGGATAACATATAATAAACATCGGATATTGCTGGCCAGTTGTGTATAACAACCGGTTCCTCCGTCAGCAATGCAGCCGCAAAAACCGGCAGCGCAGCATTTTTTGCCCCTTGTATGCTGATTTCGCCCTCCAGCCGGGCGCCGCCGCCTATAATCAGCTTCGACATGTTGTCTCCCCCGCAATAATTTACATACCATATCTTATGCAGGGCGGATGAAGGTGTGCGCTAGGCCATGTTCCCCTGGCGGGATATGTTGAGCAGCACGCCGATGGAAGCCATAAATGTGATCAGCGACGTATTGCCCGCGCTGATGAACGGCAGGACCACGCCGGTTGGCGGCACAAAGCCGGTTACCACGCCGATATTGATGAACACCTGGATGGCAATCAACGCCGTAATGCCCGTTGCCATCATCATTCCAAAGTCATCCGGGGCTTTAAGCGCCGTACGCACCCCGCGCCATATCAATACTGCGAACGCGGCCAGCACCAGCAGACCGCCGATATATCCCAGTTCTTCGACGATGATTGCGAATATACAGTCCGATTCGCTGTACGGCAGATACAAAAACTTCTGACGCGAATTTCCGAGGCCCCGCCCGAAAAGCCCGCCCGATCCGATCGCATAAAGGGACTGAACGAGCTGATAGCTTTCATCCCCTTGATACTTCCAAGGGTCCATGAAGGCGAATATGCGTTCAATACGGTACTTTGTCGCTACCATGGCGACTGCGCCGCCCGCGATACCCATGGCCCCCATCAAGCCGAAATGCGCGAGATTTGCGCCGCCCACCAGCATCATCACAAACATCAACAGTGCCAGCGTCACGACGGCGCTGAAGTTCGGCTGTAAATACAGCAGCACAGCGCTTAACAGCAACAGTATCAGATATGGCAGCATACCGTATTTGAACTGCCGCATCTTTGCGCGGTTGATCGAAATGCCGGCCGCCATGAACACGATAATCGCGAACTTCAGCACCTCGATCGGCTGGATTTCAATGATGAACAGGTCGATCCATCGGCGAGAGCCGTTGCGCAAAATTCCGATGCCCGGAACAAATACCAGCAGCATCATCAGCAGCGCCCCTCCGATGATCCAGAAGCGCAGCTTCTTGAATATGTGGTAATCCACAAACATCAGCGCGATCATGGCCACGAGGCCGATCAGGGCTCCCTGAACCTGCTTCCAAAAATAAAAGTAGCCGTTATATCCTGTGCTGGAACTGTTCTCAGCAGAATAAAAGCTCGCGCTGAACACCATCACGATGCCAAACAGCACGAGCACGATCGTCATGACAAGCAACGTATAATCGAACGAACGCCTGGTCATGCCATCCCCCTAAAACGAATTGACGAGCTCCTTGAATACGCGTCCTCTTTGCTCGTAGTTATCAAACATATCATAGCTCGCGCATGCGGGCGAGAGCAGCACATTCCACCCGGGCTCCGCGATATCGCGGGCCATATTCACCGCTTCGGCAAACCCGTCTGCGGTGGTGATCTCTGCAAATCCTGCTTCCTGCGCATCGCGGAGTATACGCCCCTGCGTCTGCCCGATGGCGATGACCATTCGGATCTGCGGTCCAAAGCCGCTGATCAGCGAAACGAAGCTGTTGTTCTTTTCGGAACCGCCGAGGATCAGCACGGTAGGCGCTGTCATCGCAGCGGCAGCCTTCTCGGTCGCATCCGGGTTGGTGCCCTTCGAGTCGTTGATGTAGCGCACACCCCGGTACTCCCTCACAAACTCAATACGGTGCTCGACGCCCGGGAACGTCATGAGCGTCTCTCTGATGACACTCTCCGGTATCTTGTAACACCTTGCGAGCGCTGTGGCGGCAAGCGCGTTCTCCAGGTTGTGCGCACCGGGGATTCTGACTTCATCCGCGCGGCAAATGACATGCCTGCCGTCCTCCTCCGCGCTGATGATATTGTCGCCTTCTATAAATACGCCGCTTTCCAGCGTAACTTGCCGGGAAAATCCGATTATTTTTGATTTTGGGTTGCTCCTCATGCTCCAGGCAATATCGTTATCCACGTTGAGCACGCAAAAGTCTTCGTCGGTCTGGTTTTCGAACACACGCTCCTTGGCCGCTGTGTAGTTCTCCATGGTGCCATAGCGATTGAGGTGGTCCTCGGTGATATTGAGCACTGCGCACGCGTGAGGACGAAACATCTCAATCGTATCGAGCTGCAGCGCCGCCGTTTCCGCTACGATAATATCTCCCGGTTTCGTCTTGGTGGCCTCGCCTGCAATCGGCACGCCGATATTGCCCAATACAAACGTATGATAACCGGCGTTCTTAAATACCTCACCCGTCAAAGCAGTTGTCGTCGTTTTGCCGTTGGTTCCGGTAATCGCGACGAACTCGCCCCGGGAAAAGAGATACCCCAGTTCAATCTCTCCGATCACCTTTTTCCCCGCAGCTTTGGCTTCTTCAATAAACGCAAGATTCGTCGGGACGCCGGGACTTAAAACCAGCGCATCCGCCTCGCGCGCGAGGGTGTTCGCGTCCGCGCCAAAAGCGAACTCCGCATGGTCTGTGAACTCGTCAAATTCGCCCTGAAGAAATTGATCCAATTTTTTAGAATCGTACAGCACGACCCGTGCGCCTTGCTCCAGCAGCAGTCGCGCACTCGCAACGCCGCTTTTCGCCATGCCGACGACCATCACTTTTTTTCCTTTGTAATTCATCGCTGTCTCCGCCCTGCTTTAGTGAGGCACACTGAGTATGGAGATCAGGCAAAACACTGTGGTGATCACCATATACATCGCTACAACCTTGGTTTCTGGTATGCCCTTCAGTTCGAAATGGTGGTGAAGCGGCGCCATCTTGAATATCCGCTTTTTGCGCAGCTTATAGGAACCTACCTGCAGAACCACGGAGACAGACGAAGCGACGTACATGATGCCTGTAATCGCGAGCAAAATCTGCAGCCGTGTGACGATGCCGATAATGGATAGTGCAGCGCCCAGCGCCAGCGAGCCTGTATCGCCCATGAAAACCTTCGCCGGGTAGGCGTTAAACCGCAGAAAAGCCAGGCACGCGCCCATCAGCGCCGCCGCGAAAATCATCATGTTGTTGGTGCCTGCGGCTTCCAGCGCCCTGCCTTCCCCCATCTGGATCTGATAGATGATGAACAGTATGATCGTATACGTCAGCGCGTTGATCATCGTCACGCCCGAAGCCAGTCCGTCCAGCCCGTCGGTCAAATTCACGCCGTTGACCATCGCCACCATCACGAATACCGTGAAGGGTACATACCATGCGCCCAGGTCCCATTCCAGACCGCCGCCGAAGGGAATGATCAGCTTGGAGCCAATCAGTTGATTGTTGTAGGCGAAAAATGCCACGATCAGCGCGATGCCAATCTGGCCGATGATTTTCTGATACGCTTTGAGGCCAAGCGAGCGTTTTTTCAGCACGATGATCATGTCATCCATGAGGCCGATAAGACCGTAACCCAGCGTAGCCCCCAGCGCAAGCCACACAAACTGAAAATCGCCGCGCGAAAAAGACAGGGTTGCCGCGACGAGACCGATCCACATGATAAGCCCGCCCATCGTGGGCGTACCCGCCTTGGAAAGATGGGTTTTGGGGCCGTCGTCTCTCACCTGCTGCCCCATCTTGAGCCGCTTTAGCAGCGGCACCCCCACATACCCCGCGGCCAGTGCCACACAAAACGAAACAAGCACCGCGTAAATGATATTATCCATATCTGCTTTATCTCCTGTACGGCTTATTATCCGCTATTTATTCAATCCCTCACTCAATAACTCGCTGACCACGACCTTCTCGTCGAAGGGGTATTTCACCCCGTCGATTTCCTGATAGGTCTCGTGGCCCTTGCCTGCGAGCACGATTACATCGCCTACCTGCGCGTTGTCAAGCGCATACCGTATCGCTTCGCGCCGGTTTTCAATGCATATATAAGGACATTTTGTCCGCTTCATCCCATCCTCTACCGCCCGGATGATCTCATACGGGTCCTCTGTACGCGGGTTGTCGGAAGTAATGATGGCGAAGGTAGAGAGCGTTCCCGCAATCTCGCCCATGATGGGACGTTTGCCGCGGTCCCGGTCTCCGCCGCAGCCGAACACCGGCACGATCCGCCCGCGCGCGAACGTTCCAACCGTCTTAAGCGTATTTTCCAGGCTGTCGGGCGTGTGCGCGTAATCGAGTATGATCGTGAATGGCTTATCCCCTGTATCCAGCACTTCAAACCGCCCCGCAACGCTCGGCATGGCTTCGAGGCCGGTTTTGATCGTTTCGAGCTTCTCGCCAAGCAGCAAGCACGCCGTTGCCGCAGAAAGGGAATTATACACGCTGAAAATGCCGGGTATCCGGATTGCAAGCGGCAGCATCGCCGTGCCGAAGCACAAATCATATGTTACGCCGCGCGGCGTAATTTCAATGTTCTTCGCAAAAACGTCGGCTCTCTCCTTAATACCATATGTACGCCAGCCGATTTCGATACCATCCATCATATATTCTGCAACAGCATCATCCGCATTAATCGCCGCATTTTTAGACGCGTAAAAAAGCCTTTTCTTTGCGGCGCGGTAGTTATCAAAAGTTTCATGGAAATCGAGATGGTCCTGGGTGAGATTCGTGAAGACGCCCACATCGAAGTTGATGCCCGATACGCGTCCCAATGCAAGTGAGTGGGATGATACTTCCATGACCAGCGCGGCACAGCCTTCGTCCGCCATACGCTTCAGCAGTGCAAAAAGGTCCGGCGACTCAGGCGTTGTCCGCTCCGTGGGAAGCTCCTGCTGCCCGATCATATTGACGATGGTGCCGATGAGGCCCGTTTTCTTGCCCGCATGCTCCAGCACCGATTTGATCATATACGTGGTCGTCGTCTTGCCGTTGGTGCCGGTAATTCCAACCATTTTCAGCCGCTCGTCCGGCCTTCCATAGAATTCTCTTGAAATCAGCGCCATTGCGGTGCGCGGGTCGTCCACGATGATCTGCGGCAAATCGATGTCGAGCTTGTGCGTCACCATCAACGCCGCAGCGCCTGCGGCTGCCGCTGCAGGTGCGTAGAGATGCCCGTCGGTCTTAAAACCGCTGATGCAGAAAAATAGCGCGCCTTTGCACACCTTTCGAGAATCATATTCCACAGCGGTGATCTCTGTATCACCGTTCCCAATCAATTGCATATCCTCAAGGACAAGCTGTGAAAGTTTCAATCGCATTCCTCCCCACCTTATAAATCCTTTGAGGATTATAACACAACCATACGCGAAAGTAACGCAAAAAGTTACGGTTATCCACCCGATTCGCTGAATTCAACCTGCACGGTTGTGCCCTTGGGTACAATCGTCCCTGCCGCAGGGCTCTGATACTTTGCTGAACCTTCTCCCGTCGGGCTCAAGGTCAAATCGGCATCGTCCATCTTCTGCGCGGCATCCATGACGCTCATGTTCGAAACGTCGGGCACGACCGTCATACCCTCCATCTCATCGGCTTGCGTCTTCGTTTCCATATACAGCAGCACCGTGGTCCCTTTATCTATCATCGTACCGGGCGCGGGCATTTGTGTATCTACCTTGCCAATTCCGTCCGCGAGGTATTCGAGGCCAACATTGTGAAGCTTCGCGATGGCTTCCACATCGGTCATGTTGGACACATCGGGAACTTCCACCTGTTCGAGCGGCGGCACTTCATTGTAATCAGGCTCGATCCCCCAATACTGGAGCGAATTCTGGATAATATACTTGACGTATGGCGCCGCGACGATGCTGCCAAACGTAACGGGAACACTGGGCTCGTCGACAATAAACAGCACCGCAATCTGCGGGTCGTTCGCGGGCGCAAAGCCGATGAACGACGCAATGACCTTATCGTGCAGCACGTTGTGGTTCTCGTCGTATTTCTGCGCGGTACCCGTCTTGCCGCCTACATGATAACCGGGAATATAGCAGTTCTTGCCGCTTCCTTCCGTTACCACGCTTTCGAGTATGGTGCGCACCGTGGCCGAGGTTTCTTCCGAGATGACCTGTCTGACCATGGCGGGCTCATATTCCTCGATATAGTTGCCTTCGCTGTCCTTGATGCCCTTGACCAGCGAAGGTTGATATAAAAAACCGCCGTTCACCACTGCGCTGAATGAGGAGATCAGCTGTAGTGGTGTAACGGCTATCGATTGCCCGAACGCGATTCGGGCGAGGTCACCATTTGTAACATATTTTTCCGACATCACGATGCCAGTACCGTCGGAGGGAAATGCGATCCCGGTTTCCTGACCGAAACCAAAGTTATATATGTAGTCGTAGAACGTCTGTGCGCCCATGCGGAGTCCCATCTGCATGAAAGCGACGTTGCACGAGTTTTGCACCACTTCGGGCAGCGTCTGGCTGCCGTGTGAATTCGGGTAGCGCCAGCACTTGATCATCTGTCCGTCGACCACGTCGTAGCCCGGGCAGAAGAACGTATCGCCGGTGCTGACCTTTCCGCTGTCGATCGCCGAGGCGAGTGTAACTACCTTGAACGTCGATCCGGGCTCGTATGCGTCCGTGATGATTCGGTTACGCGTAAGCTCCGTCAGGGCGGGTACATCGTCCCGCGGCACTTCGTTGAGGTCAAAGTCCGGATAGTTCGCGATCCCAAGAATCTGTCCTGTCTTGGGGTTTACCGCGACGGCGGCAACGGCTTTTGCGCTCTGTTGTACATAAGCTTCTTCAACAGCCTGCTCCATGAAGCTCTGTACCACTTCGTCGATGGTGAGCTCCAGGTTGTAGCCGTCCACCGGCGGAATATACTGCTCGTCGCCAATCGCGACATCCCGGCCGTCCCGGTCTGCCTCGGAGATGATCTTGCCGTCCTGTCCGGCAAGGTATTTTTCAAAGTAAGCTTCCAGGCCTTCCTGTCCCGCGCCGTCCACCGAAGTAAAGCCCAGCGTCTGGGTCAAAAAAGAGCTGTTGGGATAATAGCGCCGCACATCCAGAGAAAAGTATACCCCGGGCAGATTTTCCACGCGCAGTTCGTTGGCGACATCGGTCGGCACCTGCCGTTTGAGCCACACTTCCGACTTCTTCGTGTCGGTGGCTTTCTCGCGGATCGTCTTCTCGTCCATTTCGAGTATTCTCGCGAGTATGCTCACAATGGCGTCCGTGTTGCTCTTGGTGATTTCCGAAGGACGCAGCACCACGGTCTGCGCAGTGGCGCTCTGTGCAAGTACGTTGTCATTGCAGTCGAGTATTTCGCCCCGTTTCGCCGCAACGGCGAGATCGCGCGTCTGCTGCAGCATTGCTTTTTGCTGAAGCTCAGCCCCCTGAATAAATACGGTAACCGCCATCTTGACAGCGAGCCCGAAAAACAGCACCAGCACCGCGGTCATTAAAAACAACAGCCTTTTTTTGGATTGGAGCGTCGGCAGCGGTACTACCTTGTTTTCCTTCCGACGTTCCATACGCTTTACCTCCATCAGGGCTGATTTTCTACGATCTGCTCCGGATCGGGATAGGTCATCCCAAGATCCTGCTGCGCCGTCTGCTGCACATAGACCAGACTGTCTTTGAGTTCGAGGTCTATTTTCAGCGCGTCAATCTGGTTCTCAATCGCGGCGATGTTCTGCTCGATATCGTTGTTCTGCCTGCCTACGGAGCTTGCTATCGCATACCGGGATACCAGCACTGCCAGCGCGCAGAACGCTACAAATACCACAAAGAGCGTGGAAACGAGGCCTTTCTTCGGCTGCTCCGCCTTTTTGGGCGCTGCTTTGGGCTTCACCGCCGTCTTTGCCGCAGTCACAGGCTTTTTAACCGGGTTTACAGCAAAGTCATTACTAATATATGCGACGTTTCCCTCGATCTTAACTACTCTTTTACGGGGCTGCGGCGCGCTTTGCGTCTCATATGCGATTTTTCTTTGTGCTGCCTGCAATGCCTGCCCCTCCCTTTTATCTTACTTTTTCAGAAACATTCTTTTCAAAAACCCGCAGCTTTGCGCTGCGCGACCGGCTGTTCTCTTCGGTTTCCGCTTCGCTTGGCAACACGGGTTTGCCGGTGATCACCTTGCCTGCCGATACCTTTCCGCATATGCATACCGGAAAGCTCTCGGGGCATTCGCAAGGCCGCTCCAGCCGCCGGAATTCCTGCTTGACGATCCGGTCCTCCAGCGAATGGAATGTGATGACCGCTATCCGGCCGCCTGCATTCAGTACATCCACGAAGTCGGCCAGTGCGGCTTTCACTGCGTCGAGTTCTCCGTTCACCTCGATACGAAGCGCCTGAAACACCCGCCTGCCGGGATGCGGACCGTCCTTGCGGGCGCCGCTCGGAACCGCTTTCTTGATTACATCGACGAGTTCCGTGGTGGTCGTTATGGGCCGCTGGCTTCGTTCCCTCACAATGAACTCCGCAATGCGCGCGGCCCACCGTTCCTCACCGTATTCCCGGAAGATCCGCTCAAGGTCTCTTTGCGCATAGCTTGCTACTATGTCTGCGGCGCATGTTTTATCTTCCTTATTCATGCGCATATCGAGCCTCGAGTCCTGTTTATATGAGAACCCCCTGTTACATTGGTCCAGCTGGAACGATGATACGCCGAGGTCCAGCACCGCTCCATCTATCCCTTTTATATCCAGCATACCGAGTATGCTTTTGATATCCCTGAAATTACCGTGGACATATTCCACGTTTTCAAAGTCCTTCAGCCTCTCTCTGGCCTGCCCGAGCGCAAACTCGTCGCGGTCGATGCCGATCAGCCGCCCCCCGGGCGATATCCTCTCCAATATAGCCGCCGCATGCCCGCCGCCTCCCAGCGTGCCGTCTACGACCGTCATGCCGGGTTTTAAGTTGAGCCGTTCAATCGTTTCATGCAGCAGAACTGATATGTGTTCCATCTTTAAATCCCGTACGTGGCGAGGCTTTCCATGGTGGTTTCGTCGCTGGGCGTTTCGTCTTCGTACTGCTGCCATTTCTCTTTTGCCCAGATCTCTACGCGATACGACGCACCGATGATCACGATCTCCTTGTCGATACCCACCTTATCGCGCAGCACCTGCGGCAGCAGCACTCTGCCCTGCTTGTCCGGCTCGCATTTGCATGCGCCCGAGAACACCATGCGTACGAAACGCTGCGCCTTGACATCCGATTGGGGTATCTCACTGAGCTTGTCGGAAAACTTCTGCCACTCCTCCTCTGAATAAGCGATCAGGCAATCTTTCGTGAGGGAAGTAATATAAAACGGATCCCCCAACTCTACACGCAGCTTTGAGGGAACCGCCACCCGGCCTTTTTCATCCAATGTATGAATGTATGTCCCGATGAGCGAACCTTTCACAATACTCCCCCGTGCCTTATACCCTGATGCGCTGTGTTACCCCTCTCGATTCCCAGGAAGTTCGCGGCTTTGCTTCACCACTTTCATCCCTTTTACTCCACTGGAACCCACTATTCCCCACTCTGCTTATTATTTCGGTATATTTTCATGATATCCTTCATGGAAATGGCTGAATATTTATAATATTTTTAAAAAATAGTACCCCCTCTAAACAGGGATACTACATATGGTGGAGAATGTATATTCGCGCATATATACGTTCGATATGCACTGTTAATCCCGAAAAAGCATACGTTTTTAGACCCATTTGCAGCGCAAATTCGGCTTGAAATATGGAATACCTGATGCCGAAAACAAAAAAAGGATGGGCCAATCTGCCCATCCGCGGACCGTTTTTCTGATCCTAATCGATCTCCCAGGACAGTGAAAACGCCCCGTTTTTGTCCTTGCCCTCCACAACAAACGCATACTGCCTATCGGTCGGTACGGTATAGACGGCACCGTTTGAAATCTCGAAAAGTGTCTCCCCATTCTGCTTGACGGCTGCGGCCAAATCACTCCCCCCCTCATAGCTGAAGCTCACCTGGTCTCCCGCTTTGAGCGAAATGCTGCGCGCGAGCGAACCGTCGAACGAGATATAGCTTGCGCCCAGAGAGGTATCGCCGCTTTGCTGGCTCATGCCCGTAAAAACGCCGTTCGAAACCGTGCACCCGCCGAGCAGAGCCATCGCGCATACTGCGACCGCCAGCACCAGAACCATTGCTTTCGTCTTCATATAAAACCTTCCTTATTATAAAATACTTTATAAATCGACTTTGCGGCTCGCCAGACGTCCCGAGAGCAGCGTGCATACCGAAAACCACACCGCATAGGTGCAGGCGCCGATGGCGAAATATTTGCCCAGGAAACGCATGACATCCGAAGCATTATTCATTAAACTCGTCATATCGCCGACAAGGCCGAATACCACCATGAGCAGGCTGTCCGCCATGTTGACCGCCAGAGCCAGCGCGAAATACATCACAAGCGCAATTACCCAGCTGTAGCTGTTGCCCTGAACCAATACGCGTCCGACAGTGACCGCGAGCATAGCAATCGCCATCTGCGCGAGCATCTGCAGCGTAATCAGGCCCGCGTACACGAACAGCATACTGTTCATCGAAATGGCGCCCAGTTCCTGCTGAAAGGTGAACAAAAAGCCCGTTGCCATGCCCTGCTGGAAATGATCGAGCGCGGCTCCGCTCAATACCAGACAACCGCTGATGAGGGCGACGACGGCCACGGTCTCGAGCGCCCCGAATATCGCCTTGGCCCAGAGAATTCGCGTTCCGCTCTGCGGCGTCAGAAACAGCATATAGCCCTGCTTCTGTTTGTAATCCGCATAGAGCTTAGTCACCGTATCGAGTATAGGCAGCAGCAGACCGCCGACAACCAGCAATACCGTCATCACGATGGAAAGGGTGTTCCAGCTTCCGCCGCGGTATATGCCATAGAGCGCCAGACCCTCCACAAACAACAGGGTAATCAGCGCGCCCAGCAGCAGCGATCTGCGGCGCATCCATTCATATTTGAGCAGCTTCATCATGACGCAAATACCTCCCTGTAAAGATCCACAATCGATTTCCCGGATTGCGCGCGTACTGCCTCGGTTTCGCCCTGCAGCACAATACGGCCCTGCCGGATAAAAATCACCTCGTCGAGTATGTTCTCCATCACATCAATCAGATGGCTGGAGATGACGATCGTATTGCTCTCATTCGCTTTTTCGATGATAGCGGACATGATGGCGTCCCGCGCGATGAGGTCGATGCCGTTGAGCGGTTCATCGAACATAAACAGCTTCGCATCCCGGGCAACCGTCGCAGCGAGTTTCAGTTTGGCCGCCATGCCGGAGGAAAGCTGCGATACCTTCATGTTCATATCCAGCTCCATTTTGCCGATTAGCTTCTGATACGCTTCTGCGGAAAAGTCGGCATAGAAATCGGCATGGAAAGTGCCCACCTGTTTTACGGTCATGAAGCTGTAGAAATAGGGTTCGGTCGGCATATATGCGACTTGCGCATGCGTATCCGGTCCGACCGGCCGATCCAATACGCGAATCTCCCCCGCCGAGGGATGCACGAGCCCCGCAGCCAGTTTCATGAGGGTGGATTTGCCGCTGCCGTTCGGCCCCAGCAAGCCGTAAATCCTGCCCGGTCTCAGCGCAACGCTGGCTGAATCGACAGCCAAAGTGCGTGCATAATGTTTGGTCACTTGATTAGTACTTAAGCTGTACATCATTTTAACTCCTCCTCAATTGCCTGTTTCATATCCTGTGCCGAATAGCCAAGCGCGGCCATTTCGCGCACAAATTCCTGGATCAATGTTTCCGCCATCTGATGACGAAGCTTTTGTACGACGGATGCATCCCTGTCCATAAAGGTGCCCAGCCCCCTTTCGGTATAACATAGGCCCATGGCCTCCATTTCATCGTATATCCTCGCTGCCGTGTTGGGATTTACGTTATATTCCAACGCCAGCGCACGTGTGGAAGGCAGCTTATCACCCGGCTTGATCTCTCCTGTTACCATCCGCTTTTTGATCCGATCGATCACCTGTAGGTAGATGGGCGCCCGGCTGTCATAGTCCATAGTTCACCTCGCTTATCTGTACTATCTGCATAGTACACTAATACATCAGTACTGTCAACAGAAATTTTTAAAATAAAAAAGACACAGCTTTTTGCTGTGCCCGCTCAACCCGGATCGATTTACGCGCTCATTACCTCGGAAAAGTTCTTGCCGCGCTTGGTCAGCTCCAGCCAGTATGGTACGCCGTTATCGGTTTGCCGGTTTGTATGGCTCGCCAGATACCCCGCCATGATCAGCGCGTTGATCGCCCGTAGAAACTGATCGCTTTCCGTCTTTTCCATCATCAGCATTGCGTTGTCTACGGCAAATGTCAAAGAAACCCCTTCGGGCAATCCTTTATCGATCTCAATAAGCTTTTTAAGCGCTTCTTTCTGGTATTGATTCAACATGCACCTATGCCTCCTCTGCGATGTCTCTCGTCGCACGAAGCTCATTATATTACCGATCGTCACGCGATACAAGCGTAAAATGTTGAAACATCCAGACTTTTTATATAGGATACACAGAGTTTTTGTCGCTGTTCTATGATTCTCGCACGTTTTAAAAAACTATCACGGGGTATTTTACCATTTTAGCAGAGGTTAAGGTTTCACATCCGTACATAATCACATCAAAGACAGGCACCCCGAAAGGATGCCTGTCCCGATGCTTTTAAGCCCGAGTTCAGAATACCGGTACAACAGCTCCGCCGTATGTCATTCAAAAAATGTGCGGACTTCTTCACGGGTCAGCGCGGTGCCTAGTGGAGAGGCAGAAACCGCAACAGACTTCGCAGACTATACAGATGTCGCTAATTACGCGTTAAACGCCTGCTCCAAATCGTACAGAATGTCGTCGATATGCTCGATGCCAATCGAAAGTCGGATCGTATTGGGCTTGATGCCCGATGCCCGCAGCTCCTGCTCATCCATCTGCGAATGGGTGGTGCTGGCCGGATGGATCACGAGCGATTTGACGTCCGCCACGTTGGCGAGCATGGAGAACAGCTTGAGCCTTTCGGTAAACTGCCTTGCGTCCTCCGCGCTGCCTTTAAGCTCGAAGGTGAATACAGAACCCGCGCCATTCGGGAAGTAACGCTTGTACAGCTTCTTATACGGGCTGTCGGACAGCGACGGATGGTTCACGCTCTCTACCTTAGGATGCTTGTGCAGGAAATCTACCACCTTGAGCGTATTCTCCACGTGCCTTTCAACGCGCAGTGAAAGCGTCTCCAGCCCCTGCAGGAACAGGAACGCGTTGAACGGGCTGAGCGCCGCGCCGGTATCGCGCAGCAGCGTGACCCGCGCCTTGATGATGTATGCCGCAGCGCCTGCCGCCTCGGTAAAACGAACGCCGTGGTAGCTGGGATCGGGCTCGGTCAGATACGGGAACCGGCCGGATGCCGCCCAGTCAAACTTCCCGCCGTCCACGATTACCCCGCCGATCGATGTGCCGTGTCCGCCGATAAATTTTGTCGCCGAATGCACCACGATATCTGCGCCGTGCTCAATCGGGCGCAGCAGATAAGGCGTCGCGAAGGTGTTGTCGATGATGACCGGCACCCCGTGGCGGTGCGCGGCCTCGGATACCGCCTCAATATCGATGATGCTGGAGTTTGGATTGCCCAGCGTCTCAAAGAAGACCGCTTTGGTATTGGGCTGAATGGCGGCTTCAAAGCTGCCCGGTTCATCGGGATCCACGAATGTCACGTCGATGCCGAAGTCCTTAAATGTATGCACGAACAGATTGTAGGTACCGCCATATAGCGTGCTGGCGGATACGACATGATCCCCCGCGTGTGCGATGTTCTGAATCGCATAGGTCACCGCAGCGGAGCCGCTCGCGAGCGCCAGCGCCGCGATGCCGCCCTCCAGCGCGGCGATGCGCTTCTCAAATACGTCCGAGGTCGGGTTCATGATACGCGTATAGATGTTGCCGGGCTCGGTGAGCGCGAAGCGCCCCGCTGCCGAAGCTGCGCTTGGGAATACGTATGAGGTTGTCTGATAGATCGGTACGGCTCTGGCATCGGTTGCCGAATCGGGCGTCTCCTGCCCTACGTGGATCTGCTGCGTTTCAAATCTCCATTGGTGTTCGCTGGACATAGCCTCTCGTTCCTTTCATATATTTCATATAATCTTAATATGTTTTGATATAATATAATTCCTCTTTTCGTATCTGTCAAGAGGAACCTTAAATGTTCTATATATTTACAAGGACGTACTTTGTTCGTCGATTTGACGCTGCTTCTCGGCGAGATCGGCCAGTGTGACGTGATCCACAACGCTGCTGATGGCCTGATCGATCTGTTTCCAGACATCCAGCATGACGCACGTGGCGCTTCTATGGCATTCGTTGGGCTCATCCTCCATGCAAGCGACCGGCACCAGACTGCCCTCGATCGCTCTTAGTATCATGCCGACGGTGTATTCCTGAGCAGGTTTCGAGAGCTTATATCCCCCTTGCGCACCGCGGGTGCTTTTTACAAAGCCCGAACGGCTGAGCACCGTGATGATCTGCTCCAAATACTTCTCCGAAATCTCCTGCCGCGCCGCAATGCTTTTAATGGTCACGTATTCGTCCGGCTTCGAAAGCGCCAAATCGAGCATCATGCGCATCGCGTATCGTCCCCTCGTGGATATCTTCATGACCTGCTCCTGTTCCAGTATGCTACTGAATTATATAATAAGAATATTTTAGACGATGAACATCATTCGCGCCCCGCGATGTCTTTCACCACTTCCCCGGCAAGAATCAGTCCCGCGACGGATGGCACAAAAGAGATGCTTCCGGGTATCTGCCGTCGGACCGTACATTTTCTTTTGGTATCGGGCGGACAGATACAATGGCTCTTGCAGCTTAATTCCTCGGTTTCAAGAGGCGCTATGGCTTCCTCGCGGGAATATACGACCTTTAGCGATTCTATGCCTCTTTTCCTGAGTTCCCTGCGCATGACTTTGGCAAGCGGGCATATGCTCGTCTTGTAGATATCCGTGACTTCGAAACGCGTGGGATCAAGCTTGTTTCCCGCACCCATGCAGCTGATCACCGGCACACCTGCATCTCTCGCCCGCTCAATCAGCGTCAGCTTGGACGAAACCGTATCGATCGCGTCCACGATATAGTCGTAGCGCGACAGGTCAAACTCACCCGCGTTATCTGCCGTGTAAAAGCACTCGTGCGCCTCCACGGTGCATTGAGGATTGATATCGAGTATGCGTTCCTTCATCACTTCGACTTTTTTATGGCCAACCGTTTTTCGCGTGGCGATCAGCTGCCGGTTGATATTGGTCAAACACACCTTGTCATCGTCGAACAGCGCGAGAGAGCCGACGCCGCACCGCGCCAGCGCTTCCGCCGTAAAAGATCCCACCCCGCCGATGCCGAATACCGCGACTGCGCAACGCGCAAGCTTCTCCATCGCCTCTTTGCCGAGAAGCAATTCCGTTCTGGAAAACGCGTTCATTCTTTCACCACGGCCACCGCTTCGATCTCGATCAGCACATCTTTGGGCAGACGGGATACCTCGACGCAGGAACGGGCCGGAAAAGGCTGCGTAAAAAAACGGGCGTAAACTTCGTTGATTTTACCGAAATCGTTCATATCGCGGATAAAAACCGTCGTCTTGACGACATCCGCTAGCGACGCACCTGCTGCTGCCAGAACTGCCTTCAGATTTTCCAGCGCCTGCGCAGCCTGTTGCTCAATTCCCTGGACCACTGCGCCGGTTATCGGATCCACCGGTATCTGTCCGGACGTAAAAATCATATTCCCCGTTCGTATCCCCTGCGCATAAGGGCCAATCGCCTGCGGTGCACTGTCCGTTTTAATCTCTGTTCTCATACCCATAAAACCTGCCTTTAATCCAATGATGCCGCCGTTTGGCGCGATATATACAAAAGTCTCCCCATCTGCCGGGAGTCTGGCGTGCAAATGCCTTCTAAGCTTTTCGCTATATTCATATCAAATTAATAGCATTATGGTAGTACCAGAAGCAGCCATTGTCAATATGAATATGTGAAACCAATTAAAAAGCGGCTTCACGTTGAAACCGCCTTTACTATTCTTTTATGACAGGATGATGCAACCCTTTGGGCACTGCATTTAGTCTTCCTAAGAAGTCGGGGCTGATGAATCTGCAAGTATTGTTTGGGTTGTCGAAGGCGCCACAGATACCGTTGGTGCAGGCGTCGCCAGAGCCGGGTCGCCGCCGTTCACATAGGTTCTCCCATTCTTCGGGGGCCAGGTATAACTGTGGAACTCTTCCTTAGCCAGTTCTTCGCCGGTCTGCGTCAGGTAGTGGATATAGGTCGTCACCTTTCGTCCGGGCCGCGTCTGCGCGTATGTGTACTGCCCTTTATCCGGAATCACCGTGCCATCCTCCGGCGCAACCTTCGTGTTGTAGATATAGGTCATTATCGGCTCTCCAAACTTGCCGCCGTCCTGAAACGAGAACTTGAGGATCACGTCGCCATATCGCTCGTCCACCACCGTCGGGCCGTAAATCTCCACCGTTGACGTTTTCGCCTTCGGATCGACATACGACACAATGTATACCGGAATGGCAAAGTCGTTCTTAATCTTCAGATCCGGACCGCCCGAGCTGATTGTCGCATCCAGCCCGAGTGGAATATAGTCGGACGAGATGGAATGGTGCGTGGAGTCGGTAATATTCAAATTAGAGCGGATTGCGGCGTTGTACAACGTGCTCGAAATCTGGCAGACGCCGCCGCCCGCCTGCTGCACATACCCGCCGTTGACGATTCCCGACGCCTCTTTCCAGCCTGTCTTTAAAGTCCGGTTGCCGGCTTCCTCATTGATCGACCATTCCTCACCCGGCGCGATCACCACACCGTTGACGATACCCGAAAGCTTGGCCACATTCCAGTTCCGATTATAGCTGGAATGGCTCGAATAGCTCGACGTCCAGCTTGCAATCAGCTGCGTATCGGCCTTGAGCTTCGCAACGGTTACCGCGGGTTCTACGGTTATAACATCCGCAGTGATCACAGCGCCACTGCCGGTTTCCGCCGCGCTCATCACGCGCTCGATAACCGCCTCCATATCCACCGACCGGCCGCGCTGCTCCTCCGTATAGAGAAACCGGGCTATATCCGCATCCTTCGGTATTTTATCATCGGAATACTTATTTGTGTTCCAGAACTGATACCGCAGCGGATTGGGCATATCCTGCTGCGCGATACGCACAAGCTCCGGGCGCTCCCACCACTTGCCGTTCGCCGCGCTCTCAACCATCTTCTGCTCGTCCTGCACATACGGCGTACCGTCTGCCAGATGACCCCATGGCATAAACGTCACGCTTGCATCCGCCGCTGCCACATCGACATCCGCCTTGAGAGCCAGCAGCTTTTGGGAAACCTTCTCCCGGTCCGCAAGTACCTTCACGGTAAACGAAACGCCCTGGGTTTTCGCTGTTTTGATGGCCTCTTTGCGGTCTTCCAGCGTTCCGGTATGGCCATACAGGATCGCTTCCTGCATCACATCGTCATAGTCGGTGGAAAAGCCCAAGTCATCGGCTGAATACGCGTATCTCTCTCCCTCCACGTCGATTGTAAACGTCAATTCACCCAGCAGCGTATCCGGTATGCCGGATGTCGCTGCAAGCGCTTCCTGATAGGTCATATCTGAAATATCGGTCCCGTTTACGCTGACGCCCGCCAGCACCGACTCGTTTTCCATGATGCTGGCATTCTCCGCACGAGTCTGCAATATCACAATGCTCACTGTCACGATGGCTGCCATTATAATCCCCAATGAGATCATGACCGCGATTCTGCGGTTTCTTTTTACAATAACTTTGGTCTTTTTTTTGCTCATCCTGTCCCCTGATTTTCCTGTTGTCTTTAAACTTTAATGATTTAATCCTACAAAATTCCGGGTTGGTTTGACCCTCTCCGTATCTTCACAACTATCGGCCTTTTTCCTTTACATGGATTAACCCCTGATCGAACATCATTTTAACGTGTTCGTCATCCAGCGAGTAATATACGGTTTTTCCGTCACGGCGGAACTTCACCAGCCTCGCTTGTTTCAGGAGCCTCAATTGGTGTGAAATCGAAGATTGGGACATGTTGAGCAGAAACGCGATATCACAGACACACATTTCCTCTTCGAACAGCGCCCAAAGGATTCTGATTCGCGTGGTATCGCCGAATACCTTAAAAACCTCCGCAAGCTCGTACAGCTCCTCGACAGGAGGCATAATCGCTCTGACTTTTTTTACGACATCCGCATGGATGACGTTGCACTCGCATCGTTCCACCAGTTCTTCAGCCATGCAAGCACCTCCTTTTCACATGAACACTTGAACATATGTTTCTATCATAAGTTTGTCCACCCGGATTGTCAAGGCTTCCCGGATGTTATCATGGCAAATAAACCCTTGACAAAATCCGTGTATCGCTATAGTATCATCATATGAGCAGTTGTTCATATGATCATTAATAAGTTCCAGTTTGGAGAAGCTGATATCATCTTATGGGAGGACGAACATGAAAACACGCGATATCAAAGTCAAATGCGAGCTTTGCCCCTGCGGATGCGGGCAGGCGCTGATATCCGGCCAGAAGCATCATTCGGATCCGGTTCAAGGTCACAGTGAGGATGGCTGCGGGTGCAGTCATTGTGCGCAGGGCAGTGCAGAAAGCTGCGGTTGCGATCATTGCGCGGAAGAAGAGGATGACAGCTGTGCCGATGAGGATGGATGCGGATGCAGCCATTGCGCGCAGGATCACGCGGATGAGGGCAGCGCTTTTAACAAAAAGGAACTGATCCGGATTGCCGCAGGCGCGGCGATCTACGCCGTGGCGCTAATATTTGCGCTGGGCGACCTCATCAAACTCGCGTTGTTCGTGGCCGCTTACCTCGTTATCGGCGGTGACGTATTGGTTCGGGCCGTCAGGAACATCGTTCGCGGCAGAGTTTTCGATGAGAATCTTCTCATGACGATCGCGACCATCGGTGCCTTTGCGATCCGCGAATATCCCGAAGCGGTTGCCGTCATGCTGTTCTATCAGGTGGGCGAGCTTTTCCAGGGCTACGCGGTGGGCAAATCGCGCCGGAGCATCACAAAGCTGATGGATATCCGCCCGGACTACGCAAATCTGCTCGCGGATGGCCGTGAACAGAAGGTCTCCCCCGAACAGGTTAGCGTCGGCGATGTCATCATGGTCAAGCCCGGCGAGCGCGTTCCGCTCGATGGCGTGGTGCTGAAGGGCAGTTCCTTTGCGGACACCTCCGCCCTAACGGGTGAATCCGTACCGAAAGCGATAAAGGCGGGCGATACGGTCTATTCGGGAGTCATCAACCAGAGCGGCGTACTCGAGATTCGGGTGGAAAAGGAGTTCGCGCAGAGCACCATATCCAAGATCCTCGAACTGGTGCAGAACGCCTCCACGCGCAAAGCGACCACCGAAAAATTCATCAGCCGTTTCGCCCGTTACTACACCCCCATTGTCGTGGCTGTCGCGGTGCTCATCGCCACGATCCCGCCGCTGTTTGTACCGGGCGCTGTATTCTCCGATTGGCTCTACCGCGCGCTCGTATTTCTGGTTATCTCATGCCCCTGTGCGCTAGTCATTTCGATCCCGCTCGGGTTCTTCGGCGGCATCGGCGCGGCTTCGCGCGAAGGCATACTCGTAAAAGGAGGCAATTACCTCGAAGCGCTCCGCAAAGCGGATACCTTCGTATTCGACAAGACCGGCACGCTGACCGAAGGCGTTTTCCAGGTCTCGGAGATTAAGACTTATGGTTCGCTTTCCTCAGACGAGGTACTGACGCTGGCGGCGCATATCGAAAGCTACTCCACCCACCCGATTGCCAAATCCATCGTAGAGGCATATGCTGCTTCGGGCAGGAAACCGGATAAATCCGTCGTGACGGATTATGAGGAGATATCAGGCCATGGCCTGAAAGCCCGCGTACAGGAGAAACACGTGATGGCAGGCAACCGCGCGCTCATGGAGCAGTCGGGTATTGCCATACCGGATGACGGGCTGCCCGGTACGGTCGTTTATATCGCAGCCGACAATGTGCTCCAAGGCGCACTGTCTATTTCCGACAGGGTCAAACCCGATGCACGTCAGGCCATTGCCGCTTTGAAGGCCGCGGGCATTAAAAAAACCGTCATGCTGACGGGCGACCGGAAGGATACCGCGCAGGAGGTCGCCGATGCGCTGGGTTTGGATGCGTATTATGCGGAGCTTCTGCCGCAGGATAAGGTGAGCCGCGTCGAAGAGCTGATCGCCCAGAATGGCAAGGTCGTGTTTGTCGGCGACGGTATCAACGACGCACCGGTGCTGGCGCGCGCCGATATCGGCATTGCCATGGGCGGTCTCGGCTCCGATGCGGCAATCGAGGCAGCGGATATCGTCATCATGGACGACAATCCGTCCCGGCTTGCAGCCGCCATACGCATCTCGCGCAAGACGCAGCGCATCGTATGGCAGAATATCGGCTTTGCGATGGTTGTCAAGGTGGCCGTACTGCTGCTGGGCGCAGGCGGCATCGCCACCATGTGGGAAGCGGTATTCGCGGACGTCGGCGTCGCGCTGCTGGCTGTACTCAATGCGCTGCGCATGATGCGCCGCAGCCGGGAATGAACGCATATCGGTCTATTAATAAGACATGGCGGCGAATCCTCTGCAGCGGGCTTCGCCGCTTTTATTTTGTCATTACCCCGTATTCACATATAAGCAATACTTATGTAAACATTCTGTAACAATTGGCCTTGTTCTATTCCCCATTCCTCTCTTTTATATTAAGCTTTAACAAACCAAAATGAAAGTGAGGCTATCATGGTTCACCGAAGATATCACCGAAATCCCTTCCGAAGAAAGCTGTTGCGTTTGATGATATCCATACGGAAACACCGGCGTATATTTGTCACCATAACGGGATGCGCGGTTACGATCGCAACCGTTGCGATACTTGTCATTACCTTATCCGGAAAGGCAGAAGCCCTCGCCCGAAGCGCCGATATGCCTTCCTCCTCCCCAATCGTTGATTCAGCGGAACTGATGGCTGTATCGGCGCCGCTGCCCACGTCTGATCCTACTCCGGTACCCACCCCCGACCCCACGCTGAAACCGGGTGACGAAAACGAACGCGTTCAGGCCCTTCAGGAGCGGCTGATGGAACTTAATTATCTCGCGCTGGACGAGAGCACGCTGCTTTACGGGCCTGCCACGAAGTATGGTGTCGAGCTGTTCCAGCGTCAGCACGGTCTGCAACAGGACGGCATCGCGGGCCCCGAGATGCTCGCTCTGGTATTTTCTAATGATGCGCAGCCGTATTCCCTGCTAGAAGGGACCAGCGGCGCCGATGTCACCAGTATGCAGCAGCAGCTTGCAGACCTCGGCTATATGAGCAAGGTGACCGGGTATTACGGCTCCGAGACCGCGGAAGCCGTCAAAGCGTTTCAGGAGAGGAACAACCTGACCGTCGACGGCAAAACCGGAGAACAGACGCTGGATCTGATCTATTCCCCCGAAGCCGTTCCCAGCGAGACCAAGGTGAAATCGGAACGCAGGCGCGCCAATATTCGTGAAATGATTAAAGTCGCAGAAAAGCAGCTCGGAAAGAAATATATACTCGGCACCTCAGGCACGAGCACGTTTGATTGCTCCGGGCTGGTCTACTATTGCCTGAAGCAGGCCGGATCATCGCGCGGCCGGTATAATGCCGCCGGGTATTCCAAGGTGGACGATTGGAAAGCCATCACCTCCATGGACGATCTGCAAATCGGCGATCTGCTGTTCTTCAGCACCAACGGTAAAAAGGTCGGGCATACGGGTATCTATGTTGGGAATGGCATGATGATCGACGCGTCCTCGTCGCATGGCGAGGTGATCAAGCGCTCCTGCACCAGTTCGTTCTGGACACGGAATTTTGTGATCGCGCGCAGACCTTGGTAGATATTATTGTAAGGCCGTCAGCTTCACCCCTTATGTTGACGGCCTTTTTTTTTATCCCTGTTAATTATTAAGAAATATGCAGTGTAATTTTATATTTCTTTGATATGATTAGTATGCTATTGACAATATGGTGACATTCCCCTAAGATAAAAGCATATCCGGCAAGTATGAAATGAGGTGGATTATATGAGAATTTCCGCCAAAGGGCGCTACGCGCTTGCGGCGATGACCTATATGGCGCAAAACTACGAGAACGGCGAGTCCATCACGGTAATCAGCATATCCGAAAAGCTCGGCATATCGAAGATCTATTTGGAACAGGTATTTACGCTGCTCCGGCACGGAGGGCTCGTAACCTCCGTCAAAGGTGCGGCAGGCGGCTATCTGCTGACACGCATGCCGGAAAAAATCACAGGTTTCGACGTGCTTTCGGCGGTAGAGCTTTCGCTCTTTGAAAAGACAGAGCCCAGCGTAGACAAGAAAGCGCCCGAGTACGACACCGCCATGCAGCAGCTGGCGTTCAGTCCTCTTGATGAAGCCGTTAAAACCGCGTTGCAGCAGGTCACACTGAGCGATCTGGCCCAAGAAATCGAACGGCACAAAAAAGGCCAGGATTATATGTTCTTTATATAAGGAGAAGCCATGGATATCCAGACAAAATGCGTTCACGGTCACGCAGGCCGAAACGACATTACCGGGGCGATCAGCGTACCGATTTATCAGTCCGCCACGTTTGCGCACCCGGGCGTCGGACAAAGCACAGGGTATGACTATTCGCGCCTTCAAAACCCCACGCGCGAGCACCTCGAAAAAACGGTTGCCGCGCTGGAAGGCGGCAGCGACGCGATGGCTTTCTCGACCGGTATGGCCGCGATTGCGGTACTGATGGAGCTATTCTCCCCCGGCGACCACCTGATCGCCTCGGACGATCTGTACGGCGGTTCGCACCGGCTGTTTCACCATATCTCCATGAAGAACGGTATCGATTTCGATCTGATCGATACTTCGGATATAACGGGAATCGAGGCGCACATCCGTCCCGAAACGAAGGCGCTTTTCATTGAAACCCCCACCAACCCAATGATGCAGGTGACCGACATCGCCGCCGTGGCGGCGCTCGCGAAACGGCATAACCTGCTGCTCATCGTAGACAACACGTTTCTCACGCCGTATTATCAAAGGCCGCTGGAGCTCGGCGCGGATATCGTCGTGCACAGCGGAACGAAATACCTCGGCGGACACAACGATACGCTGGCGGGCTTTCTGGTCACCGGCGATGCGCCGCTCTCGGAGCGGCTGCGCTTTATCTACAAGACCACAGGCGCATGCCTCTCTCCCTTCGACAGCTGGCTGATCCTGCGCGGCATTAAAACGCTGGCGGTGCGGATGGACCGGCAGCAGGACAGCGCAATGAAAATCGCGCAATGGCTTTGCGGTCAGCCCCATATCAAGGCGGTGCATTACGCGGGTCTTCCCTCCCACCCCGGATATGCGGTGTCCGTCAGGCAGGCGTCCGGCTTTGGTGCGATGATCTCGTTTGAGACGGACAGTGAACAGACCGCGATCCAGGTGCTGGAACGCGTCAAAGTCATTCAGTATGCGGAGAGTTTGGGCGGCGTCGAATCGCTGATCACTTATCCGATGCTCCAGACGCACGCTGACGTTCCGCGGGAGGTACGTGAAGCCAAGGGCATCGACGAGCGGCTGCTGCGCCTCTCGGTCGGCCTCGAAAGCGCGGAAGACCTGATCGCCGATCTTAAACAAGCATTGGAGTAAGCCATGACGAATTTTGATGAAATCATTCTCCGTAAAGATACCGATTCGATCAAATATGATTTTGCCGCGCGCCGCGGCATGCCGGAGGACCTGCTTCCGCTCTGGGTAGCCGATATGGACTTTCGCACGCCCGAATGCATCGTGGACGCGCTGGTCGAAAAAAGCCGCCACGGGATATTCGGCTACAGCGAAAGCAGCGAAGCCTATTTTGATGTGCTGCAAAGCTGGTTCTATCGCCGCTTTCATTGGAAAGTGCAGCCTGATTGGCTCGTCAAAACGCCGGGTGTGGTATTCGCGATCTGCGCCGCCATCCGTTCGCTCACAGAGCAAGGCGATTCCGTGTTGATCCAGCAGCCCGTATACTATCCGTTTACCGAATCCGTTCGAATGAACAACCGTAAGCTCGTCGTGAGCGAGCTTGTCTATGATGGTGACGGCTATACGATCGACTTTGGCGATTTTGAACAAAAGATTGTGCAGAACGAAGTGAAGCTGTTCATACTCTGCAACCCGCACAACCCGGTCGGGCGCGTCTGGACGCGCGACGAGCTCATCCGAATCGGCGATATCTGCGTCCGGCACGGCGTAACCGTCATATCGGACGAAATTCACGCCGACTTCATCTACCCCGGCTATGAGCATCTCGTGTTCGCGGACCTCAAGCCCGAATTTGCCGATATCGCGGTCACCTGCACCGCGCCGACCAAAACCTTTAACCTTGCGGGGCTGCAGATCTCGAACGTCTTCATCGCCAACCGGGAGCTGCGCAGCCAATTCCGGCGCGAGATTACCCGGTGCGGCTACAGCCAGCTCAATGTGATGGGGCTCGTCGCCTGCAAGGCGGCTTACAGCAAAGGGGAGGATTGGCTGGAGGAACTCAAAACATACCTCTCAGGAAATCTTTCGTTCGTGCGCGAGTTTATTCAACCGCGCATTCCTGAGATCAGGCTGGTGGAGCCGCAAGGCACTTATCTCGTTTGGCTGGACTGCAAAGCGCTGGGCCTCGACGACAAGGCACTCGACGAGCTGATCATTCGCCGCGCCAAGCTGTGGCTCGATGCGGGGACCATGTTCGGGCAGGGCGGCAGCAGCTTCCAGCGCGTCAACATCGCCTGCCCCAGATCGCTGCTCAACCAAGCGCTGGAACAGCTGGAACGGGCCGTGAAAGACCGATAAGCCCAAAGGCGGTCCTATCGGTCAGCCTGTAATTGCCTCTCCAGAAGGGCGCTGTCAAAGTGTCCGCCAATAAAAGTTATCCTGGCCTCACCGTATGGCGAGGCCTCTTTCAATACGACATCCTGCATCGCGATATTCAACAAATGCCATTCCCCATCGATGCGGATGTAGCCTTTGACGCGCAGTATTTCGCCGTATTCCCCGGACAGGACAGCCGCGATGAACCGGTCATAGCCCTCCCGGCTGAAGTCCTCATCGGAGGGTAGCGTGACTGCATGCATATGCGCATGGCTGTGTCCGAATGCAACGCCCAGCCCCTGCCCTTCGGCGGCCAGCACGCTGTTCAGAAAGCCCTCTTCATGCCACGGGCAGGCGATTACGACCGCACCGGGGTTCAGATTTTTCAAGTCACAGATGATTTCAGCCGCATCACCGCGGAAACGCTCCAGCTTGCTGAGCGCGATGACGGAAGCGTTTTTGATCTGATTTTCTATAAAGCTGCCTGCCACCACACCGGCTTTCGCGTAGTTTACGCTGTCCACAATGACCACGGCCCGCCGGATACGGCAGCAGCTACTCAGAAATTCGTCCTTGAGAATGTCTTCAAACTGGTTGAATACGAATATGCCCGACGTTTCGAATACGATATTCGTCGGTTCAAAGCTGCGGATGATCTCCTTGAGCGCCAGCGTGAGCTCCCCTTTGAGCGTGCAGCAAATGCATCCGCCCGGCAACGGTACCGCTTGAAATCCTTCGCCGTGAATCAGCTCCGCGTCGATGCTCGTCTGCCCGAATTCGTTCACGATATAGACGGCGCGCCTGCCCGCCTCCAGATATCGTTTCAGCAGCATATTCGCAAAGGTAGTCTTGCCAGCACCCAGAAAGCCGGAAATTACATCAATCTCAATCATATCTCTCCAGTGTAAAAAAGGGCCTGCTATGTGCAGGCCCTCAGGTCGGTTATACAAACGTTCTCGCGACTTCGGCACAGCTTGCGGCGTCGGAGGTATACGCGTCCGCGCCGATGCTGTCGCAAAAGCTCTGCGTCACAGGCGCGCCGCCTACCATCACCTTCACCGATTCACGCAGGCCGGCTTCCTTCAAGGCATTGATGACATCGCCCTGGGCCGCCATGGTGGTCGTCAGCAGCGCGGAGAGCGCCACGATGTTGGGCTTGTGCTCCCGTACGGCTTCCACGATCTTCGCGTCGGGCACGTCGATTCCGAGGTCGATTACCTCAAAGCCTGCGCCCACAAGCATCATCTTGACGAGGTTCTTGCCGATATCGTGCAGGTCGCCTTTGACGGTAGCCAGTACCACCTTGCCGACCGGCTTGACGCCCGCTTCAATCAGATAAGGCTTGATCAGTTCGATACCCTTGTTGAGCGCACGCGCCGCAATCAGCACTTCGGGCACATACACTTCATTGTTTTTAAACTTGACGCCCAGCTTGCCCATACCATCCAGCAAGCCGTCGTTGAGGATATCCGCAGCCATAACGCCCTCTTCAAGCGCTTCCTTGATCTGCTTCTGAACCAGATCCGCTTTGCCCATCTGAACATAGTCGGATATGTACTGTAAATGTGACATTGTATTTCTTCCTTTCGTACTAATTCATGTCGTATTTTGCCGGATCTAGCTTTTCACACTGCGGGATCATCTCATCGGTCAGCGTCTGCACATCGGCGGGCAATGCCGCTACGTCCTCGGAAAGCTTATCCAGCCACATGATCTCCTTGCCTTCCAACTGCAGTTCTCCATTATTATGTGCGGATCTGATTTTATCAAGCGCCAGCGAAGCCGCTTTCTTGGTCCGGTTGTAATATCCGTCTTCCTTAACAATCTCCTTGGAGATTTCCAATACCACATCGGGACGCAGCACATACGCCTGCGGATCGATTGCGCTGTCCGAATCCGCGAGAAGATCTCTCATCAGCAGCGCGGTATCCTTGCCGCGCTTCGTCGCGGTGTTCATCAGACGGCAGTCGTATTCGAGCTGCTCGAATGATACCGTAGGCGCCATGCCGCCCAGCAGCTTGATGTTCTGGATGGACTCGTTGCTCCACAGGTCTGCCAGGCATGCTGCGACATTGCCCACGGGGCTCAAATGCGCGCATGCGCTTGTGCGGCCTTCCATCGCGATCGGCGTTCCCGTGATCGCTTTGACATATACGCCTTCGTAACCGCAGTCCTTATGCGGGCCCTTTGCGCCAGCTTCGATGGCTACCAGGCTGCGCACAGCGGTCATTACACGCACTGTCGCCGCAAACACCTTGGGAACGTAGTTTCTGTCGGCCAGCACCATGGCGGTGTTGGCAAAGCCGCACGCGGTATCTCCCGCGGCTATGGTGCCCGTCTTGTCCGCGATGGCGACGATTTCCGTCCAGAGCTTGTTCATGTCCGTGCAGCCCAGCACTGAAAGCGCGAACACGGATTTTGCGATATCACAGTACATGATCGCTTCGTCGTGCGATTCCTTGCCGCCAACCGATTCAACAGCCAGGAAGTCGGCACCAGCCTTCGCGCAGCTCTCGAACGTTTCAAGCATATTGTCCCAATGACGGCCGCGCCACATATGCGTCAGGTCGTTTCCTTCGCGGATATCGTTGGGCGTGATACGCACTGCGCTCTTTACGCCGTGCTTTTCGGCATATTCCTTGGCGATCTCCACAACCGTTTTGCACACTTCAGTGCCCCACTTGGGTTCGAACGTCATCGGCGGCAGCGTCTCAATCTCGGCGACAAAGCCGGGGCTGCGCAGATCTTTTGCGCGCTCGCAGATACCCGTGATAATCTCCTTGTAGTTGCGGATTACCTCCGGCATCGTATCGGCGTTGATGGTCATCGTGGGCAACGTGAAATTCACTTCAGGATATAAAGTCCCTCCGCCGATCACCATCCCGTTTTTCAGCACAACCGGAAACTTCGCCTGTGCATATACAAAATCGCTCAAATTCTGATACGCGGTGGTTTTGAATTCTGGCATTTTCGATCTCCTTCCGTAACTGTTTTGTTGATATCAGTATAAGGGAACCGACATTGAAATTTCTTGAACGATTTTTTGATTTATTGGATTATTATTTTATATTTCCTATAGACAATGTATGTTTCGATATTGCATCACCATGTTATTTGAGTCTTTGCACAGCCTTAGAACAGCGCGGTTCCTCTTTTTATTTTGGCTATACTAATGTTCTTGTTAATATTCAGTAATCCCGAACTATTGTTCTAAGTTTCAAGTATAACGGAAAACGTCGTGTAAAAGCATGTATATCCAAAATGCAAACAGATACCACGGTTGCTTGTAAAAAAGCGGATGGATCAATCAATGGTCTTTAAATCAAATTTCCGCAACACTATTTGCATTTTTCATTTATAGACAGCAAGGAATATGAGAATACTCATCGAATAAGAAATATATGCTGGCCAAATCGCGCCTGTTTACCGGAACCGACACGATGTCCATAAACAGGCTTTCTGCTTATTCTTTTTAAGCTAACGGCTGCAGGATACCTCTTATACATTGATATAATAATATGGATGTTTCTTTGTTTAGCTTCAGTTGAGGAACCGTTGGTTACGTTGGAAACTGTAAATTGGAGGGAATATTGATATGGCTAAACTGATCTACCCTATTAACGTATCGTTGGACGGTTATATGGAGGACAGGCGCGGCAATATCGATTGGTCGATGTCCGATGACGAGGTGTTTACGTTCTGGATTGACTTCCAGCGGCCGATTGGCACCTACCTTTACGGTCGTCGAATGTACGAGTCGATGGTGTACTGGGAGACGGCGAGCGTTAAAAAAGGCGATCAACCGGAGGATATACGGGAATTTGCGCAGATCTGGCGAGTTGCTGAGAAGATCGTGTATTCGCACACGCTTCAGTCGGCTTCGAGCGCCAGGACTAGTATCGAGCGCGAATTCAATCCTGATGTGATTCGGAGGTTTAAAGAGTCCTCAGTAGCCGACATTACAATCGGCGGCCCCGAGCTTGCAGGGCAGGCCATGAGCAAGGGATTGATCGACGAGTGTCATCTGCTTGTTCATCCGATCGTCTTGGGTGAGGGTAAGAGAGCATTGCCGGACAACCTCCGCATGCGGCTCGAGCTGCTCGGTGAGCGCCGCTTCCAAAGCGGCGTTGTTCATCTTCACTACCGCGTAATCGTCTGACCGCGATGCCAGAGAGAAATTCCAGCAGAAAACTTTTCGATCTTACTAAAATCAATTAAATTGCCGAATGCCGGAAGTTATTAGCGTCCTCCATTTTTAAACTAACGGAAACGATAGCTCAATAAACCTTTTCACACCAAGGCGGTTTTCTTATTATCAAATATCAACATCAGAATTTAACATAGCCTTTCTTTCAAATCGAATGTAAACACCATAAGAGTTCTGGTATAATAGCAGAATCGGAACGGAGGAACAGATGGGAACTATCGTTGTTAATAAAAAAGGAAGAAAGCGAATTCACGCAGGGCACCCTTGGGTATTTTCTTCGGATATCGTTCAGGCGAGCGAGGTGGCACCGGGCGATACAGCCGAAGTATTCAGTCAGGAGCAGCAGTTTATGGGATACGGATATTATAATCCAAAATCCCAGATATCCCTGCGCATGCTCACAAGGCGGAAGGAAACCGTCAATGCGGAGTTGATCAAAAACCGGGTGAACACAGCTGCGCAATATCGCGAAAGGCTTGGGCTGAGCGACGTATGCAGGCTCGTAAACGCGGAAAGCGATTTTCTGCCTGCTTTAATTGTAGACAAGTTCGGAAGCGTTCTTGTCATGCAGGTACTCTCGCTCGGCATGGAGAAGCTGAAAGGGTACGTCGCGGATGCCTTGATGGAGCTGCCCGGTGTATCCTGCATCTACGAGAGAAACGATTCGCCCGTCAGAGTGCTGGAAGGGTTGGTGCAAACCAAAGGCTTTTTGCGTGGTAAGGGCGATACCCGTATTGTGATCAATGAAAACGGTGTTCAAATCTGCGTCGACATTGAGAACGGGCAGAAGACAGGCTACTTTTTGGATCAGCGGGAAAACCGGGCCGCCATTGCGCCGTATGTGAAAGGTGCGCGCGTCTTGGACTGCTGCTGTCATACCGGGTCGTTCGCGCTGCACGCTTCATACTATGGTGCGGCGGAGGTCACGGGTGTCGACATCTCCGAAGAAGCGGTGAACCGCGCGACGGAAATCGCGAAACTGAACGGCTTTGCCAATTGCCGCTTTTTAACCGCCAACGTATTCGATTATCTGCGCGAAAAGCAAGCGGAAAAAGAGTTATATGATGTGATCATTCTGGACCCGCCTGCGTTTGCGAAAAACCACGACGCGATTAAAGGTGCCACGCGCGGATACAAGGAAATCAACCTCCGGGCAATGAAGCTGTTAAAGCCCGGCGGATTCCTGATTACCTGTTCCTGCTCGCAGCACATGACCGCCGACTTGTTTACCGACATGCTCCTCGCTGCCGCAATCGACGCGGGACGCGAATTGCGCATCATTGAGAAACGGGGACAGGCCAAGGATCATCCGTACCTTCTCGCCGCCCCGGAGACCAACTATCTCAAATGCTTTATCACGCAAGTGCGCTAACAGCCTTAAAGTTTTTAAAGTACATGCAAAAGTCCCGGATGTAGCACACCGGGACTTTTCTGTTTTTAATTTATCACCTTAACTCCATGCCCTATCAAAGCTTGTGACTGCTTTCATGCTTAAGAAGCCAATCCTTGCGCCACAACCCTCCGCCGTAGCCGGTCAGCTTCCCGTTCGCGCCGATGACGCGATGACACGGGATGACGATGGCGATACGGTTCATCCCGTTGGCGGTTCCGACAGCCCTAACAGCATCCGGGCTGCCGATGCGGCTTGCAATCTCCTGATAGGACCTCGTATCCCCGAAAGGAATTTCCTGCAGAGCATCCCACACCTTTTTTTGAAAAGCGGTCCCCGGGGTATGCAGCGGGACCGTGAAGCGCTTGCGGCTCCCCTCAAAATATTCTAAAATTTCCCCAATCATCTGATCGGTGAATTCATTTTGCCCAGGTAAGATTACTGCATCCAAACGTTTCTGAAGGTCAATAAATTCACTTTCGAGCATACGCCTGTCGCCAAATTCTAAAAGACAAATTCCGGTTGGGCTTGCCACCGTTACCATCGGCCCGATCAGGGAATCGAATCGCTTGTATACCAGCACGTTCTTCGAGGCTGTCTTGGATTTTCCGGGCGCAGCGCCGATGATCTTCTCAAAAGCGGTGCTGAATCCGCTTGCCGACGTATATCCGCATTCCATCGCCGCATCCAGAACCTTTTCACCGTCTTTCACCGCATGAAAGGCGGTGTTTATCCGGTACATCCGGCAGAACGCCTGAAATGTCAGGCCATAATGCTTTTGGAACCAGCGCCTTAAGGTGTTGGGATCGAAACCGCGCTGCCGAAGCTGCCATTCCGTGATTTTAAACTGAGGCTGCGCTTCGACTTCCTGTATGAGGAGCCTGATCTCTTCGGGAACCTTGTCGATGCTCTCCATGGGCCTGCATATCTTACAGGGCCGGTAGCCTGCCGCCATCGCTTCCTGTATGGTATCGTAAAACCCGACGTTTTCTCTTTTCGGCTTTCTGGCGGAGCAGGTGGTGCGGCAAAAGATACCCGTGGTTTTAACGGCGGCAAAGAACATTCCGTCATATTCGGGATCCCTGTCCACTAGCGCCAGATATTTTTGCTCGTCCGTTATCATCGGTGTTTCTCCTTTTATATATGAGTATACCATTGAAAGACGGGTTCCTCCACCGAAAAAACGTCAAGATTTTAGGACAGACTGCTTTTAATTGATCTTAAAAAATGGTGCGGATAAAATAAAGAAGCAAACGGAAAACCCGTCTGCTGTCTGTTTCGATACTTGAAGAATTGGTACTATATCTGCTCCACCGCGTAAGGCGTTTCCTGATACACGTAGTAGTTGAGCCAGTTCGCGAATAACAGGTTCGCGTGCCCGCGCCACGATACCACCGGGTCCTGTCCGGGATCGTCGTTTGGAAAATAGTTACGCGGCATCGCAATGTCCATGCCTTTGTTGATATCGCGTACATACTCACGCATCAACGCATGCGAATCGTATTCCGGGTGGCCCATCACGAATATCTGCCTGCCGCCCAGCGCCGATACGATGTATACGCCCGACTCCTCAGATTCCGATACGATCGTCAGCCGACCGTCCCGCGCGATATCCTCATGATGCACCTCGGTGTGCCTTGAATGCGGCACATGGTAGACATCATCAAAACCGCGCAGCAGCTTGATGTTGCTGCTCACCAGCGTATGGGCAAATACGCCGAACTTCTTCTGGGAAAGCGGATACTTGGGGATGCCATAGTGATAATAGAGCCCCGCCTGCCCGCCCCAACAGATGTGCAGCGTCGAAAACACGTGCGTTTTGCTCCATTCCATGATACCCGTCAGCTCGTCCCAATACGCCACATCTTCGAAATCCATCGTTTCCACAGGCGCTCCTGTGATGATCATTCCGTCGAACTTCTGATCCTTCACCTCATCGAATGTCTTATAGAAAGCGTCAAGATGCTCCTGTGAAGTGTTCGTGGGCGTATAGGTGGCGGTCTTGAGGAACGTTAAATCCACCTGCAGCGGCGAGTTGCCGATGAGCCGCAGCAGTTGATTCTCCGCCATGATCTTGTCCGGCATGATATTGAGGATCATGATGCGCAGCGGGCGGATATCCTGATGGATTGCCCGGTCCACCGTCATCACGAATATGTTCTCGTTGCTGAGCACCTCATACGCCGGCAGATTTTCGGGTATCTTGATCGGCATCGGTCAATTCTCCTTATTCCTTATTTTTCTTGTAATTCTCGATGGCCTGACGGATCGCCTCCTCGGCAAGCACCGAACAGTGCACCTTAACCGGCGGCAGACCGTCCAGCGCATCCACTACATCCGAGTTCTTCAGCTGCAGCGCTTCGTCGACCGTCTTGCCTTTGATCATATCCGTAGCCACGCTGCTGGACGCGATCGCTGCGCAGCAGCCAAACGTCTTGAACGACGCGTCCTTGATGACGTCATCCTCGATCTTGAGGTACATCCGCATGATATCGCCGCAGTGGGCATTGCCCACCTCGCCGACCGCGTTGGCATCCGCCATCTCCCCTACGTTGTGCGGATTCGCAAAATGCTCCATCACTTTTTCACTGTACATAATTAGCTCCTTCCGTTTGACACAGCGGCGACATGGCGCGCAGATCGGCTACCACCTGTTTGAGCGCATCCACTGTGTAATCAATGTCTTCTTTGGTTGTCGTCTTTCCCAGCGTCAGCCGGTATGAGCCGTGCGCCGTCTCATGCGGCAGGCCAATGGCCAGCAGCACATGCGAGGGCTCCAGTGAGGCCGACGAGCACGCCGAACCGGTCGACCCGGCGACGCCGCGTGCGCTCATGTACATCAGCAGCCCTTCGCCCTCGATATAATCGAAGCTGAAGTTGGCGTTGTTCGGCAGCCGGTTTAGCGGATGTCCGTTAAGCCGCACATGGTCGATCTCCTTCATCACCCTGTCAATCAGATGATCTCTGAGTTCAACGAGCCTCGCGCTTTCCTGCGGCATCTCCGCAGCGGCCAGCTCCAGCGCAGTTGCCATGCCGACGATGCCCGGCACGTTCTCCGTGCCCGCGCGTTTGCCTTTTTCCTGGTGGCCGCCGAGTGCAACGCCCTCGGTCCGCGTCCCTTTGCGGACGAACAGACCGCCCACGCCCTTGGGGCCGTAGAACTTGTGCGAGGAGAACGACATCAGATCGATGGTTTTCAGCTCATCCAGCGCGATCGGCACTGAACCGGCTGCCTGAACGGCGTCCACATGGAATACCGCTTTGGAACCCGCCTTGACGATCTCTCCGATCTCGGCGATTGGCTGGATCGTGCCGATCTCGTTATTGGCGTACATCACGCTCACGAGGATCGTTTCGTTTTTCAAAACCTCTTTCAGCTGGCGCGTGTCCACCGTGCCGTATTCGTCCACATCCAGATATGTAACCTCGAAGCCTTCGCGTTCCAGCCGCTTGCATGCGCTCATCACGGCCGGATGCTCGATCTTGGAGGTGATGATATGATTGCCTCTTTTGCGATTCGCATATGCGGTGCCCAAGATCGCCCAGTTGTCGCTCTCCGTGCCGCCGGACGTAAAATAAATCTCTTCCGGCAGTGTGTGAAACACCTTTGCGATCTTCGCGCGCGACTCTTCCAGCGCTTTTCTGGCCTTCATGCCGAAGCTGTGCAGGCTCGAAGGATTCCCGTAAACCTGACCCATGAAAGGGATCATCGCTTCAATGGCTTCCGGACGCGTAAACGTCGTCGCCGCATAATCCAGATAAATTTCTTTGTTCATCGCTTTCGCGCTCCTTGTCCACCATAAATCCTACTTATTTACTATGGTTTATGTGTATCATAAACCCTTAATCATAGTTTGTCAATAGGATTTAATTTAAATTCCGACCCTAATAATCGTGATTACAAGGTGATGAATACCTATTATATATAGGCCATTATATACGAAAAAATACCCGCGGTTTGTCCACGGGTATCGATGCGATTTTTAATTCCGGCTCTTAAATTCGTATGATCGCTTTGAGAACACGGCCTGCACGCGCATCATCAAACGCTTTGCGCCAATTCTCCAGCGGATATACCGCGTTTGTAAACGGCGACAGGTCGACCCTGCCAGAAGCAACCAGCCACAGGCATTTCTCCCACGTCGCGTAGCTCGAGCTGAATGAAAAGCTTACCGCCGCTGCTTTCATAACGAGATCGGCCCAGGGCAGACACACGTCGCCGTGCGGCAAGCCGATGGCGCAGAAACGGCCGTCGCGTTTTAAGAATTCAAACGCGCCTGCAATCGCTCGCGCAGCGCCCGAGAGATCGATCACAAGATCGGCTCCGATGCCTGCCGTTTGATCCAAAATGATGCTTTTCGCGTCTTCGTCTTCCACATTGATCACGCGGTCTGCGCC
>JAEWCC010000065.1 GCA_023390815.1 Bacillota bacterium
TGACCTCCTTTTGATTTTACTTTTGCGGCTGGCTAGACCGCTCTCAGTATATCAAAAGGAGTTTTCTTCTCCATAGCTTAAGCTCTTTCGAACTCCCGGCACAGCCGGGAGTTTTCGTAGACAATAACAAAAAACTGCCCTTTCAGGCAGCTTTGAGCCTCGATCTCTTTATCCAACATTTTAGCATGATCCCCAGTCAGGTAACATATTTCTCCCAGCCTTGTTCTTTCACTTCTTCCATTTTTGCAGTCCGAACCCTGACATTTTGATTAATTTCTCTAGACCCGTTTATGTTATTGATTGCCTCTTCAGGATTTTTCCACTCTATATAGCATTCGTCACACATAACCGAACAAACTCCACTACTTACATTTATAACTACTTCGAGCATACCATATTCATGGCAAACGGGGCATTTCCCCACATAAATAGGGCTGTCCAAAAAAGTCCTCCTTCAGGCGGCCTATTGTTTAGATTTACGCAAACACCATCGTGTCGCTCACCACGCCCTGCGCGCGGTGGAACTTGTCAATCAGCCCTTCGATGGTCTGCGCCTGTTTCTCTTCGCCCGTGACGTCGAACAGTACCTTGCCCGCGTGCAGCATAGTAAGGCGCGAGCCATAGCCCAGCGCGAAGCCTAAGTTATGTGTCACCATCAGCGTGGTAATGCGCCGCTCCGTCACGATGCGCTGCGTGAGTTCCATGATGTGCACCGAGGTGCGCGGATCCAGCGCCGCCGTATGCTCGTCGAGCAGCAGCAGATCGGGGTTAGAGCGCGTCGCCATCAGCAGCGCGAGCGCCTGCCGCTGTCCGCCCGAGAGCTGGCCTGCCAGCACGTCAAGCTTATCCTCCAGCCCCATGCCCAGCATGCGCAGCGTGTCGCGGTAACCTTCCTTGTCCCTGCGTTTAAGGCCAATAGCGAGCCCATAGGGTTTGCCCTTGCGCGACGCCATCGAAAGGTTTTCCGCCACCGTCATGATGGGGCATGTGCCGAGCTTGGGGTCCTGAAACACGCGCGCGATATGCCGGGCGCGCCGGTATTCCTTCATGCGGCTTACGTCCCGCCCGAGCAGGCTTACGCTGCCCGAGTCGACCGGTACCGTCCCCGCCACCACGTTTAACAGCGTAGTCTTGCCGGAGCCGTTGCTGCCCACGATGCTCACAAACTCGCCTTGTTCCACGGCGAAATCAAGCCCGCGGAACAGTTCGGTGCGCGTCGGGAGGTTCGGGTCGTAGGTTTTATAGATGCCATTGAGTGCAAGCATTATTTGCGATCCTCCTGTTTCTTGAACAGCGAGGATATCCCCGATGCCTGGCTTTGCAGTATGATCACGAGCACGAAGAACACCGCCGTGATGAGCTTGGTATCCGAAGCGGCGAGCCCCGCCTTGAGCGCGAGGCCGACACCGATCTTATAGATGATCGAACCGAATATGACCGAGGTGGAGCCTTGGATGAACCGGGCGCGCCCAAACACCGCCCGCCCGATGATCACCGCCGCAAGGCCGATGACGACCGTGCCGCTGCCCATGCCCACGTCTGCAAATCGCTGGAACTGCGCCATCAGCGCGCCCGAGAGTGCCGTAAGTCCGTTGGCAATCATGAGGCCCGTGATCTTGAGGCTTCCCGTGTTGATGGAGAGCGTCTTGACGAGCTGCTCGCTCTTGCCCACAGCCAGCAATGCCATACCCGCATAGGTACGCATATACCGGTCGAGTAAAAACTTAATCAATACGACGATAATCAGCATCAATGCCACTGAACACAACAGCTTTTCCGTCGTAGTCCCTGCGGTGACATTGAGCAGCTTCTCCCAGAGGGTGTAGATGGTCTGCGAGCTTGTGAGCGGGATGTTCGCCTTGCCCATGATGCGCAGGTTCACGGAGTACAGCGCCGTCATCGTCAAGATACCGCAAAGCAGGTTGGTGATCTTGAGATGCACATGAAGTGTGCCCGTTACATACCCCGCCGCCGCACCCGCCAGCACCGCGAGTAAAATCGCGAGCACGGGGTGCATGCCCGAAACGATGCAGACGGCCGTTACCGCTGCGCCGAGCGGGAACGTGCCGTCCACCGATAGATCGGGAAAATCCAGTATGGAATAGGTGATATACACCCCGAGTACGATCGGGGCGTATATCAATCCCTGTCCAATATTGCTGAGAAGAAAGTCCAGCACCTTAAAGCGTCTCCTTTATTGCGCAGCCTCTGTCGTCACAAACTGTACGCTTTCTTTAAGCTCATCCGAAACGGTGATACCGAGCAGCGCCACCTGATCCGAGTTGACGATCACCATGGGTTCGGTCAGCGATGCAATCGCGATCGCTTCCGCGGCTTTACCGGAGAGCACATCGGCGACCATCTGGCCGGTAGCCTGGCCCAGCGCGTAGTAGTCTACGCCCGCCGACGCCAATGCGCCCGCCTTTACCTGTGTGTCCTCGGAACCATAGAGCGGAATCTTTGCTTCGTTGCAGCGCTGCACGATAATCGGCAGCGACGACACGACCATATTATCCGTCAAATTCATCACCGCGTCAACCTGCGGAAGCAGGGTATCCAGCGCGCTGCTGATCTCGTTGGTGCTCGTGATGCCCACATCCACAATGGTGAATCCGTAGGTGGGCGCCATCTCCTGCGCCTGTGCCAGCTGCACGTCACTGTTGACTTCGCTCGTGTTGTGCAGGATACCGATGGTTTTGACACCCGGCGTCAGCGCCTGAATCAGCTTGAACGTCGCGTCCATGGGCAGCTTATCGCTTGTGCCCGTCACGCCCGCAAGGTTGGTGCCGTCCGCATTCGCGAGCCCCGCCGCCGCCGGCTCGGACACGGCGGAGAAAATAATCGGCGTCTGCCCCATCGACGCGGCATAAGACGCCTGCGCGCTGGGCGTCGCAATCGCTACGATTGCGTTTACCTTATCCGAAATGAACTGCTGCGCGATCGTCGAAGCGACGTTCGGGTCTCCCTGTGCGTCCTCGTAGCTGATGGTGAGGTTCTGGCCCTCCACATAGCCTAACTCAGCAAGTTTGTCGATTGCGCCCTGACGGCACAGGTTCAGCGACGGATGATCAACGATCTGCGTCATGCCGACAGTGAACGTTCCTTCCACCAAGTTCGAGGACGGCGCTTCGCTGGCCTCGCTCGTTTCGGGTGCCGCCGAAGCGGTCTGCGCGCTCGCGGAGTTGTCGGTGCCGCTTTGCGACTGGTTTGACGTGCTGCCGCAGCCCGCCAGCGCAAATGCCATCATCAGCGCCACCAGCAGCGCCAAAACCTTTGTCATGCCCTTCTTCATTGTGTAAGCCTCCTAAACATTATTTTGTTTTGCATCGGCTTATATTGTTCGGTCAGGCAGGTAAAATGGAAAATAAAAAACGCTTCCAAGAAGAACCTGGCCGCGTCGTCATCGAACCGGAACTCTTCTCATCTCTTCTGCTCTATTCCTGCCAAAAACTCGTCTAATCTCGCCTATGCTTTTATTGCAATTTATTATACAGGGTATATGCGCTGATGTCAACCACAAATGATGAAGCATACTAAATTAATCAGACAAATGTATACCTCAACCCGTAAGAGGGGTCAATGTACCAGTCTGCGCGGGTGATTTTTGTCATTTTGGTATCTTCGTCCTTGATATAATAGATATCGTTTTCCGCTGTTACAAAAAACGCGCCCCCGCTTGTTTCAAAGAAAATATCCTCGTACCTGCCTGTTCCAACATCCACAATCTTAGCTTTATTATTTCTCCACAATTTCCAGATTGCATTCTCTGTATATACGTAAGGAATATCGTGAATCAGGAAAAAGCCTGTTGCGCCCTCCATGAGTTCTTCCGCTTTTTCTTTTTCGATATCATATCTCCAAAAGCTGCCTTCCACATCATATCTTAAGAAACCGCCTTCCGCTTTTTTAAAATCGCTATGCTCAAGGCAGTACAAAAATTGATCAGTACTGCTGAATTCGGGGCAGTCTCCATAATTAATGGTGAAAGGAAAATTGAATATTATTTTTGACTTACTCCAGCCACTATTACTCCTTGTGCAAAGGTAAGTTTTCGCACCTCCGGCCTCGTATTTAATCATTATCACGTTGGTCATGTGATGATCGATCACCGCGCTGTAATCGGTATCGGCAATCTCCAGGCTGTTTTCATCAAGTCTCTGTTCATATAAAGCTACTTACTAAGTTATCTGCGTAATCCCTTTTAGCCATAAGAAACCTGTCCCCTTTAAAAGGAAAGACATAAGCGTTATCAAAAAAAGAATTATATAGTGAGCCTGAGTACTGAAATTCTGTCCAAATCTCAATCCCCCGGGCGTCTTCAATCAGCAACTTGGCTTCGCGTCCCGGCTGCTTACTGAAAAACCCTTTTGGCGTTCTGTAAAGGTATGTATCTGTTTCTTTTTGGACTTTAACTAAATACGCATCCTCTGCTTCAACCTGCGTCTCACCATTCGCAAAGAAGTAAATATAGTAGGACGTTCCGTACAGCAGTCTGCCGCCATTCATCACATAAAGACTTCCGGCCTTCGTCGTATCGGCGGCCTCCATAGCCTCCCTGCCATCTTCCTGTACGTAGAGTCTGCGCTCCTTTTCATAGCATATCGTCTTTCCATCCGGCGAGAACCCCAGATTCTCCCGCGATACTCCGCCGCATAGTAACTGCGGCGCACCTTCGCCCTTATAGAGATACAGGTCTCCCACATCGTCCGCCACGTTTTTAACCAGCAGAGCGCGGTTACCATCCGCCGAAATTTCTGCCGCATAAACCCCGGTATCGATCGAATACGGCTGCGATAGACAGTCGGTGCGTACGCCCATTAAGGTGCCCGCTCCGGTCGATTCGTCGTAATCCGATATGTAAATCAGCGTGCGGTTATCCTTTGAAATCTCCGCCCGTATGGTCTTGTCTTTGCTGTCCTCCACCACCTGTGCTCCGGCGAGACAAACGGTATTTTCGCCGCAGGCCATAAAAACCTGCCCGTCCGTCGAATAAATCAGCGGTTCGGGGGCGGGTGGCATCTGCACTTCATTCAGTACAGAACAGCCTGACGTCATAAGCGTTAACGCAAAGACGAGTACCACTGCAAGAGATATCCCAAAAATCCGATGATTCATCCTTAATCCTCCGCTGGCAACAGTCGATTAACCCGTGCAGTTCCTGAGCTCGGCGATATGATTATCTATACATTACAATAGCATAAATTGGCACGTTCCTCAATATCGAGGTATAAAAATGGGATGCCCGGAGCGCCGCTCCGCAGGCATCCTATCAATCGGTAATATCAGGTCATATCATGCGCGGGAGACCGACGGTCTCCCGCTTTTCTACGCAGCCATGGTGGTGTGCTATTATTTGATTGCGTCTGTCCCGCGTTCCTTCGTGCGGATACGGACCGCGTCGCTGATCTCCGATATAAAGATTTTGCCGTCGCCGTATTCTCCCGTATAGACTTTCTCGATGATGGCATCCACCACCGCCTCCGCCACATCGTCCGCGACCACGGTTTCGATCTTGATCTTGGGCAGAAAGTTATAGTCGATCTCGGTGCCGCGTATAAACTCCTTCCAGCCCTTCTGGTTGCCGCAGCCCATCACCTGCGATATGCTCAGCCCATTAAGGTGCAGCGAATCCAGTATCTCTTTGACATCCTCAAGCTTCTCAGGCCGTATAAATGCTTCAATCTTTTTCATTTTGATACTTCCTTCTCTCAAACTTAGTCCATGCCGTTGAACGCCGGATACGCATGCTCTCCATGCTCAGCCACATCCAGGCCGATATCCTCGCTCTTCTGCGGCACCTTGATACCCTTCGTCACCAGCGACGCAATCCCTGCCGCGATCAGCGTCCCCGCAACCGCAATCGCAACCGTGATACCGATAGCTTCTAGCTGCGCCACAAATAATTGCGTCTGCCCGTATACCAGACCGTCCCACTGCGCTACCGGATTGATGGCAGACTGGGCGAACAAGCCGGTCGCGATGCCGCCCCATATGCCGCCGATGCCGTGGCAGCCGAACACGTCCAGCGCATCGTCATAGCGGAACTTCTTTTTAACCACGGTGATGAAGAAGTAGCTGATCGGGCTGACCAATGCACCGATGATAATCGCTGCCCATATCGGAACAAAACCTGCGCCCGGTGTAATCGCAACCAGACCGATGACCATGCCCGTTGAAGCGCCCACGAGTGTAGGCTTGCCGTTCTTGATCTTCTCGATCATCATCCACGACAGCATTGCGGCTGCCGCGGAGGTGTTGGTCGTCATAAACGCGTGGATAGCGAGCTCGTTGGCACCGCCCGCGCTGCCTGCGTTGAATCCGAACCATCCGAACCACAGCAGCGCCGCTCCGAGGAACACGAAGGGTACGTTATGCGGATGGTAGGACGCACGGCCATGGTTTTTCCGCTTGCCCAGCCAGATCGAAAGCACCAGCGCGCTGACACCCGAGCTGATATGAACCACATTGCCGCCCGCGAAGTCCACCGAACCGAGGTCGGCCAGCAATCCGCCGCCCCAAACCATATGCGCCAGCGGATAGTACACGATCAGCGACCATATCGTTGTAAATAACACGAGCGATGAAAACTTCATGCGTTCCGCAATCGCGCCGGTAATCAGCGCCGGGGTGATGATCGCGAACATCATCTGGAATATCGCGAATGCAAGCGTGTTGGGATACGGAAAAGTCGTATCCGTAAAACCGTTGAAGTTTAAACCCAGCCACTTAAAATCGCCAATAATACCCGCGGAATCGCCGCTGAAAGACAGCGAAAATCCTACGGCAACCCACAGTATCGACGCAATTCCCATCAGCATCGCCGAAGACATAATGGTGTTTAAAATGTTCTTCCGCTTTACCAGACCACCATAGAAGAAGGCCAAGGCGGGGGTCATGATAAATACCAGTGCCGAAGACGTGAGGATCCATGCAACATCGCCGTGATCCATATTGTTCCTCCTAAAAGAAATTAATAAAAAAAGAAACCCAAAGACGATTCAGGTTCGTCTTTGAGCCTTCAATTTACACCCTGTTTCTTCATATCCCCTGTTTCGCGTAAAAGAAACCAGCCCTTGCGTATCGAGGGAATACGAAATTTATGAAAACAAAAAAGGAACAACAACTTTCAAAAGTTGAAACATCTTTGTTCCCTGCATTCAAATTTATCACAATCCTATTTAAAATGCAATGGAAATTATGCATTTTTGCAATTTCAGTTTTCAATCCTGCATTTTATGCAAAGGCAAGAATTTAAACTAGCGGATACATATGAATGGATGAAAAGAGGAGAGCGAATCCGCTCTCCCCATAAACTCTCCGCCGGATTTACAGCGCGTCGTCGCCTTCCTCACCGGTACGGATACGGACGGCTTCGAGCACATCATATACAAATATCTTGCCGTCGCCGAACTCGCCCTTGCTTGCGCTATCCATAATTGCTTTTTTAACAATGGCCACTTCTTCGTCCTTCACCACCATGTCGATCATGACCTTGGCCAAAAACTCCAGATGGTACTTCTCGCCGCGCCACACCTGCACGACGCCCTTTTGTTTGCCTTGCCCCAGCACCTCGCTGATCGTGATGCCGCGGTAGCAGCCTGCCGCTTCGAGCGCCGCACGGACTTCCTCCAGCGCTTCGGGCTTGATGATCGCTTTTACATGCTTCATATCAATATGCCTCCTTCCGCTATTTCTCTAACTTTTTCGGTACAGTCAGTTCCGCCATGATGGATGGCCTGCGGATCACAAACTCCGGATAAGCCTGGTTGCCATGCTCACCGATATCAAGGCCTTCAATCTCTTCCTTGAGTTTCACCCGAATGCCGAGCGTCACTTTAATCAGGAACCATACGAGCAGCGAAGCGCCGAATACGAAACCGGCTACCGCCAGCACACCGAGGCCCTGGGTGCCGAGCAGCGTCATGCCGCCGCCGTTGAACAAGCCGTTCGCACCAGCCACGCCGTTCGCTTCCGAGATCGCCGCATCGCTGAACAGTCCAACGAACAACGTACCCAATACGCCGCATGCCAGATGAACCGAAGTTGCGCCAACCGGGTCGTCAATACGAATGACGTCGAAGAACCGAACTGCCAGCACCACCACGACGCCCGCAACCGCACCGATGATGATCGCGCTCGTTACGCTCACATATGCGCAGCCCGCCGTGATAGCCACAAGGCCCGCGAGACAGCCGTTGATCGTCATGCCAAGATCCGGCTTGCCGATGATGATCCACGAGGCCGCCGTGGACGTAAGCACCGCCACGATCGCCGAGGTGTTCGTCGTCATCAGAACGTGCGATATCGCACCCGGATTTGCCGCCATGGTGGAGCCGGGGTTAAACCCAAACCAGCCGAGCCACAGCACGAACAAACCGATCGTCGCAATGGGCATATTGTGGCCGGGGATCGCGTTGATCTGCTTGCCGGGGCCGTATTTGCCGAAGCGGGGCCCTAAGAGGAGTACACCCGCAAGTGCCGCCCAGCCGCCTACCGAGTGAACAACCGTAGAACCTGCGAAGTCCTGGAAGCCCATCGATGCGAGCCAGCCGCCGCCCCAGATCCAATGGCCCACGATCGGGTAGATAACCAAGGTCAGAATAAACGAGAAAACGATGAACGAGATATACTTGATACGTTCCGCTACCGCACCGGAGACGATCGTCGCCGCTGTGCCGCAGAACACCAGCTGGAAGAAGAACTTCGCCCAGAACGGCACGCCCGTCCAGCTGATCGCGGAGTACACGCCCTGATACGCTTCGCCTACCGCGGGGGAATTGTCCGCGCCGCTTGCCATAAACAAGCCTTTAAGGCCGATAAAGCCGTTGCCGTCGCCGAACATGAGGCCCCATCCCAAAACGAGGAAGCCCAGCGAGGAGACCGCGAATACAATGAAGTTCTTCGAGAGGATATTAACCGTGTTTTTTGACCTCGCGAAGCCGCTCTCCACCATGGCGAACCCCAGGTTCATGAAGAAGACGAGCATCCCCGCGACCAATACCCATAGGGTATCCAGCGTCACTTGATTGTCCATACAAACCTCCATACTCAAAATATAATTTATAAAAAAACAAAGCCCAAACACGATAGAGGTTCGTCTTTGAGCCTTCTTTGTTATCATTATTCATTTTCCGGCGTCATGGCCGCTTGATTTAATCGTAAGCTGGCCGGCAGCCTCGCTGCCGGAGAAACAAAAAGGAACGATTTTAAGCCAAATTGGCAACGTCATCGTTCCAAAACCAATGTATCATATGCCCGGTAAAAATGCAAGTGATATTATTCAAAATTGCATTTTTCATTTTGTATCCTGCATTTTACGAAAAACGGTCCGGCATTCGCTAGACTTTACATATTTTAATAATTTCTTATAGTATTGTATAGAATGATGGCATTGGGGGATTTCATATGAACTACGGTATCAACTCTTCCCGTTTTAAACAGATCGAAATCGAATTTGAACAGGAACTTAAGCGCCGCAGGAACAACCCGCCCACAGCCGACGCTTCGGACGGATTTGTGCATCCCAAAATGCCGGAGCCGCTTCCGCATTGTCCGCAATGTGGCACGGCGGTCGCGCCGGGCGCAAAACGATGCATGCGCTACGGCACAAGCCTTGTCCGCAAATAAAAAGGGTTCTTGCACTCTTTTCACTTCTTTGATAATATGATAGAAAAATATCGTTCCGGGCAAAGAGCATGAACGGCCAATCAGCCGGCAAAGCGACGCGGGGAGGGTGAAAGCCCGCGGCGGCGGGAAGTTCGTGGGCGCTTGACTGAAAGCCGGAAGTTTCGAGGAGGGTATGCTTTAAAGGCGTACCAACCAGGGTGGAACCGCGGAAAGTCACTTTTCGTCCCTGAGAGGATGAACAGCGGCTTTTTATTTTTATCAGCAAATCGGAGGAGACTATGAAAAAGGATAAGCAGACGATGGAGCGCATCGTGGCGCTCTGCAAAAACCGGGGCTTCGTGTACCCCGGCTCAGACATCTACGGCGGCCTCGCGAACTCGTGGGACTACGGCCCGCTGGGTGTGGAGTTCAAGAACAACGTGAAACAGGCGTGGTGGAAGAAGTTCGTCAAGGAATGCCCGTACAACGTCGGCCTCGACGCGGCCATTCTGATGAACCCGCAGGTTTGGGTAGCCTCCGGCCATGTGGGCGGTTTTTCGGACCCGCTGATGGACTGCAAGGAGTGCAAGGCGCGCTGGCGCGCCGACCAGCTCATCGAGGACTACGCGGCCAAGAAGGGGCTGGATGTCGCCACCGCGGCGATGCAGACCTCCGATATGGAAGCATTCATCGAGAAGAAGGGCATCAACTGCCCGACGTGCGGCAAGCACAACTTCACGAACATCCGCAAGTTCAACCTCATGTTCAAGACGTTTCAGGGCGTCACCGAGGACAGCGCAAACCAGATTTACCTGCGCCCCGAGACCGCGCAGGGCATCTTCGTCAACTTCAAGAACGTGCAGCGCACCACGCGCAAGCGCCTGCCTTTCGGTATCGGTCAGATCGGCAAGTCGTTCCGCAACGAGATCACGCCGGGCAACTTCATATTCCGCATCCGCGAGTTCGAGCAGATGGAGCTGGAGTTCTTTTGCACGCCCGCCGAGGAGATGCAGTGGTTCAACTACTGGAAGAACTTCTGCCACAACTGGCTGCTGTCGCTCGGCATGACGCCGGAGAACATCAAGCTGCGCGACCACGACGCGGAGGAGCTTTCGCACTACAGCAACGCGACGACGGACATCGAGTACCTGTTCCCGTTCGGCTGGGGCGAGCTGTGGGGCATCGCGGACCGCACGGACTTCGACTTAAAATCGCACCAGACCACCTCGGGCCAGAGCCTCGAGTATGTCGATCCGGTCACGAACGAGAAGTTCCTGCCGTACTGCATCGAGCCCTCCCTCGGCGCAGACCGCGTCACGCTCGCGTTCCTCTGCGACGCGTACGACGAAGAGCAGCTCGAGAACGACTCGCGCGTGGTGCTGCGCCTCTCCCCCGTGCTCGCGCCGTTCAAAGCCGCCGTGCTGCCGCTGCAAAAGCAGCTTAACGACAAGGCACAGGAGGTCTACGACATGCTCTTAAAGGAGCACATGGTGGATTTCGACACGACGGGCAGCATTGGCAAGCGCTACCGCCGTCAGGACGAGATCGGCACGCCGGTATGCATCACGGTGGACTTCGACACGCTCGAAACCGGCACCGTCACCGTGCGTGACCGCGACACCATGCAGCAGACGCGCATGGAGATCGGCCAGCTGAGCGCGTACATCGGGGATTTAGTGAAATTCTAGGTTTTAATATGGTTGGGTTTACGACAGGGGGCGCTGCCCCCTGTACCCCCGCCAAAGCTTAACGCCACAGTGCGGCGTTAAGGCCTTTGGAAACCTTCGAAAAACGCCGCATGGCGTTTTTTAATTATATAGGCTCAGCCGCCCGCCGCAAGCGCCTCGCTGACCGTGCCCAGCCTGAACTTCGCTTTGAGCGCCGCGATATACCGCGATACCGAGGGCGCGTCGTATTTGTTGAAATGCTGCAGCGAGATCGAACCCGCCGCCGTCTTCTTGATGATGTATCGGGCAACGCGCGCGCCCGCGTTGCTCTTATGCCGCCGGTATACGCCCGTAAAGGTGTCGCTGCTCCAGTAGATCAGCTTATACCCGATGGCGTTAAACAGCCGCCGCACGCGTGTATTTGCGCTGCCGCCCGGCGCGCGCGCGATCTTGGGGATCTGATAATTGTCGCCCAGCACCCGGCGCGCGGTCTCGTTCCATTGATTGATATCCTTGATAATCTTCTCGTTACTGTAGCCGTTCAGCGAATGATGCGACATCGTATGGTACGCAATCTCATGGCCGTCCGCCACAGCCTGCCGCCAAAGCGCCGGGTATATCTTCAGGCATGCCCCGATGATGAAGAAGGTGCAATGCACGTCGTTCTTGCGCAGGCAGGCAAGTATTGTTTCGATCGATGCTTTGCTGTAGCCGTCGTCGAACGTCAGGCAGACGATGCCGGAGTTTGGCAGGCGCTTGATCTGCGCGGGTGAAGGCGCGCTTGTGGGGATATTGGGCAGCTTAATCTCCGGGCTCCCGGGTTCAGGCGTGACCGGCACGGCCGCAGGCGAAGCCGCGGGCTCCGGTTCAGGCAGCGGGGTCTGCGCTGTCTCTAAGGCAGTCGGCTCCGGCGTGATTACGGGCGTCTGTTCCGGCGTCAACGAAGGTTCGGGTGTCGGCTCCGGCGTCAGCCCGGGAGTCGGCAAGGGTTCGCTCGTCGGGGAAGGCGCTGGCTCCGGAGCCGGTTCCTCTGCCGTTTGCACCACTTCGCCTTCGGCTGCGTGTACGGCATCCGCTTTCCCGAACGGAAACGCCATCATCAGAACCAATACGATTACCACCACAAATTTCACCCTGGCCATCCGTCACACCCTCCCGGTTATTCAATGAGATGAATGCCTTCATCCACTGGTATATATGTGGCAGGGTATGACGATATGCATATAGCCGGAATTTCAAACACGTGGCAGGCGGGGCCTATTCCTCCAGCCTATTCTTTTTATTTCCGAGAGGTTTTATAGGCTGGTATAGACCATATATCCATTCCCTTTGCGCGCCATTCATGGTATTATGATCCAGATAACGGATTCAGGGGGGGACTTTATGCTGATTGAAAAATGCGGTCTTACGCCGTCCGCGCTGCAAGGCAAGACAATTATCCTTACCGGGGGCGGCGGCGGCATCGGCCTGGAAACGACCCGCGCACTCGTTTGGCTGGGCGCGAATGTGATCATCGCCGAGATCGATGCCGATAAGGGCAAAACCGCTGCGGATACAGCCAATCATGACACAAGCAGCGCACGTGCGGAAAGCTATATCATAGACCTCTCTGACGAGATGCAAATTCAGGCCTTAGTCCGCTACGCGCAACAGAAATACGGCTTTGTGGACGCGGTGATCAACAACGCCGCGTATGTCGCGGTCGGCGCGGTAGAGGATGTCGCCGCCCCGGTTTGGGATAAAAGCTATGCCGTCAACTTCCGTGCGCCGCTGCGGCTTGCCCAGCTGCTGCTGCCCGATATGAAAACGAAAGACAGCGGAGCGATCCTCTTCGTATCGTCGTCCGGCGCGGCCCCTTATATGGGCGCATATGAGGTATTTAAAACCTCGCAGGTGGAGCTCAGCAACACGCTCGCGGCGGAGCTGGATGACACAAAGGTTCATGCCTTCACCATCGGCCCCGGCCTCGTGAAGACTGAGACCGCGATGAACGGCATCGAGAAGATCGCCGCGCTCATGGGCATGTCCACCGAGGCGTTCTATCAGATGAACGAAAAGCATATGCTGAGCGCAGAAGAAGCGGGCACAGGCTTTGCGCTCGCGGTGGTCTTCGCGGAAAAGTACCGCGGACAAGAGATATCCTCCATACAGGCGCTCTCGGACGCAGGACTGTATTCCGGCAATGCGGAAGAAACCGAAAAGAAAGAAACATCGGCAAGCGATGGCGCGGAACTTGCGGCGCTCATCCCTCAGGCCGCGGATACGTACTTCGAGCAGTACGAAGGCTGGCTTAAGCGAAACTTATTCGAGCGGCAGTGGGTGCTGCGCGATTTCAAGAAGTACGCGGGTTACTCCGCCGAGCAGTTCAAAGCGCGCATCGAGGACGCCCGCAAGCTGGCGCAACATGGCGACTTCGGCTGCCTCGCGGCCTTTCAGGGCGATTTTATGAAGCTGGCGGAATATTACCGGCATCAATACAAGCTGCTGCAAGGCTTCGAGAAGGATCCGAAAAAGCTCAAGGAAAACCTCGCGGTCATTGAAGGGTGGATCGACGTCGCCGAGCGCATCGTCGGTTTGCTGTAGGCTGACAACGAGGCAACCATGAATATGAAACGGGAAAAATTAAACGAATACTATAGCATTCATGATCATGAGGTTAAATCCTACACGGTGGATATTGGGCGTCATGCCATTTGCCTGAATACCGATTACTGCGGGAAGGAGAGCGCGGTCATCCGGTTTGAAGGTCTTCTTGGACATCGGTTTGAATACGTTCTCCATTGGCAGAACGTCATCCTATGCATTATCGAAATCTCCGCCGCTTCTTTTATCGAAGAGGAAAAGGAGTTTCTTGGCATCGCTTCACAGTATGCATTTCCCGCTGGGTTGCGGCGCGTCTCTGAACTGCAGTCGTATTTAGAACAGAACGGTTACAGGGTATTTTGTATTGATTCTGCAATCGGCCTAAGCGGTTTTGTCATTGCGAAAGATATCTCCATTACGATTTCGCCAGTCGTTTTGGATAAGGAGAAGGACGCTCATGATGCTTGAACTGGTCACCCGCCCCGCTTTCCATATCTGCGGCTATGCCACGGAAACCACGCTCGAGGGCAACGACGGTGATATCGCCGCGCTGTACCGGGACTTCTTCGAGACCGGGAAGGAACACACGCTGCTGCGCCTTCCGGGCTGCCAGAACGGCTACTACGGTCTGGAATGGTATACAGAAGGGCATCAAAGCTTTTTCTACCTGCTCGGCAAGGCGGTAGACGAGACAGCGGATACTCCGGCAGGCGCGGTCATCAAGCATATCCCCGCCGCACGGTACGCCGTTGCGGAAATGCCCGCAGGACGCAATCTGGTGGAGGCATGGACGGAGTTCTTCTATACAGGCATCCCCGGAGCCGGATACGCGCCGAACGCGGAGCACGGCTTCTACTTCGAATACTATCCCGAGGATGTACACGGTCGATGCGAGCTGTGGACGCCGGTGATCCCTGCGTCAAAGGAGACACCATGATTACCCTAGCCAAGCCAGATGCGGTTTACAAAGCGCCATATCTTGAAATGCTGGAATATTGGAAATCCACCGGGGAACCGTTGGAACCCTGGGTGCTGCGCGAAGACGCCTCGGACTTTGACGCGCTGATCCGGCGGCTTGATGATCTTGCCTGCGGCAGTTGCATCAGCAGCATCGTGCCGAGCTCTACCTACTGGATTTGCAACGACGAAACCGGCAAAATCGTCGGCGCGGTCAACATCCGCCACTATCTGAACGAGGAACTGCTTCGCGTCTGGGGCAACATCGGCTACGGCATCCGTCCGGACGAAAGGAACAAAGGATACGCCACGCGCGCGCTGGCGCTCGCGCTGGACAAATGCCGCGCACTACGGTTAAAGCGCGTGCTGCTTGGGTGCTATAAGGACAACGCAGCTTCCGCCCGCGTCATCCAGAAGAACGGCGGCATACTCGAAAATGAGATCGCCGAGGGCGGGAAGACCGTGCAGCGGTACTGGATCGAACTTTAGCTCAGCCTTGCAGCCCGTTTTCCTGGCGCTCCATGTTTTCCACAACGATATCAAAGATATCTCCAAGCGTGGTGCAATACTCCAGCACCTTCCACGGCGTGTTGGTATGATAGTGGATCTTGATCAGCTTATCATCGCCCACCGCCAGCAGACTGTCGCCTTCAATATTGTTACGGATATAATCGTTGATCGCATCCTCCGAAAGGCCCTGTCCCTCGATTAAAAGCTGGGTATCATATTTGAATTCAAGCATGATTGACTCCTCCTTGTGTTTCTATATATATGGGGGCTATTAAAAAAGCCGCTCGAAAGCGGCTTATGTACAGATTTGGAACTATCCTCTTACAAGATAGTTAAGAAGGAGGTTCAAATCTTCAGGCTCTGAAACCAGCAGTTCCAGTTCGTCGATCTTGGCTTCCGAGAACATCTGCGTGAGCATGATGTACTGGCACAGGGTCGACTTCAGGTTCAGCCTGTCACCTTCCGAAGTTACGAGCTCGATTTTGCCCTTGCAATCCTTGAGCACTTCGAAGAACTTCGCCGGTTCATTGATGTTTTTGATCTTCATACGTATTTCCTCCTTTTGTTCGTATTTCGGTGTTCATCTTCACCATCTAGAATATACCACACCCCTTTCGCGGGTGTCAATTGCTCCACACAATTTTTGCACAGACTTTACCCGGTCTTAACACGTTTTTCGCTCGAATCGGTTAAGCCGAGGATCTGCGCCAGCCGCGCGTTCCGGCCCGAGAGTTCGCCCAGTTGCGGTGGGTTCTGCCCGAGGCGGCTGCACACAAAGCCGAGCAGCACGCGCGAGAGCCCCGAGGCCTTATTGTACTTGTCGGCAGCGGCGCTGCGCAGCGATTCATACGCCTTCTCCATGTCGCTTTTCTTTTGGGTCAACATCTGTGCCAGCGCGCGCGTATTGGCGATATACCCGGTGCGCGAGCGCGCGAGCAGCCCCGCGGCGTGCTCGTACCGACCGAGGTAAATATTCACCCACGCGATCTTTTCGCTGATGTGCCACGTATTGCGTTTGCGGTCCTTTGCGGTGTCCGCCACGGCTTTGGCCGCGGTCAGCAGTTTGCCCGCAGCGAATGCGCTACGCTGCAGGTCATCCTCCCGCCCTTCCGTGAGCGCGATAAAAGCTCGGGCGCTGTAAGCGCAGCCGAGGCGGTACAGCTTCTCCACGGGCGAGCGCGTCCAGCTTCCCTCCGCCGCTTCCTCCGCAAGCTTTGCGACGCTCAGCGAGGCAAGAGGCATGTCCGTCTCCGTGGCGAAGCATTTCTCCAGCAGCTCACAGGCGCTTTCGATATTGAGCCTCGTGATCTCGGGCATCGTAACCTTGCCCTCGCCTTTGGCGAGCAGGCGACAGTAATAATCGGGAATGGGGAGATATGCGTCGTCGAGGTAATAGCTCCCCAGCACGAACAAGGCTTTCGCGTATTCGCGCGCGTTACCCGCTTTTTCCGGTCCGTCCTTCATCGCCTCATACAGCGATATCGCGGTGGCAAGGTGCTCCTCGCCGATGTCGCGAATTTCCCGCAGCACGGCGGCTTCCTCCGATGCATAGGCGTGTTTGCCGAACAGCAGATAGGGCGCCTGCTTCTCGATGATGAGCTTGCCCTTGCGGTAGTGGTTCTTCACGCTCTGCGGATAGATCTCCAACGCGCGCGAAAGCCACTCGTTGGCGAGCTCCATCTCCTTCTCAAGGTCCTGATCGCGCCGCTCCCCCGGACGCATCAGTTCGTGTACATTGGAGTAGTGCCGGTATGCGAGCGCCGTTGCGCACCGTGCGCTGTCCGGCTCCATCTCCGCGCCGCGCTTTAAAAAGGCAATCGCGTATGCGCGGTACTGAGCCGCGTCGCGCAGCTTCTTCGTCTCTCCCGCCTTGATGAGCAGCGTGGTAGCGAGCTTGCTGCACGCGCGCCCAAGGCGATAGAGCACGTCGGGATTGTCCCATACCTTTGGGTCAGCATCGATGTTCCGCAGCGGCGCGAAGCGCATACAGACGGCCTTGTAATCGCCCTGCTCCATCAGCGCGTCAAGAGATGCGAGCGTTTCCGCGCTGCCCATGATATCGTCGTAATCAGCTTTCTCAGCAAAGCAAAGCAGCGGTGCGCGCCCGTCCGGATCCAGCAGGGCCATTCTTCGCGCGAGCCGCAGTACCCCTTCCCCCACCGGGCCGCTTGCTGCCGTCAGCGTCTTGCCCGTGCCGAACTCCAGCCGCAGCGTATCATCCGTTTCGCCGAAACGTTTGAGCGGCAGCAGCACGACCGCCGCGCTCTCGCCTTCGCGCCCCGCAATATATGCCGCGCAGGCTGTCACATGCAAAAGCCGTTCGGATAGGTCGGGATATATTCGTTTGATGTGCGCTAAGTATTTGCCTTGAATGCTGAGGTGACCGGAAACTCTGTCAAAACATGCCGCAAAAAGAAACATGGCTGCCTCCTTTACGAACCTCAAAATTCCTGTCGGATTTTGGCCCTTTTCGCATTATTCTACCATCTTGTTTAAGGTATGGCAATATGCGCCATATCCCGCAAGCCCTTTTTCGTTTGTCTTATAAATTCTTTTGTAATCATTTCCGCATTGGTATATAATCGGAACTGAGAAAAGACAGGAGCAAAGGCGCCCATGAAATACTCGGTGGTAGTCCCTGCTTTCAACGAGCAGGAGGTTCTTCCCCTCTCGTACCCACGGCTCAAAGCCGTGATGGAAACGCTGGGGGATTACGAAATCATATTTGTTAATGACGGCTCACGCGACGATACACTGCGCATCTTGAAGCAGATCGCCGCGGAGGACAAGTCCGTCAAGGTATTGAGCTTTTCGCGCAACTTCGGCCATCAGGAGGCGGTTTCCGCCGGTATGGCGGCCAGCAGCGGCGATGCCGTGATCATCATCGACTGCGATTTACAGGACCCGCCGGAGGTCATCCCCGGCATGGTGGAAAAGTGGAAGGCGGGTGCGGACATCGTATACGGCCTGCGCACCAAACGCAAGGGTGAGACCGCGTTTAAAAAGCTGACCGCGTGGCTCTATTACCGCATCCTTCGGGCACTCGGCGGGCAGTACATCCCCGCCAACACGGGTGATTTCCGCCTCATCGACCGCAAGGTGTGCGATACCCTCAATTCCATGCCCGAGAAGAATCGTTTCCTGCGCGGCATGGCGGCGTGGTCGGGCTTCAGGGCGGAGCCATTCGAGTACGTGCGGGACGAGCGCGCGGCAGGCAAGACCAAGTATTCCATGAAGAAGATGCTGAAATTGGCGGGTGACGGTATCACGTCGTTCTCCAACAAGCCGCTGAAATTGCCCATGGCGATGGGCATTTCGGTGCTGATACTGTCCGTGCTGTACCTGATCCTCGCCGTCGTTTTCGTATCCCTTGGTATTTGGGCGGTCATGCACGTACTGTTCGCGGTAACCTTCATGCTGATCGGCTTCCTGTTCGTATCGCTCGGTATCATCGGGCTTTACCTGGGCAGGATATATGACGAGGCCAAGGAACGCCCCATCTACATTGTCGCTGAAAGAATAAACTTTACGGAATAAACGGAGGACAACCATGACAGATCCGAGAATGGAAAAACTGGCGGATATCATCGTAAACTACTCCCTTCACATTCAGAAGGGTGAGAAGCTGCTCATTGAGACGACCGACATCGGTGATGAAATGGGCAAGCTGCTCGTTCAGAAAACTTTCGAAGCGGGCGGCATCCCGCTGATCAATACCATGTACCGGTCGATCCAGCGCGCCATCATCATGGGCACCAACGAGGACCATATCGAGGCGTGGACGCACTACGACGAGGATAAGATGAAGGGCATGGACGCTTATGTGTCCGTGCGCGGCAACTACAACAATCTGGAGCTCATCGACGTGCCGGGCGACAAGATGCATCTGTACGAAGGTATCTACTACAAACGCGTGCACTTCGGTCACCGTATCCCCCACACGCGCTGGGTTGTGCTGCGCTACCCCAACCCCTCCATGGCACAGCTAGCCGATATGAGCACCGAGGCGTTTGAGGACTTTTATTATAACGTCTGCACGCTTGACTACGCTAAAATGGACAAGGCGATGGACGTGATGCAGGCGCGCATGGCCCGCACCGACAAGGTGCAGATCAAGGGCGTCAATACCGACCTCACATTCTCGATCAAAGGCATGAATTCTAAAAAGTGCTCCGGTCATATGAACCTGCCGGACGGTGAGATTTACACCGCCCCTGTGCGCGACAGCATCAACGGCATCCTCACGTACAATACGCCCTCCATCGAGCGCGGCTTCCGCTACGAGAATATCTCGTTCGAGTTCAAGGATGGCAAGATCGTGAAAGCCACCGCGAACGACACGAAGCGCGTCAACGAGATCCTCGATACGGACGAAGGCGCGCGCTACATCGGTGAGTTCGCGTTCGGCGTAAACCCGTACATATTAAAGCCCATGTGCGATACGCTGTTCGACGAGAAGATCGCGGGTTCCATCCACTTCACGCCGGGCAACGCGTACGACGACGCGGATAACGGCAACCGTAGCGCGCAGCATTGGGATCTCGTGTACATCCAGCGCCCCGAGTACGGCGGTGGCGAGATAACCTTCGACGGCGAACTCATCCGTAAGGACGGTCGGTTCCTCGGCGAGCTCGAAGTGCTCAATGAGGAGAATTTAAAATAGTAACATTGAGGGCCGTTTTCTTGGAACGGCCCTTTGACTATCGCGGCAAATTGCCTCCCCTGTGAGGGGAGGTGGCCGTTACCGGATTGAAAATCTGGTAACGGACGGAAGGGTGAGCATAAATGCATGATAGCCACCCTTCACCCGCCTCCAGATTTAAAACTCCACAGCGGGAGCTCCCCTCAAGGGGAGCCTGGGTCTCAGTTAACTTTTAAGTGTATCCGCAAGGCAAAAGAGATAAATTTTTAAGGGGGGCTTTATGGATAACAAACAAAAGGCGTTGGACATATTCAGCAAACAGTTCAACTGCGCGCAGGCCGTATTCGGTGCGTTCGCGGATGAAATCGGTATCTCTCGCGAAACGGCGCTCAAAGCGGCGGCGTGCTTCGGCGGCGGCATGCGCTGCGGCGAGGTGTGCGGCGCGGTCACGGGCGCGCTGATGGCGCTTGGCGTGAAGTTCGGCTCCGCCAAAGACAACGACCCGGAAGGCAAAGCGGCGGCCAACAAGCGCGCCATCGCCTTCCTTGAAAAGTTCAGGGCGAAGAACGGCACAATACTCTGCAAAGAGCTGCTGGGCTACAACCCCGGCATCCCCGAGGACGCGGAGAAGATCAAAGAGCTGGGCTTGCACGACAAGGTATGCAATCAGGCGATACTCGACGCGGTTGAAGCTGCGGAAGAGGTCATCGCGCAGGGATAGGCTTCCTTAACAGACCCATTAAGAGCTTTGAGCCATACCAAAGCTCTTTTATTATTCCTTTGTAGTTAACTACAGGTTAACTTTTTCAACCGAATTTAACAACGGCTCCATTGCCGCAATATAACAGTAACGCTATAATAAGGGCTGTGAGGTGAAAGTAGATATGGGCGATATCCGAATCGGCAAAAGAATTGCGGCAAAGCGCAGGGAAAAAGGGATTACGCAGGATGAGCTGGCCTCTTTTCTGGGCGTTTCCAAGCCTGCCGTATCCAAGTGGGAAAGCGGCCAGAGCTATCCCGATATCACACTGCTTCCGGTACTGGCAACCTATTTTAACATGACCGTGGACGATCTGCTGGGTTACGAGCCGCAGATGTCCAAGGAGGATGTCCGCAGAATGTACGCCGCGCTCTGCAAAGCCTTTGCGTCGGAGCCGTTTAATGCGGTGTATGCCAAATGCCAGGAATACGGGAAGAAGTACTTTTCGTGCTGGAACGTGCAGTTCCATATCGGGCTGCTGTACCTCAACCACGCAGCGCTCGCGGGCGAGGATATGCTGTCTGTGATCAAGGAAGCGATCCGCATCTTTACGCGTGTGGCGAATGAAGGCACCGATATAAGCCTCGCGCGGCAGGCGTTATGCATGCAGAGCTATGGTTACCTCGTGCTCAACCAGCCGGTGGACGCGATCGACCTGCTGGAGGAGATTGACGAGCCGGTGTTATCCCCCCGGATGCTGCTCGTTAAAGCATATCAGATGAAGGGGGAACCGAAGAAAGCCAAGTCGCTGCTGCAGGCATATATCTATTCACAGCTGACGGACCTTTTGGGTGCGCTGCCGGACTTTTTCGCACTCTATGGCGATGACCCCGAGAGAGCCCGGGAGGGCTTTGATAAGATCACGGCGGCGGGCGGCATATTCGGGCTGGAAGCGATACACCCCATGCTGTACGTTACGGCCTATATCGCTGCCGCGCAAGTCCATATCACACATGGCCGCACGGAGGAAGCGCTGGATATGCTGGAGAGATACGTAAGCCATCTGAGAACCCCCGGCTTGTTTCCGCTCAGCCTGCACGGCAACGCGTTCTTCGACTCGCTGGACGAATATCTCGGCGGGCTAGACTTCGGCTCCTATCCCCCGCGCAGCGATGAAGTCATCAAGCAGAGCGCAAAAGATGTGGTACAGAAAAGCCCCATGTTTGAACCGCTGAAAGACAACCCCCGTTTTCTAATATTGTCAGAAAAATTAAGTCAAATATAAAGGAGTAAAAGCCATGGAACAAATCATGCAATATCTGCCGTTTCTGATCCCCGTCATTATCCTTGAATTCGCGCTGATGATTTCAGCGCTGATCCACGTACTGCGCCACGACCGCTACAAGTTCGGCAACCGCGTACTGTGGGTGATCATCGTGGTGGTCGTTGGCATCATCGGGCCGATCCTCTACTTTGCCCTGGGACGGAGTGATGATTGATGAACGTACTGGAGCTTAAGAACGTTTCCAAAAGCTTCGGCAGCCTTGACGTACTGCAAGGTCTGAGCTTTGCCGTGCCGGAGGGCTCCGTGTTCGGCTTTATCGGCAAAAACGGCGCCGGAAAGACCACGACGATGAAGACCATCCTCGGCTTTCTGCCGATATCGGGCGGCGAGATCACGGTCTGCGACGAGAAAGTGCGTTTTGGCGCGACGCGCACCAATCGGTTTATCGGATACCTGCCGGATGTGCCTGAGTACTATAACTACATGCGCCCGAAGGAGTACATGCGGCTGTGCGGCCAGGTCATCGGCATGAAGTCCCAGGATATTTCACTTCAAACGGAGGAGCTTCTCGCTTTGGTGGGGCTGGAAGGCATCAACCGCAAGATCTCCGGTTTCTCGCGCGGTATGAAACAGCGGCTGGGCATCGCACAGGCGCTCATCGGATCGCCCCGGCTGCTCATCTGCGACGAGCCTACCTCCGCGCTCGATCCGGTAGGCCGCAGGGAGATACTCGATATCCTGCACAGAATTAAGGCCCGGACGACGATCTTGTTCTCAACGCACATCCTCTCGGATGTGGAGCGCGTATGCGATACGGTCGGCATACTCGACAAAGGCAAGCTGGCGCTTCAGGGCAAGCTTGAAGATATCCGCAGCAGATACCGGCAGAACGGCTTACGCATTGAGCTCGCTGCCCCGGCAGACGCGGCTCGCGTCGCGCCCGTCCTCTCTGCGCTGCCCTGTGCGGCAGCCGTGGACACGAACGGAAGCGTCGTTACGGTAACCTTAAGCTCCGCGGAGCGCAGCGCGGATGTGCTGGCCTCGGTGGCGGCACTGCGGGCTCCCGTCATTCGCTACGAAATGATGGAACCGTCGCTGGAGAACGTATTTCTGGAGGTTATTGAATGAACGGGTTTTCCGCTTTTCTTCACAAGGAACTGATGGAACAGCGGCGCACCTATAAGCTACTGATCATGCTAACGGTATTTATACTGTTCGGAATGATGAGTCCGCTGCTGGCCAAGATCACGCCTGACATTTTCAACTCGATCGATATCGAAGGCGTGACGCTTACCTTACCCGAACCGACTTATATGGATGCGTATGCGCAGATGTTCAAAAACGTGACGCAGATGGGCATTATCGTGCTGCTGCTCGTTTTTGCCGGCGGCATGTCGCAGGAGCTGTCCAAGGGAACGCTGGTGAATGTGCTGGCCAAGGGGCTGCCGAGAACTGCGGTCGTACTCTCCAAGTTTACCGCAAGCCTTACGCTCTGGACGATCAGCCTTGCGCTGTGCGCCGCCGTCCATTACGGCTATACGCTTTATCTGTTTGGCGCGCATCCCACCATGCACCTGCTGTTTTCGCTGCTGTGCCTGTGGCTGTTCGGCGCGCTGCTGCTGGCCGTCATCGTCCTTACCGGTACGCTGCTTAAGGGCGGCTACAGCGGGCTGCTGGCGACTGCGGTGGTGCTGGGGGTCCTTCTGCTGCTGGGCATGCTGCCCGGAAGCTCGCACTGGAACCCGGTCACGCTCGCATCCGTCGGCACGGGCCTGCTGGACGGCTCGCTCAAAACCGCAGATATACTGGGCGCGTTCTGGGTTTCGGCAGGCGCAGTGGTGCTGTGCCTTGCGGGCGCGGTGCTGATCTTCCGTAAGAAGCAGTTGTAATCAATATTGCAGCAACGCCGCGTACTTCGCCTCGAGGATGTCGCGAACGGCCTGAGTGGGTATTTCAAACTCCGGCTCGCCCGTCATCCCCGAGGCGATTTCGTATTTGGCAAACGCGATAAACAACCTCCCGTCCAAGATGAAGAACTGCGTATCCGCCGACACGCCATCGAACGGCACGTCATAGCGCTCCGGCTCTTTGCGCATTTCCGCGTCGACCATACTATCGATTCGCGTCTTGTATTCTCCGCTGATAAACAGGTCTTCCAGAGTCAGCAATTTGCACTGCGCGATGTCGGCGTTGTAATACACCGTATGCGGCATTCCGGTGCCGCCGTTGTCCAGCAGCGTCGTCACCTTCAGTGACAGGATGCCTGACATGCACTTCGCCTCATACCACGCGGAAAACACACAGTCGTACGGCGGGATGGTCCACATACGCACCTCCTTCATGTAGTCCTCTGCGTAGCGTTGCGCCGCCGCCAGATCCTTTGCGATCTGCATATCGATACTCCGGTTAAGCTCCCCCTCGAAATCCGCATCCGCAAAGCCCGAAACGGCCGGCGTACAGATGTCATAGATGAGATATTCGTTGCCATAGTTGGTCTGCCGCGCCGTGACCATTACGGTCGCCTGCGGTATGGTATTTTCCCGCAGCACGGCGTCGGCAACATGCAGCGCCGTCGCAATCAGCAGCGTGCCTGCCACGATGATTACGGCGATTCGCGCCCCTCGGCCTTGCACTCTGCTCATACAAGCCTCCCGCTACGAATATATTGTACGGGAGGCGATGCTATGCGGATTCAAAGCAAGGCGCTGCGCGTGATCCTCGCGGTGCTGTTCGTCGCCGCGGTTGCGGCGCTGGGCACGTTGTTTACGGACACCTCAAGCGAATGGTACCAGAACCTCATCAAGCCCGCGTTTCAGCCGCCGGGCATCGTATTCAGTATTGTCTGGACAGTGCTGTACGGCCTGATTGCGGCGTCGCTTTCACTCTCCGTACTCAATCCCGATACGCCGGTTAAAACGCTCTGGCTGCACGCTGGGAACGGCGTTTTGAATGTGCTGTGGTCGTATACCTTCTTTACGCTGCACAACCCGGGCGGCGCGCTGTTCGTGCTGCTGCTGACCATCATCGTCGCGATTGCGCTTTACACCAGCGTACGCAAAACCAATGCCGTCGCGGCGTATCTGCTTATCCCCTACATGGTATGGCTCGCTTTCGCGCTGTACCTGAACTATGAGATTGCGTTCCTGAATTAAGTGTGTCAAAGTCACGGTTTTGACGGTCTCCCTTTTGCTATGCTATGCTTAGACAAGGAGGCCGTTATGAAGCATGTAAAAACCGTAAAGCTCGTTTCCAATATCCTTTTTTGGCTCGGCATGGCGCTGAGCGCAGCCGCGCTCGCTAAAACCTATTTTGACAGCGCGGGCTTGCCCGCGGGCATATGCCCTTATGACCAGAACCGCTGGCTCATCTATACCGCGCTCGCGGTACTCGGCGCTTCGCTCGTGTCCTCCTTTGCGATGGATTTCTTAAAGCGCCGACAGCGCAGAAGTGAGTATCCATGAAATGTGCAGCTTGCCTGTTCTTTACCAGCAAGCCTATTCAGAGACGTTCATTTAAACTTCTTTCGGATGAGGACCGATACCGCGATGGCGAGCAATAACCCGCCAAAAGCCGCACAGATCAATGCGATGGTTCCGTTGGTTACCGGTCCTTGAGTTCCGGTACCCACCGAGCCAAAAACGCCAATGAAAAACACCAGCTTTGCATACCGGCTCAGCCAGACTGCCTGTGTTAAAAGAAGGCCATTGTTTTTACCCTCGCTGTTATATGAAATCCCATACATGATCAAAGAATCTTCCATCAGATGGAGACAGAACAGACAAAACGTAAGTATCAGCGCGAGACCGAACATGATCAGATACAGCAAAGAGAACAAATAGGACAACACCAGCCCAATGAGACCGATTGCCGCCATCACAATCGTCGGCGCAATCCCAATCAACGGCAGATACCCGTATTTATATATTTGTACGATTTTGTTGTTCTTTTCTTTTTCTCTTAACTCCCGTTCTTTATCACGCCTGATTGCGTTTTTATAACTCTCCTGTGCGGCGTTCATCCCCTTAAAGGAGCCTTCTCCAATATCCTTAAGATAAGCGCCGCAATGCCCGCATGTGCCTTTTCCGGATACGGGGCTTCCGCAATTGCTGCAATAATACATAACAGCCTCCCTGTAAGCGTTTATCGTTGTGATGATGCTTTTCGTAAAACCCGACATTTGATTGCTACTCATTTCGCGGATGAGCAAGAAGAATATCAATGATTTATTAAATATAATAGCCTTTTTTAGAATAACATGTCAACAAGAACAGGCCCAGGCTATCAATTGCTTAGGATTGTAATAAAATCACGCTGTGTGACTTTATTACAGTAAAACGAATAGACAGCAGCTATAATTCAGATATAAATTATTCATAATCATTATTGATTATATAAAGCAAGGACAATGGACCTGTTTCATATGCCGCACTTCAACCAATAAAAAATAAACAGCGGCTTGACATTATTTGAATGGGGAGACTTAAAGGCAGGCGTGGACCTGCCTTTAAGTTTTACACTATTTTGAATTTTTTGAGCGGCGTATAATTCCAAACCTCTAACAAACAATAACAACGAAGCCAGAAATGTTTTTAGGAGGACATTATATGAAGGCAACCGGCATTGTGAGAAGGATCGACGAGCTCGGCAGAATCGTAATCCCCAAAGAGATCAGGCGCACGCTGCGAATCCGGGAGGGCGATCCGCTCGAGATATACACGGACCGGGAGGGCGGTATCATTCTCAAAAAATACTCGCCCATCGGAGAGCTCGCATCGTTCGCGCTGGACTTCTCGGAAGCACTGTCCACAACCTTGGGCGTGACCGTTGTGATTTGTGACCGGGATACCGTGCTCGCCTCCAGCGGGGAATTCAAACGCGACTATATGGAGCGGCCTGTGAGCAGCGCGCTGGAAGAGGCGATGAGTTCCCGTACGTCTGTAAAAAAGGAAGGCGCTACGGTGATTCCATTGGTAACAGGCGAGAATACAGCACAAACAACCCATCAGCTCATATCGCCCATACTGATGGACGGGCAGCCGATCGGTGCGATCGCCCTGCTATCCCGGGATGGCACAATCAGCGATTCAGGCCAAAAGGCGGCGGAGGCCGCGGCATCGTTTCTGGGACGACAGATGCAACAATAACCACAGACAAAAAATCAACCTTTACGACAAAATCTCGCATCGGTTGATTTTTTTTGTCCCAGCGGGTAGAATGTTTGAAACGATAAACGCTGGGAGGTCTTTTGTGGGCAGCACTCTGACAGAAAAAATACTGAGGAACCATCTCGTTTCGGGCGAAATGAAAGTCGGCGAGGAAATATCCATCCGCATCGATTATACACTGACGCAGGATTCGACAGGCACGATGGCGTACCTGCAATTTGAATCGATGGGTGTGCCGCGCGTAAAGACCAAAAAGAGCGTGGCGTATATCGATCACAACATGCTACAATCCGGCTTCGAGAATGCCGACGATCATAAGTTCATCGAAACGGTGGCGCGTAAGCACGGCGTTTTTGTGAGCCGCCCGGGCAACGGCATCTGCCACCAGGTGCATCTCGAGCGCTTCGGCGTGCCGGGCGCGACGCTGCTTGGCAGCGACAGCCACACGCCCACCGGCGGCGGCATCGGCATGATCGCGATCGGCGCGGGCGGCCTTGATGTGGCCGTGGCGATGGGCGGCGGGGCGTACTATATCCCCATGCCAAAAGTACTCGGTGTGGAGCTCACGGGCCAGCTTCGTTTCGGCGTCTCCGCAAAAGATGTGATATTGGAAGTGCTTCGGCGCCTCTCCGTTAAAGGCGGCGTCGGGCGTGTCATCGAATATTTCGGCGAGGGCGTAAAGACGCTGTCGGTACCCGAGCGCGCGACGATCACCAACATGGGCGCGGAGCTGGGCGCAACCACCTCCGTGTTCCCGAGCGACGAAGTCACCCGTGAATTTCTCGCCGCGCAGGGCCGCGAAGCGGACTACACGCCGCTTTCCGCGGACGCAGGCGCGGTATATGATGAAGCCATTACGATCGACTTAAGCCGGGTGGAGCCCGCTGCGGCGATGCCGCACAGCCCCGACCTCGTGAAGTCCATCCGTGACATCGGTCCGATCAAGGTCGATCAGGTTTGCATTGGCAGCTGCACAAACTCCTCCTACCTCGACCTGATGCGCGTCGCCGCGATCCTGCGCGGCAAAAGTATCGCTCCCGAGGTCAGCCTTACCATATCCCCCGGATCGCGCCAGGTGATGACCATGCTCGCCCAAAACGGCGCACTGGCCGATATCATCAGCGCAGGCGCGCGCATACTCGAATGCGGCTGCGGGCCGTGCATCGGCATGGGCCAGGCCCCCCGCACCGACGCCGTTTCCGTACGCACGTTTAACCGCAACTTCTATGGCCGTACCGGCACATACAGCGCGGGCGTTTACCTGACCAGCGTCGAAACGGCGGCTGCCACGGCTCTCTCGGGCGTGCTGACCGACCCGCGCGACATCGGCCTGTCAAGCGGTGCGCTCGACGTTGAGATGCCGAAAACCTTCCTGATCAACGATAACCTCGTTGCGCCGCCCGACGTGGCAGGCGAAACGGAGGTTGTGCGCGGTCCCAACATCAAGCCGTTCCCGCAGGGAAAAGCGCTGGATGAAACGGTATCGGGCGAAGTGCTGCTCAAGATGGAGGACAACATCACGACGGACCATATTTCACCCGCGGGCGCAAAGCTCCTGCCCTACCGGTCCAACATCCCGTACCTGTCGGACTTCTGCCTCGCGCCGGTCGATCCCAAATTCCCTGCGAGGGCGAAGGAGAAGTGCGGCGGCTTCCTCGTCGCGGGGCACAACTACGGCCAGGGCTCCTCAAGGGAGCACGCGGCGCTGGTTCCGCTGTACCTCGGCATTCGCGGCGTGATCGCCAAATCGTTCGCGCGCATCCACATGGCCAACCTCGTAAACTCTGGCATTCTGCCCCTCGTGTTCGAGGATGAAGCGGTGTACGACAGGATCGACCAGGGCGACGTGCTTGTGATTGTGGACGCGCTCTCCAAGGTGGACGGCAATACCGCTTTTTCCGTGGAGAACCAGACCAAAGGCTTTACATTCACCGTCAAACTGGACGTCTCCGAGCGGCTTAAGGCGGTGCTCAAGGACGGCGGGCTGCTGAACCACACGAAGAAGGCCAGCGAAGGCTGAGCGGTTAATTTCTGACTTTCTCCCGGCGGCAATGAATTTGCCGCCGTTTTTAATTTGTACCTGTACCTTCCTCTGTTCAGTGTAATTGTGCCAAAAAGGCTTTTTAAAATATTTCATTTATTTTTGTTGACATTTTATCTGTTGTATCATATAATTCAACTATAAAATGTTTTGTAACACTTTTAGGAGGTTTTTATGAACACCATTACCCAATCCGAAGAAAGAAAAGGCCTGAAGATCCATGCCATCGTAACACTTTGCGTCGTCACGCTGCTGGCCGTGATCAACCTGGCAGTCTGCCCCGGGTTCCTCTGGTTTTTCTTCCCGCTCGCAGGCATGAGCATCGGGCTCGGGCTCCACTATTTTGGCGCCAGAAAAGCGCTGTAATCAAAACGAAGGAGGATAGATGCTTCATGAAGATCACATTGCGAAAAAGGGACAGCGTCATCAGCGCAGTGCTGTTCGTCTTCAATCTATACGGGGAAGCCCGGAACAGCCATTCAATCAGGCTGGGAAGCCTGCTTAGGATGATGCAGCAGTTCGATAAAAGTGAAGCGTCTATCCGCACCGGTCTTTCGCGTATGACCAAGTCCGGTATTCTTACAAGCCGCAAAGAGTCCGGGGATACCATTTATGAGCTGACTCAGGAAGGCATGGAAAATCTCGATCAATGGAATCGGGGATTGGCAAGATTTTTCTTCCGGCATGCGCAGCGACAAAAAGCGTGGGATGGTGCCTGGCACCTTCTGAGCATCTTGGGTTTCAATAAGTCTGACTATGACAATCAGGATGTTGTGGATGAACTGAACGAGTGCGGGCTGCGCGAGCTCAACGGCAACATTTGGGCAACGCCCTACCCCATCGATGAAACTGCGCTTGCCCTGCTGAATATGCGCGGGTTCCGATACCTGGAGATTCACGGCAGCATTCAACCAAGCAAAGATCCAGGCGGGTTAATAGAAGATGCCTTCAATCTTAGCGATGTCAGACAACTGTACTCGGCATTCTTTATTAAAGCGGATGAAGTATCGAACTCTCTCTCGACTCTGCATGGCGGAGCATTTCTTCCGGTATTGTTTGAACTCGGATGGGATTTTTATGATGCGGCGACCTCCGATCCCGCTTTGCCCAAGGCGCTGCTTCCGGAGTGGGAGGGGGACAAGGCGGCGGAGAAGATGAAAACGATACGTCCTCTATTGGTTCGGGAGATCACCGGGTATTTTGAAGAAAACGACCTATAGTCGTTGACATTCCGAACGGCCCAAGGCCAAGCCTTGGGCTTGCTCTATAGAAATACCAGCACATGCAGATGATATCCCAGCTTTTAATGCTTTGGCATGGTGAACGAAAAGCGTTCCCTATATCAGCACGCCGCTGTCCACCGGCAGTTCCACGATGGCACGGGTATATTCCCCCCGCTGCGTTTCAAACCAGATGTCGCCCTGATGCTCCTTTACGATGCCAAGGCAGATGGACAGCCCAAGGCCGGTATGCTCGCTACGCATGCTGGTGGTAAAGAACGGGTCGAACACCTTGGGCAGCAGGTCTTCGCGTATGCCCACGCCCCGGTCCTCCACCGTAAAGCGCACCCAAGGATTATCGTCCCGAATAATTAAACCGGCTTTGACAAAGAGCTTTTTGTTCTCGTCAAAACCGCTGTAACGGGCGTTAAGCGCGTCGCGCGCGTTCGTAATGAGATTCATCAGCACCTGCCGCAGCTGCTGAGCGCTGCAGCTGATGTCCGGCAGATTTTCCTCTACCTCCACCGAGAGATCAATCTGGTCGTGCCACAGCACCTTTTCCGTGAGCGATATCGTCTGATCCACAATGTCCTTAACCGGGCTTGCGGTATGGGTCTGCTTGCTATGCTGGGAGAAGTTCAAAAGATTTTTCACCGTATCGGCTACACGCTGGCCTTCGCTGACAATCTCACGGCTGTATTCGCGGAGCTGTTCGTCCGCGGAAGGGCTTTCCGATATCAGCTGCGCATAGTTGATGATGCCGGTGATAGGGTTGTTGATTTCGTGGGCGATACCGCTCGCCAGCGTACCGATGGACTCGAGGCGGTGTTTTTGGCGCAGCTGCAGCTCCAGGCGCAGCCGATTCCGCTCGTACTGTTTGCGCTCGGTAACATCGCGCATAAACACGAGGGTGCCGCTTTTGCCAATGTATCGCACTGGGACGGTGGAGACCTCCACGTCCATCCGGCTGCCGTCCGGGCGTACGAGAATACCCTCGACCGCAGTTTGAATCAAGCCTTCCGTGCTTTGATGGACTTTCTCCATGATGTCGCCGCGCTGTTCATCCGGCATGAATTCTCCAATGTTACGGCCGATCAGCTCGCTTTCCTTCTTTACACCGAACAATTCGAGCGCTTTGGCATTTGCATAGACAAAACGGTGGTCTATGCGCACAAAAACCGCGTCAGGCGCGCTTTCCACCAGGACCCGGAAGCGTGCCTCGCTGTCGGCAAGCTCGGTCTCGCTGCCCCTCATCTTCTTGACACGGCTGTAGACCAGCGCCCACAGCAGTACCGCGGTGACCGCAACATACGCCCAGCCCTTGATGTTGGAGATCGTCACCATTCCTTGCGGGCTTGAAGCAAGATTGAGCAGCGCATCACTGAAAAATATCCACAAACAGCCAAGGACAATATAGGGCAGCACAATACGAAGGGTTTCTTTGAGCGGGCTTAGGTTTTTTCTCGTCATCGGGTTGTCCGGAGCAGAATGCTTTCGCATATCGGCGCCTCCTGCAAAGCAAGTTGGGGGCATGCTGCAACCCACGATGAAAGTGCGGCAGGACGCAAAAGCGTCCATGGTGTCTCAAACCATGGTATCATGCCGCATAGACTTTGTAAATATATGACGCCATTGAGGGCCGGATCAGTAAAAAACAGGCCCTGCTTTAAGCAAGGCCTGCTCTAAATCATTCAATACCGGTCGTAATGTACCTTCTCCTCATAAAACTGCGTATGTGCAGGCGGCATTTCCGTGGGATGGCCGATCGCGATCATCGTGATTGGCAGTACGTCCCCCGGCAGACTGCAAATGCGGCGCACGCTCTTCACGCGTTCCTCATCCGGATACAGCCCCAGCCACACGCCGCCCAGGCCCAAAGCCTGCGCAGCCAGCAGTATGTTCTCGGTGCTTGCCCCGCATTCCTGCTGATAATGGATCGGGAGCGATTCGTGAATGCCCTTTACAAACACAATAATTCCGAGCGGCGCGTCCTTCAGCATGCTCCAGTTTCGGCTCACCTCTGCAATGCGCGACCGGAGCGTCAAATCGCGTAGTACCAGAAATTCAAATTGCTTTGAATTGCGCACGGAGGGAGCATACATGCCCGCGCGCAGCAAGATATGGAGCGATTCCTCCGGTACCGGCTCGTTTGTAAAGCCCCGGCAGCTCCGCCGTTCAAATATTACCCTGATGGCTTCTTCCATGTCCGTCTCCTTTTAGCAGTCAGCAATGATGACGTAATATCCGTATTGAAGTCAAAGGGTTATGCAAAACCATTTGGTTCATCAATACCGGTCGTAATGTACCTTCTCCTCGTGGTAGGTGGTATGCGGATGCGGCATCTTTACGGGGTAGCCAATGGATACCAGCGTCACAGGAATCACGTCGTCCGGCAAGCCGCATAGTGCGGTAACGCCCTTTACCCGTTCTTCGTTCGGATAGAGCCCCAGCCACACGCCGCCCAACCCCATGGCCTGCGCGGCGAGCAGGATATTCTCGGTCGCCGCGGAACAATCCTGAATAAAGTAGTCGCGATGCGTGGCATTGTAGTCCTTCAGGTTAGCGAGGACGAGTATCCCGAGCGGCGCGTCTTTGAGCATGCCCCAGTACGTGCCCACCGCTGAAACAGCGGATTTGAGTTTCTCGTCGCGCAGCACAAGAAACTCCCAGGGTTGCGCGTTGCGCGCCGAAGGCGCACACATGCCGGCGCGCAGCAGCGTGCGTACGGTTTCCTCGGAAACCGGCTCACTCGTATAGGTGCGGCAGCTTCTCCGCTCCAGTATCGGCTTTAGCGCTTCTTCCATGTTATTTTCCTCCGAACTGCTTTTTCAGCGTCCAGACCGCGTCTTCCGGCGGGTCTTTGCGCAGATAGATCATATTCAGGATGCGCTCTTTAAAGCGCCATGACGTAAGCTTCGAAACGGCATACAGCGTTTTATAGCTCAGCCCTACCGATACCCTTGCGGGCGGGTTCTTCATGCGTGCAACCTTCAGCACGAGCTTTGCGCACTCCTCCGGCCCCGGCGAAGCCATCTCGGAGCGGATCATCTCATAGAGAGCGCGCTCCAACGGTTTGGCGTACGCAGAGTTGCGGCTTTTTTCTGTAAAAACACGCTTTTCGGTAAAGCCGGTCTTCGTATCGCCCGGCTCGACGGTGCAGGCGCGGATGCCATAAGGCCCCGACTCCATACGTAGCGTGGTGGTTAGCATAAACAGCGCGGATTTCACAGCGCTGTACATACCCTGAAACGCGATCGGGAAGCAGGCCGCCATCGACCCGATGTTGATTACTGAGCCGCCGCCTGCCGCCCGCATCAACGGCAGCACATGGTTGAGCACGCGTATGACCCCGAAGAAGCACACTTCAAACTGCGTTTTGGCTTCCTCCGCGGTGGTCTCCTCAATCGCGCCGGCGATACCGCTGCCCGCAGCGTTGACCAGCACATCGATGTGCCCGTGGCGCTCCGCCACGAACTTCACCGCATCCTCCACAGACTTCTCGTCTTCGAGCGTCATCGGCAGCATGGTGACGGGGGCTCCTTCAGTACCCGCCTTCTCAAAGCTTGCGCGCCGCGATGTACCGTAAACGATGTAGCCTTCCTTCGCAAATAGCTCCGCGACTGCCTTGCCGATGCCGGAGCTGGCGCCCGTAACGAGCGCAATCTGTTGATTATTCATGGACATTATTGTATACACTTGACAGCCATATTTCAATAGGGCGGCGGCAAAAGCGCCCTGTCAACCGATGCCGGGTCAATATCCCGTCATGTCCGGCTTATCGTTTTCGATATCCCCTTTAAATGAAAACGGGCTGTGGGGTCAACCCGGTTTACACGGCCCCACAGCTCGTTTGTTATGTTTATGAAGTGTTGTTTACAAAATAAGAGATAGCGCTTACGGCATGTAATAGATTGCGTCGTCCGGTATCGCGCCGCCCAGCGACTCGGGGTTGTTCGCAAACATCACCGCGAAATAGTCGTCCAAAATTGCCTTGGCGGCTTCGCCCGTGATAAACGAGATGCCGCAGCGCGGGATTGCGGAGAGCGCAACCGCCTCGGAGCCCACGATCTCCTTGGAGACGATATCCGCAGCCGCCTCGGCGCTGTCAGCTGTCACATAGCCCACCGAGGCGCTGCAGTCCGCGATCAGCTTTTGCATACCTGCCGCGTCCGCCGCCAGGGCACCCGATACGATCGTCACGCCCATCGGCATGCCCGCATCCTCGCCGTAGATTTTCTGCCACTCCGCGTTGATATCGATCTTAACCTGAATATCCGGGTTTTTCGCGATCACGGTGGATACAAACGGTTCGGGCAGCAGCGCGAGACTGACCTCTCCCGCCGCCATCGCGTTCGCGAGGTCCGCATGCGCGCCCATATACTGCACATCCGCATCGGTCACCCCATTGGCTTCGAGTATCTTCTCCAGCACATACTCGGGTGTGGACCCCTGCCCCGTCGCATAAATCGTTTTGCCGGAAAGATCGGCGACGCTGTTTACCGTGTTGCCGTTCTCCACAATGTACAGCACGCCCATCGTGGTGACCGCCGCGATCTTGATACCACCGCCCATCTTGTTGTACAGCACCGCCGCCAGATTGGAAGGCACCGCCGCCACGGATACCTCGCCGCTGATGACTTTGGCGGTAATCTGATCGGGGCTGGTATACAGGCCAACTTCGTAAGCCGGATTGTCGAACAGCTGAATCATGCCCATGCCCGTCGGCCCTGCGAGCGTCGCGACGGGAAGCGGGTTGCTTTCATCAAACGAGGGGGATGCGGCTGCAGGCGTCTCCGTCACGATCTGCGTGGCCGAGGCCGTTTCCGTGGGGGACACCGACGCGGTCTCCCCAGCCGCGCCGGTATCGCCGCACGCCGCGAGCAGCGCGAGCGCCAGGATAAGCGCTATCACAATGGATAATTTCTTTTTCATAAAAACTCCTTCCGGGCTGTTGCCCATAAAAATGTTTACCGCCGGATTACAGCGGCTGGAATTCTTTTTTGGATACCGACGTCTTCACCTGCACCTCGGGCAGCGCGCCCAGCTTGCCGGTTAAGTTATTGATCTCGTCGAGCTCGCCCGCCAGCACGATGGTGATGACCGAAGCGCCGTATTCAGGTATGGGCAGCCCCATGCGCCCTTTGACGAGCCCCTTAAAGCCCGCGACGAGCGCGTTGAACTCTGCCTGACTGCGCTGCGGGTTTTCGAGTATGGCGCTGATCACTGCGATCCTTTGCATGGATACCTCCTGATTTCTCTACCCCAAAAAGCTACGCTTTCCGGGGACCCCGTAACTATACCCCAAAAAGCTTCGCTTTCCGGGGACCCCCGGAATTAAAAAACCTGCCGTGAAAGGCAGGTGTAACGCAAACAGAAAGCAAACGCTTTAAGCTATTGTAACATGCCTTTCAGCTGAGACCATCGTCTGCGCTGTCAGTACAGTCTATGGTTTTCTCCGCAGGCTTTTGCGGAGATTCGACGGAATGAAAGGGGCTCCCTCGCATCCATCTGTGTGAAGAATATCACAAAGTAAATCAAAGGGCAAGAACTATTTTGGCCTTTCAAGCTTTATTAAGCCATGATACTTGTCATCATTATTTCATTGGATATCTGTTCCGGGTATGAGTATAATATACCTATTCACATCATTTATCGTTATAAGTAAAGGGGTCATCGTTTAAATGGGCGTTTTTGGGGGTAAACCCGAAGATACGATAACGAGCTATAATGTCGTCAATTTCAAGTGGGTCAGGAAGCGAAATCTGTCCTATATTTTTATCTGGATTATTTACTATGCCTGGGTCATCGTTTTTGCGACGTGGTGGACCGCCTCTCCCCTCACCGCGGATATGTTCAGCGACAAGCTGCGCAGTCTGATGCACGCGCTGAACCTGATCTCTTCGGCAGTATTTATCTTCATTTTAAAGAAAGAATGGTTCGTCAAAACCGCCCGTATCGGCGCAGCATCGGTTATTGTCGGTATGATCCTGTTCATGACCGTGAAGGACGCGCAAATGCAGATGATATCCGCCGTTATCATCGCGATATCGATAGGCTGCGTCAACACCAGCATCCTGATGCCGTTTGTGTTCGCGCTCAATAATACGGAGAAACTGTATGCCGTCATCGGCAGCAACGCGCTGATCGGCCTGCTCATGCTTTTGCTGGATCATAATACCGAAAAGCTCATGCAAAGCAACAGCGAACTGTGGTTCTCTTTCGGCATCGTCGTCCTTGCACTCAGCGCCACGCTGTTCTTTAAAAAGGACTGCCTTGCGGAGGCGGCCCCGCCGAAGAGCTTCGACAAGCCCAAGATGCACTTTAGCGCATATTGGATGCTGATTTTAAGCTGCATGTTCGCGATCCTGGGCAAGGGGGTCGGCAAGGGAATTCTCAATGTCGCCGCTGTCGGCAGCAATCTTCCTCTTCTGACGTTGTACCAGGTTGGATCGCTGGCCGGTTGCGTCATCTATATCGTCATCTATGCTTTTTCAAAAAAAAGCATCTACCTCACCTGGAATATCGCTTTCGGCACGCTGGCGATGGGTTTACTGCTGAACGGTTTTTCCGCTCAGGCTGCGGGGCTGGCTGTGGTGTTTGCGTTACTATTCGGCATCAGCAATACGATGGGAATGGCGAATATGTATTATCTTCTCGGTGTAATCGGCAAAAAATATAACAGTATGCGGTATGCCCGGTTTTCCATTCTCTTTATTGGGGTTTGCGGCGGTGTCTCCGGCGTGCTAATCGGTAACCTCATTACCAATGAAAAAAGCAGTTCCATATCCCTGATCGCCTCGGTGGGTTCGGCCATCGTCGTGTTGATCTTTTTGACGCTATCTCCGCTTCTCGCAAGCTCTCATTATGAGGATGAATGGGCAAAGGACTCTTCGAAAATGGAAATCGACAACGAGCAGCTTCACCTTTTCCGGCCATACCGGATGAGTCGGCGGGAAATCGAGGTATGCAAACTGCTGTTGCAGGGATATACGATGCGGCAGATATCCGGTATTCTTTCCATTGCGTACCCGACTGTGAATACCTACTGCACCAGTATCTACCGCAAGACCCATATCAGCAGCCGGGCCGAACTGGCGCAGGTTTTTAAAGAGTATATGAACAGCTTGCAGAATCAAACCGAGACTAAATAGCCCGCAGTTTTTATGGCGGTTCTCATCAGACCAATGAGAACCGCTTTTTTATTCCACTCATGCGAACTAATGAATAGTCAATTCGGAGGTTTTATGCGAAGAATAGTATAACATATTACGAAAGTGAGGTTTTTATTTTGGCATTTTGCAGGTATTGTGGAGCAAGTATTCAAGCAGGCACTAAATTCTGCCCCTCCTGCGGCAAACCGGATGCGGAGGCATCATCCCCAGGGGCAAACACGGCGCCCACAGCACAGAATCAGAATGGCTATGTCGACGCAAAGGACGTCGAAGACAACAAGGCCATGGGAATTCTGGCTTATATCATCGTGCTGATTCCGCTGTTTGCGGCACCCAAGAACTCTATATTCGCGCGATACCATACCAATCAGGGGCTCAACCTGCTGATTCTCGGGGTTGCATACGGGCTCGTATCGTGGGTGCTGGGCGCGATATTTTTCGTCATATCCTGGCAGCTCGCGCTGGCGATAAGTTGGATTTTCTCATTGGGCGCATTGATCTTTCCCGTATTATGTATTATTGGGATCATCCACGTCTGCAAGGGTGAAATGAAGCCGTTGCCGGTCATTGGGAAATTTCAAATTCTGAAATGAAAAAATGTTGACGGTGCGGTGAAAAACTCTTAATGGGTCCCAGCGAAGTATGATGGTGTGGGAGGTGTTGATATGGCGCTGTTTGAGCGGCTGAAACGAGGGTCTTCATCGGAAAAACAACGCGTTGCAGAAGGCGCACTTTCCGATGACGCAGCGGATAGCAGTCCGGCTCCATCGGTCCGTGGCAAAGCGGGAATCACGGAGACGGTGAAGCAGGATCGGGTTATGCAGTTAGCTCCGCGCGAATATGAATTGTATCTCCTGCTTTTGGAGGGGTATACGTTGAACGAATCCGCAAAAAAGCTATGCGTGAAATACGCTATGGCGAACACCCACATGAACGCAATCTACAGAAAGCTGGGGGTTAATTCCAGGGCTGAATTGATTATCAATTATCATACTGTGATGGGACAAAAGCACACAGTAGAAACCTGATAGTTGTATTTTATCCATTAATATGTTACTATACGCCAATAATCGGATTTCCCGGCTGTATTCGCCGGTCCGAATAATTTGAAGGGATTTAAGTAAATGAAGAAAATTTTATCTTTCCTTGTTGCCATTATGATGATCTTCGTGATGTTTGCCGGCTGCAGCGGTGCTGGTCAAAATAATCCGGATGAATCCAAGTCTGCAGGTCAGGAAGAAACCCAGTCGGCCGAAGTTTCGGAAAGCGATGCGGTCAGCTTGCCTGCTCCTATCGAGAGCAGCGTTTCCAGCAGTGGCAGCCCCGTTGCCGATTCCTATACGGCTTTCGTGAATGCAAAGACCGTCCCCTTTACAAAACTTAGCGACGGACTTTCGAACAACGAGCAGACCCTGTGGGCTTCGATGTCGCTTCTTGGCGTGGCGATGGTCGATATGGGCATGATCCCGGTCGCGTTCTTTGGCTTAGGCGAAGAAGCGGCTGCGGCAGGCCTTGCAATGCTGGGCGCGGAGGGCGTTCAGTATAGCGAAAACGGCAACAGCTATACCATCAGCTACACTTCTACCGATGCGGACGGCAATCCGGAAACCGCACAGATGACCGGTACATTCGATGCTGCCGCGGATTCGCTGGTTTGCACCGGCTCAACGAATGGAGTGGAGAACTTCTATTCCGAATACCGCAAGACCGCATACGGCTATATTGGCCAGTACTATTTTTCGAACGATGACGGCACGGCGTCCTACTATGTGATGACGGTACAGGGCGAAGACGGCACCTTTGGACTGTCGACGACGCCTTCCGGAAAGCCTTCTGCGCTGACGGGCAGCGAGCCGTACGATTATCCCTCGACTTTGCCGGAATGGTATGCCATCAATGGCAGCACCATCACGGGCAAGATGTCGGACGGCACCGATGTCAACTTCGAATATGTGCCGAGCGAGACCGCAAGCAACTGATCGAATCACAAAAACCGCGCAAAAGCCTTCAGCCACAACGGCTGAAGGCTTTTTTCATGCATATTTTTTTGCATATCCTCCATAAAAATCGGAAATGATATCATATATGATACGCTGTGATCGAATTTTAACACGCTGTCCATTTTAAACAGAAAGGAGGCATTGAAATGAAGAAACTGATGATTCTGCTCATGGCTGCCATGATTATCCCCTTTGCGGGGTGCGGCCTTGCGCAGCCGTATACGAATTACCCTGGCGCGCAGGAGTTTGCCGCAGGCGGAGCCGTAAATCAGGAGGTTAAAGCAATTCCCGTCGATGGCACCTCTTTGAGGATTGAAGAAGAGAGCGAGGTCGCCGTCGAAATTGCCATCTCCGGCAGTCCCATTGCGGACTCCTGCGCGGCTTTTACCGACGCCCAGAGGGCAGTTTACGAGAGGCTTCTTGGCAATCTTGACGGAAATCCGGATTTAAAGCAGGCGCTCACGTCGCTTAGCGGCATCGAGGCTGCGGACGTGCATATAAAACCGGTCCTGTTCTTTGGCCGCGGCGAGCAGCATGCGGCTGCGGGTCTCGCACTGACGGGCGCTAAGGATGTGCAGTATACCAACAACGGCAACAGCTATACGATCGCGTATACCAGCGCGGAAGGTGCGGCGGTATCGCTGACCGGTACGTGGGACGCCGCAGCCGATTCGCTCGTCTGCACGGGATCAAGGGATGGCAGGGAGAACTTCTACGCAGAATACCGCCGGACCCCGTATGGTTATGTCGGGCAATACTATTTGGCCCATGACAACGGTGCCTCATCCCTCTTTGTGGTTACGCTGAAGGGCGGCGAGGGCACATTCGGTATTTCGTCCGTTTCGGGCAAACCGGTGGCGCTCACGGGCAGCGAGCCGTCCGATTATCCCGCCTGCTGCGACGAATGGTACGCGATCAATGGCAGCACCATCACGGGCAAGATGTCGGACGGTACGGCCATCAACATCGAGTGCGGTAACACCGAAGGCGATTGAACCGTGTTGACAGATAAAGAATAACGACCTCCTGTCCATGCACAAGAGGCCGTTTTTGTTGCCGTTTATTCCGCCGCCCGCGTGCTTTGCAGCACTCCCCGGACGATGAGCCTATGCGTCGCAACGCGGATGGGCGTGCAGGTGATGAGCGTAATGGTCGCGTCTTCCGTCGGGTCCAGCACATAGGTGTCGCTGGGCGCGACGACAAACTTTTCCGTCACCGTGTAGGTGTATACGGTTCCGGCGCGCTCGAGTATCAGCTCATCGCCCGCCTCCAGCTCATCCAGCCGGTTGAAAAATTCGCCGTAGGTATATTTGCGGTGACCCATGATCACGCAGTTGCCCGTCTCTCCCGGCATCACGGACCTCGGATAATGCCCCACCGTGTACCGAAGCGAGCGGGAGCCGACGCCCTCGCGCATCGCCACTTCCAGATCGATGGACGGGATCGTGAGAACCGCCAGCAGAGCGGCATCCGTTTCGCCAGATTCCTCCGGCTGCGCCGTGTCCGGGTCCGGCAATTCGCCAGTTGGGCCGGGCTGGCCGGGCGGCGCTGCGGAAACCGCCGTGCTTTGTTCGGTGTTTCGGTATTGCACAACAAAGCGCTTCTGCTCGGATGAAACCGAGAGCCGTGAAATCACCGCAAAGGCGGCTATGGCCAGCCCCACGGCGACCAGCACCCACGGCAGGTATCGGAGCACCGTGCGCTTTGCGGCCTGCCGCTTGCGAAAACGCCTGCGCGCACGCCGCGTTACGCCAACATCTCCTTCGGGGGTGTTATCGCGCATGGACCCGCCTTCTGACGATCAGCCAAACCATGCCCGCCAGCGCCAGCGCTCCGCCAAGCCCGAGCAGCATCCATGTATCCAGCCATCCGCCGGTCTGCGGGATCTCGTAAGGAGAATTGGTGATGGTCACGTTTACATCCTCGGTGGAGGCAATGACAAACGGCGTCGCATTCTCGGTGCGTACGTATCCCGCGGGCGCTTTGGTTTCCACAACTGTATAAGCGCCGTAAGGGAGATTCTCAAAAGCCGCGATGCCATCCGCGCCCGTCGTTTTCGTATCAATCAGGTGATTGTCCGAGTCATACAGTGAGAACTCTGCCCCCGCCAGCGGCGTACCGTACCGGTCGGTCTTATGCACGATGGCATCCGCGCGGATGAGCGTGTTGGTGATCGTCACGTTGACGTCGTCGGTCGTCGTAACGGAGACCGGGGTCGACTCCGCGTCGCGCAAATAGCCCTCCGGCACTTTCGTTTCCACGATGGTGTAATCGCCGTATTCCAGGTCTTCAAAAGTCGCCTTTCCGTCCTCGCCCGTTGTCTTCACATCCACCGCGTGTCCGTCCGCGTCGTAGACCGTAAACTCCGCGCCGGAAAGCGGCACGTCGTCCGTACCCGTCTTGAGCACGATCACATCGGCTCGGATCTTCCCGTTGGCGAAGTCGTAGAACACATTGGGGACGTCGGTATCCATACGGAACCGGACAGTCTCCTCGCTGCGCACATAACCCTCCGGCGCGGTGGTCTCCTCCAGCACGTAAGAACGGATAGGCAGCCCGCCGAATGTCACGCTGCCCGTTTCATCCGTCTCATCCTGGGCGACCATTTCGCCGCGGTTGTTGTAGAGCGTAAACACCGCGCCCGAAAGCGGCTCCTCACTCTCGCCTACCTTCTCGACCGTGATGCTGCCCTGCACGCCGCTGCCGCCGAGCCCTGTTTCGCCGACATTGATGGTCACGTTGTTTACAATCGATGTCGCGGTATAGCTGGAGCCGCTGAGCGTGACGGTATTGCTGATTGCAAGCGGGCTGGTCATAATATCCGTGATGAACTCCAGTTGATAGGGGCTGTTGATGGTGCCCGGCATGCCGAAGACAAGCTCGCGTGTCGTCGCATTATAAGAGACAGTAAAGAGGTCTTTGGATATCGGCGTGCTGACTTTGGTCAGCGTGCCGTCTGCGGTCAGCGTCATGGGGTACACGGTGACGGAGTCAAGGTCGAGCTGCAGCCCTGCTTGCAATACGTCTGAAACGCTGATGTTCGTCATCGCAACACCCTCGCCGTTGATGACAACCTTCCACAGCGCGTAGTCCGCGCCCGTAATATAATCCATGCTCTTATACACCATCGTATTGGACATGGAGGCAACCGCGGTGGATGAAGCGTCGAGGCCGTCTGCGGTAAGCCTCGCGACGTTCGAAAAGTTCTTGGAGCCCTGGGTCAGCAGCATGTCTTCCTTGACCTGCGTCTGATACGTGATCGTCGCAGTTTCATTGAATCCGGCCGGGAAGCTGTACGTAAAGCTGTCGTTCGACGTGATGTCGTCCGGCGCGTTCACCGTATAGCTCAGCGCGTCATCCGCAGCGCCGGTTACGCCCGATATGGAGAACGTTTCGGGCAGGAATGTCATGCCCGCGGGGATGGTATCGGTCAGAGTCGCGCCGGTGAGCGGAATATCATTGCGGTTGACGACGATCTGCCAGGTCACGCGCTTGGTCGTGTGGTCGTAACCGGATTGAACCGTCTTATTGACAACCTGACTGTTGTAGCGCTGCGTACCGGTTGTCGTGACAGTGCCGCCCAGGATACCTGTGCCGGTCAGCGTCGCGGAGTTCTGATACGCGGCGAGATTGGCTTGGTTTACATAGAGCGGTGAATAGTCCGTGATGCGTGTTTGGAACCTGATCGTATACATATTGCTGATCACGCGGGCTGTACCGAAATCATACTGGAGCGTATGCGTGGCGGGATTGTAGCTGAACACGCCCTCCGTATCGTTGATCGAGAACGAGTCCGCCACATACTCCTGCCCGGCGTTGATCGTATCGGAGAATATCGCATTGGTAATGTCAATCAGGTTCCGGTTGACAGTGACGGTCCAGTTGATGATATTATTCGTGTCGTCGTCAAAGTTTACCGTGCTTCCTGCCGCCTTCGAAAGCACGCCCTGCCCTACATCTTCATTATCACGGTCACTGGGAGTTCCGGAAACGTTGCCTATCCAGTTAAACTCGGCATTGTTGGTAAATGTCGTGGTGCCGTTACCCGTATACAGCGCATCATTGGTGACACGGGTATAGAACACGAGCGAACCGGTGGCGGTGATGTCTCCGAGGTATACGGTCAATATATCCGTATCGCTCGCGCCTGCAAGGGTATAGGTATTGGGGCCATGGGATTCGTCATTTGTGAGGTCCGTAGAGCCGAAGCGAATCGGATGCGTGCTGTCTACGAAAAGGTCCAGGTCCTTCGGAATCGTATCGGTGATCGTCGCGCCGGAGAGGTCGTATCCCCCCGCGTTGACAGCGATTGTCCAGCGGATCAGGCGGCTGTCCGTCAACGAGGTGCCGACGTCCGAACTGCTCTTCTGAATCCAGTTGAGAGACACCGTGGCGTCGTCGTCCGCGACCGGGTCGTCGTCTAAATAGACATCCACACCATTGGTAAAGTTCACACTTTCAACGCTGCCCGTCTCCGCCGCAAATGCCGTCGCGGTCGGCTCGGTCTGATAGCTGAACACCGTATCACCGCTGTTTAAAGAGACCCCGGCATACGTGATCTGCGTGGTGCTGGTTCCGGGCGCAATAGTTAAAGCGGAGTCGTCAATCGCGCCCGCTCCCCTTTTGAACGAGCCTGCCACATAGGTCTGGTTGTTGCCGAACGTGTCGACGATCGTAACGCCGTCCAAATTCCGGTTGGGCGTGACGGTCACGGTCCAGGTGATACGGTTGGTATCGGGGTCGTAAACGCCGTTTTTATCGGCGGAAACGGAAAGCGGCTCCCTGTCATCGTGGAATCCGATCTCTACCGTCGTCCCGGCAAATGTCACCTCAATCTGCACCGGGTCCCCGGCGTCGAATATGCCATCCTTGAAGGTCCCCTCCAGTGAGAACCAGCCTGTAATGGACGAATGGCTCTCGACGAAAGCCGTAAATACGATGCGTGCGAGGCCGTCCGCGTCGATGGACAGCACGCCCACCGTGTTTCCGTGGTCGTCCTTTACATCCCAGCCCCCCGTCGGCTCATCAAAAGCGACCACATACGGAAGCTGCACGTCGATATAATCTCCGGCGTAATAGTTATAATCATACGCAGGATCTTCCGGGTCCAGCGCTTCGTTATAATCGGGCAGCGAGAACGCATATTCCACGTACAGTTTGGCGTCCTTGGGAACATTCGTATATTTCCCCGATGCGTCGGGAGAGATCAGGTCGCCCGCATCCGTCGTAATGCGCATTTCCTGGTCCGTGGTTACCGCGAGAGAGGTTACGTCTGCCGCGGCCAAAGCGCTGCCAGCGGGAAATACGGTTACGGCAATCAGCAGCACGGTAACCAACAGCGAAATCAGGTGCCTGTGTTTCATCGGAATAGACTCCTTATGACTCGACCACATGGATGATGTGAAAATGCGGCATTACGCCGCGTTGTATATATGATGATCGATATTTATAGGATTATAGCTTTATTTGTTAATATAATCAACAATATGGCGTTAATTCATATTAAATAAACCGTTATTTCAGTTCAAGGTTGTCCGACGCACAGAAAGCCAGCGGCTTGCAGAACCCAAGCGATTGCTCATTGCCGTCCGTAATGGCCATTCGATGATGGTATGGCAGCCTGTGCTTAAGCCGTCGTTTACATTAAGGATGAAAATACCGGATATTCAGACCCGCTCTTTACAAAAAAATCGGTTTCCTTTATAATAAGGAAACGTTAAAATAAGGCTTTGACGCGGGACACGGACAAAAAAGCGATGCACAGCGAGCGGGGAGACGGTGAAAGCCCCGACAGAAGCGGTTTTTGCGCCATCACCCGCCACGCCTCTTTGCCGAAGGTACTGCCTTAAGCAAAGGCGGTTCGCGCCCGTTACCGCGCGGCAAAGATATGCCCCGTGGGTTCCTTAATCCCGGAGGTATGAATTTGGGTGGTACCGTGAAAGATGAGCGTCTTTTGCCCCAAGGGGCGAGACGTTTTATATTTTACCGTGGAAAATAAATCCGCGGACCGGAATGACAAAAGGAGATATCAATGCTGTATAAGTCCGTAGACAAAAGTCTGAACTTCAAAGACAGGGAACTCGAGGTTCTGGAGTTCTGGAAACAGAACCGCATATTTGAAAAGACCGTGGAGCAGAGCAAAGGCAAGCCCGCCTATACGTTTTACGACGGGCCGCCGACCGCCAACGGCAAGCCGCATATCGGCCATATTTTGACGCGCTGCATTAAGGACCTGATCCCGCGCTACAAGACGATGCAAGGTTGCGACGTGCTGCGCAAAGCGGGCTGGGATACGCATGGCCTGCCCGTGGAACTGGAAGTCGAGAAGCTGCTTGGCCTTGACGGCAAGGAGCAGATCGAGCAGTACGGCGTGGAGCCGTTCATTGCGGAGTGCAAAAAGAGCGTCTGGAAGTATAAGGGCGAATGGGAGCGCATGAGCGAGCGCGTTGGCTTCTGGGTGGATATGGACGACCCGTATATCACGTACGAGAACAACTACATCGAGTCGGTGTGGTGGTCGCTAAAACAGATTGCCGATAAGGGTCTGCTGTACAAGGGACACAAGGTGGTCCCCTACTGCCCGCGCTGTGGAACGGCGCTTTCGTCGCACGAGGTCGCGCAGGGCTATAAGGACGTCGAGGAAACCTCGGTGTTCGTTAAGTTCCGTACAAAGAACGAGGAGAACACATACTTCCTCGCGTGGACGACGACGCCCTGGACACTGCCGAGCAACGTTGCGCTGTGCGTGAACCCGCGCGAAGCGTACGTGAAGATCAGCGTGGACGGCGAATATCTCTACATGGCCAAGGCGCTCGTGGAGAGCCTGTTCGGCGAGCGCGCGCAGATCGTGGAGGAGTACGTCGGCAAGGACCTTGAATACAAGGAATACGAACCTCTGTACGATTTCGGCGCGGCGGATAAGAAAGCGTGGTTCATCACGACCGACGACTACGTCACGCTGACGGACGGCTCCGGCATCGTGCATATCGCGCCTGCATTCGGCGAAGACGACGCGCGCGTCGGTAAGAACTATGACCTGCCGTTTGTGCAGATGGTGGACGCACGCGGCCGCTTCAAGAAGGAGACGCCTTGGGATGGCGTGTTCGTCAAGGACGCGGACGTAAAGATTATTGAGGATTTAAAGAATCGCGGGCTGCTCCACAAGGCGCAAGATTACGCGCACAGCTACCCGTTCTGCTGGCGCTGCGATACGCCGCTGCTCTATTACGCGCGCAGCACCTGGTTCATCCGTATGACTGAGGTGCGGGACCTGCTGCTCAAAAACAACCGCGGCGTCAACTGGCTGCCGGAGAACATCAAGGAAGGCCGTATGGGCAACTTCCTCGAAAACGTCATCGACTGGGGCCTCTCGCGTGAGCGCTACTGGGGTACGCCGCTGCCCGTCTGGACGTGCGGCTGCGGCCATGTGCACGTGATCGGCTCCATCGCGGAGCTCAAGGAGATGGGCGAAAACGTACCGGAGAATATTGAGCTGCACAAGCCGTTCATCGACGCGGTGACGCTGCGCTGCCCGGAATGCGGCGGCCATATGAAACGCGTACCCGAGGTCATCGACTGCTGGTACGATTCGGGCTCCATGCCGTTTGCGCAGTGGCACTACCCGTTCGAAAACAAGGAAGAGTTTGAGAAGCGCTTCCCGGCCAACTTCATCAGCGAGGCCATCGATCAGACGCGCGGCTGGTTCTACACGCTGCTCGCCATCGGCACGGTGGTGTTCGGCAAAGCGCCGTTCGAGAACTGCATCGTGCTGGGCCACGTGCAGGACAAGGACGGCCAGAAGATGAGCAAACACAAGGGCAACGTCGTAGATCCGTGGACCGTGCTCGACAAGCAGGGCGCGGACGCGGTGCGCTGGTATTTCTACGCGGGCAGCATGCCGTGGCTCCCCTCCCGTTTCGGCGAGGAGGCAGTATCCGAGGCGCAGCGCAAGTTCATGGGCACGCTGTGGAACACCTACGCGTTCTACGTGCTGTACGCCGACATCGACGACTTTGATCCGACGAAGCATACGCTGAGCTACGCCAACGTAATGGACAAATGGATCCTGTCACGGCTGAATACGATGATCGCGACGGTCACAAAGTACCTCGACGAGTACCGGCTGACAGAGCCCGCGCGCGAGCTTGATAAGTTCGTGGATGAACTGTCCAACTGGTACGTGCGCCGTTGCCGTGAGCGTTTCTGGGGTTCCGGCATGGAGCAGGACAAAGCGGACGCCTTCATGACGCTCTATACGGTATTGGAGACGCTCTGCCGCCTCGCCGCGCCCTTCATTCCGTTCATGACGGAGGCGATGTATCAGAACATCGTGCGCAGCGTGGACAAAAACGCCCCTGAGAGCGTGCACCTGTGCGAGTACCCGAAGGCGGATATGTCACACGTGGATAAGGCGCTGGAGCAGGGCATGGACGCGGTGCTGCGCGTCGTGGTGCTGGGACGTGCCGCGCGCAACACGGCGGTGATCAAAAACCGCCAGCCCATCGCGAACATGTTCGTCGCGGGCATCGACGACCCGGGCGCGATGTACACGGAGTTAATCGAGGGCGAGCTCAATATCAAAAAGGTAACCTACGGCGCGGACACGAGCGAATACGTGTCGTACAGCATCAAGCCGCAGCTTAAAACGCTGGGGCCGAAGTACGGCAAGCTGTTAAACGCCATCCGTACGCACCTCGCCGAGGGCGATGGCCTTAAGATCGTGAATACGGTGCGCTCCGAAGGCGCGTACTCGTTCGAAGTGGAAGGCCAGAACGTGATTCTCGCCGAGGAGGATATGCTGATCGAGCCGGTGCGGCGCGAGGGTTACGTCGTGGAGACGGACGGCCCCGCGGGCGTGATCCTTGAAACCACACTGACCGACGAACTCATTGAGGAAGGCTTCGTGCGCGAGCTGATCTCAAAGATCCAGACGATGCGCAAGGAAGCGGGCTTTGAGGTGATGGACCACATCCGTTTCGCGCTGACGGGCAACGAGCGGCTTTGTGGCATCGTGGCACGCAACCATGACGAGATCGCCTCCGAGGTGCTCGCAGACGAGATTGGCGAAGCGCTTGCCGGATACGAAAAGGAATGGGATATCAACGGCGAGAAGGCGCTGATGAGCGTCAAGAAGCTGGGATAAAATGTGACGGGCGGCTAATCGCCGCCCCTACGATACGACCACACAAGAGGCAGGTGCACATACACCGGCCTCTTTAAATTCAGGTTGTGGAGGAGGGGTTCAAGCCCTGCCCAATATGTCTAGTTGTGGGAGGGTGGTCAATGTGCGTCCACATTATTTTCATCCTATAAGTTCATTGACTATTTTCTTGCCCGCGATTTTTTCCAATAAGCATCCGGCACGATAATACACTCCGGGCAAATCAGCGCAATATAGCCTTATATCCATAATAATTGATCCGGATTCATTTCAAATACCATCAAAATTATACGTTTGTCCCCTAGTTTCAACAGGCTGAACAATTCTGCAATGATTTTTTTGTCCTCAACCGTATTCGTATACTCGTCTTGAATTTCACTGTCTTCAGCGATGTAATCTTCCCAGACAATTGTCCACGCTGTCTGCCGATGGGTCAGGAATATTAAAATCGGTACGGTATAGCGTATCATAATAATCAGCCCATTGGCCCTGTAAATAATCAGTGGAGCGGGAATCGTCTTTTTTATCCCCCACGGGTTGTGCTCTTGACCAAATATGATATAATTCTTCCATATACATGCAAGGTCAACAAACCAGTAAGAATGTTTGTCTGTGGTATTAGTAAGAACAGACCGTCCGCCCTTGTGATGTTAACTTTACGAGATGTCATCGAACCAGAATAAGATATCAGCTGATTTTTGGGTGTATAAATAGCAGCGAGCAAGGCTCCATTTAACCAAGACGGGAGATATACAATGCCTATCAAGTTACCAATCAGAAAGATTGTTTTATTATTTGTCTTAATCGCGTTGATTGGTTCCCTTATCCCGATTCTTCTCATTTCACAATACAATCATCCCAGCGCAGATGATTTCTCGTATGGGGATAAGGCGTACCGGGCTTTCCAGGCGACAGGTTCGCCGATTAAAGCGGTTAAAGCCGCTGCAGAGAGAGCGGCAATCATGTATAACGTGTGGCAAGGTACATATTCCGCATGTTTTTTGATGGCCTTACAGCCTTCAATCTGGGGTGAAAACGGCTATTTCATGAGTACGGTCATTTTACTTTTCTCATTGATATTCAGCACTCTATTCTTCTCATACAAACTCTTTGTCGTACTGCTTAAGTCAGATCGAGTAACGTGGCTAATTATCGGCTTGATCGTAACGGGCATATCCATTCAATTTGTACCGTCGCCCGTTCAGTCTTTTTTCTGGTATAACGGATCCATCTATTATACCTTCTTTTATTCGCTATCATTAACCCTTTTCGGTCTGATGATTGGATATATGGTTAGTACCAAGAAAAGAACCACCTTAAAACACGCCGTGATCATGCTGCCGCTCGCAGTGATAATCGGCGGCGGTAACTACGTAACAGCCTTGGTCTCGCTATTGCTGCTGCTCTGTTTTTCCCTCTGGCTGTTGATAAAAGAGCGCAGAAAATCCATCCTGCCAATTTGTGTTCTGTTCGTTATGGCTGCCGGCTTATTTTTCAGTATCATGGCGCCGGGAAACGCAGTCAGACAGGCAAGGCTGACGATGATGCCGCCGGTTAAAGCGGTATTCGAGTCACTTATATACGGCGCAAAATTCATTGCGGAGCGCTCATCCAGCCTGCCCATACTCATCGGGATTGCTTTTATCCTGCCGTTCTTGTTTCTGATCGTTAAGAATACGGAGATCCGATTCCGTTATCCTTTGCTGGTTCTTATCATATCTTTTTGTATTTTTTCGGCGCAGTTTACCCCCACCTTATACTCGATGGGAGGAACGGGCGACCTGAGGGTGCAGAATATCCGCTTTTTTTCATACGTTTGGCTGCTAATCATCAATTTGTGTTATTCATTTGGCTGGTTTTATCAAAAGCTCGAGATTTTTCATCGCGACAAAGCCCGCGATGCATATCAAGCCGTTATCATGCGAGTGCAGATAAAATATGCGTTACCCGTCCTGGTTTCGATGGCAATCCTTTTCTTCGTTTCTATCACCTCCGTCAATTACAGGAACATAACCTCCGTCAGTGCGGTGATTTCACTAGTAAATGGAGAGGCCGTGCAATACGACAGGGAAATCGAGGACAGACTCTTCAGGTTGCATTCGGACGATTCCGAAGTTGTGCTATCTGCAATTAATACAAAACCATACGTTTTGTACTTTGACGATATCAGCGACCCCCCCGATTGGAGGAACGAAGCGATCGCAAACTATTACGGAAAAGAAAGTGTTACGCTGGAATAGCAAAGCCATAGCTTCGCAACCGGCTATAGCTTTCGATTAGGCAAGATTTCATGAATTAAGCTTTAGAACTTTTTCCCTGTGACCTGTTAAGCCAATGAACAGGCCGATGCCGGGGAGGAGGAATATTGCGTGATTCACAAGAAAAAAAGTGGCTGTATCAAAAACGAACCAAGAGACGGCACCCTCAAGATACACAAAGCAGCCCATAACACTCCCGTAAAACATAAGCGCGCAGGCAACGCTTACAGTCAATAAAAGTCTTCGTACCCATTGACACTTGATTCGGATATCCCCGATTAACGAACACCCGTTGAGAATAGCAAAAGCGATCGATATATAAAGCAACGGATAGGCGAAAGAATAATACAATGCGCTCGGTACCATATTATAGTATCTGTCGGCCTGTTCGCTCAGATATGGCTCCATAAGCAATGAAAGGATTACCATAGCCAATGCAATCAGGCTGAAAACCGCAACCCCAATCCAGTGCCTCTTGCGCTGCCTTGGCGTGAGATGGGGCGCATTCCTTCGCCTTTCCCCATAGATCACCTCATGGATATCCACCCCAAACATATCAGCAATCCGTTCCAACGTATCCAGATTGGGCTGGGTGTTGCCGTTCTCCCACTGCGATACCGCCTGACGCGTGACGTTCAGCTTTTCCGCCAGCGCCTCCTGCGACAGATTATGCTGCTTGCGCAGCTTTAGGATATGGATGCCGACCGCGTTCATAAGGCCCCCTGCGTGAATATATGCGTTTATATATTAGCAGGAAGCGTAAAATCTGTCACGCAAGCGTTTGTTGCGGGTCCGATTTCATGCAGTGCATGAATTATGAAACGTCGGTTGGGGTGTCCGATGGGTCTCCTGTCGGCACTTCGCCGCTCGCTTGACCCCGTTTCTTTTTGAAGAAGCCGTCCAGGAAGATCACGAGGAAGCCCAGCGCGATAACCGAGTAATAGGTGATCAGCCGCCAAAGCAGCATCGCGGCGGCGGAACCGGCAAAAAAGAAGCTGCCGAAGAAGATACCGAAGCCCGCTTCCGTCGCGCCGCTGGAACCGGGGATGGGCATGAAGTGGACTGCCAGAAACAGAAATGCGGCCATGGCGATAACGGTAGCCGCTTCGTCAAACGGCGAGATTGTGTCCAACGCGCCGGGTTGTCCGTTGAGCATTCCCAATCCAAACGCGTTGTACAGGCAGTACGGGATCGTAAAAAACAATAGCCACTGCAGCAGCGTTAGCGCGCAAGCAACCAACGTCCGGCCCTTATTCGCTTTCAGATATCTGGCGCTTTCATGGTAGTCGTCCAGCGTATGCCCTACCGTCTCGTTGATCTTATCCAGGTTCTTGACGATCCGGATCCTGGCCAGAAAGCGGGTCAGCGCAAGCACAATTCGTTTCAGGCCTTTTTGTCTGGTAATGGCCAGAATCATCACGATAATCACAAATACATTGATGCATGCGCCAAACACGGACAGCCAGAAAATCTCCGGATTGTTCTGATGAAAATAGACGCCTTTGAACGCCATGAATACGATGCAAAGCACCACAATCACGATCTCGTACGCCATCAGCTTGATCGTTTGGATGAAGGTGGATATGCCGACCGGCACGCCATCGCGCTTCATATAGGCGATCTGCGAGGGCTGAAAGCCAAACGCAGCGGGCGTGAGCGCGCCGTAGTAGTTGCCAATGATGTCGAGCTTTAATATGTAAGCATAGCTCAGCTTTTTGTACATGAAGATGGTGATGTACCAGACCGCCCACGATTCGATCAGCAGGTAGAGCACCATGCAGCCAAGTGCAGCGGCCAGCCAATACGGATTGAGCGATCCCAGGATCGAAAGCAGGCCTTTACTCTCTTTGGAAAAGTAGAACGCCAGGATCAGTGTGACGGAAAATACCAACACCAGATAACAGGCGGAAAGAATTTTCCTGCGGTTTTTCTTCATGCAGCCTCCGATACGGCGCGATCGCCATTCGTACAGTATACCATCGGCGCATCCCAGCGTAAACACTTTAGACCCATTTATTGTTAAGCCACTCTTTTATTATACCAACAGGCGCAATTGGATGCCGTCGACATTTATAGGGGCGTCCTGCGCGATGTTACATGCATCGTAGCAGGATGCATGTACTGCCACGCAAGCTTTTGCTGCGGCGTATTGCAACCATGCGGGAACAGGTAGACCAACTGATAACAAAAAAGCCGATGCTTAAACACCGGCCAATATTCCATCGTTCCCGTAGGGGACGGCCTCCCGGACGTTCCGGCTGACATAACGACCCTATTCGGCGTCGTGATAAACCGTCATATCGCCGTGCACAAGGGTCTGCGCCATGCGGATATGAAGTGGCGGAACAGCCTGACGTTAACAAAAAAGCCGATGCATACACACCGGCCCTTGTGATATCGAGGCGACGCTTTGCAACCGAGAGGCAGTTCCCATAAAAGCGCAAGGTATTATCATTTGAATTAGACTGTTGGTAAATCCGCTCTTTTTTCTCCTGCGCATATTTTTCCTTACGCTTCTTTTGCACTGCATCAATCAATAATATCCACAGGGCAAAAAACACACCGGGGACGAGCGGATATAACACATTGCTAAGTTCGATTCCCGCATGCCACTCCCGACTGATGTTACAGGTGATGATCTTAGCTAATATAACTTCTTTGTCCGCTGTGCCCAGCATATTATTCGCTGCGCAATAATCAACAAAGGAACCGCCTTCGTAGAAATCGGGAGATGTAGCCCATTTCTCCAGAATCCGTTTCTGATCGTTTCCCATGATCTCCATCCGGGCATGTTCGAGATATAGCGGTTTCGCATGGTACCCGGAGCCTGAGCTTGTAGCAATCGCTGCCATGTCATGCCTGTCGTTGTAATGATGCCTTGCTTCGAATGTAACGAAATACGCAATATGGTCTCCATTTTGTGAATATACAGGCACAAGGTAATAGAATTGGTTTAACGAGGCGTCTGACTCGTTTCCGTGGCTATCCCTTGTATATTGCTCAGCATATGGCCCGATCGCTTCCGTGATGGTTCCGGTCACAAACAAACCGTTTTTGATTTCACCTTGTGACAATGTTGTGAAATCCGGCTCACCGTTTGTGGCCAGATTGATCTGGTCGATCACCCAATTCCCCAATATAAACACTGTAAAGGCCGCACATATCACCGCAAGGATCGTTAATGATCTTTTGGTTTTTGCAGTCCGGTTCATTTTGTACAGTATGTCGCTCATAAAACTCCTTTTACGGCTTGAAAAAACGCCGCGTTCCGCCGCGTCACTCCGGCGTGGCAATATCCTCTCCCAACACCTTGATGGTGCGGTTGCGCGATTTCGCCAGCGCCGGACTCCCTTCCGCCGAAGCGGCGTCCGCGGGCACGACCGCGAAGCGGCCCGCATCGGTGTTGCCGCAGTAGGTGGGAATGTAGCTCAGCGATGTAAGCGAAGTCTTTCCCGTCGCAAAGTCCTTCTCCAAAACGAACTTTAGAATCATGCCGTCGTCGTTCATAGGTAGCGGCATGCTGGCGATAAAGTTGCCCAGCGAATAGATGACCGGTACGCTGCCGCGGGCCGTATCCAGCAGCTCAAACTCCTGTATGCAGTGCGGGTGCGCGCCGAGGATGAGGTCCGCGCCCGAATCCGCGAAATGCTGCGCTTCGGTACGCTGTTTGTTTGTGACCGTGCGGCTGTTCTGCGTGCCCCAGTGTATGCAGACGACGATAAAGTCTGCGCCCGCCTGCTTTGCCGCCGCGATATCGGCGGCAGCCAAGTCCGCATCATAGTGGCCGATCAGCGGGCTGCGCGCGCCGTTGTTGACAAAGGTGGTATAAGAGAGTATGCCGAGCTTGACGCCCTGTACATCGACGATCAGCGGCAAAGCCTTATCCGCCTCAGCGGCGTATGTACCCGTGTGCGGTATATTGCGCGCATCAAGCTGCGCGATCGTTTTGCGGATGCCGTCCTCGCCGTAGTCAAAGCTGTGGTTGTTCGCGGTAGTCAACACATCGAACCCCGCCGCCACTACGGCGTCGAGGTAGCTCGCCGGTCCGTTGAGGCGCATATTTTCGAGCAACGTCTGGCGCCGCTGCCATGTGCTGTGTTGCAAAGCGATATCCGCCATGGCGTTGCCCGGCCCAAAAGCGACGCTTTCACCCTCCTCTTCGCTCGGCTCCCCGCTTGCACTCGCGCTGGCGCTTGGCTCCGCGCTTGGGTCCGTACCCGCAGTTGGCGCAGGCGTCGACTCCGCTTCCGATCGGATCGGGGGATACGGGTGTCCCTCGGCAATCAGTGTCTCCAGGTTGCCGATCGCGAGGTCGGCCGAGGAAAGGATGTCCTTCACCGGCGCAAACGCGTAATCGAAGTTGTAGCCTCCGCCGCTGCGCGCCGCGCCGATCTGATGCGGCAGGCACATCAGGTCCCCCACCGCCATGATTGTCACGCACGCAGGCGCGGGCGTCGGACTGGGCGTGGGTTCCGGCGTAACAGCCGGAGTGGACGTTGCCGCCTCTGTCACGCTCTCCGCCGCAGGCGCGGACGTAGAAACCACAATTTCGGGCGTGCTTTGACACGCGCCCGAAAGCGCCAGCAAAGCGCACATCACCACCAATAATATCCGCTTCATCGCTCTTCCTTTTTGCATCGTATGCTTTCGCATCTTTGCGTTTTGTATACCAGATTTCGCCGAATTACGGGCGCTGCCCGGTCTGGTTATTCATTATAATACATTCCTTAAAATGAAAATATCCCCTTCATAACGCCAACATAAAGGCCGGATGCAGCGCAGCCGGCCTGTGTGTGTTTCTTGCGCTCACTCCGGCGTGGCGATATCCGTGCCCAGCGCTTCAATCGTACGATCGCGCGAACCCTGCCGCGTAGAGGAACCCTCCGCCGAGGCGGTATCGGCAGGCAGCACGACAAAACGTTTGTCGTCATAGGTAGTGCATATGGTGGGGATATAACTCATCGCACCGAGCGTGGTCTCCCCCGTCACGTTGTTCTTTTCCAGCACGAACTTCAGTATCATGCCGTCCTTATTGATGTCGCGCGCCATGCTCGAAATGAAGTTGCCCAGCGAATAGATGACCGGCACGCTGCCGTGGTCCGTTTCGAGCAGATCAAAATCCTGTACGCAATGCGGATGCGAGCCGAGAATCAGGTCTGCACCCGCGTCGGCGGCAGCCTGCGCGATTTCACGCTGCTCCTGTGTCACCTCGCGCGTGTTCTCTACGCCCCAGTGCATGCTGAACACGATGAAATCCGCCCCCGCAGCCTCGGTCGCGGCAATATCCGCCGCCATCTTATCCTCATCGTACAGGTTAAACAGCGACTCGTTGAGGTCCGAGTAGGTATTGAGATGGTCGGTATAGGCGACAATACCGATCCGGATGCCCTGAATATCGACAATCAGCGGCGCTTTGTCATCGGCCTTTGCGTAGGAACCGGTATGCGGAATGCCATAGCTGTCAAGGCGTCCGATGGTCTTCTGGAGTCCGTCTACGCCGTAATCGTTCATATGGTTGTTCGCGGTGGTCAACACATCGAAGCCCGCGTCCACCACAGCGCTGAGGTAATCGTCCGGCCCGTTCACGAGCGGCCCCACTGGCAGCGTCTGCTGCCAGAGCTGCACATCGTGCCGGGGCGCGAAGTCCGCTTTCGAGCTCTCACCCGCTGAATCCGCCGGAGGTGTGGATGAAACCACGGGTTCAGTTTCGGTCGGCGCGGGCGTCGGCGTGGCGCTCGATGCGATCGCGGTATACGGATACCCCTTCGCGATCAACGTTTCAAGGTTACCGATCGCCAGATCCGCCGAGGAAATAACGTCCTTGATCTCGGCAAAGGCATAGTCAAAGTCGTAGCTGCCACCATCGCGCGCCGCGCTGAGCTGCGCTCCCAGGCAAAGCAAATCGCCCACCGCCATCACCGTAATCCGTGTGGGAGCCGGTGTCGGCGTGGGATCCGGGGTGGATACCGGTGTGGTGCTCGGAATCTCGGGCGTCGCCGTTTCCGCTTGAATCGGCGTCGGCGTCACCACCACGACGGGCGAACCCCCGCACGCGCATAAGAATGCCAGCATGCCGCACAAGACTGCTAATAATATCCGTTTCATCGTTTTTCCTAAATCCTTATTCATTTGCGTTTACCTGCTCATCATACCATGCGCACAGCGGACAGCACAAGCAATAAGCGCCTGTTTGCGAAACGATTCCAATTTATTTACATTTGCCCCGTATGTATGATGCACAGAGTCTGGTATAATAAAATCATTTCAACGGGAGGAACCTTTATGCGTATGAAACGGCTTGGCGCGCTGGCGCTCGTTCTTATCCTGATACTGGCTGCAACGGGCTGCACCGATCTGCAGGATCTTTTCGGGGGAGGTTCCGCGACCGCTTCGCCCAGTGCGTCCGGTTCGCTGCCCGCACAGTCGGCAAACGCCGGTGCAGATGATCTCATACCGCTGGATGTGCTCATGGATTACCCGAGCTATACAGCGCCGCAGATATCCGCCGACGGCAGTACGATACTTTACCGGAGCATGTCGGATACCGAGGATGTGGTCATCGCGAAGAACTGGCGGACGGGCAAGGAGACAATGGTGCCCTGGCCGGATGTATACGGCAACCCGTATTTTTTATGGGCACCCGATGGCGAGACCGTGCTGTTTTTCGTCGATAACATGGGCGACGAAAATTACGGCCTGTATACCGCCAATATCAATACCGGCGCGACCAACACGATCCTGCCGGGCGGCGACAACAACTGCTACTATGTATCCGATATCGAGGGCAGCGACGACGAGATCATCATCGAGCTGTTAAATTACGATACCAAAAGCTACGACGTCTACCGGCTCAATTACCAGACCGGCGACAAGACGTTGATGTTTGAAAACCCCGGCGATATCTCCAGCTACATATTCGACCACACCGGCACGCTGCGCCTCGTCACGATACCCGACGATCAGGCGGGCGTACACGTATGGATGAAAAGGGACGCCGCAAAAAACAGCACCACCTTCGTGCAGTCCGAATGGCAGGAAATCCTCAACTGGGACTACGAAGACGCGGGTTCAAGCAACGTATACGGCTTCATGCAGGACGATAAGCGCATACTCTACATGGACTCGTCTCTGAACAACACCTCCACGCTGCTGACCTATAACCCTGAAACCGGGGAAAAGACAGAAATTTTCAACGATCCGGACTACGACATCTACGGCACATGGACCGATCTGGAACTCGATACGGTCACTGCCGTTACGACATACAGCCAGTATATCGAGTGGCATATCCTCGATCCGAGCTTCCAGGATGATTATGACGCGCTGAGCGAGGTGGGCGATGTATTCGAAGTTTTCGACTCGAACGAAGACGATTCGTATTGGCTGGTCGAGTACGTTTCGGACCAGCACGAACCCGACTACTACGTGTACGATATGGCCACGGGAGAGACCACCTTTCTGTTCAACGCGCAGCCCGAGCTGCTCGATTACACCATGAACGGAATGGAGCCTTTCGCCTTTACGGCCAGCGACGGCCTCAATGTGGAGGGCTATGTCACCTTCCCTGCCGGTGAAAAACAGAACTTGCCTGCGGTGGTGCTGGTGCACGGCGGCCCCTGGGCGCGCGACGCGTGGGAATATAACGACGAGGTGCAGTTTCTTTCAAACCGCGGTTATCTCGTGATCCAAGTAAACTTCCGTGGCTCCACAGGCTACGGCAAAAATTTCATGCTCGCGGGCGACAAGGAATGGGGCAAGGCGATGCATCAGGACATCCTCGATGCGGTGGATTACACGGTAGAACAGGGCTGGGCAGACCCGGAGCGCGTGGGCGTATACGGCGCATCGTACGGCGGATACGAAGCGCTGGTCTGCGCGACGTTCTCGTCCGACGTGTTCCAGTGCTCGGTGGACGCCTTCGGTCCTTCCAGCCTGCTGACGTTCATCAAATCCATCCCCGCACAGTGGTCGGTGGAATATCAGGACCTCGTGCGGTCCGTGGGCGATCCGGATACCGAGTCCGAAGACATGAAAGCGCGTTCTCCGCTATACTTTGCCGATCAGGTGAAGATCCCCATGCTGATTGCACAGGGCGAAAACGACGTGCGGGTACCCCAAAGCGAGTCGGATCAGATGGTAGACGCGCTGGAGTCGGCGGGCGTGGATGTAAAATACATGCTGTTCCCCGATACGGGCCACGGCTTTAACACGCTGGATGCGCGTATCGAGTTTTACTCGCAGATGGAAGCCTTCTTTGCCCAATACCTCGGCGGGAAAGTATCTTAAACATTAAAAACAGAGAGGAGCGGTTTGTCCCCGCTCCTTTTTTATATCTGCATACGGCTTTGTCATATTTTTCTTAATTATTTTGTAATTATTCTGTAACATTATTGACCGGCTGCGCGATTCCGAATATAATATGGACAATCCTATCATAAACCGGAGGTGTGAATGCATCATCGATTTACCGATACCCTTGTGAAAGCCCTGGCACGCATGATTCGGGGATGGCGCAAAATGTCCGGGCGAGCAAGGACATTAATATTCGGCGGCATCGGCACTGTAATCATCGCGCTGGTCTTGCTGCTCATATTCATGCAGCCTTCCGCACGGGCAGAGGGTGCGATCGCACAGGCGACGCCGCTGCCGACACTTCCGCCCGTCGCAACGCCCTTACCTACGCCCGTTCCCACCACGCCTCCCGAGGAGTCGATGGATGTTACGATGCAGTTTGGCGACCAGAATGAAAACGTCACTGTGCTGCAAGAGCGGCTGATGGATCTGGGGTATCTCGATATCGACGAAGCCACGGACTATTTCGGCCCGGCCACCAAGTACGCGGTGCAGCTTTTTCAGCGCCAGAACGAGCTGGAGCAGGACGGCATCGCGGATTATGATATCCAGATGCTGCTGTTTTCGGACGACGCAAAACATTATGCCATACTGACCGGAATGAGCGGCGATGATGTAGCCAACATGCAGCGGCAGTTGATCGATCTGGGATACCTGTCTTCCGGCAAGGCCACGGGCTTCTACGGAGAGGGTACGACCGAGGCGATCAAGGCGTTCCAAAAGGCCAACAAACTGACGGTGGACGGCAAGACCGGCCCGCAGACGATGGATCATCTCTACTCGCCCGATGCCATCGCGACGCCCGAAAAACGCAATGCGCTCCGTACCAAAGCCAACATCAGCCAAATGATTGCAGCGGCAGAGAGCAAACTGGGCAAGCCATACGTGTGGGGCGCTAAGGGTCCCAATTCTTTTGACTGTTCGGGGCTTGTATACTACTGCCTCAAGCAGGCGGGCTCCAACCGCGGGCGGTACAACGCAGCCGGTTACTCCAAGGTTTCCGATTGGAAATTGATCAGCTCAATGAACAGCCTGAAGCGCGGCGATCTGATATTCTTTTATGACAGAGCAAAGACCAGAGTCGGACATGTCGCCATCTATATCGGCAACGGCTATATGATCGATGCTTCGTCCAGCCATGGCGAGGTGGTTAAACGCAAATGCCTTACATCCTACTGGCGGGGCATGTTCATACGCGCACGGAGGCCATGGTAAGGCAACACAGCGATCAGGCGAAGCCGGATACGGCTTACCTTTATTCTCTGAAATTCGGGACGGCAAAAGCCGTCCCTTTTTATTCGGCCGCCAGACAGATGCGCAAAATTATTATTTTTTTAATTAATCCGTAATTATTTTGTAACATTATTGACTAGTTTCGCCATCCGTCATATAATATGGACAACCATATTGATTTCTATCGAGGTGGCCAATGTCTCAACAATCGTCTAATGGACTCGTCAAAGCGTTGGCGAGTGTAATACGCGGATGGCGCAGAATGTCCAAACGAAGCAGGGCTTTGGTATTCGGCGGCGTCGGCACCGTGATCGTCGCGCTGGTGGTGCTGCTTATATTTATGCAGCCTCCCGCACGGGCCGAGAATGCAGTCGCGGAGGCTACGCCTCTGCCGACACCTCCGCCTGTCGCCACGCCTGAGCCCACGCCCATACCCACCACGCCTCCCGAGGAGTCTGTGGATATCACGCTCCAGTACGGCGACGAGAATGAAAACGTGACGGCGCTGCAGGAGCGGCTGATGGATCTGGGATATCTCGATATCGACGAGGCTACCCAATACTTCGGGCCGTCCACCAAATACGCCGTACAGTTGTTTCAGCGTCAGAACGATTTGGAGCAGGACGGCATCGCGGATTATGATATCCAGATGCTGCTGTTTTCGGACGACGCAAAACACTATGCCTTACTAACCGGGATGAGCGGCGACGACGTCGCCTCCTTACAGCGCCAATTGATCGCACTCGGATACCTCGGGTCCGGCAAGGCCACAGGCCTCTACGGCGAGGCAACCACCAAAGCGATCAAGGATTTTCAAAAAGCCAATAAGCTGACCGTCGACGGAAGGTCCGGCCCGCAGACGCTGGATTGTATCTTCTCACCCAACGCCATCGCGACGCCCGAAAAACGCGAGGCGCTGCGCAAGAGCGCCAACATCGAGCAGATGATCTCCGCGGCGGAATCCAAGGTCGGCAAAAAATATGTCAGCGGCGCAGAGGGTCCCAACTCGTTCGACTGCTCCGGTCTCGTTTATTACTGCCTCAGGCAGGCAGGCTCCAACCGCGGCCGGTACAACGCAGCCGGTTACGCCAAGGTCTCCGACTGGAAGACGATCAAGTGGAGCGAGATGAAACGGGGCGACCTGATGTTCTTCTGGAGCGACAAGAAAAACAAGATCGGCCATGTGGCCATCTATATCGGGCACGGCATGTGCATCGACGCTTCTTCGGGCCACGGCAAGGTCGTCAAGCGCACATGCACCAGCAGTTGGTTCAGATCCAATTTCAGATATGCCAAGCGGCCCTGGTAATAAGGTGATAGGAAATGACGGGTAACAGTCCTGGAAGCCCGAGGCAGATACGAGCGTATCTGCCTCTTTTATTATCCAGCCTAAACGAGTGTTTTGGCCCACCGGTACTTTCTGACCCGCGCGATCGATACAAACACCTTGACGATCTCTTCCACGCACGTCATCAATACAACCGTCAGAAACGGCAGGCGCAGCACCAACCCGGCAAGAACCGTGAGTGGCACGCCCACCAGCCAAAGCACGCCGATATCGATCGCTGCGGCACCCAGCGTATCCCCGCCGGATCGCAGAATGCCGTTCATGTTGGTATAGTTGATTCCCCGCGCCCAGATGATGCAGGATATCAGCAGCAGTCCGCCTCGGGCCTTCTCAATCGCCTCTGCGGTCAGATTCGGGTACGGAAGCAACATCACGCCGCGCAGCAGTATAAAAATCGGGCACAGCGCCGCACCGGATACGAAGACCAGCCGCAGCAGACGCCAGGCGTAATTGCATGCCCTTTCGATCTCCCCCGCACCGAGCTCGTGGCCGATGAGGATACCGCCCGCGTTTCCGAACGCAATGAACAGCACATTCGTGAACCCTCCCATGGTGCTGTATACGTTGTACCCCGCCGTGGAGGCCACGCCGAGCGCCGCAAAGGAGATGCTGTACACCGTCACGCCGGCCGCCCAAAGCTGATCCTTGGCGGCCAGCGGCAGCGCAGTTTTGAGGAACTGCTTGATCATATCCTTGCCGGGCCAGACGAAATCCTGTCTTCTCGCCGTGATCGCGCTGCGGCTGCGCCGCGCGAAGATCAGCAGCAAAACGAGTTCCAGCACCGCGCCGATAATCGTCGATGCCGCCGCTGCCGGAACGCCCAGCTTGGGAGCTCCAAAATTGCCGTTCACAAAGACGCTGTCCAGCAGTATATTGAGAACGGCGGAGGATACCGAAGCAATCATCGGGGTTTTCGCGACGCCCATGGAACGCAGAATGCTGGCGAGCACAGAGGACACCATCCAGATCGGATACGAGAAGCAGATGATTGACAGATACTCCGCGCCAATTTCTTGGACTCTGTTATCGCCGGACAGCACGTTCATCACTTCGCGGTTAAAGCAGAACGCGAGTACGAAGAAGACGACTCCGACGACCACATTGAACATCAGGCTGGCCGTAAACGATTTGCGCACGCCGATCTCATCCTTGTCCTTCCCCCAGTACTGGGCGGCAAAGATCGAGCCGGAGCTGGACACGGCAAAAAAACCGCACCACATCAGCATGGTGAGGTTGCCCGCCTGCCCTACCGCCCCGAGATATTCATCCCCGAGACCGCCGACAAAGATCGTATCGAATATGAACAGCGACGACATTAAGAACTGTTGCAGTATCATGGGCAGCGCCAGATGGATGAGCTTATTGGAGAAAACCTTATCGCGCGGCATCAAAAGCACGTTTTTCGCTGAAGTAAACATCATATAACCAAGCCCCTTTTAATACCTGTTGGTAAAATGCCGACTTTGGGCATAAAAAAGTCCTGAAGCCGGACGCCCCAGGACGTGACAGACATAACAGGATGCAAACGCATCACATGATGAGATCAGGCGAGAGGCTGCAATATTTTGCGGCGGGTACGGACGACCTGCGCATGGATGCAATGCAGTAAACGCAAAGCAGCTTTTCAGACTTCAAACCTCTCACCTCCTTTTCCAAATGTACTCAGCCATTATATGCACTAGGCACACATACGTCAAGCATTATATAGAATGTTTCCCACGAAACGGCAATGTTTAAAGCGCGGCAAAAAGGCAGCCGCCCAAAAGACGCCGCCTATCTGCCGGAAAAGTGTGCTTTACAGCTTTTTAATGATTACGCCAAGGAGCAGCAGGATGAAGGCGACGGCGAGCAGTACGACATTCGCGATCTCGGACAGTATCGGAATCGGTAAACGGATGATAAACTGATTAATGATCGCAAACAGCCCGATGATCAGTGAGATCCAAAAGATCCCTTTGGACGGCTTGGAAATACCCATGGCATGCCTCCTGTTTTAATCGATACATTGGAATCATACGATACAAGCGGCACAAAAACAACTCCGGTACGGAAAAGTTTGTTCTTCCCGCGGTTCAGTGATATAATAGTTGCGGCATTTGATGACTGGGAGAAATATATGAAAAGCAAATTATCAAAATACGACGTCGCGATCATCGGCGGCGGTATCAGCGCGCTCATGGCGGCACACCGGCTTACGGCCTGCTCCCCTGCACTGCGCGTCGTGCTCCTCGAAAAGGGCGCGGCACTCACAAACCGGCACTGTCCCATGATCACACAGAAAACCGGGGTCTGCGCGCACTGCCGCCATTGCGCCATCATGGAGGGCATGGCAGGCGCGGGCGCGTTCAGCGACGGCAAATATGTGATATCCACAGAATATGGCGGCTGGCTGACCGATTTTCTGGACAGGCAGACGGTAATCGACTATATCGAGCAGGCCGACGCACTGCTCGTGGGTTTTGGCGCGACGACGCAGCGTTTTTTGCCTGACGACTCGCTTAAAACGCTCTGTCTCAAGCACGACCTGCATATGCAGCAGGCCAGCCTCAAGCACCTTGGAACCGACGACAACTATGCGACGATGAAGCGCATGGTAGAGGACGTAGCCGAGCACGTCGAGATCCTCACGCATACCGAGGTCCTTGATGTCGATAAAAAAACGCATACGCTCAAAACGAAGGACGGCGAAATCACGGCTGACGCGATCATTTTCGCGGTAGGCCGCGCGGGCAGCCGCAGCTTTACACAGTGGTGCCGCAGCAACGAAATCGAGATGGTCAACAACCAGGTGGACATCGGCGTACGTGTGGAACTGCCTGCGCTCGTATGGGACCATTTTTCCAAGAAAATATACGAACCGAAGATCTGGTACCGCAGCCAGCGTTACGGGGACATCACCCGCATGTTCTGCTTTAACGAGCGCGGCAGCGTCGTGATGGAGAACACCGATGGAGTGCTCACCGTCAATGGCCATTCCTATAAGGGCGAAGATAAAAAGACGGAAAACTCCAACTTCGCGCTGCTCTCGACGATCAATTTTACGCAGCCGTTCAAGAACCCCATCGAATATGCGCGCTACGTGGCTTCGCTGGCAAACCTCATCAGCGGCGGCAGCGTACTCGTACAGCGTCTGGGAGACCTCGAGGCTGGGCGGCGCACCAACGCGGTCCGGCTCCGGCAGGGCACAACGCGCCCCACGCTCGATGTGGTGCCGGGGGACTTAAGCCTCTGCATGCCCAAGCGCCAGCTGGACAACATACTCGAAACGCTGCACGCACTGAACAAAGTGGCGCCGGGCACGGCCAACCACGATACGCTGCTCTACGGCATCGAATGTAAATACTATTCCGCGCGCCCCGCTTCGAGCGACTTCGAGCTTAATGGCTGTCATGGTATCTACGCAGTGGGCGACGGTGCGGGATTCACGCGCTCGCTGTCTCACGCGGCGGCCCACGGGCTTTATATCGCGGACAAGATATTAAAGGGTATCTGAGCAGGGATAGTGACGCTACACACCATGCTTCCTCTCAGCGCATATGGTATGGTATGCCGATGAAAGGAGGCATGAATGATGGATTTGCATCCGTCCTTTGAAAACTTTGCTTATCTGCGCGCTGCGCAGCCGCGGCTGAATGTGGCGCCTGTGCTTTCAATGCCGCAGCAGGGCCTGAGCGAGCCGTACGATATCAACTCTAACCTGAGCATGGCGCTGCAGTTGATCGAAAAGGCGGTGGAGGGGGAAACCGAAGACAGGCTGTTCTATCAGTATCTGATCAGCCAGGCAACTTCCGCATCCGACCGGGAGATCATTGGTGGAATCCGTGATGATGAGATGAAGCATTATCTGCTGTTTCGTCAGATCTATTCCGAACTTACCGGAAACAGTCTGCCCGCCGCACCGGAGACGCCGTTTGAGAAGCCCGAATCCTACTGCGCGGGGCTCAGACAAGCATTGCTTGGCGAACAGAAAGCGGTAACCAAATATCGCAGAATCCTGTATGCGATGAAGGACCGGCGACATATCAATATGCTCACGGAGATCATTACCGATGAACTGCGGCACCTGGGGCTTTATAACTACCTTTTCGCCAGGAATAAATGTACGGACTAATGGATGGGGAAAGAGATGCTTTCCCCATTTTTTTCGGTTTGGATATGTTCATTTACATTGCGCTAAAAATCATATAGAATAAAACCGATTATACTATCGTAGTGCAGGTCGACCGGGTGGAGGAAGAGGATGAAACCAGCCTGGAACGAAACTTCATACGATTTTTCGGTATACCGCCTTTCTGCGTCGCAGCAAGCGGTGCGGGTTTTTGCGCTGATCGTCGGCATATTCAACTTAACATTGCTGATTCCGGATCTAATCCATATCCAGCCCGCTCAGGCTGCACTGGTCTGTGCGCTGCGCGTGTTGTTTTCTGCTGCCTGTGTACTGATGTTTTTCCTCGTACGAAAATTCCGGTCTTTTAAATCGATGTCCGTTGCGATCATCATGATGGAGCTGTTTGCCCAGGTCGTTTTCCTCGCGGTGTTCAGCTTGTATCCTCAGCCCGATTTTCTGATACAGCTTTTGGGCGCCACAGTGATCATACTCGTGGTGTTTATGGTACCCAACCGGATTACCTGCACACTGGGCGTTGCGCTGCTTTCCGCAACGGGCTTTCTCGCAATATCGTACGATCCATTCGCGTTCTCCAATTCCGGCCAGTACATTGCAGCCATCATCTATCTGTTCGTAGAAATTGCGCTGGGCTTCACATTCGCATGGATATTTCTAAAAAACCAGCGGCGCGAATACGCAGCCCGCACCGAATTGCAGAAGGTGTACGCAACGGACCCGCTGACGCAGGTGGGCAATCGTTTCAGGTTGGAAAAGGAAGCCGAGAAGTGGCTGGCATTCTGCAGCCGGCACGCGATGCCGCTCTCCCTCGTGCTGCTTGATATCGATAATATGAAGCAGATCAATGACCAGCATGGTCACCTCACCGGGGATGCCACGATCTGCGAGCTGGTGCAAACCATCTGCGGGCATCTGCGAAAGAATGATGTGTTCGTCCGTTGGGGCGGCGACGAATTCGTGCTGCTGCTGCCCGGCACCACCACCGCCGACGCGGGACACCTGGTGGAGCGGATACGCAGTGAGGTGGAGAGCCACGCGTTTTCGGCACAGTCCCGCATCACCTGCAGCTTTGGCATTACGGGCACGCATCAGGCGGATACGCTCGAGAAGCTGCTGCGCCTTGCGGACCTTTCGATGTATCAGGCGAAGAAGCAGGGCAAAAACACTGCCTGCGGCGCGGACATCTGACGGCGCAAAATAAAAGGGTATCGCGTATACCCTCAGATCGATATTCCAGCCATCATCCGTTTCTCACCCACTCATGGCGTTTCCATCGCATTTTTATAATCAAGCGGCTCATCGCCACCTGTTTTCCCGGCAGATGTTTCGATTGCTTAAGTATCAATCTCAAGGGAATGCATATACCCCTTTATATTATGGATAGAGCACCGCGCTTTTGTCGCGCATCAGCAGCAGCCGCAGTCCCAGCGGCTGAACCCGCCGCAACGGCTAAACCTGCAGCCATTGCCACAGCCGCACCGGTTAAAACCACAGCCGCACCGGTTAAAGCCACAGCCGCACCGGTTAAAGCCACAGCCACGGTTAAAGCCGCAACCACGGTTAAAGCCGCACCCGCACCCCCCACAGCCGCAGCGTCCACATCCGCAGTCGCCGCATGGCCCGCAGCAGCTATCACAGCCGTTTCCACAGCAGCACAGCAACGCCAGCAGCCACAGGCAGTTGTCATTATTGCCAAACATCGATATCACCCCTTTAAATACGAAGGATAATTTACAGTATTCAATCCGAATAAAAAAAGTGAAAAATCGCCGCAAAACTATATTGCATTATTCAGTAGTGTATGATATTCTGTAATCGTCTACTGAACAATGTTTAGTAGAAAGGAGGCATATGAACGCACAATTTAAAAAAGGCGTGCTCGAACTCTGCGTGCTCACACGGCTCAAAAAGCGCGACACCTACGGCTATGAGCTGGCGGAAGAGATCACCAAGCGCATCGAGATTGCCGAAGGCACGCTGTACCCGCTGCTGCGCAAGCTCAAGGAAGACGGCCTGTGCGAAACGTACCTCTCGGACGACTCATCCGGGCCGCCGAGGAAATATTACCGCTTGACCGCCAAAGGGCTGAAAGCCGAAAAGGAACTGCGCGCCGAATGGCTGGCCTTCGTGAAACAGGTCGGCATATTGATGGAGGAAGACGATGAATGAGTTTTTAACCGCACTGGAGGAAGCGCTCTCCGGCATGGACGCGGAGGAGAGGCGCGAAATACGCAGCGACTACGAGGAACATTTTTCGCTGGGGCTGGCGGCGGGGAAACCTGAGGAGCAGATCGCAAAATCCCTCGGAGACCCGTCCCAGCTTGCGAAGATGTATATCGCGCTCAAAGCGGCGAAAAAAGCGCACCACGGCGGTTTTGCCGACGCGATGCGCATGATCGGCGCGGCGTTGCGCTTCCGCGTCGGCGGCGGACTCCTGATGGGCGCGCTGTACTTTGTCTGCTTCGGCGCGATTGCGATGCTGTACATCACCGCGACGGCACTCATCGTGTCGAGCCTGGGATGCATCATATTAACCGGCATGGAGATCGCCCGCGGCTATGTCGCGTATGCCGCGCTGGCCATATTCACGGCGCTGATATTCGGGAGCGGCGGGCTGCTGTGGATGCTCGGAAATACGAAGCTGTGGAAAGCTTGCGCCACGCGTCTGCCGCTGCTTGCGCGCCGCATGATGAAGCCGCGCGTCACAAAGGAGCTGTTATGAAAAAGAAAACGAAGATTCTGCTGATCCTGCTGGCTGTGGGCGTTGTCGGTCTCGCGGCAACCATGGGCTATATCCTCGGCTCCAACGCGCTGATGTCGCGAGAAGCCGCAAAGACTTACGAGATTACCGAGGCATACGATACCGTGCAGTTTGACACCGTGCTCGCGTACGCCAATGTACAGCCGTCGATGGACGGAAAAACCCATGTCGAGACGTACGCCAAGGCGTGGCTGTCCCATGAAATCGACATGGACAGCATCGTCAGTATTGAAATCGTGGACGGTGTGCTGACCGTAACCGAGACGCCTTTTCCGGACGAATTCCTCGGCGTGTTCCCGCAGCCTTACGAGCTGAGATTAAACGTGTATCTGCCGCAGGACGTCTACGAGCAATGGGAAGGAGAACCGCAATGAAAACCGCTATCATCACCGGCGCTACCTCGGGTATCGGGCTCGCGGTCGCGAGAAGGCTCTGCGCGGACGGCGTACGCGTCATCGGCATCGGGCGCTCGAAGGAACGCTGTGATATCGCCGCCGCCGAGGTACGCCAGGCAGTCCCCGCCGCCGACATCCGCTACTTGCTGGCCGATCTTGCGCAGCAGGCCGACGTCAACGCCGTGGCCGTCGAAGCCGCGGATATCATTGAAAGCGAATGCGGCGGCAAGCTCGACGCGCTGATACTCAACGCGGGCGGCGTGCGCAACTGGTACACCACCACGGCGGAAGGCTACGAGACGCAGTTCGCGCTCAACCACCTCTCCGGGTTTCTGCTGACCGCGCGGCTGCTGCCGCAGTTGAAAGCCGCGAACGGCCGCGTAATCCTCACGGGCAGCGACTCGCACAAGAAGATGCGCATCCACTGGAAGGATGTGATGTATAAAAACCACTACAACTGCCTGATAGCCTACAAGCAGAGCAAGCTGTGCAACATGCTGTTCGCGGCAGAGCTGAACCTGCGCTACGGACCCGATATCCGCGCATACGTCGTCGACCCGGGCCTTGTCAACACCGAGATCGGCATGAAGCAGACGAGCGGCCTTGTGTCGTGGTTCTGGGCAAAGCGCGGCAAACACGGCACCTCCCCCGACGTTCCGGCGCAGACCTACGCGATGCTGGTCGGCGCGGATGCCCACCCGCAGGGGCTTTATTACCACAACTGCAACGAAAGCAAATGCAGCCGTCAGGCGCTTTCGATTGAGGACGCGAAGCGGCTGTTCGACCTGAGCAACCGGCTGTGCGGCAACTGCTTTGACGGAGGTAAATCATGTTAGCATTGATTACGGGCGCTGCGGGCGGCCTTGGCCGCGCGATGGCGGGCGAATGCGCGGCGCGCGGATACGACCTGATACTGACCGACATGGGCGGGGACGCGCTGCATCACATCGCGTTTGGGATGGAGCGTCAGTACGGCGTACGCGTCGTTACCTTCCCCTGCGACCTCACGAGCGCGCAGGGCGTGGCAAGCCTGCTCGCTTACATGGACCGCGAGGAGATGTATCCCGACATGCTGCTCAACATTGCGGGCATCGACTTTGAAGGGCCGTTTTTGCAGCAAAACTGCGAGGCGCTGCTCTCCATCGTGCGGCTCAACATCGAGGCGACGATGCGCCTGACGCATGGCGTGCTGGCGCGCCGCAAGCCGAAGCAGCGCTTCCATATTGTCAACGTTTCTAGCCTTGCGAGCCTCTACCCCATTCCGCTCAAGGCGACCTACGCCGCATCCAAGCGCTTTCTGCTGGACTTCTCGATTGCGCTCGGGCGCGAGCTCAAGAACGAAGGCGTAAAGGTGCTGGCACTGTGTCCGGGCGGGCTTGCCACCACGCGCGAAGCGCTGCTCGGCATCGCCGCGCAGGGTTTCTGGGGCAACGTCACCACGAACCGCCTGAGCGTCACGGCGCACCGCACGATATCGCGCGCGCTCGCCGGACGGCGCATCTACATTCCGGGCGCAGTCAACCGCGTGCTCTCCACGCTGGGGCGGCTGGTTCCCGCGGGACTCGTCGCGAGCCTGCTGTACCGCCGCTGGGACACCGCGCAGGCGCAGTGGGGCAATCTGGAGAAAAAGCTGGGGCTGGAATAATGCGGCCCGCATGGATGTCCAAGTGTGAAACACGGGCGATACGGGCGGTGGCGCGGCTAAGCGATACACAAGAGCTGATCCGTGCTGCCACCCAAAGCCCGCGGCAAAGCGCGCGCGTTGCGGCGGTGCAGCGCATCGATGACGACGACGCGCTGCTGCAGGTACTCCGTGAATCGCACCATTGTGACGTTCACGAAGCCGCCGTCCGACGGGTACGCGAGACAAGCAGCCTCATCCCCTACGCACTGAACGGCCCGTACATCCCCGCGCGATGTGCCGCGCTCGAGCGGATTGAAGATCAGGATACGATACGAAAAGTCGTGTTGGACGACCCCTGCGGATGGGTCAAGGAAGCCGCAATGAAGCAGATGGTCGATCAGCAGTTCCTCGCCGACATTGTGCTGGGCTTATACGAGCTTGATATCCCGGCGCGGGTATGCGCGGCGCGGCATGTCACGCAGGAAGACGCCGCGCGGCGGGTATACGACGCAATACAGAGCGGCAGCTTTGGTGACTATACCGGCGAATTCCTAGACGCGCTACGGGAGGGATCAAGCAACCTGATTGCGTAATGACGGGTGTTCAGCTTATCACAGTTTGAAGTAAATGAAACAGGGGCGTAAGTCGCGCCCCTTAGCTTTGGTATATATACAATCGATCTACTAGAAGAAAAAGTAATCATCAAGTCTTCTTTTGAATATATCCAAAATGATATTGAGAATCTTTAATCGAGTCAGCAAGTACGTTATAACTTCTTACAACAACAAAGTCGCTTACCGACAACTGAGTATACTCTTTTAAATTTCTTATTTTGATCCAAATTTTCTTAGTATCATTTATCCATTCAGTTGGAGTTAAAGATGTATCAGGAGATTTTAGGCCTACATTATTAGATTGAATGTCAGTGACCTCTGCCCTAAACCCAATCTCATTTTCGCCACCGCCTTTCTTACCAATAACGAAATAAATGAAAACTATATGACCTTTTTGGATGGCGTTAATAAATTCTTTCTGCTGCTTTTTGGCGATTCCATATGCTAATGAGTCTGTTGAAAACCACACGGAATTATTTTTACTGCAAAATTCTTTATATATATCTAAAGTTGAAATGCCATTAATACCAACGCTAGGGTTTATACCTAATCTCATGAAAATAGAAATTGGATGTACAGATGTCCTTGCTCTAGAGGTGCTTGTACTAATACTTTGACTTTTCAATTGTTCCTCTTCTTCATCACGTGCCCGGATAATAGACTGTGCCTGAGGTGATAAGTGCCGTATGTCATATCGATAACCCATAATAATCTTCTCCGTAACTATTTCGATATCTTATTTCTTTACATATCTTAAAAACGTCACTTGCAATACCAGCCTAATTCTTAAGAAGCCTATCGTCACTAAGCTTTATCTTGTAATTTTCTATATGCATCCCACCCAAAATAAAGGCAAGCTGCTTCAGTCATAGTTATTCCATATTCATCGCCAACTTCTCTACATACCTTTTGATATTCACCGTTCTTTGATAAGTCATATTCCCCAACTTCTTTACCAATCCTCTTTTCAATTTTGGTTGCAATTTCAACACGTATATGATGCGGCATACCATTAACCTTTGTCATATCTGGATCGTTATTGTTTTCATCTATCCGTTCCCCTTTTTCATAAATACTATCATTGTTTCCCATATTATACAATACCAAAAAAGCGCCTGCCCCGCAGACGCTCCGTTTCATTCGTGTATATTCTCCGCTACTTCAGCTTAAACGCCGTGTTGATGTCCTCGATCTCGCTGTCCGGGATGTGCACGATCGGCCCGAGGCCCTTGGAGGAGATGATGGATTTCGCGGTGAACTCGGCCACCTCGAGGCGGTCGAACGCGTTTAAAAGGCTGCTGCCCGTCACCATCACGCAGTCGTTCTCGCAGATGATGACCGGCGTTGCGGGCGAGAACATCGCCGCCATCTTCTTGGACTGGCGATAGCTTGCGCCGAACGGCGCTTTTTTGACCTCGCGTAGCAGGATGTAGCTCTCGGGGATGGTGCGCGGGTCGAACACCGCGTCGGTCACCGCAAAGGCCATAATGTTCGGCGGATGCGCGATGAGTACAGACTCGATCTCAGGATGCGCCGCGTAGATCTCCTCGTGCAGGCTTACACTGCGGCTCGGGCGCTTGCCGCTCTCCTTCTTTCCGCCGCGAATCAGTACCAAATCCTCCGCTTCGAGATACTGCCTGTCCAGACCGTAGGGTGTAATCACAAAGGCGTCCTTCCCAGCGCGCGCGGAGTAGGTGCCCTGCGTGCTCGTGAACAGCCCCTGCTCGTAGCTGCGGTGGATGAACTTCACGAGGTCCCGGCGCACCGCGTTCTCCGCGCTGGAATGGTACTCGGGCGTGAACTCCTCCATACCGTCGCCAGGCTTGGCCGAGGCGGCAATGATCTCCGGGGTTAAGGGCTTCGGTGTGCCGAGGGTGAGGGCGTTTAATTGCAGCCGTGCGCAGAATTCGAGCGTCTCAAACGCCATGAAAGCGTGGAAGATATCCTTCGCGCCGATGACCACGCCATGGTTTTCGAGTACGACGACATTAAACCCTTTGTCAAACTCCGCGGCGATCTTCTCGCCCAGCAGCTGGCTGCCCGGCAGCGCGTAGGGTGCCATCGCGATGTCGCCGCAAATCAGCCGCGCCGTGGGAATGAGGTTGATATCGGGCAGCGCGCGCACGATGCTGAACGCCACGAGCGCGGGCGAATGCGCGTGCAGCACCGCGCCGATATCGGGCCTGCGCGAATAAACCGAAAGATGGAACGGGTACTCGGACGAGGGCTTGTGCCGCCCGGTGATGCTGCCATCTGCCTTGACGCGCATGATGTCGTCCCGCGTGAGCATACCTTTGTCGATGCCGCCCGGCGTGATCCACATGTCGCCGTCCTCGTCAAGAATGGACAGGTTGCCGCCCGAAGTCGTCGTCATGCCGCGGTAGTAGATGCGGTGCATCATCATCACCAGCTGGTCTGCCGGATGCAGCAGTTCAAATCGCATAATCGCCCTCCCCTAAATCAGTGTTTCTTAATAAGTTTGATCTAAATATAATATACACGGCGTTAAAAGACAACCAAGATGCATTTTTAGAGCTCATTACAGAAAATATGCATTCCTCTATAAAACCATCCCGCGTTTTACCGATATACTCAATAGGATCAACGTATAGGGAGAAAAATCATGGCGTCAGGCAGCGAACCCATAAAATCTGATACTCGCCCGGAGGGCTTTGGGGCCGGAGGCGCAGGCTTGCCTGTGCGCGATGCATTATACCGGCTGGATTACGCGGAGGACGGCGTATTCGTCGTGGCGGAATATGAGGACGCAGGCGGAAGGCCGCTTCAGACGGAAGTGCTGCTGTACGACCTCAGTCGGCGCAACATTGCCGGGTTAGCCGCTGCCGAAATTCCGCTGCGCATCAAGCGGCGCGACGAACGCATTCGCATTGCGGACGCACAGGAGGAACCCGCCGCAGACTCTGGACTGATGGGCTGGATTACCCCCGATGAGATGACCGCAGAGATGCTGCTGCTGCCGCCGTGCGGCGGAGGCAGGATGAAGAGCGCGGAAGAAACGCTTGCCGCCCTGCGGGATGATTACGGGATTGCTTTTGGGTTAAAGGAGGACGTTGTGAGCGCCGCCGTAAACCGTCGCGCCTTTTACCAGCGCGTTGTGGTTGCAAGCGGCAAGCAGCCCGAAAAGGGCGCGGACGGACGGCTCGTATTCCTGTTCAAAACCACACATACCTATGCCCCCAAGGTTGCGTCGGATGGCGGCACGGACTACCGTAACCTCGACGTATTTGAGAGCGTGACGGAAGGAATGACGCTGATCACGGCGACGCCAGCCGAAGAGGGCATTGATGGCTGCACGGTAAAGGGAACCGTGCTTACCGCCAAAAAGGGCGCGGAGGCCAAACTTCCCAAGGGCAAGAACGTGCGCGTCTCGGAAGACGGCAGAAACCTGGTCGCCGCGAAGAGTGGCCGGGTCGATTATATCAACGACCACGTCGATGTCGCCGACGTGTTCCGGGTGCCCGGCGATCTCGATATGAGCATCGGCAACATACAGTTTGACGGCGACGTGATCATTTCCGGCAATGTGATACCGGGCCTCACGGTCGAAGCCTCGGGGTTGATTGAGGTCGGCGGATATGTGGAAGGCTCCACGCTGATTGCAGGCAAGGACATTATCCTGCGGAACGGCATGCAGGGCACGGATAAAGGCAAGCTGATTGCAGGCGGAAATATCGTGGCGCGGTTTCTGGACCACTGCGAAGCCGAAGCCAGAGGCAATATATTCTCGGATTATATCGTGAAATGCAAGGCGATGGCGAACGGAAGCGTCACCACCAAAGGCAAGTGGGGCCGAATACTGGGCGGCATCGTACGGGCCGGAAAAGAGATTACCGCCAACACCATTGGATCGCCCGCCCACGAGCTTACGGTGCTGGAACTGGGTTCCTCGCCCGAGCTGCGGGCGAAGTGCACCAAGCTGGAAGCCGCAAGAAATCAGATTAAGGTGCAGCTCGACAAGATCAACAACGTGTCCCGCGTGATCCCCTCGCACAACGATACGCCCGAGCGGCAGGAGATGCGCCAGAAGCTCATCATCGCAAGGGATCAACTGCAGCAGCAGTACGACGAAACCATTCTGGAGCTTGAGGCGCTGACGCAGCGGCTTAGCGAACACAGCGGTGCGAAGCTGCATGTGTTCAAAACCATATACCCGAACGTCAAGATCACCATCGACTCGTGCTTTTTGACGACCCGGTCGGAGATCGATTTTGCGACGTTCAGCTACCGCGATGGCGAAGTTGTGTTCACCGCCTGCGAAGCGAGGCCGTAGCTAAAGCCCGATACGGTAACGGCATTCCTTTAATATCTTGCCGATGCGGATGTCCTTGACGGCTCCGTCCGGCTTAAAGCCCATCTTTTCATAGAAGTCGCGGGCCGGTATATTCTCCTCGAGCACCCAGAGCGTGGCCATAAGATAGCCGCGCTTTTTCAGTTCGTCAAGGCCCCAGCGCATCAGCCGCGCCCCGAGGCCCCGGCCCCGGCAGTCCGGCCTAAGATAGATGCTCCATATCTCGCCGCACGTCTCGTCCGTATCCTCGTCCCAGCTCTTGCCGAGAGACAGGAAGCCTGCCGCCACGTCGCCGTCGAATATCAGCGTATAGTCCCCGATGCCTTCGATAAGCGCCTTCTCGAAAACCGGCCTGCGGTGATCGGGCGTAAAATCCTCGAGCACCTCGTCCGGTACGATGCCGGGATACGTGGCGTGCCACGACAATACGTGAATCTCCGCCAGAACTGCCGCGTCCCGTATGTCCGCGCTCCGTATGGTAATGTCCGGCGTTTTGCCTCCGCCCTTCTCTTCGTTCATCCCCTGCCCCTACGCTGTTTCGTGCGCCTGCTCCCACTGCGACATCAGCGCGTCGATCTGCTCGGCGAGCGCGTCATATTCCTTCGACAGCGCGACCAGCACGCCTTCCTCCAGCGAGGCCGGGTCTGCCAGCGCCGTTTCGATCTCCTTCTGCCGCTTCTCGCGCTGCGCGATGTCCGCTTCGATGCCCGCGAGGCGCTTTTCCGCCGCTTCGCGGCGCTGCGCTTCTTCCTTCTCCGCGCGGCGCTGCTTGGCCTGCGCGGTTTTGGTAAGGCCGTTATCCTCAAACTCGGGCATCAGCGTGCCTTCGCGCTGCGCCGTGAGGTATTCCTGATATTCCTCCCAGCCGCCGTCTACCTGCACCACGGTTTCGCCCATCGCGATGACGCGCGTGGCGACGCGGTTGATGAAGTAGCGGTCGTGGCTGACGAACAGCACCGTGCCGTCGAACTCGGCCAGAGCGTCCTCGAGCACCTCACGGCTGTCCATGTCGAGATGGTTGGTCGGTTCGTCGAGCAACAGCAAAGTGCCTTTTAAAAGCATCAGCTTTAACAGCGCAAGCCTTCCGCGCTCGCCGCCCGAGAGCGCCGATACGGGTTTGAACACGTCGTCGCCGTAGAACAAAAAGCCCGCGAGCGTATTGCGCAGCACGCTGTCCGTCATGCCGGGATACGCCTCGCGCATCTCCTCGATGACCGTGCGCGTGTCGCACAGCGTTTCCTGCAACTGATCGTAATAACCCGCCGATACGCCCGCGCCGAAGCGCACCCCGCCCGATATCGGGGTCAGACGCCCCGCGATGATTTTCAGCAGCGTGGTTTTGCCGATGCCGTTGGGGCCAACCAGCGCCGCGCGATCGCCGCGCAGCAGCTTGAACGAAAGATCGTTAAACAGCTTCTTCTCGCCGAACGCCATGGAGAGGCTCTCCGCCATCAGCACGTCGTTGCCGCTGCGCCCCGCCGCGGAGAGCTGGAGCGACATGCGGCTGCGTTCGCTCTCGGGCCTGTCGACGCGCTCCATCTTGGAGAGCAGGTTCTCCCTCGCCTTGGCCTTGATGAAGTTTTTGCCGCCGTTGATGCGGCCCCAGTCGTAGTACTGCTGTATGATCTTTTCCTGGCGTTTGATTTCGCGCTGGTTGTTCTCGTACGCCTTCTCATGCAGCCGCTGCTTTTCCGCGCGCTGCATGATGAACGAACTGTAGTTGCCGATGTAGACATCCACGACGCCGCGATGCATATCCGCCGTGTGTGTACAGAGGCGATCGAGGAAATAGCGGTCGTGCGATACCGCGACCACCGCGCCCTGCCACGTGGTCAGGTAGTTTTCGAGCCAACCCACCGCGTCGGTATCAAGGTGGTTCGTCGGTTCGTCGAGCAGCAGCAGCGAGGGCTTTTGCAGCAGCAGCCGCGCAAGCGCCAGCCGCGCGCGCTGTCCGCCCGACAATGTTGAGACCGCGCGGTCAAACGTCTCCTCCGGCAGGCCGAGGCCCTTTAAAACACCGCCGATGGCGCTCTTATATCCGTAGCCGCCCGCTTCCTCAAACGCGCGCGTCACCCGGTCGTATTCCTTTGATATGCGCTCCCACTTTTCGGCGTCCTCCGCCGCGTCTTCCATCGCATGCTCCAGCTCGCGCATGCGCGCTTCCAGCTGGAATGCGCGCTCGAACACGGCGAGCATGGTATCCCATACCGTCGTCTGCGTGCCTGCGGGCACCTCCTGCGAGAGGTAGCCCACCTCCGCGCCCGGCGCGATGGACACGCTGCCGTTGTCCGCGGTCAGTTCGCCGCAGACGATCCGCATCAGCGTGGTTTTGCCCGCCCCGTTAGGGCCGACAAGGCCGATGCGCATTTCGTCCGTCAGCGTGAACGAAACGTCCTTCAGCACCTCGTCCGCGCCGAAGCTTTTGTTGATATTTTTAAGCGTGAGTATTGTCACCGCGATGCCCCCGATAAAAGTCTCATCGCACATTATAGCCGATGGAGGCAGAAAAATAAAGTATGGCTCTCCACCATTGCACTTATAGTGGTATGATCTGTTACTTAAACCATTAGAATTACGGGTTATCCGCAAGAAAAGTGAGCAATTCCTTCACGATTCACTGTTCATTATCCCTTCCTCTATAAACCTCATAATCTCCTTTTAATACTGATTATGTCGCCGCGAAATGCGCAATAAGTCTAAATTGTGAACATATACGCTGGACTATTGAAGATATTGGCGTATAGTGTATAATATTATTAGGAATCATTATGAATAGTGTAAAAGGGGGCGACGTTATGTCACTGAGAGAGTTATTAAAGCAAAAGAAACGCAAGGAGAAACGCCGCGAAGCGCGGAATGTGGCCATTGCGGCAGGAATAGGTGTTGCGGCAGGCGCCGCTGCGGGTGTGCTGCTTGCCCCGAGGTCGGGCAAAGAGACTCGCGAGAATATTCATATGGGTGCAAAGAAAGCGACGAGCGCAGTCAAGGACGCGATCGGCACGGTAAAGGAGAAAGTAAAAGAAACGGGAGCGACGGCGGAGTCCGCGGCCAAAAAGGCGGAGAACAATGCAAAAGCCAAGGCGAGAGATGTGGCTGACAACGTAGAAGAGAGCGTGCTCGAAGCAGCGAAAGTGGTTAAAAAAGCCGCAGAAGAGGTAAAAGAAAGGCTCCAGAAAGCAGAAGCGGGCGCCGAAGCGTCGGTAACGCAGGCCGCAGGCAATGTTATTTCAAAGGCCAAAGATACGGTCGGGGACGCAGCGGAAGCGGTGGAAGGCGGGGCTAAAAAGGTGAAACAAGCGGCACGCAGCTAAGCCCAGTGGGTAGAAGATAAAGGAGCCGTGTTATGTATGTAGATATGAATGAGGTACTCGGTTTCCTCGCGATTTTTATCGGAGTATTATTGGGGATTGGGGTGCTGGTGCTGCTGATCATAGCGCTTGCCAACCTGATCAAAACGATCCGCAAAGTAAACAAAGTGATTGACGACAATACCGAGAGCATCAGCAAGACGATCAGCAAGCTGCCTGCGCTCGCGGAAAATATAGATGGAGCAGCGGTCAGTATCAAAAACAACGTCAACATAATCGGTGGCGTGGTCGGCAATGTGGAAGATACGTTTCTTGACATCAAGACAACCGCCTCCAATGAAATGATGATGACGATCGTAAACATAGCGGAGAATGTTGCAAAGGTGATCATCAACCTGATCACGAAAAAGAAATAACGCATGCACAAACAAATAGCGGACATCCTGAACAGAATGTCCGCTATTTGTTTGTGCATGCGGTTTGTAAGGCCCTGGCTTTGGGCAGCATGTTAATTTGGCACGGATCATATGTTGCACTATATTTACCATCGCACGTGATGCTATATTCTAATAATGGGTCTTTAACTAATGAAAAAATTGTTGTCCAGCAAGGGTAGGGTATACATACCCGATTGAAAATCTTTGTTGGACAGAACCATTCACTTTTAAGATTTAAATTAAAGATAGAGGAGAAAAATCCCTGAAAGAGCTTTGCTCTTACCCCACCAACCCCCGCAGCATCTCCACGCTCACGCCGCGTAAGCTGCGCACCGCCATGTCCGCCCCGGAAAGCAACTGCCCGCTGCCGGGTGCAATCAGCCCCACAGCCTTCATGCCCGCGGCCTTCGCCGCCTCGATGCCCTTGTCCGCGTCCTCAATTACGACGCACTCCGCTGGGTCTACGCCAAGCAACTTTGCCGCCAGCAGAAAGATGTCCGGCGCGGGCTTGCTGCGCCCCGCCAGCTCCTTCACGGAGATTGCCTGCACATATTGCCCGAGATCCAGCCGCCGCACCACGTCCGTCGCATTCGCCGCGCTGGAGGACGTTGCTACCGCCACCTTTAGCCCCGCCTTGGCGCAGCGCTTCAACAGCCCCACGGAGGCGCGGATTGGGCGCAGCGTACCCTCGTGATAATACGCGTCCATGTGCTCATATTCCAGCCGCGTGAGCTCCGCCGGGTCGGCATTGCTGCTGTATTTTTGCACCAGCTCCGCCCACATCTCCGCCGCGTTCACACCGCGGTACCGCGTCTGCTCCCGCCGGGTGAGCGGTATGCCGAATTGCTTTGCGAGACGCCGGTCGGTCTTCACATATTCCGGTTCGGTATCGACGAGCACACCGTCCATATCAAACAGCACCGCTTTAAGCATCAATCCTCCTGAATGTCGAACCGGCTAAAAGGAGCCCGAACCGGTTTGCTGTCAAAACACATGGGTGTTTTTGTGGTAGGGTGGGTGAGGCACACGCGGCAAGCGTGCAGCGCCAGAGGCGCCTTTATGTCCCGCGCGCCGTATTTCATGTCCCCGTAGACGGCGCACCCGATTGCCGCGAACTGCGCGCGGATCTGGTGAAACCGTCCCGTCATCAGCCGCACCTTTACAAGGCAAAGGCCTTCCGCCCCGGAGAGTACCTCGTAGGCAAGCACTGCTTCCTTCGCGCCTGGTGCGCCCTGTTTGGCGATATGCGCGGTGTGGGATTTCTCATCCTTCACCAGCCAGTGCGTCAGCTCCCCCTGCCTTTTCGCGGGTACAGCCGTCAACACCGCCATATACGTCTTCTCAAACTCGCCGCCGCGTATCTGCTCCGAGAGCCGCGCCGCCGCCTTGGACGTGCGCGCAAACACCATCACACCGCTCGTGGGCCTGTCCAGCCGGTGCACCAAACCGAGGTATACGTCCCCCGGCTTGTTGTACTTCTCTTTTACATAGGCCTTGGCAATTGAGAGCATGTCCGCATCGCCCGTTTCGTCCGCCTGGGAAGGCACGCCGTAGGGCTTTTCGGTCACGAGCAGATGGTTGTCCTCATACAGCACACGCAGCGCGGCGCTCACGCGTGCCACCTCGCGGTCGTGCCGCAGGGCAGCAGCACCGCCGAGTCCTGCTGCGGCAGCGAAAGCGTGCCGGACTCCACATGGCCTTTACCCGGCATGCAAAGACTCAGCATATTGCGCGAAACCACGTCGGATAGCCCGGTGGTGTACGAGTTGATGATAAAAAACAGCGGGTCGTCGGAAAGCAGCGCCGCGCAGTCTTTCACGAGGCCGTACAGCGCATCCTCGATCTTCCAGACGCTGTTGCCGCTGCGCCCATAGCTGGGCGGATCCATGATGATCGCGTCGTAGCGGCTGCCGCGCCGCTGCTCGCGCTGCACGAACTTGCCGCAGTCGTCGGCGATATAGCGCACATTGCCGCCCGATAGCCCGGAAAGCTGCGCGTTCTCCCGCGCCCACTCGTTCATGCTCTTCGCCGCGTCCACGTGCACCACCGATGCCCCGGCGGAGAGCGCCGCAAGCGTCGCGCCGCCCGTATACGCAAACAGGTTGAGTACGCGGATATCGCGCCCGCTAGCGGTGATGGTTTTGCGGATGTAGTCCCAGTTGACCGACTGCTCCGGAAACACGCCGATATGCTTAAAGCCTGTCGGGCGCACATAAAATTTCAGCGGCCCGCAGCCAAACGTCCACTTCTCCGGCACCTTTTTGATAAAGCGCCAGTTTCCGCCACCGCTGCTGCTGCGCTCGTACACCGCGTGGGGCTTCCACAGCGCGGGTTTCGTGCGCTCCCAGATCGCCTGCGGGTCGGGGCGCTGCAACAGGATGCCGCTCAAATTCTCCAGCTTTTCGCCGCCGCCCGTATCGAGCAACGTATATTCGTTCAAATGATCTGCAACAAACATGGCTTCCTCCGTATCCCTCACTATACCATCCCAGCTCTCTTTTTGAAAGCCCTTCGCTATTAATGGACAGCTCGGAAAAAGAACTGGATGAATTATCCGAAAACAGTGTTAAGTATTTTTACCCATTTAACGATTAAGTATATGAAGGCTAGACTCTCTATCTTGGCTTGTCATGCCACACGCTTAAGACGGCGGGACGCATCACAGCATCCCGGCATCATGAGTACAATTTTTGCAGAGGTAATTATGAAAAACATCTTCAAGCGGAAAAACAATGCAAATCAAGCTGCCCAGCCGGAAAGCCCCAAGACAAAAAAGAAAACTAAGAAACCACACAAGCAAACAGCCGGCTTTCTGAGCAACGTGAAGATCGCGCCCAAGCTGCTCGCCGGATTCCTCATCATCGCGCTGATGGCAACGGCCATGGGCCTGTATGCGGCGATCAGCATCAGAGATCTGAACGACTCTGCCAAGAAGCTGCACGTCAACGTGCTGCTGCCCACCGAAAATATGACGTCGGTGGTCGAGAGCTTTGATAATCAGCGGGTCGCGCTGCGTCAGGCGCTGATCAACGATGACGAAATGTATACGGCGGTCTATGTTTCGATGATCAACAACGGATTTAAGTCCGTCAATTCCCAGTTCAGCCTGGTCGAGTCGCTGATTCCGGCTGACAGCAAAGAGATTTATCAAAAGGTTCGGACGGACTACGACGCGTATCAGGCATGCATGGACGAAAATGTCGCAATGCTGAATGCGGGTGATAAGGAATCGGTCCGCGAGAGTTTGATTGACGGCCCGATGCGGAATGCCGAAAATGATGTAGCAGAATCTCTGGACGATTTAATGTTCGCCATCACCGGCAACGCGTCTACCGCTTCGATTCAAAATGAGCGGATGGCGAATCAAGTATATTGGATTACGCTGGGCGTTGCGGCTTTTGTTCTCCTGTGCTCCGTCGCCATCGGTATCATCATCGCGATGGGTATCAGCAGGCCGATCAAGCGGCTTACCGCGAATGCGAAACGGATTGCCGCGGGCGATATCGACATCGATATAACGGGCGCTTCGACGAAGGATGAAGTCGGGCAGATTCGCGAGGCGTTTAAAACGATCCTCAAAGTGCTGCGGGAGCTGACACAGGATACCGATATGCTGATCAGCGCCGCCGGGCAGGGCGAACTCTCCGTGCGCGCCGACGCCCAGAAGCATGAGGGCGCATACCGCAAGATCGTTCTGGGCATCAACACGATGCTCGACTCCACGGTCACGCCCATGACCGAGTCCGCAAAAGCGCTGGGCGAACTGGCGGGCGGTAACTTAAGCGCCCGGGTCGAAGGAAACTTCGAGGGCGACTTCGCGATCGTCAAGAACGCGTTCAATACCACGGTCGATACGCTTAAGGGATATATCGGAGAAATCACCGTCGTCATGGAGAAGGTCGCCAGCGGCATGCTGGACACGGGTATCGATTCCGAATATAAAGGCGACTTTGCTTCGCTTAAGACTTCCATCAACAAGAGCATCGAGTCCTTCAACGAGCTGCTCAAGGAAATCGATACGGCGGCGGAAGAGGTTGCGATCGGCACGCTGCAGCTCTCCAGCGGCAGTCAGACGATATCGCAGGGCGCGACAGAGCAGGCGAGCGCGCTCGAACAGCTCACAGCGGCGCTTACCGAAATTGCGGGCGAGACGGCGCGCAACGCGGAGCGGGCGGGCAAGGCTAACGAGATTTCGCTCAAGGCAAAGGATTACGCGCTGAGCGGCAACGAAAAGATGAAGGCGCTTCAGAGCGCCATGCAGGAGATCAACACATCTTCCGCGAATATCAGCAAAATCATCAAGGTGATCGACGATATCGCGTTCCAGACGAACATCCTCTCCCTCAACGCCGCGGTAGAGGCGGCCCGCGCGGGCGTCCATGGCAAGGGCTTTGCGGTGGTCGCGGACGAGGTGCGCAGCCTTGCGGCAAGAAGCGCGAACGCAGCCCGGGAGACGACCGATCTGATCGAGAATTCCATCAAGAAGACCAACGCGGGTACCAAGATCGCCGACGAAACCGCCAAAGCGCTGCTTGAGATCGTGGACGAAGTGGAAAAGACCGTTGAGCTTTCCGGCGAAATTGCTTCGGCATCGAGCGGGCAGGCAGCCGGTATCGACCAGGTAGGCAGGGGCATCGAGCAGCTTTCTGTGGTCGTCCAGACGAACTCCGCAACGGCACAGGAAGCGGCGGCTTCGGCGGAAGAGCTTTCCGCGCAGGCCGAATACTTAAAGAGGATGGTCCGCCGATTCGAATTGCACGACTCGGAGCAGAAACAGGCGGGCACATTTACCCCGGAGAAGGAGTATACCAGTGCCAAGCCGGACAAGATTGTGCTGAACGACATGGATTTCGGCAAGTATTGAGCGATGACCGACAGAGTCCCTGCGCCACAGGCGCGGGGACTCTTTTTTTCGGCAAGTTACAGGAGAAATGTTCGCACCGGTTCATCCCCGACGCGATAATAAACGGTATTCGATTGCTTTGCGTATACCATGGACAGCTCCGTAATCCACTCGCCGCTGTGCTGTGCCGCCATGTCCAGTGCGCGAAACGCAGCGTCAACATCCACGGTTATCGCCTCGGACAACGCCCTGTTGACCGCCTGATACCGGGTGCATTCCGCTTGTCCGCCCTGATGGACCATATCCCAAAGAGAGAAGTTCGTCATCACAAAGAAAGGGGACTCTGCCGCGGGGCTGAACACGACCCCGCGCCCCGGCTCCGTCACCCAGACGTTCCCCTGCGGGTCGCAGATCATATTGTGACAGCTCCAGCCCGGCGTATTGACGATCTCCATGCGGCCAAGGTATGGGGCGAATTCCTCCGGCGGCAGCGCGCCGCTTAAAATATCGGCGGCCAGCTTGGAGGTATGCGTTACCTTGCTGCTAGGCCGTTTGTACAGTCCCTTGCCGTTCGAGTCCACCACAAGGTTGTTGACGAACGTGCCGCCCGCGCGTACGCCAAAGGAGGGGTATCGGCCCCGCCCGCCGTCCACATCGACGACGAACACGCCCGGCTCCATACGGAAGCGATATTTCATTCCGTTGTTGTCAAAGTTCATCCCGATGATGATATCGCCTTTGCGGCTTAAAAAGCTGGTACACATAAAAACCCACACGTCATGATTTCAGGTCTCATTCTACCTGCTCCCGCGAGTTCTGTACAGCCGAATAAAATATTATAAAACTATATTTGTATATTGACTTTTATTTTATTAAATTGTATTTTAATATTATTAAAGGAGGTCATATCATATGGCAGTTGGATCAATGCCGGACTGGATGAGTAATCTGGACGACGAGGATTTATCCTTCATCAAAAAGTTCATACTCGCCTCCGGCTCCCTGAAGGAGATTGCAAAGCAGTATGGTGTCACATATCCCACCGTCCGGCTGAGGCTGGACCGGCTCATCCAGAAGATTCGGATTGGCGAGGATACGGCAAGCGAGCCGTACATCGCGCTGATCAAGCGGCTGGCCGTCAACGAGAAGATTGATTTCGAGGCAGCCAAGCTGCTGATCTCCGAATATAAAAATCTGAAAACGCAACCGTAAAGGGAGGAAATAATATGAACATTCATTTTACCGTAATCATTGGGGTCGCTGTCTTCGGGCTTGCGATCATCGCCGGCATGATATTGCTTCAGATATATCTGTCGAAAAAGGACAGCAAATGGCTGGGGCTGGTGCTGCCCGCGCTCTCCTTTCTTCTGTCCTTCCTCTATCCGATGAATATGATCAGCACGGGCGAGCTTTGGCCGGATATCTGGTCTTTCGTGATCGCTCTGCTGCTCGGCAACATCCTCACCGTCATCCTGCTGGTTATATACGCGGCGATACGGGATGGCCGCAGGAAAAAGGCGCAGCTTGAGAAGATGAACATTCAGGACCTGAACTGATACAAGGGCGCTTTACGGCAGCACGCTTGCGCGCAGGAAAAAGGCTGGGATCATACTGCGCAGATACCGGTAAAGGCCAGCCCGTCATTGCGAGCGGAAGCGAAGCAATCTAGGACGATATTCGGCTCTTGTCCTCTGGATCGCCACGTCGCCGCCGCTCCTCGCGACGACGGTTACAGGCGGGCTGCCGCTCCTCGCGAGACGGACTGCAGCCAGTACGCTCGCACCTCAAACGAGCTTTAAAAGCGCCGCCGCTCGGAATAACCCTTGCAGGCAACGATAGTTCAGGCGCGGATTACTCGATGACGAGCATATCGTTCTCGTCGAACTTCCAGAAATCCGCATAAGCCACTTCCCAATAATAGCCGTCCAGATCCTGAAAATAGCCGCTGTAGCCGCCCCAAAACACGGTCTGCGGCGGTTTGACAATCACGCCGCCCATGCTTTCGATTTTACGGAATATATCGTCCACTTCTTCCCTGGACTTTGCATTGTAGGCCAGCGTGATTCCGCCAAAGCCTTGTCCGCTTTCGGGCGGATTTGTCTCGCTGATATCCTTCGCAAGGCCGTCCAGTGGATACAGTTCCAGCTTGGTTCCGCCGTTGCTAAAAAATACGACTTGAGGCTCTTCCTCGTTATTCGGCGTCGAAAAGCCGAGCCCGTCGCGGTAAAATGCCCGTGCCTTCTTGAGGTCCCGTACGCCGAGGCAAATCATGTTGATTCGATTCATCTTCATGCTCCTTCATTCGATGCTGCGATTATACCATATACTAGCAGGAACGGGAAGCAGCCGAATGCGGCGAAAATGATTTCGCCGCATCCACTATCAGTTTTATACGAGCTGCCGCACCGGCCTCGCCTCGATGTAGCCTCGGTAACCGAGCGGCGCAAGCTGGAAGCGCGGGCCGTCCCCGTCCGCCCACTCGAAGCCGTACAACTTCGGGTCGTAGCTTTTCGATTTCCCAGATGTCGCTGATCGCGTCCTCAAACTTCTCATCCTCGAACGGCGGGCCCTGGAACACCATCATCTTGCATCCGGGCAGCGTAACGACCTCATACCCTTTGGGCACCTCGCCCGCAAAATCCAGCGGCACCTCGACGCCCTGCGCGTATACCGACGTACCCGGGCGCACCATGTTCTCCGGCAGCCACATGCCGATGGGCTCGTACAGCGCGCCGCGAATGCCTGACAGCACCTCCCAGACCTCGCAGCCGACCTCCTCACAGTAATCGAAGTAGTGCGCCGCCTTGATACCGCGCTTCAATATGAGCTTTCTCTCAGGCCGCTCCACGACCTGTACAAACACCGTGTTCAAATTCGCCATGGTTTTCTCTCCTCGTTGTTTTGTAAGGTAATAGTTGTGGATGCTTTGCGGCAAAAACAGTTTGAGCGGCGGCCTGTGCTGCGCGTAAGCCTTGGGCGCGATGCCGAACTGCTTCGAGAATGCGCGCGTGAACCCCTCGTGAGAACCGAATACGAAATCAAACGCCACATCGACGACCTTCGCGCCGTCGTGCAGCCGTGCCGCCGCCGCGGTCAGCCGCCGGGCACGGATGTAGTCGAACGGCGATACGCCCGTCATCTCGCGGAATATCCGCGCGGCGTGCCACTGCGAATATCCGGATTTATGCGCGAGTTCGTTCATCGTGATCGATTCTCCGATGTTCTCCTCGATGTAGTCCTGCATGTGCTGGACCGCCATAACCTTCTGCCAATTCTCCATCGCTTACCTCCGAGAGAAGAATACCGCATCGCCCGGTAAAAAACTTGACCGCGCGTGCGCAATATATCGTTGCAACAGAGGTGAAATATAAATTATCAGGTTAAAGTTTGAAAGCGAAATGCGTTGGTTGCCCTTAGAGGAGAACCAACGGCAGCGTACAGGCTCCCCTTGCCTTGTGCCCCACAAAGCGCTGCTTTGCGGGGTGGTCACACCTCCCCTTGCAGGGGAGGCGATCACTTATGCGCGTGCCGCGTCAATCTCCTTACGCGTAGGTGTGGCTGCCGCCGCGCCTTTTTTCGTGACGGAAAGCGCCGCCGCCACGTTGGCAAAACGGGCCGCTTCAAACAGGTCAAGCCCCTCGGCCAGCGCCGTGACGAGCGCTCCGTTAAACGTGTCGCCCGCGCCGGTGGCGTCCACCGCATCTACTTCGTGGCGGGGCAGCATCATGTCGTGGCTGCCGCTGCGCACGTACGCGCCCTGTGCCCCCATCGTGATGATGATCTCGCCCACGCCCTTGCTTTGCAGTATATCCGCCGCGCGCCGCGCGTCCTCGGGCGTTTTAATATCGACTCCGGTCAGCATACCGGCCTCCACCTCGTTTGGCGTCAGTATATCCACCTTAGCCAGTACATCGTCCGGTACCGGCGCTGCCGGGGCGGTATTTAAAACCACGCGTACGCCGTTCTTGTGCGCGATGTCCACAGCCCGCCAGTTCATATCGAGGTTGACTTCCATCTGCAGCAGCAATATATCACTGCCCGCGATCACGGGCTCCGCGCTCTCCAAATCCGCCTCCGTAAAGTGCATGCACGCGCCGGGTGTCACGACGATCTGGTTCTGCCCCGTGTGTTCATCCACCATGATCAGCGCGGTATTCGTGTCCCACACCTTGTCCACGATGATCATATCGGTACGCATGCCCTCGGAAGCGAAAAATTCCAGTGCCATTTTGCCGAAAACATCGTCGCCGATCTTGGTGATCAACACCATGTCCGCGCCCGCGCGGTGTGCCGCCACCGCCTGATTCGAACCCTTGCCGCCCGGCCCGATCGTATACGAGCTGCCGATCACCGTCTCCCCCGCTTTGGGAAGGTGCGCGCACTGCGCCGCAAGGTCTGTGTTATAGCTGCCGTAAACCGTTACTCTGCCTGTCATAAATCCCCCCGATGAAAGTTGTATCGGTTCATATTACTATGCTTTACAAAACGTGTCCACCGGCGGCCCAGGTAAATTGCTCTTTACTACGGCCCGCCCAAAGGGTATAATAGGCAATATGAAGAAATTCCTGCTGGTGCTGCTGATCGTGCTGTTTGCGATCGAAATCCTTGCGGCCTGCGCGCCGATCGATACCGCGCAGGTGGAAGCGTACGCGATGTCGCTGCCCGGATGGGTGATCATCCTCGGCGCGGTCGTGCTGTTCCTCATTGGTTTCGGCATCATCTGGAAGATCATTCCCGGCTTTGTCAAGTTCATCGCGCTCGTCGCGCTGGCCATCATACTCGCGGGCGCGGCGTACGGCGTGTGGCACATCGCGCTCGTCGATGAAGCGCTCGATAAAGTGGACGAAATCAAAAACGGCTACAACACCGAGGAAAGCGCTGCCGCATCGGAAGAAGAAAGCGATTCCGGCATCAACATCGACATCAACATCGGGGATTAAATACCTCGCATATCCGAATGAACCAACCGTCAGGAGGCTCCATCTTGGATAAGCCTGCGATTCTCGGATTAATCGGAAGCATCCTCATATTGATAATGTCCATACCGGTGGCATTAATCGCCCCTTTTCTATTTATGCAAGACGTGACACCTATAAATCCGGCTGATCAGGCGGCTGGAAACTTTGGTTTGTACGTTTTATTCTTCGGAGGGTTTATTATCGCCGGTTTAGGACTTTTGGGTAGTCTGCTGCGAAAGGACTATATGAATATCTCTTTTAGATTTCTGAAATGCGCAACAATTCTATGGGTAGTTTTTTCAATCTATATCTACTTGAATCTCCTTATATTCCGAATGATCTTTCTACTCATCGCTTTGATTCCGGCCATATTGCTTATTATCGCTTGGATAATTGCTTATAAGGTCCATAACCAGGAAATAGATAATGATTCGTTATAATCACTATGCCAATATGCCGTCAGGAGAGGACTAACCATGGATAAGCCTGCAAACCTCGGACTGATTGCAAGCATCATCCTGCTGCTGTTATCCATTTTTATCGCGGTGTTCTCTCCCCTGTTTCATGACATGGTACCCGCAGATTCGGCTGTCCAGGCAGCCGAGAATTTTGAATCCATCGTTTTGGTCAGCGGTGGATTTGTCAGTACATGCTTGGGGTTAATCGGCAGCCTGCTTCAAAGCCGCGGCAAAAAGCTTTCCCGCATACTTTTGGGCGGCTCAGCAATTTTATGTTTTGGTTATGCACTGTTTATCCTGAAGAATAAGGATGTCTTTTTTTTTTGCGTCGTATTAATCCCTGCCGTCCTGCTCGCCGCCGCCTTCATTCTTTCGTTTAAGCCCGGCAAGGCCCTCGCAGGAAATAACGGTTTCTGCTGAGGCGCTAGATACCCCGCACGACCACATTTTCAACGTATGCACGCGCGGCCTCGGCCGCTTTTTTGATGTCCCCGGTATGAAGCGGCTCCGGGCAGATTCGTCCCTCCACCTTGCGGTACTGCTGCAGTGCGTAGCGCATCGCGCCCGCTACGCGCCGCGCGATGCGGGCGATGTCGTCCGCGGTCAGCAGCGGCATGAACGTCGTACGAAACTCGTAGTCCAGCCCGCTGCTTCTCACCAGCTCCGCGGTGCGCCATATGGGTTCGTCGTCCAAAGCAAAAGACACCACACGGGAGATCTCCCCCGGCGGCGCCTTTAAATCGAGCGCGATATAATCAAGATCGGGCAGCAGCGCCTCCACGACATCGGGCCTAAGACCGTTGGTGTCGAGCTTGACGCGATACCCCATGTCCTTAATGCGCCGGACGAAGAGCGCTAAATCGCTTTGCAGCGTTGGCTCTCCGCCCGACACCACCACCCCATCCAAAAAGCCCCGGCGTCTTTCGAGAAACGCCAGCGTCTCTGCGGTATCCAGCAGCTCCCCGCGCTTCCAGAGCGCGCGGTTGTGGCAGTACCAGCAGTCCATATTGCAGCCCGGCACGAACAATACGGCTGCTATATAGCCCGGATAATCCACAAAGGAGTTTTTCACCAGACCCGCAATCTGCATTAAATCGCCTCAGGCACGACAAATTTGACCCTTTCGCGGTACTCTTCCTTCTTGCCTTCATTATAATTCTGCACGGGACGCAGGTATCCCACTACGCGGCTCCAGACCTCGGTCTTCGCGCCGCACTCGGGACAGATAAACTGCTCGCCCGGGATGTAACCGTGCGTATCGCATACGCTGAACGTCGGCGTGATCGAGATATACGGCATGCGATAGCGCGCGAATATCTTCTGGATCAGCTTCTTGGCCGTTTCGATATCCTCAATGCGCTCGCCGAGGTACAGATGCTGCACCGTGCCGCCCGTGTAGAGCGACTGCAGCTCGTCCTGCAGCTCAATCATCTCCATGATATCCTCGGTATAGCCCACCGGCAGCTGCGTCGAATTCGTGTAGTACGGTACGTCGCGGCCCGACGTAATGATGTCGAGATAGCGCTCCTTATCGAGTTTGGCGAGCCGGTAGCTGGTTCCTTCGGCGGGCGTCGCCTCCAGATTGTACTGGTGGCCCGTCTCCTTCTGGAACTCCTGCATCAGCGCGCGCAGGTACTGCATGATCTCGATGGCCATTGCGTTGCCTTCCGGCGTTTCGATGCCCTTGCCCATATAGTTGATCAGCGCCTCGTGCATGCCGATGATTCCGATGGTATTAAAGTGGTTCGCCCAGTACTGTCCGGTGCGCTTCTTGACGTCGCGCAGGTACACGGCCGAATACGGATAGAGCCCGTTCTCGGTCTGGTGCTCGATGATCTTGCGCTTGATTTCGAGCGAGGTTTTGCCGACTTCGGCCATCTTCTTGATGCGCGCGAAGAACTCCTCCTTCGTGCGCGAGAGATAGCCGATGCGCGGCAGGTTGATCGTGAATACGCCGATGGAGCCGGTTAATGGGTTGGAGCCGAACAGGCCGCCGCCGCGCTTTCTAAGCTCGGTGACATCAAGGCGCAGACGGCAGCACATCGATACTGCGTCCTCGGGGTTAAGGTCCGAATTGACATAGTTCGCGAAATACGGGATGCCGTATTTGCACGTGATCTCCATGAACTTGTCCACCACAGGGTTGCTCCAGTTGAAGTCCTTGGTGATGTTGATCGTCGGGATGGGGAACGTGAACACGCGGCCCTTGGCGTCGCCCTCCAGCATGACCTCGCAGAACGCGAGGTTGAACATGTCCATCTCCTTCTGGTAGTCGCCATAGGTCGTGTCCTGAGGCTGCCCGCCGATGATCACCGACTGGTCGCGCAGCGTCTTTGGCACCGTAATGTCAAACGTCAGGTTGGAGAACGGGCATTGGAACCCGACTCTCGTCGGTACGTTGATGTTAAATATAAATTCCTGCAAGCTCTGCTTGATCTGCTCGTGCGTCAGGCTGTCCTTACGGATGAAGGGCGCACAGTACGTATCAAAGCTGGACCACGCCTGCGCTCCGGCTGTCTCGCCCTGCGTCGTGAACGTGGAATTCACAATCTGCCCCAGAAAAGAACGAAGCCGCTTGGCCGGACGGCTCTCCACCTTGCCGGGTATGCCGCCGAAGCCCTGAATCAAAAGCTGCCGCAGGTCCCAGCCCGCGCAGTACGGGCCAAAGAACCCGAGATCGTGGATATGGCAGTCGCCCGTGGTGTGCGCCTCGCGCACCTCCTCCGGGTAGATCTCATGCAGCCAGTATTTCTTCGTAAACGCCTCGCGGATATAGTTGTTGAGGCCGTTGACACTCTTTTGCGTGTTGGCGTTCTCGCGCGTGTTCCAGTCGGTATCCGTTAAGTAGCTCGAGAACATGTCGATCGTCGCGCCGATGAGCGCGTTGGCTTCCCTCGCGCCCTTGCGCTTCTCGCGATAGAGTATGTACGCCTTGGCGGTTTTGGCGTGCCCGTTCTTGATCAGCACCCGCTCTACGACGTCCTGAATGTCCTCCACGCCCGGGTTCCGGTCGCTGAATTTGAGCCGCAGGATATCGACGACCTGGTCCGTTAATTGCTGCGCGCGCGCATAATCCTCGCCGCCCACCGCCTGCGCTGCCTTAAATATCGCGTCCGCGATCTTCTGTGGCTGAAACGCTTCCTTTTGCCCGCTTCTTTTGAGTATGATTGTGAACATAGATAAAAACCCCCACTATATTTTGAATATAAGCCGGCTTATATTTGTGCACGTGCCGTAAATATTGTGTAAAGTTATTATATTCCACACTATATATAGACGTCAACACGAAAAGGCGGGGATGAGCTTAATTAAATTTTTCACAAATAGGTTGCGCTCCGATGTGAGTTGTATTACACATATGGTTCAATTTTGATGACCGAAAGAAAACCCAGGGGGCGTCGGTGAACTTTGAGGCTAATGTTCCGATATATAAGATAGATCAAAATCAATCATGCATCATTGGAGATCGTTATGGGTAAGGGTACAATTATCGGGATCATTGTCGGCTTCGGAGCACTGCTGCTCGGGTTCACGCTGGAGGAAGGCAATATCATGTCCCTGTTTTTGCTGAGTCCGGCCGTCATCGTGATCGGGGGGACCATCGGCGCGCTGATGGTTTCTTATTCCGTGAGCGATGTTACCAAGATGCCCAAGCTGATCAAGGAAGCCGCGAGCAAACCGGTTGTGGATTTTAGCAAAACCCTCGAAACCATGGTCGACTTTGCCACCATCGTCAAAAAGGAAGGTCTTCTGGTGCTTGAAGAAACCGTGAAGCGCGAGGACTTCGCCCAGACGCACGATCCGATCATCATCAAGGGCGTCGATCTCATGCTCGAAAACGCGGACAAAACCATCATGAAGGAAGTACTAGAAAACGACGTCTATGTTTTTGAAGAGCTGAAGAAGAGGGAGATCGCGGTCTTTGAATCCGCGGGCGGCCTTTCCCCCACGCTCGGCATCATCGGCACGGTGCTGGGTCTCATTCAGGTGCTTGCCAACATGGGCTCGCCGGAAGAACTCGCCGCGTCCATCGCGGTAGCTTTTGTCGCTACGCTGTATGGCGTATGCCTGGCCAACCTCGTTTATCTGCCGATCGCGAACAAGCTCAAGCTTCGCCTCAGCCTCTTCATGGAGGAAAAGGGCATGATCATAGACGGCTTGCTGGCCATCCACGATTTTGAGAGCCCCTCGGTGATCAAGGGCAGGCTATCGGTTTACCTCAACTTTGGCGATAAAGCCAAGGACAAGGCCCCTGCCGAAACCAAGGAGGTCCGGGAGGCGGACGCAAAGCCATGAGAAGAAGAAAAGAGGAAAGCCACGGGAATCACGAGCGCTGGCTTCTGACCTATTCGGATATGATCACGCTGCTGCTGGCGCTTTTCATCATGCTGTATACCATCAGCACCCTCGATACGGACAAGTACGCCGCACTTTCCCAGCAGCTGGGTATATTTTTAGGCACAGGCAATTCGGCGACGACTGTATTTCAGGGAAGTTCCGGCACCGGAACGGGTTTTGACGACGCCGTGGAACAAACCGCGCAGCCCACGCCCGCGCCATCCGCTTCGCCGACCGGGTCTCCGCTCAATTATGCGATATACGTTGAAAACACCCAGTTGCAGGAGGAACTGCAGGAGCTCATCGATTCCGCGGGCCTTGGCGACTACGCGAGCGTCGATGTGGAGAACCGGGGCGTCGTGGTCGGTCTGGTCGAAGGGCTGATGTTCGATTCCGGTTCCGCGGATATCAACGACGAGGCCAATGCCATTCTGGAAAAGATTATCGACGTGGTCAACTCGGTCGACAACTATATCCGGGTGGAAGGGTATACCGATGATGTGCCGATGGATTCGCCGGAGTTCGCCACCAACTGGGAACTGGCAGCGCAGCGGGCCATCAATGTATCCAAGCTGTTCATCGCGTACGGTGTCGATCCCTCTCGGCTATCCGCAACCAGCTACAGCGAATATCGCCCGGTGGTGCCGAACGACAGCGACGAGCACCGCCAGCTCAACCGTAGGGTGGACATCGTTTTTATCAGCTCGGACCTCAGCATCTATGAAGCGGGCAGCGGAAGCTGACAGGCGCTGCTTGAAACCTGCATTCCGTAAACCGGCCGCCAGGCCGGTTTTTCTGTTGCCGCAACATGATCTTTACCTCCGTGCCGTCGTATTTTTACTGAATACGGCAGGAAGGGGCTGGCAGTTTGTCGAATAGTCGAATAACAGAGGAATTTAATTTGGAGGAGCGTTTATGTGCGCAGCGAGAACCTATCGCAACTCAGGAAGACGCTTAAAAATCAGAATCGTTACGACGACACTGGGTATCGTTTGGTTCTTAGGGGCTATCGTTGCGTTTTTTGTCTGGTCCGCGGATCAGAATGCGCCCAAAGAAACTGTGCAGCCCGATTTCAATACGCTCGCTCAGGAGGACCTGAAGGACGAGCTTCTTGTAAAAGGCAACGTCGGGTTTATGTTCGGCGCTTACGCCGAAGAGTTTGAAACGACATTGGGGTTTCGCAAGTCTGGCGATAGTGAGATCATATATTATATCGTACCGGTTTATGCTACGAATCCCGACGGTACGATCAGCCCGCGGTACTGCATCACCTATAAGGCAATGCCGGATGAGTTCGAGATGATGGACCGGCTCGCGGAGCAATCCTCTCATGGTTTATCGTATATCACGCCGATGACCGTTGAATACGCACAGATCGAAGATTTGCCTAGGGACGTCAGACAATTCCTTTTTGAGGACGGGTTTTACGACGGCGGGTCTTTCGCAGACTTCTGCGCGGAATACAACGTGTTCGGAACGGCTGACCGCAGCATCATTGCATCCAAACTGGTGCCGTATATGCTTTATAAGACCAGCGCGCCAGGGAAAAGCCTAACCTTCGTGTGGGTTCTGCTCGGCATATCCGTTTTCTGCTTTACCATCATGCTGATCATGACATTCGTTAAAACGCGGATTAAAGGCATCGATCCGCCTGCAAATAATGAATTCCAGCAGCTCCGCGAAATTGAGGAAAGTGATATAAATCGATGACGAGGTTGGGAAATCTGTCCGAAATGATGATCCGTGAGCTTACCACCCATGGCGCAGACCTCGCGGGCGTTGGCGATCTCTCGGTGCTTCCCGGGGCGCAGCGCCTCGGCCTGCCCTTTGGCATCGCAGTCGCGGTCAAATACCCCGCATGGGTCATCTGCGGCATTGCGGAAGGTCCGACGCGCGATTACTACGACCATTACCACCTGCTCAACGATCAGCTTGACGCGCTCGTTACGCTGGGCGCGAGGCTGCTGACCGACGCCGGTTACCATGCCGTGGCACAGACGCGCGTGTTCGTGCGGCAATCTGAGACGGATTACAGCACGATGCTGCCGCACAAGACCGTCGCCACGCGCGCGGGGCTTGGCTGGATCGGCAAGTGCGCGCTGCTCGTCACGCGGGAGTTCGGCTCCGCGGTGCGCATCTCCTCGCTGTTAACCGACGCGCCGCTTACGTCCGCGGCCCCGGTAGACGCCTCGCAATGCGGCGGCTGTACGGCCTGCATGACAGCCTGTCCTGCGGGCGCGGTGTTGGGCAGTCCATGGTCCCCCGGCGTGCCGCGCGAAGCGCTCTACGACGCACCCCGCTGCCGCGAGACCGCGCGGGTGATTTCCAGCAGGCGAATTCACGAGACCATTACGCTGTGCGGGAAGTGCATCGAAACGTGTCCGCATACGAGAAAGTATCTCAGCGCGCCTTGAGCGCGCTTAACGAAAGAGGTTTTATGGAAGACAGAATTAAGGAGATCGCGCGTGCCGCAGGCGCAGACCTTTGCGGCATTGCGGAGGTAGAGCGGTTCTCTGCCGCGCCGGAGGGGTTTCGCCCGACCGACATTTACGCGGATTGCCGTTCAGTGGTGGTGCTGGCCAAGGCGATGCCTAAGGGTCTTGCATACGTCAGCCCGCGCATCATCTACAACCATGCCGGAGATGTTAACCTCGCGGAGCTGGATCGTATCGTATTGAATATGGCAATGGAGATCGAGCGTCTGGGCGGCATTGCGGTGCCGCTGCCCTCGGATGGCCCGTACGACTATTGGGAAACCGAAACACTGACCGGCAAGGGGCTCTTGTCCATGCGGCACGCCGCCGTGCAGGCAGGCCTCGGCAGCCTTGGCAAGAACACGCTGCTCATCAACAAAGAATATGGCAATCTGCTCAACATCGGCGCGGTGCTGACCGATCTTACGCTGCGCTCCGACGAGTTATCGGAGACTCTGTGCGTCCCCGGCTGCCGACGCTGTCTGGACGCCTGCCCGGTGCACGCGCTGGATGGCACGAGCGCAAACCAGCAGCTTTGCCGCCCCAACGCCTACGGTACCACCGAACGCGGCTTCGGCGTGGTCAACTGCAACCGCTGCCGCATGGCCTGCCCGCGCAAATTCGGCACACGATAGTCAGGAGAGTCCACCATGAAGATTGCGGTGCTCGGCTACAGCGGCAGCGGGAAATCGACGCTGGCTGGTAAACTTTCAAGCCTGTACGATATTCCGGTATTACACCTCGATACGGTACAATTCGTACCCGGCTGGGCGGAGCGCGACCGGGACGAAGCGCGCGCGATGGTCCGGGATTTCATGCGCCATGCGTCATGGGTGATCGACGGAAATTATACGGACTTTTATCAGCCGGAGCGATTGGAGCAGGCGGATACGATTCTGTTTTTGGACTTCCCCCGCCGAGTCTGTCTCGCGCGGGCGTTCAAGCGGTATCTTCAATACAAAAACACCACGCGCGAAAGCATGGCGGAAGGCTGCCCGGAAAAGCTCGACCTCGAGTTCATCGGGTGGATATTGTTTACGGGGCGAACGAACAAGGTGCGCCGCCATTTCCGGGAGATCGTTGCGCGCTATCCCGGAAAGGCGGTAGTGCTCAGGAACCAGCGTCAAGTAGACGCGTACCTGCGCAAAGTGTCATCCCAAGTCTTATTATGATGACGTCTCCTCGACTTCCGACTCATATATCTCCACGCCCATGCCTTTAAGCGCGCGGATGAATTCGTCCGGCTGCGCGAGGAGCCGCTCGCCCGAGTATACGCCGCCCGGAAGGGTATCGAACGCGCCCGCCGCACACAGCCTTGCGGCCAGGTACATCGGGATGGACGTGATCTCTGCGATATGTCCCACATAGGTAAAGTACTTGTATTGCGTTTTGCCGTCCGCTTCGCCGTAAACGTCCACCCTGCCAACGGATTTGTCGACACCGCCCATGCCGAACAGCCCCTCGATGCGGTGGAAGAACCGGGCCAGCCGCACGCGCTTTTTGTGCGTGGAGAGCATTTTTAAGGCGCTCATCGTCCGGATCAGCTTTACGATATAGCCGGGCTTTACGCCGCCGTGCAGCGTAACCTCCTTAAGCCCCGGAAGGTTGCGCGGCAGCGATACGGACTCCGCGTGGCCGGTGTAGTAAACATCGCATGGGCCGACTGGCGGCGGGAACTCCACGAGCTTTTTGCCCTGACCGGTTTTGACGCGCCGTTCCTTGCCGTCCAGCCATTGCAGCGTCGTGTCGTTGAAGATGTGGAACAGGTGGACGAGGTTCGATACGCCCGCCCTTTCATTCGAACCGGCGCACCAGCTGACGTTGATCCGGTACGGATTTTCCACGCTGTTATATCCCTTGCGCGCGAGGATCTGCGTAATGCCCGGCGAATTGCCGAAGCCCGTCAGAATTTTGACGCCCGCTTCCCTCGCTTCCTCCTCCAGCGTAATGACGTCGAGATACGCGTCGTAATCGTCGCATATGGAGACGTAATCAACCTTTGCGTTGATGGCGCAGCGTGCGAGCCGCTTTTCGAACCGGTAGAACGGACCGACAAAGCACAAAACGATATCGCAGCCCTCCATCAGCTCTGTGACCCGGCCGAGATCGTTCGCGTCCACCTGCTGCGCGGAAAACTTCGGCCCCATCGACTCCGCGATTTTTCTGGCTTTTGCGATGTTCAGGTCACACAGGCAAATCTCCTTGGCTACCGTGTCCTTTTTCAGCAGACGAAGAAGCGGCACCGCCATATCGGCGCATCCGCCCAAAACCAGTACGTTCATAACACCCTCCGCATTCGAATTTGACGAAGCCGCTTTTTGCAGAAAACGCGAATGAAATCGCCCGTTCCATATATGCATATCGTTTCATCCCCCATTTTATGTCTGGCGCGCATATTCCCAGCGTACACCATGAGAATATTTTCTATTGCAGAGGTGGATGCCGTCTTTTGTTCTAATCGCGCACCGGATGATAAAATTCGCTCAAATCCGTTATTCTGCATCCTGCGCACAAGGAAATTGGTTTATTCTGTCGAATATTATATTTATTCCTATCGTCCCAATTATGCCTGCACCGCAGCTTTGTCGTCGCACCCTTTGGGCAAAAGAGTAAAACAAACGTGCGCAGGTGCCGCTATGCAAGAGAACACGAAAAGCTTCTACGAAATACTGCAGGAGAAATCGCCCGATCTCACCGCGCAGCTCGACCTCTTAAAAAAGAGGGGGCTTGAAGTCTGGCTGCCCATGATCCACTTCGACAGGGGCTCTCACAGCGGCTATCCGCATATCCGCAACGTGGAGCGCAACGCCGACAAGCTGGTGCCGGACAATATCAAACAGGAATTCAGCGCGGGAGAAATATTCCTCTTGTTGAGTTCAATTTTCCTGCACGATATCGGCAAAGTGGTGTTGGACAACTTCTACGGCGAAAGCAGGAAAGTCCCGTGCCCCGCGCCCATTGACAGCGGAGCCTGCGGCAATATCCGCGTCGAAGATGCCGAGGGAAAAAAAGACCCCTTCTGCAAAGACTTAAAAACACTCCACATTTATTACGGTGAAAAGATCATCCGGGAATCGTGGGGCATGCTAGGGCTGCCGGACGAGAGAATCGCGGAGTATTGCGCGACGGTCGTCTATTGTCACGGCCTCGATTTCCCGCCGGATATCAAGGACGGGCAATACCCCTGCAGCAAAAACGACGATATCAAGGGCAATTATAAAAATACCTCACTCGAACCGTACGGACGGCTGCGCATCCCGCTCATTGCGTCCATTATCCGGCTGGCGGATGAAACGGACAACTGCTGGATGCGCTCTGTCGCGTCGTATTGGCTGAAAAACACCGGCGAGGATTGCTTTAACACGCTCGTTAAGGCGTTCCGCAGATGGGTGGAAGACGTGGAGTTCTGCCACCAGGGGCAATGCATCATCATGCATATCCCCGAATTGAAGAGCGAAAACATGGAATGGCCGTTCAGCAAAGCCGAATCCGATTCCCTCACCCGATGCAGAAAGGAGATTTGCAAGGTTCTGGAGGTGTGGTCCCAGCCACTTAACGACGAAGGGATCGCTTACAACCACGTATTTTTTGAGTATCAGGGCTGTCTTTTTAACGCCCTCGCCGTCAATAAGACGCGCTCGCTCAAAAAACAGAAATTCACGGAGATTTTTGAAAACCACAGCGCCGATACAAAGAATACGATACGGGAGATTGTCAAATCTCTCATCAGGCTTTCGCTGGGGAGCATGGGCTACGACCGGTTCAGATGGAGGTCTCTCGAGGCGTCCGTCGGCCATACGCTGACGGAGCGCGACAAATGGCTGGTGCAGTGCCTGAGCGCGGCAAGCGGCGGCGTACTGCGCGTGGAATTCATTCCCGGGGATAACGAGTATATCAAGGTTTGGTTTCATCATTCCAACGTAAAAAAAATCTACAGGGCTTTTGATATTAAAGAGGAAACGCACAATGGAAAGCAATGAGATTTACCTGTCCACGGGCATCAGCAGTCTTGACAGCCTGCTCTCGCCCGACCGCGATGCGACAAGGCACCCGGACGGAGGGGGCATACTGCTGCACACCCGAAACAAAAACCAGCTTTTCGAGACGCCTGTCGTGCTGATTGAGGGGGCTACCGGCGTGGGCAAAACCACGCTGGCGATGCAGATTGCGTTCAGCGTCATCCGGCAGGTGACCAATGGATGCCCCTGGCGCGTATACCTTTACAGTCTGGAGCAATCGCGGCACGCGCTCGAGAGCATCGCGGAGAACTTCGGGTGGATCGAGCCGGGTCATGCCGACACCGGTTTTTTCGACCTGGGCGACTCTACGGAACCCCGGCGGGATAAAAAAACACACTATATCAACCTGTGCCACTTTTCGCCGCATCCGCTCGAGGAAGAGGAGGACCGCTTCGTATTTGAACAGCGCAAATCCGAGCTGAGGCATGTCATCCAAAAGGTTTGCGAGGGCCGTTTTTCGGGCGATTGTGAGAAATACCATCCGTTCTTTATACTGGACAGCCTCACCGCCTTTGCGGACCAGAACTTAAGCCGCAACGAACTCTATCAGCTTTTCGCGCTGTTCCGCGCAAACCATGTTCCCGTCATCATGACGGTCGAGCTGTACAACCGCTTTACGTCCGATCAGGATACGATCTCGCTCGAGAGCGCGAAATTCCTGGCCGATATCGTGATCGAGCTGACCGTGGACTCCTCGAACTATTTCAAGTACCAGCTCGAAATCATCAAGTCCAAGGTGTGCAGGCAGGGTCTCGGCAAACACCTGTACAAGATCAGAACCAAGGCGTACGCGGATACGATTTCCGGGGAGAGTACCGAACGGGGCATCGTGCTTTATCCATCCATCCATTACGTGCTCTCGACCACTCGAAAGAAGGAGCTGCTTGCGGACAACGACTTTTTCATCAGCGACGGAAGAGATGATTCGGACGACCTTTTGCGCATATTCCATCAGAACAAAATACCCAAGGGGAGCTGCATCTCGATCGTCGGGCCTGCCGGGTCCCACAAGCTGACGCTCGCGATCAATATCGCCCTCTCCCATCATAGAAACTCGCCCGCCTCCGGTCCGATGGCCCAGGTGCTTATCCTCAATTTCGGCAATACGAGCGACTTTAATTTCAGGGGGTTCGCCTGGACGGATAAAAACCAGCGCTACAAGCATCTCGTCAAAAAGGGCGCCGATTCGGAGCGGATCAAGTTCTGGCATGACGAGTACATTCTGGACGATCTGGGAGGCAGCCCGGACGAGCCCGTCGTCACTGTCACTACCTTCCGTATGGGCCAGCTGACCTCGGAGGAATGCTTCGATGTGATTGAAAAAAGGCTGACGGAGAAAGCCGTGAACGGCATCTCGCCGTATGCCGCCGTTGTGCTGACCAATACGGCGGAGATATGCACCAGCTTTCCCCAGCTTGCGGGCGATCCGTTGTTTCTGCCCTCGCTGGCGGAGCTGTTTACGACGCAGAAGATCGTTTCAGTATGCAACTGCGTCAAAACGGAATATTCCACCTGTACTGAAGCCGCGAACCTGTCGATACTGTCCAAGGCCAACTACCGCATTTACCTGTCACATTACCCGACGATCGAACATCTTTCCAAGATCCTCGTCTCGGAAGCGCGGCACCGGAAAGAATACAGCGGCATCAAGGAGCAGTTGATCTCGCTGGTCGTAGATAACGTGTCCGGCAAAAATTACGTGCGCGCGCCCAAGTGGCTGAGCATCGACACGAACACCGAAGAGGGCGTTAAAACGCTGATGTGCACCAACGAGCCCCGATTCAAAAAGGGCGGGAACACGGAAGGCGGCGGATGATGCCCGTCCAAAGCTGCTTATCAACAGCAGCGAAGGCTCTCCCAGTCCCCTGTAGGTGCCGGCACCGTGTCGGGGTCCCAAAAAGAGAAGTTTTTTGGGGGTCGTCCGAGGGGCTGCAAAAGAGCTTTTGATACTCTGGCTCCGCCGGAAGTTCGGCGGGGCTTTTTCGTGCGGCAAGGAAAATGGAAACTTTTATTGAAGTAGCAGCAGGATGGCCGAATGGGGATTTCAGCCGCAGGCGTTATCGGGAGGGCTTGGATGACAGATATCTACTATTTTTCGGGTACCGGCAACTGTCTGGCCGTCGCAAAAGCTGTCGCGCGGCATACAGGCGGGAGGCTCATTTCCATGGCTTCGCTGGCGGGGCAGGGCGCTATCCAGCTGGATTCGGATGTGATCGGTCTGGTGCTTCCCGTCTACTACTCGCAGCTTCCCGTCGCTGTAAAGTCGTTCATCGCCCAGCTTTCGGATATCAAGGATCGCTACGTGTTCGCGGTCTGCACCTTCGGAGGCGCAGCCGGACGGTCGCTCGCGCAGGCGCGGAGGCAAATCGCGAGGCGCGGCGGTTCGCTGAGCGCCGCCTTCGCCGTACCCATGCCGCAGAACGCATTTTTGAAGCCGAAGGAGAACCGCCCCCGGCTCTTTGAGCACAGCGAGGCGGCGGCACGGCGTATTGCCGACTGCGTGCAGCTGCGACGCAAGGGCACATTCTACAGCAACCTGCTCATCGAATTCATGATGCTGTGCATGCATCCGCTCATCCTGCGGCTCTGCCGCAAAAAGTTCGCCCAGCTCTCCGGCCTGCCCGCCCATGCAGCTTTTGACGCTCTGGTCCAAAACTCGGACCGGTGCTTTCGCGCAAACGACGCCTGCATGCGCTGCGGCCTTTGCGTAAAGCTATGCCCCGTCCAAAACATTCGCATGGCAGATGCCGGGCCGGAATGGCTGCACCGCTGCACGCACTGCCTCGCCTGCTACAACGGCTGTCCCGCCCGTGCGATCGAGGGCGATATTGCGCACAAGGGGTATTACTACCGCCACCCCGATTTCAAGGGGGCGGAGATCATGGGGCAGCAGCCTCAATGATCAGAGGACCAAGGACACAGCAGTGAACAAAATGACCCAATTCGTGGTATAATCCGAGTAGATAGTTTGAGCCCATATGTTTTCATATAAAGGAGAGATGGTATGTCGAAGATCGAATTGGTACGGCAGGAAATGATGAAGGCGCTTAAAGCGGGCAACGCAGAACGCAAGGAGGCGCTGTCGCTGCTGCTTTCAGCGCTCAAGAAGAAGAATATCGACAAACGCGCCGACCTGACCGAGGATGAGGAGAACGCGGTCGTTTATAAAGAGATCAAGGAAGCGCAGGAGGCGGTCGACTCCGCCCCAGCGTCCCGAACAGACATCATCGAGGAAAACCGGCTGAAAATCCGCGTCTACTCGGAGTTTGCGCCCCAGCGGATGAGCGAGGACGAGGTGCGCGAGGCGATACAGGCGGTACTGCGCGAACTGGGTATCGAGAAGCCCGCGCCTGCCGACAAAGGAAAGATCATGAAATCCGTGATGCCGCTGCTCAAAGGCAAGGCCGACGGCGCGATCATCAATAAGGTTGTAGAAGGGATCATGCGCGGCTAGGAGAGGCTGGAAACCGTTTGGGTAAATACCGTCTGACAAACAATAGGATCATCGTCCGGTTGTTTTCTATTTGGCAGGATAAATGGATATTTTATGTCGAATAAATGTATCGTATTTGTTTTTGCTATAAATATTGCTCTTATGGTTTATAGGAGGTAAGCATGAGCACCACCGAATATATCAATAAAAACGATCAGAAGAATCTTGGGAAGACAAACAATCCCGGCATGGATAATAATCAGTGGTTTTATAAGATGCAATGCTTAAAGTGTAGTAAAAAGTACTTTGCCAACGGCACGGATATTTGGCAGCGAAAATGCCCAAGGTGTCAAGGCGGTAGGCCATAGAGCTGCCTATTTTAGTGTTCCACACCGGCATGCGCAACTGACGTAGGGAGAGAACATGATAGAATACAACAAAGGCAATATCCCCCTAGCGAAAGTATTGAGAAAGAACATGACACCATGGGAACGTAAATTGTGGTTTGAGTTTCTTCGCTCCTATCCGGTTCGTTTCAAACGCCAGAAGGCAATTGGTAATTATATTGCAGACTTTTATAGCGCAAAGGCGAGGATAGTAATTGAGTTGGACGGTAGTGGACATTACGAGCATGAGCAGATTTATAGGGATAACGAGCGTACCCTTGTTTTACAATCTATGAACCTTCAGGTCTTGCGGGTATGCAATTCCGATATTGACCGCAGCTTTGCGGGTGTTTGCGAGATGATCGATCATTCGGTAAAGGCTTCTCTCGACCACATGCCTCCCTCTGACGAGCACCCTCCGGGCACGTAGGAGGTGGCACGGCGCAGCCGTGACGGAGGGAGAGACTATCTACAAACAAAAACGATTTTACATTTGAGGAGAACTCAAAAAAATCTCTCCCTCAGTCGGCTTCGCCGACAGCTCCCTCGTCAGAGGGAGCCATAAAAAAACGAAACCTCCATAATGACGCCAACGACATATGCTATGCCTCTCCCGCAATTTGCTGCCCAATTCTTTGCAAGTTATTGAAGGTGCAGGATGATGGATATTTTTGTTGAATATGTTATCCTGTACGGGGTTATATACATTGTTAAAGGAGACTCAACAGGACAGATTTATGGACAAACTTGATGTGAAAACTTTTAGGTTGCTAAAAAAGGCGTATAACGCTAGCAAGCACAAAAAACATTTCATGATAAAGAACTGCAGAGAACGTCGCATTTTATTCGAAAAAGAGTTAATCTATTGTACCGAGGATATTCAAAAATATTTAGACAACCTATTAAAAATACCAGAACGTGAAAGTATTATAGAAAAATTCGAACGCTTAAAAAGGGATTCGGAGATTCCTGCAACTTACCATATAACCGATAAAGGGATCGAGTATTATTATAAGCATCATTCAGAAAGGCTTGAAAAAATCATCCCTCTCGTACTATCAGCAATTGCAATAGCAATCTCTATTATTGGTTTAATATTTTAATCCAGCTTTGTTGATCACAAAATGCTATCTCATAGCTTACGCGGTATAATGCCGTACCCGCAGCCTCGCCCCGATCCCGTCGGCAATCTTGCGGCACCGCTCGATCTCGTCCTCGCCGATCACGTCCACGACGGAGAGCACCGTATCGATGCCCTGCGTCACGCAGCTTTTGGCAAAGTCCAGCAGGTGCGCGTAGGCTTCCTCGCCGTAAGCGCTGCGGCAAAGCTGGTCGTAGTGGTGCGCGTCGCTGGCGTTGAGGCTGATGGAAACGATGTCGATCAGTCCCTTGAGCCTCGGCGCGATGTCCTCCCCCGCCCAGGCGCTGCCCTGTCCGTTGGTGTTAATGCGGATGTGCGAGCCGCGTGCCTTCAGGTATCCCGCAATCTCCAGCAGCGCGTCGAGGCGCATCGTGGGCTCTCCGAGGCCGCAGAACACGATCTCCGCTACGTTCGTCTCGGCTTCAAGCAGATCGATCACTTCCTGCGCGGAAGGCTCCTTTTTCATCCACAGATGGTAACCGCCCACGCCGTCGCTCGTGTTGCGCACACAAAAAGTGCAGTCGTTCGTGCACTGGTTCGTCAGGTTGATGTAGATGGCTTCGCCCAGCTTGTAGATGTATGTATCGCTCATTGTATGTTAAACAGTCCTTTTGCGTTTTCGATATTGATCTCGCCCATCTCTTCCGGGGTGACGCCCTTGATCTCCGCGAGCTTCACCAGCACATAGCGCACGTTACTTGGGTCGTTGCGGCGTCCCCTCACCGGCTCCGGCGAAAGATACGGACAGTCGGTCTCGGCCATCAGACGGTTTAATGGCACCACCGCCGCAGCCTCCACCACCTTGCGCGCGTTCTTGAACGTGACGGAACCTGTGAACGATACGTGCAGTCCTGAGCCGATGCATACCTCCGCGGTCTCCGCACTGCCCGAGAAGCAGTGCATCACGCCGCGCAGGCCCTTGTGCTCTTTGAGCAACGCCAGCGTGTCCTGCGTCGCCTCGCGCATATGGATGATGGCGGGCAGGTTCAGTTTAACCGCAAGGTCAAGTTGCCTGCTGAATATCTCCCGCTGCACCTCGCGCGGAGAAAAGTCGTAATAGTAATCTAGCCCGATCTCGCCGATCGCGACCACCTTGGGCCGCTTCGCAATTTCGGTCAGGCGTTCAATATAGTCATTTTGCGTTTCGCCCGCGTCGTGCGGATGCACACCGATGGCGGCATAGATATAATCCACCTCGGACGCAAGCTGCGCGGCCTTTTCGCTGTAGTCGAGGTCCGTGCCGATCTCGATGAGGCCCGTAATGCCCTTCCCCGGCAGCGCAGCAATCAGCGCCTGCCGGTCCTCGTCGAACTTCTCACTGAGCAGGTGCGCGTGCGTGTCGAACAGTCTCACGATACCTCTGCGCCGGAGGCCAGCGGCCCGTCGATGGTAACGAGTCTTAGGTCGTCGCCCTGTTTGGCTGCGAGCAGCATGCCGCACGACTCCACGCCAAACAGCTTGGCGGGCTTCAAGTTCGCGACGACGACGATCGTCTTGCCGACCATCTCCTCCGGCGAATACCACTTGCGGATACCCGAAACGATCTGGCGCACCTCGCCGCCCACGTCCACCTGCATCTTAATGAGCTTGTCGCTGCCCTCGATCGCGACGGCTTCCTTTACGACGCCGAGCTTCAATTCCACCTTCTTGAAATCGTCATAGGTAATCACGCCCTCGGGCGCTTCGCTCTTTTTCTCCGCTGCGGGCGCTTCCTTTTTCTTTTCTACGGTCGGTGCTTTCTTCTGCTTTTGCAGCGTGCGGTTATCCGCAATCTCCTCCAGCGCTTCGAGTTCCTTAGGGATATCGATGCGCGGGAACAGCGGAGCGGTCTGCTTTGCGGTCAGCCCGCACACGGTACGGCTGAAGGACGCCACGCTCTCCCACGAGACCTGTGCTTCGTTCTCGATACCCAGTATATCCTGTATGTTTTTCGCGGTACCCGGCAGGAACGCGGTCAGCAGCACCGATACGATGCGCAGCCCCTCGGCCAGGTGAACCATGACGCTCGCAAGCTGGGATTTCTTGCTCTCATCCTTGGCGAGCACCCACGGCGCGGTCTGGTCGATATATTTGTTGAGCATGCCGATATAGCCCCAGATCTCCATCAGCGCGTCGGGCAGGCGCAGCGCGTTCATGTGCGCTTCCACCGCAGCTGCGAGCTTACTTCCCTGCTCTTCGATCGCGTGGTCGAACTCGGTATAGTCAAACTTCCACGGCACTTCGCCGTCAAAATACTTGCAGATCATCGCAGCGGTACGCGAGACAAGGTTGCCAAGGTCGTTGGCCAGGTCACTGTTGGTTCTGGTCAGCAGCGCTTCGCTCGAATACAGACCGTCCGCGCCGAAGGGTACCTCGCGCAGCAGGAAGTAGCGTACCGCGTCCACGCCGTAGCGATCGATCAGTTTAACCGGGTCGACCACATTGCCCTTTGATTTGCTCATCTTGCCGCCCTCGAGCATCAGCCAACCATGGCCGAACACCTGCTTCGGCAGCGGCAGATTGAGCGCCATCAGCAGAATCGGCCAGATGATCGTATGGAACCGCACGATCTCCTTGCCCACGAGCTGTACGTCCGCGGGCCAGTAGTGCATTTTGGAATCGTCTTCGGAGAGATAGCCCAGTGCCGAGATGTAGTTGGACAACGCGTCGATCCACACGTACACCACATGGTCCGGGTCGAAATCGACCGGAATGCCCCACTTGAACGACGTGCGCGATACGCACAGGTCCTCGAGGCCCGGCAGCAAAAAGTTGTTGAGCATCTCGTTGCGGCGGCTTTCGGGCTGGATAAAGTCCGGATGCGCACCGATATACTGGATCAGCCGGTCGGCGTATTTGCCCATGTTGAAGAAGTAAGCCTCTTCCTTCGCGCGTTCCACGGGCCGGCCGCAGTCGGGACACTTGCCGTCCACGAGCTGCCGCTCCAGCCAGTAGGCCTCGCACGGCGTGCAGTACCAGCCCTCGTAGTGGCCCTTGTAGATGTCGCCCTGATCGTAAAGGCGCTTGAATATCTGCTGCACGGTCTTTACGTGCCGCTCGTCGGTCGTTCGGATGAAATCATCGTTGCTAATCTGCATGAGGTCCCACAGCGAGCGGATTCCCTCCACGATGCCGTCGACATATTCCTTGGGTTGTTTGCCCGCGTTCTTCGCCACGCGTTCGATCTTCTGGCCGTGCTCGTCCGTGCCGGTTAAAAACATCACGTCGTAGCCCGTCTGGCGTTTGAAGCGCGCCAGCGCGTCTGCCGCGACGGTGGTATACGAATGCCCGATATGCAGTTTATCGCTCGGGTAATAGATTGGCGTCGTAATATAGTACTTCTTCATCGAAATCTCCCGCTTTTTGGTCTTGTGTACTAGGATAGTTTTACAGCCCCTTTTTGTCAAGGGTAAAGGGGATACATACAGCGGTAAAAGGCTTCTTCAGGAAGAAGCTCACGCTGCTGACAAAGCGCCTCGTATCATTCTGATCACACGAAGAATCTTAGAGGGTCAAACCATATTAAGATCCTTCGCTCGTGCTCAGGATGACGCCAAGGAGGTTATCGTAAATCTGGGCTTATTCGCAGACTGACGAGGGGCGACTCCTTACAAAAAGGGAAGGCATGCCGCCTTCCCTTTGTCTCCTTGCCTAGTCGCCTGCTTCTACGCTTTCGATATAGTCCTTATACCACTCCGCCGCCTTGCCGAGCGCGGCTTCCATCGCCATGCCCTGCCCCGCCATGGCGGTCAGGCGGTTGCAGTGAACGGCCTCGCCCTCGTGCGGCGTAATCTTCAGCGCCGCGCCTACGCAGTCCACCAGCGCATAAAGCCCCTCGAGGCAGACAAAGCCCTTGATGCGGTATGTCTCCTCGATAAACATCTGCAGGAACTTCTCGAGCTGCGCCAGCGTCATCGTATCCTTCAGGGTAATCGTCACCTTCTGCAGGCTTACGTCCTTGGTGTGGTACGCGAACGCGGCTTCCTTCTCCGCCGCCGTGCGGCGCTCCAGCCATTCCGGCCTGATCTCGCCGAATTGGGTCCGGTAGATGGCGGCTTCGGGCTTGAGTTCGCGCACCATGCGCTCCACCCGGTCTGCCTGCTCAGCGGTCACGAGGTCCGTCTTGTTGATGACCACCGTGTCGCTGACGGACAGCTGCTTTTTGCTCACACGTGCGGTGCCAATCACCTTCTCAAAGTTCACCGCATCCACGAGGCAGAGGTTATTCGTCAGTTCTATGTCCGCATAGGCTTCCCCGCTCACGATCTTGCCGATGCTCGTCGGGTCGGAAAGCCCCGACGCCTCCACGAGTATCACGTCGGGCGCAGCGGCAACCGCGCGGACGAGCGCCTCCTCAAACTGGTCGATGCGGCACGAGCAGAAGATGGAGCCGTTGTTGACCTCGTCCACCGCGACGCCCAGCTCGCCGATCAGCGTGCCGTCCACCCCTTCGCGCCCGAACTCGTTGACGATCACGTATACGCGCCGGGGCGCGAGCTGGCGGATGACGTTTTTAAGCAGCGTGGTCTTGCCCGCGCCCAGAAACCCTGTGATGAGCAGCATCCGGATCATATCACAGCCCTTATTGCATCGCCTTGCCGATCGCCTCAAGCAGCTCTTCGCGGCTCGGGATGATCGACGAGTAGGCCAGCTTGCCGTTGATATAGATGGACGGCAGGTTTTTGACGCCCATCTTCTTGCACCGGGCGATGTTTTCCTTTTCGGTAAACTTGTATTCCACCAGATCGATGCCCGCGCCGAAGTGCTCCTTGCCCTTCTGCGCTGCGCCCATCATATAGGTACACGCCGCGCATGTGGCCGAGTCAAGCGTGAATACCTCGACGAGCGGCCTCTTAAGATGCGCATAGTCCGGCAGCTCCACCTCAATATCGTCGTCCGCCGCCACGTAGTTCTCCACCATCTTGCGCGTATCTTCGGTATTGAGCACCGCCTGCGCCACGCCGATGGCGTTCTCCACCGGCACCTTGTAGGGCATGTCGCAGCCCGGCGCAACAATGAGGTTCTTCTTGTCGGCGATGCGGTCCAGCATGTCGATCACGTACTTCATGTTATCCTGCTGGGTGCCGTGCAGCATGACCGTGGTCAGCGGGATATTGCCGCCGATCGTGATGTTGTACCGGTCTGTGATGGCTTTGGCTGCGACGATATCCACGTTCTCGTCGATCGAGATGGAATCAGGGGCAGTCTTGCACATCACTTCGATGTTCTTGGTGGCGTCGCCGCAGACAAAGAACGACGAGAACGCCTTCGCCTCGCGGATTGTATGGAATATCTCCGTGAAAGGCGCGGAGAGGAACTGCTCAAAGTGCGCGGGCGAAACCTGCGAGACCAGCGGGTCCACCACAGCGATCACGTCCATACCCGCTTCGATATAGTACCCGGCCATCCGCTTCGCGCATTCGGTGCAGTAGGCGAGCAGGTTCTTTACGTACTCCTCGTCGTCAAACATGTCCATGAAGATATCGTTGCCGCGAAGGTGGGATGCCAGCGTAAACGGCCCGCAAATAAGGCCATACAGCGCGGTCGTCTCGCCGACCGCTTCCTTCACGCGGCGCATCGCCGAAAGGATCATGGGCAGACGTCCGTCTTCCTTTTCGGGCAGCGTACACACGCACGGAATCTGCGTCGTCTGGGAAAGCGGATGCGTCTTGACGGAGGGCGGTCCGTCCGTCGTCCACAAAAGCTCACAGCCGAGTATCTCCGCTTCCACCTGCAAATCGAACAGCACCGGCTGCCCGGACGGCTTATAAAGCCGGTTCACGGCCATCAGCGATTCAAGGAGCTTTTCCTCGTCTGTCAGCACTTCTTGGGCGTTATGCCCCACGAGCTTACCCGCGTGGACGCCTGCGAAAGGCACCCAGGGAATGGAGTCTGTTTCTTCATGCCGTAAAACGGCGAACAATATTTCTTTAGGGTTCATTGCTGTCTCCTCTGTCGAATTATGCTGCGCAAAACGTTGCGTCTCTATGATCCCATTATAATGGGCGGCTTTTTTTGCCGTATAGTAAGATCGTTTCAGCGTTTTGTATTTTCATATCATAATGAATAAAAACCCTGCGAGTATTCCGCATAAGCGCGCTTAGCCGAAGGGAAAATAGGATCAATATCCAACTGGATACGGATTGCACGATCAGGAAACGAATTCCCTTCACAGGAGAAGTGTACCATGGAAGATCAGGATAAAAAGGCAGGCGTCAAGGCGGAAATCGACCGGTTGGTTGCCAATGCAAACGAGGCGCTGGCCGCGTACATGCGCATGGATCAGCAGCAGGTGGATGAAATGGTTCACGCGATGACGCTGGCAGGGCTCGACAATCACATGAAGCTTGCGCGTATGGCGGTGGAAGAGACGGGCCGTGGCGTGTTTGAAGACAAGGTGATCAAGAACATTTTCGCGACGGAATACATATGGCACAGCATCAAGGGGCTTAAAACCGTGGGCGTGGTCGACGAAAGCGAGCTGGAAGGCTATGTGGAGGTTGCGGAGCCTGTGGGCATCATCGCGGGCGTAACGCCCGTAACCAACCCGACCTCTACCACGCTGTTCAAGGCGCTCATCTGCGCCAAGACGCGTAACCCCATCATATTTGCGTTCCACCCCTCCGCTCAGAAGTGCTCCGCCGAGGCGGCGCGGGTCCTCTACGACGCGGCGATCCGGCACGGCGGCCCGAAGCACTGCATCCAGTGGATCAATACCCCCTCCATCGACGCGACCAACGCGCTGATGAACCATCCCAGCGTATCGCTGATACTCGCGACCGGCGGAGCGGGCATGGTCCGCAGCGCTTACAGCGCGGGCAAGCCCGCGCTCGGCGTAGGTCCGGGGAACGTGCCGTGCTATATCCACAAGGATGTGGACTTGGAGCGCGCCTGTACCGACCTCATCATCTCAAAGACGTTCGATAACGGCATGATCTGCGCGTCCGAGCAGGCTGTCATCGTACATAAGGACATCGCCAAAGCTTTTGAAGAGACCATGAAGCGGCTCGGCTGCGCGTTTATGAACGAGGAGGAGACCGGGAAGATCAATCAATTCGTAATCAATACCGAAAGACTCACCTTAAACCCCGACGTCGTGGGCAAGACCGCACACTGGATCGCCGCGAACGCGGGCGTGAGCGTAGCCGAAAATACAAAAATACTGATGGTGAAACTGGCGAAGCCGGGCAAGGATTATCCGCTGTCACTTGAAAAACTCTCCCCCGTGCTGGCGTACTTCGTCGCCAAGGACGAAAAGCAGGGCTTTGACTATGCCGGCAGGATGCTTGAGTTGGGCGGCCTTGGCCACAGCGCGGTGATCCATACGAACAACAGGGAACTCGCCCGCCGGTACGGCGAGGCGATGAAAGTCGGCCGCGTGATCGTCAACTCGCCCTCATCCCAGGGGGCGATCGGCGATATCTACAACACCAACACACCGTCTCTTACGCTGGGCTGCGGCTCCTACGGGCACAACGCGACAACCGCGAACATCTCCTCCGTCAACCTCATCAACAAAAAGCGCATCGCGGAAAGGCGGGTCAATATGCAGTGGTTCAAGATACCGCCCAAAATCTACTTTGAAAACAATTCCGTACAGTACCTTGAGTCCATGCCCGATATCAACCGCGCCTTTATCGTGACGGACCCGGTGATGGTGAAGCTCGGATATGTCGACAAAGTGCTGCATTATCTGCGCAAGCGGCAACAGTACTGCCACAGCGAGATCTATTCCGACGTGGAGCCTGACCCGTCCGTAGAGACGATCATGCGCGGCGTGGACGCAATGAACCAGTTCAATCCGGATGTGATCATCGCGCTGGGCGGCGGCAGCGCCATCGACGCGGCCAAGGGCATGTGGCTGTTCTATGAGCACCCGGATACGGATTTTGAAGCGCTGCGGCTGAAGTTCCTCGACATCCGCAAGCGCGCATTCGTTTTTCCCAACCTCGGCAAAAAGGCGCGGTTCGTCGCCATCCCCACCACTTCCGGCACGGGCAGCGAGGTCACCTCGTTCTCGGTCATCACCGACAAGACCAACGGCAATACGAAATACCCGCTCGCGGATTACGAGCTGACCCCGGACGTCGCGATCATCGATCCGCAGTTTGTACGCACCATGCCGCAGTCCATCACCGCCGACACGGGGCTGGACGTGCTGACGCATTCCATCGAGGCGTATGTATCGATCCTCGCCTCGGACTATACCAACGGCCTTGCGATCAAGGCGATCGAGTTGGTGTTCAAGTACCTGCGGCGCTCGTTCAGCAATCCGGACGACGCCATTGCAAGAGAGAAAATGCACAACGCGTCCTGCATCGCGGGCATGGCGTTTACGAACGCGTTCCTCGGCATCAACCATTCGCTTGCGCACAAGCTCGGCGGGGAATACCACATTCCGCACGGGCGCGCCAACGCGATCATTCTGCCCTACGTGATCGCCTACAACGCGCAGCTGCCCACGAAGTTCGCGATCTTCCCCAAGTACGGCAAGTTCGTAGCAGACGAGCGCTACGCGCAGATCGCGAGGTACCTATGCTTCAGCGGAGAAACGAAAGAGGAGCAGGTTGCCTCGCTCATCCGCGAGGTGCGCAAGCTCATGGCGGACCTCGGCATGCCCAAATCCATCGCGGAATGCGGCGTGGACGAGAAAGAGTTTATGGAGAAGCTGCCGGAGCTTGCGGAGCGCGCGTTTGAAGACCAGTGCACCACATCCAACCCGCGCTATCCGCTCGTCACGGAGCTGATGGAGATATACAAAAAGGCGTATTATGGTGAGTAGATGCACAAAAGCACAAAGGCACGCTTGCGTTTGAGCGTGCCTTTTCATTTCCGTTCTATAAGCTTTTTGTCAGATGTACTTGCTCGCTTCCCGCACGCTCAGCGGCGCGAGCTCGTGCGATGCAATCAACGCGCGCACCCACTCCGGGTTCGTTTTCGAGTATTCCCGCAGCGCCCAGCCGATCGCCTTATTGATGAAGAACTCCCGCGAGCCCAGATTTTTTTCAATCGCCTCAGCCAGACATCCTGTGTCCGTACTGCCCTTTAAATGAAGCTGAAACAGTATCGACATGCGCCGGAGCCACATGTTGTTGCTGGTCATCCACCGGCGCAGCGTTTCCCCAATCTGCGGGTACTTTAGGTACAGGCGGCCGATGGGGATGTTGAACATATCCACCGTATCCCACCACGAATTGCGCGTAATCAGCGATTCGATATGCGAAATATCCTCTAAGGCAAGCTTGTCCTTGACGAGCAGCACGTAATCGACCGCCAGATAGTGAAATTCGCGCTGCGGGCGGGCATAGCACGCTTCGACGAAACTCCAATCCACAGGCTCATTCTTCTTCTGTTTCAGAAAATCCTTCGTGAGCGCTTCCCTTTCGGGCTTTTGCAGCCCCAAAAAAGGGAACTGATCCTTCAGATAGGCGGACATTTGAACCGCTTTTTCCGGGTTCGCTGCCGCTTCCAGAGTTTTAAAAATCTCCATCAATGCCGCTTGCCCCCATTTTTCTGATCTTCGCCCACCCGGTTTAATGCAGGAGTCTTCTTTCCTGATTATATCACAGCATCCCTGCAATTTAAGCGCAAAAAAATACCGCTTCCTCCAGTCCCGCGTCAGCAGTTTAGATCGAAGCGGCTTGAATCACCATTAGGGCAAAAGCTCCACCGGCCTATCCCCTTGCGGCAAGGTGCGTCCGACTATCGTCGGCGTCTTCCCTGAAAAAACGATCATAGTGCTCAACAGCCTTGTGTTGGCTCTGCTTGCAGGCTTCGGTAAACTGGCCAAAGTGATCGAGCAGCAGCGTCACGAAACGCTCGCAGATTGCCCCGCTTGCTACCATCGTGCGCAGCACTTCAACGGCCGCATCGGGCTTCATACCCTCGCGGTATGGACGCGGCTCTGTGATGGCGGTGAATATATCCGCAACGGCCATAATACGCGAACCGGCAGGCAAGCTCTCCGCGCTCAAGTGAAACGGATACCCGTTTCCGTTGAGCTTTTCGTGGTGAAAGGAAGCCCAGCGGTTGATGGTTTCAAAACCCTCGATTCCCCCCAGCAGCCGGTACGTAAAATACGTGTGGCCGCGGATGATATCGAATTCCTGCGAGGTCAGTTTGCCCGGCTTCTCGAGCAGGGCGTTGTCGATGGCGAGCTTGCCCAGGTCATGAAGGTAGCCCGCGATACGCATATACAGGCATTCGTTTCGGGAGAACCCCGCCATTTCAGCCAGCATCTCGGCGGTTTTCGCGACGCCCGCGGAATGCGTAGCGGTAAAGCGGCTTCGAAAGTCGATGATGTGAGAAAACATCCGCGAAATATCAAGCACTTCGGCCATGCTCAAGGGACGAAATTCGTTTAAGAATTTGGATGCGCTGTCAATCGGCTCGCTGTATATCAGTTCCAGCCAAACATATTCCCGCGCAGCGAGCGCAGTCAGCGCGTCCATCGGTTCGGGCGCAAAGACGGAACCTTTCTGGGTCTTTACGGAATCGATCAGCGAGGATATCTGGCCCAGCACACTGCCATTGTTTTTAATCTGTACACACACGCGGTCTGCCAGATGAACGATGTGGCTTTCCAGCGGCACCGGCTTATCGTTGTACCATTTGCCCCGTCCGTAGTTCCATGGCAAATGATGATAGCGGACGATATCAGCGATGGGGCCGAACGGCCCAAATTCCTTCAGCAATCTGGCGCCGCGGAAGCCGTGGCTGCTGGCGTCGGGCGGCTCGGCTTCGATCAGGTCCAGCCTTTCCCTCGCCGAAAGCGCACCGATATCGTGAACAAGGCCCGCCATAAACGTATTGCGCTGGGAATCTTCGGGCAGCCCGATCTGCTCTGCGATGCGCAGGGCAAGCCGCGCCACCTGCAGGTGATGTCCCGAAAGCTCCGGCGATACGAGATCGACCGCGTTCGACAGGGTGCGTATGATGTCAAAAAAGCTGAAGGTAATCCTGTCCATAAGCTGCTTCTCCCGGTTTACTTCTGGATGCAGTGCTGCCAGCAGCACATCATGTATTGATACCCATACCGGAAAAGCGTGAAACGAAAAACTGGCGCGTTTTGCATTGAAACGGGCTGATCAATATTATGACGGGAAGAAAAGCCTGCATACCAATATACTCGCAACCAGCCCCGCGACTGCGCTGATGATGGAGGCAGGGATGGTATAGCGCGTTTTTTTGACGCCTACGCTGCCGTAATAGAGCGACACCGTATAGAATATCGTCTCGGAGGAGCCCATCATGGTGCTGGACGCGCGCCCGATAAAGCTGTCCGGGCCGTAGCGGTTTAAGAGCGAAGTCAGCATCGCGATGGAGGCGCTGCCCGAAAATGGCTGCATCAGCGCGAGCGGCAGCACCTCGGGCGGTATGCCCAAAGGCTTTAAAATGGGAGATAATGCTATAGCAATGTAATCGAAGCAGCCCGACGCAGAGAATATCTGAATGGCGAACACGAAACCCACTACATAGGGCAATATACGTATCACCGTGGAGAACCCCTGCTTCGCGCCCTTCACGAAAGACTCGTATACGTTCACCTTCCTGGCGATGCCAAATACCACGATCAGCGCGATAAATACCGGCACAAATGCGGCGGATATATAGGTGATCACCTGCATCGGGATAACCCCTGAAAAGCCTTGGCGGCAATGATGGCTACCGCCGTGTTGGCCGTGGTCGCAATCAGCGCGGGCAGCACGATCTCCGCCGGAGCGGCGGAGCCTGCCGCGCTGCGCATCGCAATCACCGTCATCGGGAGAAGCTGCACCGCCGAGGCGTTGATGATGAGCAGCATACACATTGCGTGCGTGGCCCGTTCCTTATCCGGATTGAGCAGCTGCAGTTCCTTCATGGCTTTAAGGCCAAAAGGCGTCGCCGCGTTGCCCATACCCAGCATATTCGCCACGAGGTTGAGCGTAATGTAGCCGCTTGCCGCGCTGTCCCGGGGGACGCCGGGAAACAACCGCCGGATTACCCCGCGCATGCGCTTCGCAATCGCCTCTACAAGCCCGGCGTCCTGCGCAATCTGCAAGGTCCCCAGCCAGAGCGCGTATGCGCCGATCAGGCTGATACAGAGCAGCGCTGCGTCCTTGGCGCCGTTGATCGCTGCGTCGGATACCGCCTGCGCCTTACCCGTCGCAACGCCGACAATCACGCCGATTACAATCAACGCTGCCCATATATAGCGGATCATCTTTTCACCATGCCTTTTTAATTGTATGGTTCATATTTATGCAATTGTGACGGTTTTATTAATCTTTACTTTAATTAGCGGAATGGGGTTGACAATATGAAGCTATATTTGTTATATTTTGATATGTGGGAGACATTTAATATAAATGGGGAGATGAAGGCTATGAAATCAACAGGAATCGTGAGAAAAGTCGATTCGCTTGGGCGCATTGTGCTGCCTATCGAATTGCGCAGGGTGATGGGTATTGACATCAAGGACCCCATCGAAATCTTCGTGGACGACAGCCACATCGTGCTTGGCAAGTATCAACCTGCCTGCATATTCTGTGACAGCGTCACGGGCGTAACCGAGTTCAAAGGCGCCAAAGTATGCGCCGAGTGCATGGGTAAGCTCAAGAAGTAATATCCGGCAATCCGGATACAATTCCGTAGGCTCTGTTCCTGCGGATACCTAAGGTTTCTGACGCCGCGCTTGCGGCGTCTTTTTTTGTCATCCCGCTGCGGATCAATTCAGTCAGCAGCGCAATCACCTGTTCGTCGGTGACCTCCTGCGCCGCTTCCTCCGCCCCACCCACGATGATCACAAACTCGCCCTTGTTCTCACCGGCAAATTCCGCGCACGCCTGCGCCAGGTTGCCGCGGAAAACCCGTTCATAGACCTTGGTCAATTCCTTTGCCACAGCGACGCGGCGCTCATCCCCGCATGAGGCCTTTAGCTTCTCCAGCGTTGCAGAGAGATGGTGCGGGCTTTCATAGAGTATGCAGGGCAGCAGACTTGCCGCTATCTGCGCAATCTGTTTCTTTTCCTCCGCGGACTTTTTGGACAGAAACCCCACGAAAGTAAACGAACCGCCGAAGCCCGAGAGCGTCATCGCGGTGACCGCCGCGCACGCGCCCGGCAGCGAAGTCATCTCCACGCCCGCCTCGGCTGCCTCCGCAATGAGCTGCGCGCCCGGATCGGAGATCACGGGCGTTCCCGCGTCGGACACGAGCGCCACGTTTTTACCCTCTTTGAGTTCGTCTATCATCCATGCGCGCTTCTCGGGCGTGCTATACTCGTGGAAGCTCACGAGCTTCGTATGGATATCGTGACGCGAGAGCAGGCCGCGCGTATGCCGCGTATCCTCCGCCGCGATGAAATCCACTTCCTTCAGCACGCGCAGCGCGCGCAGCGTGATATCCTCCATATTGCCGATCGGCGTTGCGACGATGTACAGCATGTTATTCTCCGATTCCGTAAATCTGTTTTAATTCGGGCGTATACGTCCCGTCCCCCTCATACACCGCAAGCTGCGGCAGAAACGCAAGGCCTTCCCCCGCGCCGCGGCGACCCTCGACGAGCGCAAAGTTCGGCGCTTCGCCCTCGTGCTGGGATACGAGCCGGATGCGCTTGGGCTCCACACGCGACTCGCGCATGCACTGCATCAGCTCCGCAAAGCGTTCCGTGCGATAGATCATGTAAAGGCGTCCGCCCGTGCGCAGCAGCTTTGCCGCCGCCCCGACCACATCCTTCAGCGTACAACAAACCTCACGTTTGGCGATATCCACATGCCGCCTGCCGCTCGGCTTGCCGGAGTCCGCCCGCTCATACGGCGGGTTCGCGATGACGGCATCCAGTCCGCGCCCGACCAGACGCGGCGCGTCCTTTAAGTCCCCGCAGACGATACTCACTCGGCTTTCCAGGCCGTTCAAGGCCACGCTGCGCCGTGCCATATCCGCGAGGCGCGGCTGAATCTCGATGCCCGTAATGGTAAGCTCCGGGTTCCTCGCGCACATCAGTATGGGCAAAATGCCGCTGCCGGAGCCTAAGTCCGCGGCGCGCTCCCTGCTTGCCGTCTGCGCGAAGTGCGCAAGCAGCACCGCGTCCGTGCCAAATGCGAACACATCCGGATGCTGGATGATATGGTATCCGTTTTGCAGATCGTGGGCTGCTTCCCCGGGATTGAGCGTTACGTCCATTGCGTCTCCTTAAAAAGTATTATACCGAAAAATCCAGGTGATGCAAACGTACAGCGAGAAAGCAGATTTTTACGATCTAAAAATTTATCACTTTACTATTTTACTTTGCTAAATTATAATACATGTATTGATTTCTAATAATGCAATGGAGGAAACACATGAAACGCATATTCATTTTGGTGCTCGCCCTCGCAATGATCTTCTCGTTTGCGGCATGCGCAGGCGCTCCCGTACCGACGGATACAGAGGAAGCGAGCGAATCGCAGCAGGCGTCTGAAATCGCCAGTGAGTCGGCTGCTGCTTCCGATACCGCGGCAGCGGATACGTCCTGGACAGATATTGAGACAAAGGGCAGCTTCACGCTGGGCTTTGACGAGAACTTCCCGCCCATGGGCTATAAGGACGACAGCGGCAAGCATGTCGGCTTCGACATCGACATGGCCACCGAAGTCGCGTCCCGCCTCGGCCTCGAGCTCAAGCTTCAGCCGGTGGACTGGGATTCCAAGGTGCTCGAACTCAACGGCGGGAACATCGACCTGATCTGGAACGGCCTTTCGATCACGGAAGAATATAAAAAAGACATTCTCTTCTCGCAGCCGTATATGAACAACCGTCAGATCGTCATCGTGATGGCAAGCTCGGGCATCGCCAGCATCGCGGACCTCGCGGGCAAAACCGTAGCGGCGCAGTCGGGATCGAGCGCCATGTCGGCGATCGAAGCCCAGCCCGAAGTCAAGGATACGTTCGGCGAACTGGTGGAAAGCCCGGACTATGTCGAAGCCCTCATGGAGCTTAAGCAGGGCAGCGTAGACGCGGTCGTGATCGACGAGATCGTCGGACGGTACTACATCAGCCACGACGATACCCCGGATGCGTATGCCGTTCTGGAGGATAACTTCGGCGAAGAGCAGTACGGCGTCGGTTTCCGGTTGGGTGATCAGGCTTTCCGGGATAAGATTCAGGAAACCATCGACGCCATGATCGCGGACGGCAAAGCGGCGGAAATCTCGCAGAAGTGGTTCGGCGAAAATATCGTAATCGGCGAATAACGGGTTTGAAGATACAGGCAGGCCCACGGGTCTGCCTGTATTCATCATCACGCAAACGCTTGCCCGCAGGCGTTTATTGCTTTAAAGGAAAGGCATATGGAATATTTTCAGGAGCCCGGCAAACTGGCGAGCCTGCTGGGGCAAATGATGAATGGTTCGCTCGTGACGCTTGAGGTATGGTTTTTTACGCTGCTAGTTGCGCTCCCCTTGGGGATGCTGATCTGTCAGATGCGCATATCTAAAAGCAAGGTACTGAACGGCATATCCAAGGTATACATTCTGTATTTTCGCGGTACGCCGCTGTTGCTCCAGCTCTTGTTCATGTTCTTCGGTATGCCCATCGTGTTCGGCTTTACATTTGACAGAACCTTTGCCGCGATCTTCGCTTTCGTGCTCAATTACGCGGCCTATTTTGCTGAGATCTACCGCGGCGGCATCCAGTCCATCCCCAAGGGCCAGTATGAAGCGGCCCATGTACTGGGTCTCTCCAACCGCGTTACGTTTACCAAGGTGATATTACCACAGGTGGTCAAGCGCATTCTGCCGCCGATGGGCAACGAGGTCATCACGCTCGTTAAGGATACAGCGCTCGTCTACGCGATCGCCATCAGTGATCTGCTGAAGGAAGCCAAGATCGCCGTCGTGCGCGACAACACAATCATACCCTTTGTAATCGCGGCGATATTCTACCTGATTATGAATGGCGTATTAACCAAGGCGCTCACTATGATCGAGCGCAAATTTGCTTATTACAGATAGGATTCAATATGCTTAAAGCGACTCAAATCAAAAAGAAATTTGGCACGCTGGAAGTGCTTCAGGGCGTCGATCTGGAAGTTAAGAAGGGCGACGTCGTTGCGGTGATCGGCCCCTCTGGCTCGGGCAAGTCGACGCTGCTGCGCTGCATCAACCTGCTCGAGACGGCGGACGGCGGCAGCCTCGAAATTGACGGCGAGTACCTGTTTCATGAGGAATACGGCAAGGTCGTCTACGCGGACGCACAGAAGAAGCGCGTATTGCGCAAACGCCTCGGCCTCGTATTTCAGGATTTCAACCTGTTCCCGCACCTTAGCGTGATGCAGAACCTGATGCTCGCGCCCCTGCAGGAAGAGAACGCCGACAGGCAGGCGATTGAAGCCGACTGCCGCGAACTGCTGCGCAAGGTGGGGCTTTCGGACAAGGAGAAGAGCTATCCGTTCGAGCTTTCGGGCGGACAGAAGCAGCGCGTCGCCATCGCGCGCGCGCTCGCGCTGAGGCCCGAGATCCTGTGCTTCGACGAGCCGACCTCCGCGCTGGACCCGGAGCTGACCGCCGAGGTGCTTGCGTGCATCAAGCAGCTCGCCGCCGAGCACATGACTATGGTCGTGGTCACGCACGAGATGGGTTTTGCGGGCGAGGTCGCGAACGAGGTGCTGTTTATGGACAACGGCGCGGTGATCGAGCGGGGCACCGCCGACGAGGTGCTTCGCAATCCGAACAACCAGCGTACGCGCGAGTTCATGAGCAAGCTGCTGTCGATTTAAGCCCATTTACTAGGGCGCTGCCCTCGTGCTCCCGCTTCTTTTCTTGATGGAAAGAAGCAAAAGACTCGGGAAATGGCTCCCGGAAAGCGCAGCTTTTTAGAGTGGTCATCCGTGAGAGACACTATAAGAAGTTCTTTGACATGTTGCACCCGTCATTCTTATGGCGGGCGTTTTATTTGATTCTATGCTTGTTTGCGAACTCGCTCCGCGCCAACGCGGTGTGCTGCCGCACGAATCCCGTTTTCGCTTGCGTGTATGCGTCCCGGGCATGCTCATAGCGCCGCCTCAGACGCTTCTTGAGTGCCCCGTAGATCTGTGCAACTTCCGGGTTGGCTATCAGGTAGTCGCGGAAGTAAAGTTCGTCCCAATCGCCGCTGTAGCGTACGTGCAGATGGTAGGCCTGCCCCTCAAACCCATGCGGCGTGTAACCCTTCATAAACATCATGTGCGGCGGCGGATTCTCCGGCTGTGGAGTGAATATGTACTCAGCCGCAACCAGCGCGGCTTTCAGCCGCTCTGGTTCGCACCCTTTCGTAATCTCCAGCAATATGTCGATCGTAGGCTTGGCGATGAGACCAGGCACCGCCGTACTGCCGATGTGGCTGATACGCGCGATGTTCTCCTTCCCCACGGCACGTTCAATGCGCTCCCGTTCCTGCGCATAGCGCTCGCCCCATGCGGGGTCGTACGGGGCGAGGATGATTGGGAACAGTGCCCACAATTCCTCATTGGTCATTTCGGATAGTTCTTTGTTCACAGCTTCTTCTTGTACCCCGTGTGCTTGTCCGGCTCGAAACCGGCGGACTCGTAGAAGCCGCACGCATCCAGCCTGCTTTTTTCGGTCACGAGTATCATCTGTGTGCAGCCGCGTATCTTTGCCCGTTTTTCCAGCTCCGTCAGCAGCGCGTGCCCCACGCCCGCCCTGCGGCAGGCTTTGTCCACGATCATGTTCTCGACGACCAGAAACGGACTGCAGTCGCCGTAAAGCTCTTCGCAGACGATGCCCATCACGGAGCCGAGAAGTTTACTGCCTTCCACAGCGGCGAGCAGGATATGAGTATCGCGCCCTTCCAGCTTTTCAAGCTGTCCTGCCATCTTCTCCGGGTTCGACTTCTCGCCCCAGAACTGTTCGTAAAGTTCCGCCAGCTGCGGCAGATCACGCGCTTCCACGCTTCGGACAATCATCGAATTCTCTCCTGATAAAGAATAAAGCCTCGTTATACATTCGACACATATATGCCAACCCCTTGGAATATGGTATAATTTACGCTAACATACTCTTTCATTCGTTTTCTTACAGACTAAATTAAAATTCGGAGGCAGTATTGTGAAAAAGGGGTTTCGGGTACTGATCAAGGTTTTCGCGGTAATCATCGCATTGGCCGTGATTCTCTTTATCAGCTATGAAGTGTATATGTCCACAGAAGTCATAGGAGAACCCATGGAAAGCGTGTGGCTGGAGACTCAGCCGTTTGACCCGCAATCGGTCAGCCAGCTTGTAAAAAAGGATGACGAGGATTTTCAGATCCTGCTGTTTTCAGATATCCAGCTCACAGGCAATCCCTTTGGCGATCCACAAGCACTTCGCCTCGTTGATGATCTGGTAAACGAAGTGCAGCCAGACTTTATCATGACGACAGGGGATAATACAGAAGGGCTCTTTGCTGATGTTGTGACAAAAAAGTTGATCACGCAGATGGAGACGTATGAGATCCCCTGGGGCGTTACGCTCGGCAATCATGACAGCGAAGGCAGAGCGGACCGGAATTGGCATGGTAATCAGTATAAGAACGCCCAATATTCGGTGTTTCAGTCGGGACCGTCTAACATCCACGGCGTCGGCAACTACGCTGTAGACATCGTGGATGAACAAAACGAACCGATCTATGCGTTGATCATGCTGGATTCCAATACCACGAGACAGTATGAAGACGGCGTCGATTACGACTACATCTACGACGACCAGATTGCCTGGTATAAATGGGCTGTGGAGGGCCAGCCGGGTGTACCGTCCATGCTGTTTTTTCATATCCCGCTGCCCGAATTCGACGAAGCGATTGCACAATGGCAGGCTGGCGAGCTGGATGCAAGCACCTGTTTTGGCGAGATCAACGAAGCGGTTTGCGATGCCCCCGTCAACACGGGCCTGTTCGATACAGTCAAAGCGCTTGACAGCACCACCCACATATTCGTCGGCCACGACCATGTCAACTGTCTTTCAGTTGAGTATGAAGGCATCCGGCTGACGTACGGGTTGAAGACCGGCCCCACATCCTATTATGATAAAGACTTGCAGGGCGCGACACTGATTACGATCAAGGCCGATACAAACGAAGTCATCGTAGAATATTTATACCGGTGATCAGGAAAGAACCGGTATCCCCGCAGCGGGGGTACGATTGATCGCCCCAGAACTGCTCATAAAGCAACGCGGCTGTGGGCAGACCTGTTTACAGATATCCCGGATGATCATCCTTGCCCGTCGCGCGCTGCTCCCACCGGTCGGTAAACAGTACGGCACTCAAATCGACTGCCTTCTGCGGGATGATCTTCGCTTCCGGCGCTTTGTAGCCCAGCGTAATGAACGTCGCCACTTCAAGCTCCTGCGGGATATTCAGCACCTGTTTGACCGCGGGCGTGTTGGCCGGAACCATCGTTGTGCCGTATACATCGTCCTCCGCGAGGCTCAGCAGGATGTTTTCAATGCAGCACCATACCGCGGCAAGGCAGTTGAGATCGACCACCCTTTTGCTTTCCGCCACCTGCGTCTTGGGCTTGTACGCCACGACCAGCACCTCGGGCGCTTTTAGTATCATCCGCTTTTGCTTGGGGATCGCATCCAGATACATCTCCCGCGCAATCTCCTCATAGCGCTGCAGGTTCTGTTTGGTCCGCTCGGAAACCGTCTCATTCATATCCTCGGTTTGCGTCAGCGCGAGACGCAGCGCCGGGTCCTTGACGAGCGTAAAATACACCTGTTTTAAGTGGTTATAGCTGGGCGCTTTGAGGCCCGCCTCCAGCGCTTTCCTGACGACCTCGGGAGGTATCGGCTTATCGAGATAGTCCCTGACCGTTCTTCTCTTTTCAATGGCTTCCATCAGTTCCATAGTCAACCTCATTGATTAAGTCTGCCGTATTACAGATAATACTCGCCGCTGATGCGTACCGCCGCCCCACCGCCGAACAGCACGCGCCCGTCCTTCGCCTTGAGCTTGATTGTATTGAATATGCGGTCTATCCCGCCCTGCTCGATTGCGATCGGGCTTCCATCCCATAACCCGTGTCTCATCATATAGTACCCGAAGGCGCTGTTACCCGAGCCGGTTGCGGGGTCTTCCAGATACCCGTACTTGGGCGCGAACACACGCGTATGCGCCGCGTACGCCCTGTCAGCGGTTTCCCGGCACCAGATCAGCACGATGTCCGCACCCGCCGTCAAGCAAAAATCCTTGAGCCACTGCGGATTCGGGAACACCTCCACCTCACTCTGCAATCCGGCGACGGGAACGATCAGCGTCCGGAGCCCGGCACTGACGAGATCGATCGGATATTCGCGCGATATGCTGCTTTCCGAAAGCTCCAGCGCATCCGCCGCCCCTGCGGCAGAAACTTCCGTACCAATGTACCTCGCTTCCGGCGCGGAAATGAAGATGTCGCCGGTGGTTTCCATCTCGTTGTACACGGTGATCAGTCCCGCTTTGTTGGTCTCCACCGATACCTCCCGCTTTACCATCAGCTCTGGCGTGTTCTTGATCAGATCGGCCATGCATGCGATGGTGCCGTGGCCGCAGAAGTCCACTTCCCCTTCCGAGGAGTAATACGTTAGCTTCACATCGGCGACCTTGCTGCTTCCCGCATAGACCATCTCGGACACAAACCCTTTGTGCTGCCGGGCAATCGCCAACATCTGGTCGGGTGGCAGCGGCGTTTCGTCCATATAAATACAAGCTGCCGGATTGCCCAGCGAGCCCTCGGACACAAACGCGTCGATTTTCTTATACTTCAGTACTTTCATCGTCCTTCTCCTTGCCCAAGCAGGTATTACCAAAACATTCGACATTTTTGTCCAATCTCCTTGATGGACCTCCGATAAATCCGAATGATGGAAAGGGGGCAATTGGAAAGGCCATGCCGCATTGCGGCATGGCCTGTAGTTGGTTCCAAAGGATTTCGCCCTTCGGACGGGTAACGGAAACTTACTTTTATTCGTAACGCAGCGCGTCGATCGGACGTAAGCTCGCCGCCTTGTTCGCGGGATAGATGCCGAACACGACACCGACGAATGCGGAGAATCCGAGCGCCAGCGCGATGGTGCCTGCCGACATCGACATCCCGATGCCCATTGCCGTACCGATCACCTTGAGCCCCAGGAAGCCGATGCCGATGCCGACCGCGCCGCCCGCAACCGAGAGCACGACGGCCTCAATCAAGAATTGGCCCAGTATATCGCTGCGCTGCGCGCCGATCGCCTTGCGGATACCGATCTCGCGCGTACGCTCGGTGACGGACACCAGCATGATGTTCATGATACCGATGCCGCCGACCAGCAGCGATATTGCCGCAATGCCCGAGAGGAGCACCGTCATGACGCTCATGACCTGATTCATCACGTCGAGGATCGCGTTCTGGTTGATCACGTTATACGCGTCCTCGTCGTTAAGCTCACGCGTGAGGAAGTCCTCCGTCGCTTTCTGCGCGGCGTCTACCGTATCGGGCGTCGTCGCGGAGACGTAGAGCGCGTCGAATTCCTTGTCCGCGAACAGCCGCTGCGCTGTAGTTAGCGGAATGATCACCGTGTCATCCTTGTTGGCGAGCATGGTATCCGACTCCTCGAGTAGCCCCACCACGGTAAAGTTGAAACCCTCAATGTCGAGTGTATTGCCGATACAGTTCTTCGTACCGAACAGGTCATCCGCCACCTCCGTACCCAGCACCGCGTTGTAGGCATGCGCTTCCACGTCAATGTCGCTGATGAAACGCCCGAGCTGAATGTCCTGCCCGGTAATCTGCTGATAGGCCCGCGTGACGCCCTCCACGCTGTAGGCGTCGCTTTCGTCGCCCGCCTTAATGTTGGTGGTCTTGCTGACCACGCCCGTCACGCCCGCGACGTTACCGTCGTCCAGCAGCCCATTAAGGTCGGCAAGCGTGAGATAGGACGGCTTTGCGCCCGTGAACTGCACATACAGCAGGTTGGAGCCAAGGCTCTCGATCTGCCCGGTAATCTCGCCGGTCGCGCCCTGCACCACCGATATCAGCAGCGTTACCGCCACGACGCCGATGATGATACCCAGCATTGTGAGGAACGAACGCATCTTGTTGCCCTTGAGCGCGACAAACGCCATTTTAAGAGCCTGGGAGAATTTCAAGCAGTCCACCCCCTTCCGCACTGTCCAATACGATCCTGCCATCGTGCATCTGCACCCGGCGCGAGGCCATCGCCGCGACGCCCGGATCGTGCGTGATCAGGATAATGCCGCGGCCCTCCTTGTGAAGCCCGATCAGTATCTCCATGATCTCCTTGCCGGATTTGCTGTCGAGGTTGCCCGTCGGCTCGTCGGCGAGTATCAGCGTGGGCTTGGTAGAGAGTGCCCGTGCGATCGCCACGCGCTGCTGCTGGCCGCCCGAAAGCTCGGAGGGCTTATGTTTCATGCGCTCGGTCAGACCTACCTTCCCCAGCGCTTCATTTACGCGCTCACGGCGCTCCGAGAGCGGCAGCCCCTGATAGATCAGTGGCAGTTCCACGTTTTCATAAGCCGTCAGCTTCGGCAGCAGGTTAAACTGCTGAAATATGAAGCCTATTTCCTTGTTGCGTATCTGCCCGAGCTGGCGCTCCGTATAATCCTCAATCGACTGGCCGCCGAGGATGTATTCCCCTTCGTCCGCGAGGTCGAGACAGCCGATGATGTTCATAAGCGTCGATTTGCCGCTGCCCGAAGGGCCGATGACCGCGACAAACTCGCCGTCCGCCACTTTGAGCGTTACGCCGTCCAGCGCGTGTACGGCGGCATCGCCCATTTGGTATGTCTTTTTTACGTTTCGCAGCTCAATCATTGTCCGGATTCCGCCCCGCTTTGCTGCGTCCGCTCACCACCGCCGCCTGCTCCGCCGTTGCCCCTCATGCCCCACATTTGCTCCTGTGCGCTGGCTTCGCGCACCTGCGGCACTGCGATACGGTCTCCTTCAGACAATCCTTCCTTGATCTCGATATTGACGCCGTCTGTAATACCCGTCACCACCTGATGCGTCGCCGTAATCGAATCCGCCTCAGGATCGACATCTTCCTCGAATATCACAAACTTGTTTTCTCCAACTACCTGGATCGCTTCCGCGGGGATCAGCAGCACATCCTGCGCCGACTCCGATACGATCTCAACGTCCGCGCTCATGCCCAGCATCACGCCGGGTGCGCCGGAAAGCGCCAGCGTCACGGTATAGGTGGTCACGTTGTTGACCGATACGCCGACCGGATTGATCTTATCCACGGTTGCCGTAAAGCTCTCGCCCGGCAATGCGTCGAACGTCACCGTGGCGCTTTCGCCCGTTTCGATGCCTGCGATATCAAGCTCGTCAATTTCCACGTCGATCTTGAAATCGCCGTTGCTCTTGATGGTAAACAGCGGTGCGCCCGCCTGCACCGTCTGGCCGGGGTTTAAATCCAACCCCGTAATCACGCCGTTTGCGCCTGCGCGAACCGTGAGTGCTTCGATATCGGCCTTTGTGTCATCCAAGTCATCCTGCAAACTCTCGCGCTGCTCAATCTGCGTATACAGCGCATCCGATAGCACCTCGCCGTCCAGCTTAAACAGCTTATCACCGCGGGAGACATCGTCTTCCGCCTCGGCGTATACCTTCTCGATCACGCCGCCATGGCCGGTTATATAGACCGGATTTGCGACTTCGACCGGACCCTCGCCAATCTGCGCGCCATCCTCTCCCGTAACGGTCGCGGAAGCACCCAGCGCAAATCCGTCGTCCTCAAAACGCACCGTGACGCTGCCATTCTTTGCAGCAGTCACTTCGCCGTCCGCGCTCTTAGCGTCAATGGTCACCGAGACCTTCTGTCCGGGCGTCACCGCGGCGCTGCTGTCAAACGATACCTTCAGCAGGTCGTCGGGGCAGATCACCGCGAGCGCGCCATTGCGGTCGGTCACCACGTCCGCCGATTCACCCTTCACGCCATATACGGCCTTTACGGTACCTTCTACGAGCGCGTAGACATAGTCGCTGCCCGAAACGCCGCGCATCGTGGCAATCGCCGCGTCAGCGTCGTCAATCTGCTGCTCCAGCGTATCCTTCTGCGACTCGAGCGTATCGCTCGAAAGTCTGGCGATGATATCGCCTTCGCTTACAGTATCGCCGTCTTCCAGCAGCACCTCATCCACCGTCGCCGACGAACCGGCATAAACCGTATTGTCGACCTGCGGCTCCACGCTGCCCGAGCCCTTCACCTTCACTTCGATGGTACCACGCGTCACCTGCACGATATCATAGGTTGTCCGCTGAGCCGCGGCCAGATTGCTGCGCATGCGCAAATACCCCAGCACGCCGAGCAACACCACCACCCCGACGATAACCCAGATCACGATCCTTTTCTTACTCTTAGGCTTGGCCATAATGCCCTCCACTCATGTATATAAAACCATTATTCACATACTCTTGTGAGCTATTCTATCAGGTTTTTTCATTTTGCCTATGCTATCGCCTTTGCTTTTACAGAATATTCACAGTGCCGTAAGTCATTTTGCGCTTTACTAACGCAAAAGCCCCTCGCTAAGCGGGGGGCATACCGTAGAGTTGATTCGATGGATCCCAGAAGAGGCCGGAATGCGGCGGCCAAAATGTGAAAACGATGAATACCGCCAGCAGCACGAGAACGATCAACAGTGCGGCAATCCGATAAGACGTACTTGAAAAGTTCCTCTTTGACCGGGTAATCTTGTATGCAATCAATGCGCCGACAGCGAATGATACAAACGAGTTGATCAGGTTTGCGGCGAGCGATTCTCCAAGGAACGGCAGATAGATGGTATATAGAAGCAGCATGAGCGCGGGCATCACGAACAGCGATAGACTGTACGCGAATATAAAGTTGGGGAAGCGTTTGCCTGCAATGAAATACAGCACGATATACCAGATCAGCGCGGGCATAAAGAACAGCTTCGCGTGCTCCCATGGGCTTTCGTTGACGGGAGCAACTGCGCCGATCACGCCGCAAGGCAGGACTTCATATAAGAAGTGCCATCCGCCCGCGAGCGCAAAAGTGATAAAAACGCCGACAATACTCCAAACTCTCAGCTTTTTTTCCATAATACTACCCTCCCATATTCATAATTATTATTGTATCAGTACCTCAAGCGCCTCAAATACGCTGCGCACGCCAAACACCTTAATTCCCTGCGGGATTTTAAGACCCGGCTCGTTGGCTTTTGGGATCACCGCACGCGTAAACCCCATTTTGGCGCACTCGTTGAGCCGCTTTTCCACCTGCCCGACTGAGCGCACTTCGCCAGTGAGGCCGACCTCACCCATGGCCACCGTATCGCTAATAGCCGCGTCGCGCAGGCTCGATACAATGGCAGCCGCCGTCGCGAGATCCGCTGCGGGCTGGGAGAGACGAATGCCGCCCACCACGTTGACATAAACATCCTGCCCGCCTACATGAAGCCCTATACGTTTTTCGAGCACGGCGAGCATCAGCGCAAGACGGTTGAGGTCGATGCCGGAAGCCATGCGGCGCGGCACCGGCAGCGCCGTCGGTGAGACGAGCGCCTGCACCTCCAGCAGCACGGGCCGCGTGCCCTCAATGGACGGATATACGCACGAACCGGAGGCTTGAGCGCTGCGCTCTGAGAGCATCAGGCCGGACGGATTTTCGACCTCGGCCATGCCGTCCTCGCGCATATCGAATACGCCGATTTCATTGGTGGAGCCAAAGCGGTTCTTGACGGCACGCAGAATGCGGAACGTGCCCTGCCGCTCGCCCTCGAAATACAACACCGTATCCACCATGTGCTCTAAAACGCGTGGCCCCGCGATCGCCCCCTCCTTGGTAACGTGGCCGATGATGAACACCGCCGCGCCGCTCGTCTTGGCCTCGCGCGTTAAGAGCGACGCGCATTCGCGTATCTGGCTTACGCTGCCCGCCGCCGTGGACAGCCGCCCGGACACCATGGACTGTATGGAGTCGACCACCACAAAGTCGGGCGAGAGCGAGCGCATGCGCTCAATTGCCCCCTGCATATCGGTCTCGGCCATCAGATAGATTTCTCCGTGCGCTTTGAGCCGCTGGGCGCGCAAGCGTACCTGCCGCAGCGATTCCTCACCCGTGATATAGAGCACCCGCTTGCCCGCATGTACGAGCGTGCTCGCGACCTGCATAAACAACGTGGATTTGCCGATACCCGGCTCGCCTCCCGCGAGCACCACGGAACCTTCTACGACGCCGCCTCCCAGTACGCGATCGAGCTCGCCAAAGCCTGTCGGCCAGCGCGCGTCGTCCTGCGCGGGTACGTCTTTTAAATATACGGCTACCGCACCGGCAGTTGTAACCATCCGCTTTTCAGGCGAAGCTACCACCGTCTCCTCCAGCGTGTTCCATGCCCGGCAGGTCGGACATTGCCCCAGCCACTTCGCGCACTCGTATCCGCATTCGCTGCACACAAACGCCGTCTTTTCCTTAGCCATATCCGCTCCTTTTACTCTTTGATTTTCATTATAAAGCATACGGCAATGAAAGCAATATAGCGGGTACCCGAGTCCTAAAATCCGGGCATCCGAGTAAAATCAGCGCCCGAACAGGTAAAAATAATAATTGTGAGACCATAAATAAAATTGTTGCAACCCACCGGTTTGTAGTATAATGAATTAATTGGTGCGGGTGGTATTGTTTATATATTTTTTGCTTCACCCAGCATGGAATGTTTCCTGAATTATCTCACAAAGGAGAAAATATATGTTCTGTTCCAAGTGCGGTGCGCAACTAAAGGATGGCGTACGGTTTTGCCCCTATTGCGGCGCGCAGACACCCGTAAAAGCGGTTGGTTCTGAAACCCCGTTACCTATCATGCCCGGCCCGCATGCCGCTCCCGTGGCACCTGTGGTGCCGCAGATGGCGCAGGAACCTCAAACTGTACAGGAACCCCCCCAAGTACCGCAAGCCCCTGCGGCGCAGTCTGCAACGTGGGTTCCTCAGCCTCCGCAGGCTGCACAGGCACCCCCACAGAGTATTCCTCCAGCCATGCAGGAAGGCATGCCCGCAGCGCAAACTGTCTGGCAGCAGGCCGCCCCACAGGGAACACCCCCATACAGCGCACCTCAGACCGCGCAGCCTGCGACACAGGCTGCATGGCAGCCGTCGGCTCCGCCGCAAGCGCCGTATTGGCAGGCTCCGGAGGCGCCTAAACCGGCAAAACCCAAAAAGAAAGCCAAACTCTGGCTGGCAATCGGTCTGCCCGTACTGGTCCTGGCGCTCGCGGCAGCGTTTATCTTCGTATTTCTGCCCATGATTCAGTATGGTAACGCACAGGCCCTGTTCGATGACCAAAAGTACAGCGATGCGGTTCAGGCATTTGCAGCGCTCGGCGATTACTCTGATTCTCCTGAAATGCTGCGGGAATCCCAATACAACGCGGCGGTCGTATACATGTACGACGAGAATTATACCACCGCAATCGGCTTATTCAAGACTCTGGGCGATTATAAGGATTCCGAGCAGATGCTGCTTAAGGTGCAGGGCATGCAGCTTTTCGCTGATGCAAAGGATCAAACCGGCTATTTTGCTGCGATCAGTGCGCTGTATTCGTTCAGAGACGACACCGATATCGCCCCGCTGATCGGTCAATGCATTGCCGCAATGTCACGCGAGTGCATTTCCGCAGGCTCCAATCATTCCCTCGCGCTGCTCAAGGATGGCACCGTGATCGCCTCGGGAGACAACGAATACGGCCAGTGCGATGTGACCGGCTGGTCCGATATCGCTTCCATATCGGCGGGTAATTACCATTCGGTCGGCCTCAAAGCCGACGGAACGGTGGTTGCGGCGGGTTCCACAAAATACAACGAATGCGATGTCTCAGGCTGGACCGATATCGTTGCGGTTTCCGCGGGTTGGGGCTTTACAGTCGGTCTTAAAGCAGACGGCACTTGCGTCTCCGCCGGTTCCAATGAGGTAGGCGAGCGCAATATAATCGGATGGACGGACATTGTGGCGGTAGCGGCAGGTTACTACCACACAGTCGGCCTTAAAGCGGACGGAACTTGCGTCGCGACAGGGTCCAACGGCAACGGGGAATGCAATGTGCAAGACTGGACAGATATCGTATCCATAACAGCCGGTTATGGTTTTACGATTGGCCTTAAATCGGACGGCACCTGCGTTGCCACCGGCACGAATGTCAACGGAGAGACGAACATTACTGGCTGGACAGACATCGTTAAGATCTCCGGAGGAGAAAACCATGCGCTCGGCCTCAAGGCGGATGGCACGGTTGTAACATCCGGAGCGAACGATTACGGCGAAGGCGATATAACCGGCTGGAACGGTATTTCTGCGGTTTCGGCGGGATATGGCTTCTCGATCGGTCTTTATCCGGACGGCACCATGACGGGAGCCGGTTCTGATACGTATGGTGAGACGGACGTGCTCGAATGGAGCGGCGTGGGTTTCCCGGAATAGAGGCTTTATCACATCAAAAACGCCGCTTTCGCGGCGTTTTTTAATGTTTTTATTCGATGGCGATATGTTTCTCCTCGGGCACGAGCTTCGGCAGCGTAATGGTCAGTATGCCATCCTCCATTTTGGCCGTGATGTTTGCCTCATCAATGTTCTTGATTGCAAAGCTGCGGGACGCCTCTCCAAAGAAGCGTTCTCTGCGCAGATAATTCTCCTCGCTGCGTTCGGCACTCTCCTCAGTCTTAACAGATATGCTCAGCACACCTTCCTGGCATACGATCTGCACGTTATCCTTCTTCACGCCGGGCATTTCTGCCTCGACAATAAAGTTCTCTTGGGTTTCACGCACATCGGCGCGAATGGGCGCTGTCTGCAAACTGCCTAGCAGCCGACCTCCCCAAAGTCCAAGTCCTTCATAAGGTACCATTGTCATTTGTGTTCGCCTCCATTACGTTTTTCTTTACTTGTATTATATAGCTTTTGTCAAAGATAGTCAAAGTCTAATAATGCAGAATATCCTATCCCTCATCGAAATTTTATTCGTTTAGTACAGTGTAATAAAGTTATTGCTTCGTGAATAAAAATTGCGGGCGATTCCGCCGTTTTTCATCCATTATGATTTTCGGGCAGAATCGATGCGGGTCATCAGCCGGAGAGGCAGGGACTTTTTAATCTGCACGGCCTTCTTCGGGCAGACCTCATGGCAGCAAAAGCACCGGATGCATGGATTAAGATGCAGGTGCGCCTTATGATCTTTAATCGTGATCGCTTTGGCCGGACACGCGTCGGCGCATATCCCGCACCCTACACAAGCCGCGTCGAATGCCGGATGCAGCCTGAAAAACCGGCTCAGCGGCTTGACAAGTGACCGCGGCACGCGGCCAATGAGTACATTCGCCTCGTGAATCTCCGGCAGGCGGAAATCGCGAACCACCAGCGCTTCCACCGGCTCACCCAGCAGAAGGATCTCCTCCTCGCGCCAGAGGCCACGTTCCAGAGCGCACTTCAATACCGGATTGTCACGCCAGTCAAGACCGATTATACGCCCTGCCACCGCATCCGCGGCGAACGGATTATCCGAGCATATGAGCGCGCCGATAAAGCGCGGCGTACCCGCCGAGGGGCCGTCGCCTTCCATTGCCCACACCGCGTCGATCACCGAAAGCGGAGGCCGCACGAAATCCGCGATGTCGACGAGCATATTAACGAAATCCTCTTTTTTGGGGAAACGAAAATGGCACTCTGCCTTGGATAAACCCGGCACTAGTCCAAACAGGTTCTTGGCAGCGCCGGTGTAGGTGACCATGGTGTGCGTTTTCAGCTTACCTGCCGATACGACGGCGCGGGATTGCTGTATGACGTTGAGCAAAGGCAGCGCCTTTACAGCGCGTCCGTTTTTGATATGTGCCTCTGAAAAGCTCACATCCCAGTTGAGCTGCGCGCCTGCGCTTTGCGCAGCCTGCGTCATGCCCGTTATATCATAAATCGCGCGCAGCGCCTTATCCGAAAAAGCCCCCGAGGGGCTCTCGACGACCGCGGCGTCGCGCCCGCTGGCAAGCATGGCCTCCAGCAAAGCCTGCACGATAGCGGGGTGCGTCGTGACGCACTCGTCCGGCACGTTGCCTTTTAGCAGATTGGGTTTGACTGCGATATGTTGCTGCCCGCCGAGCAGCGATTCCAGCCCGCCAAGGGCTTCAATGCCTTGTGTCAACGCAGCACGCACCGTGTCGATATCATAATTGGCGCACTGCGCGACATAAACCTTATGCATGCTATAGTTCCTGTATAAACTCCCGAATACGTTTGAGCGCTTCCCGCAGGTCCTCGTAGGCAGTGGCGTACGAGCAGCGGATGAAATCATCCGTACCCGATCCGAAAGCGCTGCCCGGCACGCAGGCAACCTTCTTTTCGAACAGCAGCCGCTTACAGAATTCCTCGGAATGAAGCCCGGTAGAACCGATGTTGGGGAATATGTAGAACGCACCGAGGGGTTCAAAGCAACGAAGCCCCATCGCGTTAAGCTCGGTATGCATCAACCGCCGCCTGCGGTTATACTCGGCGGTCATCTCCTTCACCTGTGAAAAACCGTTCGCACATTCGGTACGCAGCGCTTCCACACCTGCATCCTGGCTGAACGACGAAGCGCACAGCATGGAATATTGGTGTATCTTGACCATTGCATCTACTGCGGCTTTGGGCCCTGCTGCGTAGCCAAGCCGAAAGCCTGTCATCGCAAATGTTTTGGAAAAGCCGTTCACGACAATGGTGCGCTCAAGCATGCCGGGCAGTGAAGCGATGGAACAGTGCGTTCCGCTGTATGTCAGCTCCGCATACACTTCGTCCGCAATGACAATGAGATCGTGTTCGATGATAATCGGTACAATCTTCTCATAGTCTTCGCGCGTCATGATCGCTCCGGTCGGGTTGTTGGGGAATGCGACCACAATCGCCTTCGTTTTTGGGGTTATGCTCGCGCGCAGGCTTTCCGGCGTAATGCGAAACGCGTCGCTCTCCTTGAGCGGCATCGCCACGGGCGTGCCGCCCGCAAAAAGTACGCCCGGCATATACGATACGTACGACGGCGCGGGTACCAACACCTCATCGCCCGGATTCGTAATCGCGCGGAACGCAATATCCAGCGCCTCACTCGCGCCCACGGTCACGACCACCTGATTGATTTCGTAGAGCAGCTTTAAGCGCATGGCCAGGTATCGCACGATCTCCTTGCGCAGCTCGGTTGAGCCGTGATTGGAGGTATAGTGCGTCCGTCCCGCTTCCAGCGCGTAAATCGCGCTCTCGCGGATGTTCCACGGCGTATCAAAGTCCGGCTCACCCACGCCGAGCGAAATACAGTCCTTCATCTCACTCGCGATATCGAAGAACTTGCGGATTCCCGACGGCGGGCAGTCGCGCACAACGCTTGATAACTTATCTTCCAGCGTCACGGCGAGATCACCAGCCTCTCCTCTTTTTCACGGGCTGCGAGGATGACGCCCTGTTCTTTATATTTGCGCATGATGAAATGCGTGACGGTGCTCGATACGCCGTCCAATACGGCGAGCTTCTCAAACACGAATTTACTGATCTGCTTCATGCCGGACGCGCGCACGATGACGGAAAGATCGTATGCGCCCGACATCAAATAGACGGCGGTTACCTCTGAAAAGCCGTAGATGCGCTTTGCCAGATCGTCGTATCCGAGCCCGCGTTTGGGCACTACCTTCACCTCGATCAGCGCTTCCGCTTCGTCCGAAGATACTCTTTCCCGATTGATAATCGCGGAATACTTGACAATGATCTTCTCGCGTTCCAATTCGGCTACCACCGCGGCGACCTCTGCTTCGGATACGCCCGCCATTGCGGCCATCTCCGCCGCGCTGAGGCGTGCGTCGCGTTCGAGCATGTCCAGTACTTCATTCTGCAGATTGATGCTCATGAATAACCTCCGTACGATTTTAGCTTTTGTGTATTCTACCACTCGACCTGCCGCACGTCAAATATCTTTATCGCCGGACAAAAATCGACCGATAAAACAAAAAGCGCCTTTTCGGGCGCTTTCTGGTCGTTTGCGATCAATAGCGGTCTTTCCGGGCACGGAAGCAATCGCTGCAGTATACAGGGCGTTCACCAGTCGGCTGGAAGGGAACCCGCGTCTTCACGCCGCACTCTGCGCAAGTCGCCTCAAACATGGGGCGGTCGCCTCTCCGCTGCTGCTTCTTGGCCGAACGGCACTCGGGACACCTTTTGGGTATATTCTCGAAGCCTTTCTCCTGGTAGAATTCCTGCTCGGAAGCGGTAAAGACAAATTCACAACCACAATCCGCACACGTCAGCGTTCTGTCCTCAAACATTTTTTCTCCTTTTTTTGTTTCCATGGTTTACAAGACGAGATGACTTTCCATACCACCGGTTAGGTTGCGGGGAACACTACGAGGTTAAGATTTTCATCAGCTTCTCTTGACCATTGTAATATAGGCGTACCCGGATGATACGGATACACGCTAAAATTATCATAGCATTAACAAATACTTTCGTCAACACCTGCTTTTTACCGCGCTGCAGGTCTTTTACCCCTTTATGAGTACATTCCCTGCGCAGTGTCAATTCGCTCAGCCGGTCCCCGATGACGCCGATGCGGAAGGCGACTCGGCGGGCGGCGTTGAGGGCGATGTCGATACCGACGGGCTGGGCGTTGACGTCTCCAGGCTTGCCGGATCCAGAGCATAGATGACACCGTTGATCACAGGATACCGGTATTCCGGCCAAACATCCCGGGATATCTCTGTACCGTCTAACGAATAGATGATTTCGGTAGCCTGCGCGATGGTACCCTGACGGTTTTTGGCATGCTCGTACGGAGTATTCTCCACCGAAAGGATCGTTCCGTCCGGGCATACGAAGTTCAGCGGCTTTATAATCGTCTTGGGCACCGGAGTACCGTAGGTGCCAAGGTTCTTGGACGTATACTTCTTTATAATCTGCTGGCCGGTTGCATCCGTCAGCGGCACGCCATAGAACTCCACCGTTACTGTGCGTGCGGTCGGGTTGTTGTACGTAACCAGGTAAACGGGCGTCGTCGCGTCGTTGCGCAGCTTTAAGTCGAGGCTGCCGGAGTTCAGCGTCGCATCCAGCCCGATTGGGACATATCCCGACGGGATCGAGTGATGATGCGATTCTACAACGTACAGGCCGGAGCGTATCGCGGCGTTGTAGGTCGTGCTGCCCAGCTGGCAGACGCCGCCGCCGTACTGCGGCGTATAGGCGCCGTTCTCAATGCCCGCAGCCTTCCGCCAGCCATACTTCTTGGCGGTGTTGACGTCTCTGGAGCCCACGATATCGTTGACAGACATCGTTCCGCCCGGCATGACCACCGTGCCGTTCAGCAGGCTCGCGATCATGTCCACGTTGTAGTTACGGTCATAATCCTTGGCGTGGCCCGAACCGCCGTAGCTGCTCGTCCACGAAGCGATCATCTGTGTCTGGTTCTTCACCTGTTCAATGGTTACCGTTGCGGGCGTAACCTCTACGGGCGCGACAATGGTTTCGTAGCTGCCGCTCTCCACCTGAGCCGTTACTGCGTCGTAGATTGCGTCGATATCGACGACGAGTCCGTCCACCTGTTCGTTGTAGATGAAACGTGCCACGTTCGCGTCGCGCTGCACGGCCTCATCCTCGTATCCACCTTTGCTGCCCTTGCGGTCGTTCCAATACTGGTAACGAAGCGGACTCGGCATTTCGGCGTCCGAAAGGCGGACGAATTCGGGGAATTTGGTATATTCCTTACCCTTTGAAATAACAGTGCAATAGTCAATGATATCGTCGAGTTCCGGCGTGTACGGGGTATATGTTACCGTACCGTCCTCGTTTTCGGTCTTCGAAAAGCCCCAGGGCGCAAACGTCGCGCTTGCGTCAATCGGCGGCGTGTCCAGCTGAGATTTGAGCGTCGTGAGCGCGGTTCTCAGCGCTGTTTCGTCATAGTGTACCGTCACGGGGAGATCGACGCCTTTTTCTTTCGCGTCGTTCGCCGCTTTAAGGCGCTCGTCGAAGCTGCCCGTGCGGCCGTATGCGATCGCCTGCTCTATCACGGTTTCATAGTCCGTAAACAATGCAAAATCCTGTGCGGTAAACGGCATCAATTCGCCGTTGACGTCAATGTTGATATTGACATCGCCCAGCAGCTTGTCCGACAGCGTTGCGGTCGCGGCAAGCGCTTCGTCCCGTGTCATACCCGAGATATCGATTCCGCCTACCTTGACGCCCTGCATCACGGTGCCGAACTCGACCACGCGCTGCGCGGAATCTTCGCCCGTCCCGGAGCTCAGCAGCAGCACTGCGCTTACCGCAAGCGCCACAAGCAGCACCCCGCCCGATATGAGCAGGAACAATTTATTTCTTCCGCCGCGCTTTTTCGGTCCCACACCCGGCCCTTCAACGGCGCTTCTTAAAACACTCATTAAATTTCCTCCAGATTTCCATGGTCAGCTTAGGTTATCATACAATAAAATGAATAGGTTGTAAACAACCGCTTCAATGATAAGACAAGAATCAACCAAATTTTAAAATTCATTTACATTCTATTTGCACCTTGCGCATCGCTCCATTTCCCATTTGTTACGATGCAGATGGCCCTGGCGGCTCCGAAGTCGTCGGCCCGCTTTCAGGATAGTTGCAGTATATCCCCCCTTTGATCGGTTCATAGTAATGATACTCAAACTTCTCTCCTTCGCTCGAACCGAACTGTGTGCCGTCCGCCTTATAGTAATGCCGGTAAGACTGCACCTTGCGGCCCGGACGCGCGTCCGCGTAATGGACAGCCGTGTTCTTGGGTATCGGCTCACCGGCGGGCGTCTCGGTCTGGTTATAATATGTTCTGGTGGATGCGGAGCCGTACCGGCCAAGATCGTCGAACGTATAGCTCAGGATCACATCGCCGTACTCTGGGTGCACCACGGTCTGGCCGTAGATTTCTACCGTCACGCACTCCTCTGCCCGGTTCAAATACGACACGATGTAAAACGGCGTTGTGCAGTGGTTAAGCAGCTTTAAATCCGGACCTTTGGGCGGGGAGCTGATCGTCGCGTCCAGTCCGAGCGGGATGTACTGCGAAATGATCGAATGGTGTGTCCAGCTGGTCACCTCAATGCCCCACTTATAGTCGCTTTCGTTTTCCGTATAGAATATCCCCGAGCGGATCGAGGCGTTGAAAAGTGTACTGGATATCTGGCAAACACCGCCGCCCGGCTGTTTGGCATAGCCGCCGTCCGTGATGCCGTCGGCATCCCGCCATCCGTTTTCTTTCGACCGGACTCCCGCGAGCGCGTTGATAGACCACTCCACGCCTGGCTCCAGGATCACGCCGTTGATGATGCCGCTCATCTTCCCTACGTTATATACACGGTTCTTGGTGTCGTGGTTCCGGTAGCTTGACGTCCATGACGATACGAGCTGCGTCTGTGATTTCAAGGTTTCTACCGTGATTGTGGGTTCCGTAACCGTTACCTTCGCCGTGATGGCGGCAAGGTCGTGATTTTGCAGACCGAGCTGTATCTGTGCGGCCAGGTCGGTTAAGTCCACGTCGATACCCGTCTGTTCGCTGGTATAATAGAACCGGGAAATATATGCGTCCTTGGGGATATTCTTTCCGTCTCCGGTTTCGTAATGATCGTCGTTATAATATTCGTAGCGCAGTGGATTCGGATATTCGTCAGCCGACAGCATCACAAGCTGCGGCTCGCCGTTTGCTTCCTTATTGTAAGTAGCCGGGTCGTAAGGGGTGCCGTCCGCGAAGTGCCCATTCGGCGTAAACGTAGCGGTCGCTTCCAGCGGTTCCGTGCAGAGCCGGGGCTTCAGTGCAGTCAGCGCGGCCGAAAGCTGCGCGTCATCCGCCACAACCTCCACCGGGAAATCGGCACCGGTCTCTCTGGCCTTATTCGCGGCTGCGAGGCGCGCGTCAAAGTCTCCGGTGCGCCCGTAGGCAAACGCCTCGTCGATCATAAGCGTATAGTTGGTCGTAAGCGCGAGATCCTCCGCGCTCAGCGTTTTGACCTCGCCTGCCACATCGACGTCAAAATTAGCCTCCGCCAGCGTCCGGGCCGACAGATCGGCGGTGGCGGCCAGCGCCTCCTCCTTCGTCATGCCCGATATATCCACGCCGCCAACGGAAACGCCTTTGAGCGCCGTGCCCAGTTCAAACACGCGCTGGGTGTCGTCAGCCGAACCCGCGCTGCTCAGCAGCAGGATGGCGCATACCGCAAGCACTGCGACGAGCACGCCGCCCCCGATCATCAGGAATACCCGGTTCCTTCCCTTGATTTTCGTACCTTCCGCCATGGTTTTCCCTCCTCCGTTACGAATAAAAACGCGCGGAAAAAACCCCCGCGCGCACCTTTTTTATTAACCCGCCCGGCTCAGCCTCCGGTCTTGCTGTCCACGGTCAGCGGATTCGGCCCGTTCACATACGTGACGCCCTGAAACGCCCTGTATGTGTCTTTGGAAAAGAATTCGGATTTGACGAGATTGCCCGCCTCGTCATAATACTGTTTCCAAACCTCCCACGTCTGCCCGGGGCGCGATGTAATCCATTCAACCGACTTGCCCGCCGGGATATCATTGCCATCCGGATCTTTAGCCGAGTCGTAGTGAAAATCGGTAGCCGGTGCTTTTTCCGAACCCACCTGGATCGTTACGAAATCCACCTTGTAGCCATGCGCAAGCGGCGGACCATAAACCTCGATCGTAAGTTCCTCTTTTTCCTCATCTGTAAAAGCCGCGAGGTAAACCGGCATGTCGAACGGATTGGCCAGCCGCAGGTCCTTCGTACCCGCGGACTCCTCCGCTCCCTCCGATATATAATTAATCGTAGCATCCAGTCCCTCAGGCACATAGGTAGAGGGCCAGCTGTGGATATACCGTTTGACGATGGTCAGCTCCGCGCGAATCGCGGCGTTATAGAGAGTTCCCGATACCTGGCAGACGCCGCCGCCGAATTGATCTTCGTAGCGTCCGTTGGTAATGCCGTGCGCCTCTCCCCAGCCCATCGTTTTTGCCGTCTGGGCGTTGCGCGGGCCTGCCGCCGCGTTGATCGACCACGTCTCCCCCGGCTGTATCACGGTGCCGTTGACAATACCCGCCATGATCCGAATGTTCGTGACGCGATCCTTCGGACTATCTTCAAACGATGTGGTGATGGCGCTTAAAAGCTGCGTATTGGCTTTGAGCTCCTCCACATCGATCTTGGGATTGGTCAGTATTGCGGGAGCCTCAACGCTCGCGTAGTTGCCGCTGTTGATATTGCTGCAAATGAGCTCAGCCAACCCGGCTGCGTCGACATCCACGCCCACTACCTCGTCGATATAGGTGAAACGCCCTTCTCCCATCACGTCATCGGAAATCTGCAGCGTAGCGTCCTTGGGCATTACGTCGAGCGTGGTGGTCTTAAGCTCGGCGACCTTTGCCGTTACCAGAGAGATGTCGCCGTACGGGGTCAGCTCGAAATTCTTGCTGCCTGTATCATCCAGGTCCTTGCGTTGCGCGCCCGCTTCACTGCCATACTGACCGTACAGCATCGCTTCCTCCAGCACAGGCAGCATGTTCGAGGTGACACCCAGCTGCGCCGCGGTCAATGTGTATTCCTGATTGCCCGCTGTGAACGTATAACTGAAGTTATCCTCCACTTGCTTGCCCAGTGCCTTAAGCTGCGCATTCGCTGCCGCTTCGTCGTAGGTCAGGCCCGAGATATCCACTCCGGCCACAGAAATACCCTTCAGGTATGTATGGTCAGCGATAAACGCGTTTTCTCTCTCCTCGCTCGTGGCTCCGCCGCCCGCCAGCATGATGATGAGCACCACGATCAGCGCCACAACCAAAACACCCAGCGCCAGCAGCAACCGCTTCATCAGTTCCGTATTGGCAGCCTTCCTCGGCATTTAGACGGATCTCCTTTCCCCAATGCCGCACGTTGCGGCACCCTAAAGATATAATATTTAAAGCCGCATGTAAACAGCTTCCTGTCAAACGTCATATTTTTTACATATATAGTCACGGTTGCTTAAAGGTTGCTTTGCACAAGCTTAACATATACGCGGCGGTTGCGCGGGCCATCGTACTCGCAGAAATAAATACTCTGCCATGTGCCAAGGCAAAGCGCGCCGTGTTCAAATATTACATTGATTGAAGCGCCCGTCATGAGCGCTTTGGTATGTGCGTCCGAATTGCCTTCGGCATGGGCAAATCCGGTGTTCGGGATGGCGCGCTCCAGCGCGAAAAGAAGATCCCGCCTGACGTCAGGATCCCCGTTTTCGTTGATTGTAATACCGGCGGTGGTGTGCGGCACAAAAACGCATGCAATGCCGATGTCCGCGCCGCTTTCCTTCACCGCCCCGGCCACCTGCCGCGTAATGTCCACCATCTCACAGCGCTTATTCGTTTTTACCGGAAATTCCTTCACGCTGCTCCCTTAAGTGATAAGACAGAATGTACAGGCTGTCGCTCATGTGAACGTTTTCCACGACCTTGCCTTCCGGCACGGCCACATCCACCGGCGCAAAGTTCCATATGGCCGAAACGCCAAGAGATAAGAGCATGTCCGCCATATGCTGCGCAAACGGTTTGGGAACAGCCAGTATGCCGATATCGACCGGGTTGCGCTGAAGACTCTCGGACAGCCGGTTCATGGACTGTACCTGAATGCCGCCGAAAACCTGACCGACCACATCCTCATCGGCGTCGAAAGCAGCGACGATATGGTATCCCTCGTCGGCAAACCGCCGGTAACCCAGCAACGCCTGCCCGATATTGCCCGCGCCCACCAGTACGGCCTTGTAGCCAACACCTATGCCGAGTATTCCTTTAATCTCCTGCTTCAGCCGTTTGACGAGATAGCCGTATCCCTGCTGGCCAAAGCCGCCGAAACAGTTCAGATCACGGCGGATTTGGGACGCGTTGAGCCCCATCTCCTTGCTCATGCGGGAGGACGAAACGCGCTCAATCCCCATCATCTCCAGCTCGACAAGGTACCGGTAATATTTTGGCAGCCTGTGCACTACCGCCTCGGATACGCGGCTGTCTTGATACTTATCCTGCATATTCGCCTCCAATCCTCTGTATTATATCATGAACGCTTCATATATTAAAACATTTCTTTGATAAAAAAATCACTATCGATATTTCCGATAAACGCGTTCGCATCTGTGCCCCTTTTTGACAGAAGCGGCAAAGCGGGGGTATAATATAAACAGCGCATGACCGGCTTTCATCGCGAGTCTGCCGTTTTTCGGCGGCATCCGAAAACTGAAAGCTCATCGGCTGCAACGCCGCAGAACCAAGTGAAGGCACCGGCAGCAAAAGGTCCTCGCCATCGGGCGTGCGTGGCACCATGCGGCGCATGAAACCGGAACGCAAGCCCTCCTTTGCGCGGCGCGCGATGGAAGGCTTTTTATTTATGCTGAATAATCGGGGATAGCGCACACATACCTATATCCGTACGGACTTAACCGGAGGTAGCACATGAAAAGATCTCACGCCGCAACGCTGGCGGCAATCGTATGCGTCGTCAGTGTACTGATCACATTCTTCGTCACCAAAAGTTTTTACGAGCCCTCGCTCAGCGGCGAGGCTTTGCCTATTTCCGAATTTGCCAATGTAGAGCGGATCATCGACAATTATTATCTGCGTGATTACGATATGGAGGATGTGCAGTACGCAGGCCTTAAAGCCATGGTCGCGTCGCTTCATGACCCGTACAGCTCTTATTATACGCCCGAAGAGTATAAAGCGCTCACACAGGACCTTTCCGGCGAATATTACGGTCTCGGCATGGTGATCGCAGTGGATGAAGAGACCGGCCTTGCGGAGGTTCAATACTTTATGGAGGGTTCCTCCGCGCAAGCGGCGGGCATCCGTGCGGGCGACCTCATCATCAGCATCGACGGCGAGGACGTGACCGGTAAAACGCTGCACGAAATCGGCGTACTTTGCATGGGGGAAAACGGCGAGCCCATCTCCATCGGTGTGAAGCGCGGTGACGATACGCTGACCTTTGACTTAAAGCGCGGGGAGATCTCCCGCGATATGATCACGTATAAAATGCTTGATAACAACGTCGGCTATATGAGCATCGTACAGTTCGGAGGCAACTGCGAGGCGCTTTTCGACGATGCGATGGCCTTCTTCAAGGAGAACAAGGCGGAGGGTATCGTGATCGACCTGCGCAACAATCCGGGCGGATATCTCGACGTCGTTGTGGATGTACTCGATACGCTGTTGCCCGAGGGTACGCTGGTATATACCGAGGATAAGAAAGGCAACCGTGAAACCTATTCGAGCAATGCCTCCTGCATCGAGACTCCCATCGTGCTCATCGTCAACGGCAATACCGCCTCGGCCGCCGAAATATTCGCGGGCGCCGTGCAGGATTATAACTGGGGCGCGGTGGTGGGCACCACGACTTACGGCAAAGGCGTTGTGCAAAATGTAATCCCGATCGAAACGACGGGCGCGGGTATCAAGATCACCTCGTCGCAATACTTTACGCCCAAAGGCCGCAGCATAGACGGCAACGGCATCTACCCCGACGTCTATGTCGGTATCCAGCAGGAGTTTATCAGCGATCCGACCCGTTACAGCTTCGACGAGGATGCGCAGGTACTAAAGGCGCTCGAAGTGCTCCAGCAGGAAATGGGCTGAAAGGCGGGTTCTATTTGTGTTTTGACCGCAAATACGGTATGATAAGCGCACCAAAGATTAACCAGGAGCTGACCATATGCATGATATGATTATCGTCGGCGCGGGCCCGGCGGGGCTCACCGCCGCACTTTACGCGGCGCGGGCCGGCATGGACGTGCTGGTGCTGGAGCGCATATTCCCAGGCGGGCAGATCGCCCGCGCACATGTCGTCGAAAATTATCCGGGGTTCCCCGAAGGCATACCGGGGGTGGACATCGGCCTCAAATTCAAGGAGCAGGCCGAGCGCCACGGCGCGCGCATCGAGACTGCCGAAGTAACCGCGTTCCATCTGGAGGACGACGAGAAGGTGCTCGTCACCGCGGATGGTCTGCACAAAGCTAAAACCGTCGTGCTCGCCATGGGCGCGCGCTATAAATCTCTTGGCCTGCGCAGCGAGAAAAAGTACGTCGGACGCGGCGTATCGTATTGCGCCACATGCGACGGCGCTTTTTTTCGCGGCAAGGATGTCGCCGTTATTGGCGGCGGCAACACCGCGCTGGAGGATGCGCTGTATCTGACCGGCTTTTGCAGTCATATCAGCGTGGTACACCGCCGCGATGCGCTGCGCGGTGAAAAGGCGCTGCAGCGCGCCGCGATACAAAGCGGCAAGATCGAGTTCGTCTGGGACAACGAACTCGATGAGGTGCTGGGCGGCGACGTCGTGAACGCGATCCGGATCCGCAACAACAAGTCGGGCGAAATGCGTGAGATTCCCGTATCGGGCGTGTTCGTCGCGATCGGCCAGACACCCGAAACCACGCCCATTGAAGGCATTGTGGATCTGGACGAGTCCGGATATATCATCGCGGACAGCGCCATGCATACGAGCGTACCGGGCGTTTTCGCCGCGGGCGACATCGTGAAAAAGCCGCTGCGCCAAGTGATCACAGCGGCCGCGGACGGCGCTGTCGCCGTGTATTCGGCGCAGACCTATCTGCATGAAAAATAACAGGACTATACCAGTTTGCATAGTGGTATATCTCGGATTATAATACACTAGTCACGGATACGGAGGAGACATGGGAAGACTGTTTGGAACGGACGGCGTGCGCGGCATCGCCAACGAAAGCCTTACATGCGATCTGGCGTTTAAGCTGGGCCAGGCGGGCGCGTATGCGCTCACAAGCGAGGTACACAAGGCACGCATACTGATTGGCAAGGATACGCGCATCTCGGGCGATATGCTCGAGTCGGCATTGATTGCGGGCATTTGTTCGGTCGGCGCGGAAGCGGTCATTGCGGGTGTGGTGCCTACCTCGGGCATTGCGTACCTGACGCGCAACTACGGCGCGGACGCGGGCGTCATGATTTCCGCCTCGCACAACACGGTGGAATATAACGGCATCAAATTCTTCAGCTCGGAAGGCAAGAAATTGCCCGACGCGATTGAAGACCGCATCGAGCAAATCATATCAGGCGACGGCGAAAAGATCCCGCTTCAGACTGGGGTCAATATCGGGCGCAAGGTGAGCGCGGCAGGCGCGCTGACGGAATACAAGGAGTTCCTGCTCGCTACGACGGAAACCAACCTTCGCGGCCTCAAGATCGTGCTGGACTGCGCGCACGGCGCGGCATCTACGGTCGCACCACGCGCGTTCAAGGAGCTGGGCGCAGACGTCGTTCCGTACTACAATACGCCCGACGGCACCAACATCAATGACTACTGCGGCTCGACGCATCCGCAGAAACTGACGCAGCTCGTTGCGGAACTGGGCGCGGACATGGGATTCGCGTTCGACGGGGACGCCGACCGCGTGATTGCGGTAGACGAGCACGGGCTGATCGTGGACGGCGATACGATTATGGCAATCTGCGCGCTGGATTTAAAGCAGCGCGGCATGCTTAAAAACAATACACTCGTGTGCACCGTGATGAGCAACATGGGACTCGACATCGCCATGAAAAACCACGGCATCAATACAGTCAAGACCAAAGTCGGCGACCGCTATGTGCTGGAGGAGATGCTGCGCGGCGGCTTTAACCTAGGCGGCGAGCAGTCCGGCCACATCATCTTCCTGGACCATAATTCGACGGGGGACGGCATATTGACCGGCATTCAGCTCGCGTCCATCATCCGGCGCGGAGGCAAGCCGCTCTCGAAGCTCTCCGGCGTCGTCACCATACTGCCGCAGGTGCTCGTAGGGGCGCGCGTCAAAGACAATCTCAAAGAAGCCGTGATGGAGGACGAGATGGTCAAACAGCGCATCAGCGAACTCGAATCGCAGCTTAAGGGCCGGGGCCGCGTGCTGATCCGTCCTTCCGGTACGGAACCACTCGTCCGCGTAATGATCGAGGGCGAGAACAAAAAAGAAATCGAACGCCAGGCGGTGGAAATGGCGGCGCTGATCGAAAGCCGTCTCGCGTAACAACAACTTTGCAGGGGGCATTATTATGTGCGGAATCGTGGGCTATGTGGGCCCGAGAGATATCATGCCCGTTCTTTTGGGCGGGCTCTCAAAGCTGGAATACCGGGGCTATGACAGTGCCGGCATCGCCGTTGTCAGCGGCGGCAAGCTGACCGTCCGAAAGACCAAAGGCCGCCTCTCGCAGCTCTGTGAGATGCTTCGCGGCTTTGAAGCGAAGAATACCATCGGCATCGGCCACACGCGCTGGGCAACGCATGGCGAGCCTTCATTCGAGAATTCCCATCCCCACACCAACTGCGCGGGCGATATCGCCGTGGTGCACAACGGGATCATCGAAAACTATATGAAGCTCAAAAGCTGGCTTAAGAGCACGGGCGCGGTGTTCACCTCCGAAACGGATACCGAGGTCGTCGCGCATCTGATCAACTACTATTACTCGGGCGATCTGCTGGGCGCGGTCAGTGCCGCTGTGGAAAAGCTGGAAGGCTCCTACGCGCTGGGCGTTATCTGCGAGAAGCATCCCGACATGCTCGTCGCGGTGCGCAAAGACAGCCCGCTCGTCGTGGGCGTGAGCGAAGGCGAGAACCTGATCGCCTCCGACATCCCCGCGCTGCTCGAATACACGCGTGACGTCATTTTCCTCAACGACAACGAGATTGCCGTCCTCACACGCGGCGACGTGCGCATTTATGACGAATACGGCAAGCTCGTGGAGCGCGAGCTATACCACATCGAGTGGGACGTCTCGCAAGCCGAAAAGGGCGGATACGAGCATTTCATGATCAAGGAGATCCACGAAGAACCCAAGGCCATGGCGGATACGTTCACGCCGCGCTACCGCAACGGATCGCTCGATCTTTCCGATATCGGCATCGGCGCGGATACGGTACCGAGAAAGATCGGTATCATTGCGTGCGGTACTGCGTTCCATGCGGGCATGGTGGGCAAATACGTGATCGAACAGCTTGCGCGCATCCCGGTGGATGCGGACATCGCGTCCGAATTCCGTTACCGCCGCCCCATCATCGAGCCGGGCCAGCTCATCATCATCATCAGCCAGTCAGGCGAAACGGCCGACACACTGGCGGCGATGCGCGAAGCAAAAAAATGCGGTGCGAAGATCATCGCTGTCGTTAACGTGGTGGGCAGCTCCATCGCGCGCGAGGCCGACGCGGTGCTCTATACGCACGCTGGGCCGGAGATCGCGGTGGCATCCACCAAGGCCTACAATACGCAGCTCATGGCAATCTATATGATCGCGCTGGAACTCGCAAGGCATTCCGGGCAGATGGCGGAAGACGAATATAAACGCCTTACCGGAGAACTTGCCAAGATCCCCGTACTGATGGGCCGCATTCTCGAAAACAAGCAGCAACTGCAGCGCTTCGCGAGCAAGCAGTTCGCCCAGCCCAGTGTATTCTATATCGGGCGCGGGCTGGATTACGTGCTTTCGATGGAAGCTTCGCTCAAGCTCAAGGAAATTTCCTATATCCACTCGGAGGCGTATGCCGCGGGTGAACTCAAGCACGGTACCATCGCGCTGATCGAGGAAGGCACGCTCGTGGTCGCCACTGCCACACAGGCAAAGCTTATCGACAAGACCATCAGCAACATCAAGGAAGTCAAGGCGCGCGGCGCAGAGGTGCTTGCGGTGTGCTTCGAGGATACGGAGCTGCCCGAAGGCATCGCCGACGAGGTGGTGTATCTGCCCCGCATCGACGAGCTGTTCGCGCCGATACTCGCGGTCATGCCGATGCAGCTTTTCGCGTACTATATGTCCGTCGAAAAGGGCTGCGACGTGGATAAGCCAAGGAATTTGGCCAAGAGCGTGACAGTGGAATGAGCGGTAAAGCGCACATTAGCTTTGAAATCACGCTCACCGGGCGTGTCTGGATGGAAGCGACGCTGATCCACGGCGAAGATGCGATCAGCGCCGAAGCCACTTATCTTTCCGACGCGCCGTCCGATCTGATCCATACGATGCGCTCGCTTTTGAATGGACAAAACGAGGCGATATGCAAATGGCAGGACGAGCCCGGTGAATACCGCTGGCTGTTCCGCCGGGAGGACGACAGGCTATTCGTCGCGCTCTTGTGGTTCGAGGACAACTTCAGTAAAAAGCGCGATGAGGACGGAGACGTCCTTTTCGCGGATGAGGATGATCTGCATCGCTTTGCGGGAAGCTTACTGAGCGCATTCCATGCCCTGGCTATGAACTGTCCGCCTGCCGAGTATGAGGCGCAGTGGGGTTACCCTTTCCCGCAGCGGGCGCTGCGTCGGCTGCAGGAGGCGCTGCATCAAGCCTGAGCGCTCGCGTGGCCCACGCCCGCGAAAAGGCTGATTAGGCCGCGTAACCTTGCCCAAACCGTGACAATAGTATTGAAGATAGAAATAATATAAACCCTTGATATTGTGCTCAAGGGTTTATTTTTACTAATCAGGCAAAGCAGAAAACCGGAGAACCCGCCCTATACAAGCCTTGGAGATTAAGCCTCCGAATACCTGATAAATCAGTTTTAACAAACGTACAAAGTCTTTGGAGAACATTTAGCAGCAATAACGAGCCAATGCCGCATGTTTGACTTTCAGGATTGCCGCAGAACATCCAACAGGTACAACATTTATATCCTCCCCTTCAACGAACTCATTACAGAGTCCGTTATCCTCTCTATCATCTTTTGCATCTGCTCTTCCTCGTCATTTTTCCGGGCTTCGCTTGCGGCTATGCCAACGCTGTGCCGATCACCCGGGAAACCGATATCGGTTTTTCCAAATACATCGCGCCGCACTTGCATCAATTCGCTGATCTGATCGGGTGAGAGGCCGTACTCGCCGCCCAGCTGCCGCGCATACAGGATAATGCCGCAATAGTGTTCCAGCGTTTCCATTTTATAATAAGCGTCAAATACATCTCCTCCCACGGTCAGTGCGCCGTGGTTGGCCAGCAGAATGGCATCCGTTTTCTTTACGATTTCCCGGATTGACTCGGGAAGCTGCGCCGTGCTGGGCGTTGCGTAATCGGCCAGTGCCACATTGCCGATCGAAAAGATCACCTCCGGCAGGGCAATTTTGTCGCACACCTGCCTGGTCACCGCAAACGCCGTGGCTTTCTGCGGATGCGCGTGGCACACCGAAAACACGTCCGGTCTGTTCCGGTACACCTCCACGTGCATTTTGATTTCCGAGGAGGGTTTCTTGTCGCCGGATATCACGTTGCCCGCGCCGTCCACCTTGATGATATCGGCGGGGGTCATATACCCTTTTGATATTCCGGTCGGGGTGATGAGAAATTCGTTCTCCGACAGCTTTATGCTGATGTTCCCGTCGTTGGACGCGACAAACTGTCTTTGGTACATCCGCCTGCCCACTTCAACGATGTCCTCTTTGAGTCTATATTCGTCCATGTTGTTATCTCCTCGCCTCATCCCGATGAGTGTATTGTTGTGCTGTTTCAGGCTTTTGAATTTCCCTTTTCGGCAAACGCGGCGGCCAGTTCCGGCACCTGTTCGCGCACCAGCTGTTTGATGCGGTCCATGGCCTGCTGCGCACGCGCCTCCATACGGAGCGTAACGGCTTCTTCCGTGACGGATTTGCGCACCAGGAGCCATCCGTCTTCAAAATCCACCCGCACGCCGTCAAGGCGGGAAACATGCCCGAATGCCGCCAACCTCTCCACTTTCTCCAGCAGCGCGTCCCGCCCGGCATAAGGCACGAACAGGCGCAAATCCGGTGTGATGAGTGTTTTGGGGATCCGGCCCACCAACGCGGAGAGCGGCTCTCCCGCACCGGATACGATACCCGCCATCACCGCCGCTGCATACAGCCCGTCATCATAACCCAGTTCCTCGAAGAAGAAATGGCCGCTGATCTCTCCGGCCAGTGCAGCATGCTGCTCCAGAAACCGCCGTTTTATAAATGCGTGTCCGCTGCGTTCCATCAGCGGGGTACCGCCCAACCGTTTCACCGCGTCGCTGACGACCGAGGAGGACTTTAAATCGAATACCACCGGCGCGGGTTTCTGGCTCAGATATTTTTGGATCATCAGTACAAGGCTGAATTCGCCCTGCACGGTTTCGCCCCGGTCATCCACGAACACGACACGGTCCCCGTCTCCGTCAAACGCGATTCCCATGTCCGCGCCATTCTTTTTTACCGACGCGCACAGATCGGACAAATGCGAATACACTGCCGGATTCGGGTCCCGGTTGGGAAAACTCCCGTCGAATGTGCAATACAGCGGCACCACATCATATCCCAGCCGTGTAAATACATGTGGGGCAATCTCGCTCATTGCGCCGTTTGCGCAGTCGATCACCACTTTGAGGCTGCCCTGACGGAAATGACCGCACAGGCTCTCAACATACAGCGGGGTAATATCTGCATTGGTAATTGCACCTGAACCTTCGGTATAGTCGCGTACAGCTGTCCGGCGCTCGATGTCAGCCATGATCTCGGGTGTCACCGGCAAATCGCCAAACATCAGCTTGAAACCATTGTACTGAGCCGGGTTGTGGGATGCCGTCACCGTCACGCCGCCGTCCACATCCAGCGTGTGCAGCGCAAAATAAAACGCAGGGGTGGGCGCCATGCCGATATCCACCACATCTGCGCCGCTCTCCAACAACCCTTCGATCAGGCGTTTTTTCAGCGCCGGTGTAGAAAGCCGCACATCGCCTGCCACCGCCAGGTTTTTGCCGCACATGCGGCTGCCCACAGCCCGTCCGATATCGTACGCGGTATCGTCATCGAATTCGCTTCCGTATATGCCTCTGATATCGCATTCCTTGTATATACTCAAAGCTGTCCTCCCTGCGTATAGTGCTTGGCGCATTCCATACAAAACGCGCCGTACAATTCTTCATATTGTCCGACTTTTTGCGCAACCGGCTCCACCGTTTTGGCGATGCGCAGCATGCTATGGGCCGCCTCCGCGAGGGAACCGAAAGTATGCGCGGCAGCCAGCAGCGCGCTCCCCATTGCCGCGTCGATCACGGCGGGAACGCGCAACGCCTTACCCAGTATGCTCGCCCGTACAAGCAGCCATTCTTCCGACCGGCATGCACCGCCTGATGTATAGATTACATCCCCCGCGGGCGCGCCCATCTGTGCCATGCGCTCATAGGCCAGCCTCTCCGTATAGCCCACGCCTTCCATCAGCGCGGCATAACGGACCTTGGGATCGCTGATATCGCCGTAAACAAACATGCGTGCAGCAGGATCCACAAAAGGAAACCGCTCCCCTTTGCCAATCAGCGGGTAACATACCACGCCCGTGGGAGACAGTGTGTTTACATGCTTGTTATACGTTTCGAAATGCTCTTTAAATTCATTTAATATGCGGCCGCCCACATTGGATGCGCCGCCTATCATGTACTCCCCCGTCGGCATCAGATGCGAATACCCGCTGCCGCCCGGATCGATCAGGAGCTGCCGGGTCACGCCTTTAAGCACCAAAGTTGTGCCAAGAATCGAAGCCCAGTCACCCGTTTTCACGGCTCCGGCAGCCAGCGCAGACGCATAGCCGTCCGTCGCGCCCGCAACGACCGCGGTGCCGCAGGACAGACCCGTCCTGCGCGCCGCTTCCTGCGTCACATGACCGATCAGCGCGCCGGGTGCGACGACCCGCGGCAGCTTGTCCATGTCGAACCCCAGCTGTCCGATCTCATCCGGCCATCCTCCACTCACGATATCGTACCCGGTTTTTAGTGCGTTGGAGTAATCCGTGACGCCGCTGACACCGCACAGCTGCGCCATCAGCCAGTCCGCCTGATGCAAGAACCAACGGGTTTTCTCATAAACCGCAGGCTGATGCTCTTTGATCCAAAGCAATCTCGGCAACGCAAAGGAAGCGTTGATCGTGTATCCGCAACGCCGCTCCAGTGTGCCGCATACCTTGTGAATTTCGGGGACGTAATCGGCCGCTCTCGCATCATTATACATCACAGCCGGGCTCAATGGCTTCAGTTGGTCGTCCACGGGAACAATCGTGCCCGAGGTGCCGTCCACGCATATAGCCTGCACCTCATTCGCAGATAAACCGGCCTGCTTGAGTTGTTCGAGGCAGGCGCGCACTGTATCACCCGCCGCCGCATACCAGTCATCGGGGTTTTGCTCGTAATATCCGGCTTTATCCGACGTGTTCAGTGTCTCATACGACACCGAAGCCGCCGCCCGGACGTTGCCTTTTTCATCGACGCCGATGGTCCTTACACCTTGCGTTCCCGCATCGATACCCAGAAATATCATGCAGTCTCCTTATTCTCAATCAGGGCTGGCAGAGCGATCTGCGAACCTCCATCAGCCTGTCTATTTCGGACCCCATTATCCGCTTCGCGCCGCCCAGCGCCAATGCCCGAAGCTCCAGTTCCGCGCACAGCTCCATCGTCTCCAAACGGTACAGCGCCTCACACAGATTGCGTCCCACGGTGATCATACCGTGATTGTACAGTAAAAACGTGTCGTAGTCACGTGCGGAAGCGCCCACCGCGTCTTTAAGTTCCTTCGAGCCAGGCATATAATAATCGATGCATTTGATTTCGCCCAGCAGATAAACCGCCTCGGGCATGATGAACACATCGATGGGTTGCTGCGCCACAGCAAAAACCGAAGCGCTCTTTGGGTGCGCGTGAATAACGCCCATAACTTCCGGCCTTGCCTTGTATATGGCAAGGTGCATTCCCGTTTCTATTGAAGGTTTATGCCCATTGCCCTCCACTTCGAGATCCATCGTAACTTTTAGAATGTTATCCGGCGTTACCAGCTTTTTGCACACGTACGACGGCGTAATCAGAATATGTCGGTCGTCCAGCCGTACCGAGAGGTTCCCGTTCAGCGGAGGCGTATACCCCTTATGGTATATTTCCTGCGTGATCTCCGCGAGCTCGCCTCTTAATTTCCGTTCAGTATCCATCGCCTTACCTCCTTATCGGAGATCATCATCTCCGCGGTATATCGCCAATCAGCGGATAACGTACCGCTTCATCCTCCTCGATTTCAGAGAAACGCGCGGGCGCTGTCAGGAATCGATTGTCGTTATTATCGTCGTTGGTTCTGGATACTTCCCCCACCAGCGTGGTACCGCCTTCCGCCCAGAATGTATGATATTGCCTCGGTGGCAGCGTGATGCTTTCACCGGGCTTAAGCCTCAGCACAGTGCCCGCTTCCGCCTCACAGCGCCGCCCGTCAACCATGAGCTTAACCGGGGTAGCGGCCAGCCGCTCCTGTCCGCTGGCGTTATAGCACGCGATACACAGCTCATGACCGCCGCGGTTGATGATGTCCTCCATCTTGAAAAAATGAAAATGCATGGGCGTCACCTGCCGCTCGCGTACGACGAGGCATTTCTCCGCATACGGCTTGGGATACTCGCTGCTGTTCAGTATTCCGTTGCGTATCGTCATGGCCACAAGCCCGGTTGACGCAAAGTCCCCGAGGCCAAAATCCGTCACATCCCAGCCCAGCTTGCAGTCGCGTATCTCGTCATACTCCGTGCCCTTGTCCGCCCAGTCCGCAAGTGTCCAATAAAAGAAGGGCGGCAGTTTGAAGTTCATTTTATCCAGGAAATTGATCGATTCAAAAATAATCCGGTTGATCTGAGACCGTTTCATGTCTATCCTCCTGCCATGCAACCGAGAAGGGATTATGGCTGTAGGTACTTCCCGGTGCGTATAAACTCCATGGTTTCGTCAAAGCTCCTGATGCCCTCCGTAGTACCCATGGCGCCCACGCACAGCGCTGCGTTGCCCGCCGCAAGAAGCGCAGCCTCCCGCACCTTAAGCCCCTTGACAAGCCCCGTAATAAATCCTGCGCACCATGCGTCTCCTGCGCCTGCCGCGTTTACCGCATCCACCTGGTAGATGCCCACGTAGAACGGCTCCGCCCCGGCAGGCCGCACGTAAGCGCCCTTCATACCCATTTTGATAACCACGTTCCGGGCGCCGCCCTGCATAAACCGTATTGCCAGCGCCTCCGGATCACGCGTACCCAGCATCTGCTCCGCCTCCTCCAGGCTGGGCATAAACCAGTCCAGATGCGGCAGACAAGGCGTTACGTTTTTCATCCATTGGCCGGTGGAATCCCACGTGGAATCCATCGCCGTTGTAACCCCGTGACGCTGCGCCATCTCCAGAAGCCGCGCGGCATCCCTGCCGTCGAATCGGTTCAGCGAAAGCGTGCCGCCGATGAACAGGAAACGCGACTGATCAAGATAGTTTAAATCGATGTCCTCAAAGACCAGCGTCGCGTTCGTCCCCTGGCAATGCAGCAGGGTGCGTTCGCCGTCCGACGCGATCAGCCCCACGGACATGGAACTTTGCGCCCCGTGCACCTGCCGGATGGCGTCCACGTTCACGCCGGATTTCTGCAGCGTACTTTTTAGAAAAGTACCGAAGCCGTCGTCGCCCACCTTGCCGAGCAGCGCCACACGCAGGCCCAGCGTGGATATCCCGATTGCCGTATTGAGCGCACAGCCGCCGATGGACTGCGTCGCGCGTCCGACAAGGGACATATGCCCCTTGTCGGGCAATTCGTCTACCGTGCTTAAAAACACGTCCGTACACATCTGCCCGACACAGCAAACGTCAAATTGCATTCCGTTCCTCTTTCAGCCCCGCCGCTTTGCCGGTATATGCAGCGCCTCACCGGCACAGTCGAGTGCGGCTTCCTTCACACTCTCGCTCAGTGTGGGATGGGCAAATATGATTTGCTCAAAATCCTTAACCGTGGCTTTGCACTGGATTGCAACCGTGGCCGCACTTAACAGCTCGGCGCTTTCCGCGCCCAGTATGGTGCAGCCCAGCAGTACACCCGTATCTCTGCGCGCCGCCCACTTTACAAAGCCCTCTTCACTGCCGTCCGCCATGGCCTTGCCGCTCGCCGAAAACGGAAACTTCCCAAAGACGCACCCTTCATCGCCTTCTTTTGCGGTCGTCTGCCCCACCGCGGAAAGCCCCGGTAGCGTGAATATGCAGCGCGGCATCACGTCCAGGCACACCTTCTCGTGCCCTCCCAGACAATTGCTCACTGCCACCTCAGCCTCGGCATAGGCGCTGTGTGCCAGCAGATAACCCCCGGTGACATCGCCTGCCGCATATACGTCCTCTGCTGACGCCTTCATTTCCACGTCAACGGCAATAAACCCTTTCTTGTCCGTCCTGAGCCCCAGCTCCTTCGCTGCGTCTCCCGCCGGGACGCGCCCTACAGCGACGAGCACAACTTCACTGTACAGCTTCTGCCGCTGCGCATCTCTCTCAATTGTAACACACTTTTGCGCGTTCTCATCCGCTATGGCCAACACCTTCGAGCCCAGCAGAAAGCGCACGCCGTGCGCTTCCATCTGTTTTTGCAGCATGTCCGCAGCTTCGCGGTCCTCGCCCGGCAGCAGCGCGGGCAATATGTCGACCGCGGTCACCTCGCTGCCCAGCGCACAAAAAGCACTCGCAAACTCCAGCCCGATTACGCCCGCGCCCACGATCACGATGCTGCGCGGCAGCTTATTGAGCGCCAGCGCGCCCGTCGAATCCAGCACGTTGGCACCGTCCACCCCGGGCAGCGGTATTACCATATTTTTCGACCCGGTTGCGATAAGCGCCTTCCTGGTCTTGTACTCAAGGCCGTCCGCCCGCAGCGTATATGCGTCAACAAAGTGCGCTTCCGCCTGCACCACCGTGACGCCTGCCGATTTAAGCAGCGCGCTTACGCCGCCCGTCAGTTTGGCGACCACACGCTCCTTCTCCTCATATATCTTCTTATAGCTGAACTGTCCGGCGTCGCGGAATATACCCTTTTGCGTCCCCAGACGAATGCGTTCCATCAGCTGCGCCTGAGAGACGATACACTTGGTAGGAATGCAGCCCACATTGAGGCATGTACCGCCCACCCGGTCCGCTTCAAACAATATCACCTTGCCGCCCATCCGCGCCCCTTTGAGCGCGGCCGCATATCCGGCCGGGCCTCCGCCCACTACAGCCACATCATACGTCATGAGCGTCCCCTTACAGCACCGCAGCCAACGGCTGCTCGATATTCTTTTTAAGCTCCGCCATGAACTGTGCGCCCACCGCGCCGTCAATGATCCGATGGTCGAACGTGGCGGTAATATCCATAATGGGGCGCAGCACGATACTGCCGCTTACCCCCACAGGCGTATCCACCACCGCGCCCACTGCCAGTATCGCGCTCTCGGGGCGGTTGATAATCGCCGTGAAGCGATCGATGCCGTACATGCCGAGATTGGATATCGTGATCGTGCCGCCCTGCATCTGTTCCGGACGCAGCCTGCCTTCCTTGGCAGCATTGATGAGCTGCTGGCTGGTCCGCGCAATATCGCGCAGCGGCAGGGTATTGGCATTGCGTAATACCGGTACTACCAGTCCTTCGGCCACAGCCACCGCGATTCCCACATGCATCTGCTTCAATGTACGAATGCCTTCATCCGTAAACACGGCGTTGATATACGGAACCTTCGCCGCAGCCGCTACGACGCACCGCACCAGAATATCGTTGATGGAGACCTTGATGCCCTCACCCGACATCACCTCGTTAATCTGCCTGCGCAGCGCGATAAACGCCGTCATGTCTGCTTTGATGCTGACCGTATACTGCGGCGCTTCATGAACGCTCTCCAGCATGCGGCGCGCAATCACCTTGCGCATGGCCGACAACGGTATGAGCGATTCTTCCTCCGGCTGCGATACAGCCACCTGAACGGCGGCCACATCCGCGGCTTTTACGGCACGGCTCTGCGCCGCGTACAGCCCCTTCAGGTCCGCTCCCGTTTCTTTGGCAATCTTGCGGGCCTTGGGCGACGCCATCAACACTATATCCACATCTTTTTCAGCCGGAACCGGCGGCCCCGCCGCAGCGGCCTTCTTCATGATCGGCTGATACTCGTCGTCATCCCCCCCGGCGGCCTGCGAAGACGACGTTTCGCTTTCCAGCTTCTCGCCGGGTTCGCCGATGTATGCCACGACCTTACCGGCTTCAACGTCGTCTCCTTCGCCATAGACGATCTTGAGCACCGTGCCCTTGGCATAGCTCTCCACGCCCATTACCGCCTTGTCCGTTTCAATCTCAAAAAGAACGTCGCCGCGGTTGACTTTTTCGCCTTCTTCCACGTTCCAGCGCACAATGCGCGACTCTGCGGCTGTCTGTCCGCTGGCCGGCATCAATATTTTATTCGCCATTATAAGGTCCTTTCCTGTACCCCGTTCTTAAAGGCCCGCTGCTTTCCCGGCACACCCAAACATTTCGATGAACTCCAGCACCTTGTCGGCAATCGCCTTGCGCCCGCATGAAATCATGTCGGCATCGCCGCCCCAGCCGATGGTTGCGTGCGTGTTGACCTTGTCCAGATCCATGTCCGTATAGAACGGACGGATTGCGTTGATATATTGGCGTTTGAGTACCGTACCGATGTTAACTTTGGAAATGCCCAGCTTGACTGCCTGTTTCATGTCTGCCTCTCCAACACCGGTGCCGCCGTGCAGCACCAACGGCACATCAATTTCGCGATGGAGCTTTTCCAGCAATTCAAAGTCGAGCGTAGCCTTGCTGTCCTCCAGCAGATGCACGTTGCCGATGGCCACCGCGAGCGCGTCGATGCCCGTCTTGGCCACAAACTCCCGGGCGTAGTCCACATCCGTGTTTTCTCCCGTCCCGTGGCCGCCCGTAGCGATGTCGGCGCAGGGCAGGCTGCCGATCTCGCTTTCCACATCGATACCGAGGTAATGCGCCACCTTGCAAATATCGGCCGTGATGCGCAGCGTTTCATCCTTGTCCTCGCCTTCCTTCTGATACATCACCGCGTTGAATCCGGCATTCATGCCCTGATAGATCATATCGATTTCATCGGCCTCGTTAAGCAGTACCGATACGGGTACGGAAGCGCGCCGGGCTGCCTGCAGCGCAAGCGCGCCGTATGCATATACGTCTTCCTTTACTTCGCGCTTCGGGCTGGACAGAAACTGCCCGCCAAAGCCGATAATGATGGGAGACCTTGTTTTTTCCGCCGCATCCAGCACGGCCAACATCGCGTCCATGTTGAACGCCTCAAAATATCCCACGGCATAGCCGCCTTTTTCCGCATCGGCCAGCATTCGTTTCATTCCGTATAACATGTCAACTCTCCTCTGCTACGCTTTCATTAATTCTCTGATTTCCTTGGCAATGCGGTCGACACCGGGCACCACAAAGTTCTCCATCACCGGTGCGAATGGAATCGGCACATTGTACGTGCATATTCTTCGGATGGGCGCGTCCAGATAGTAGATTGCTTCCTGCGCCACCTTGGCCGCGACTTCCGCACCCCAGCCGTTGCGCTCCGCATCCTCATGCACGATCGCCAGCCTGCCCGTCTTTTTAATGGAGGCGTAAACCGTATCGTAGTCGAACGGTACCAGCGTCCTCGGGTCGATCACCTCGCAGGAGATGCCCTCCTCAGCCAGCTGCTCCGCTGCCTGCAGCGCATTGTACATCATCAGCAGATTGGCGACGATGGTCACATCCGTACCCTCGCGCCGCACCGCCGCCTGTCCAAACGGAATGGTATAGTACTCGTCCGGCACCTCTCCGATGGGAGACAGCGCCCCCTTCTCCGCACGATTCCCCTTGGAGCCGTACAGCTTCTTGTGTTCAAACATGATCACCGGATCGTCGTCGTGCACGGCCGTACGCAGCAGGCCCACCGCGTCATACGCCGTGGCCGGGCATATCACCTTTAAACCGGGCACATGCGTGAAGAACCCTTCGAGGCTCTGCGCGTGCTGCGCGCCGCGCGTGGTCGCCCCCACCGGCGCACGCATCACCATCGGCACGCTGATCTCGCCGCCCGACATGTAACGCATCTTGGCGGTTTCGTCCACCAGCTGATCCATCATGCATAGCAGGAAGTCCCCGTACTGCACATCGGCAATGGGCCGAAGGCCTGTCATAGCCGCACCCGTGGCGGCTCCAGCTATCAATATCTCGGATATAGGCGTATCAATCACCCGGTCGCGAAACTCCTTTTCGAGGTTCAGCGTCACGGTAAATGCGCCGCCGAAACCGCCGGGTATCCCGATATCCTCGCCAATGCAGAACACCCGCTCGTCCCGCCTCATCTCCTCCGCTATCGCGTCGCGAAGCGCCTCGGCAATCGTCTTTTTTGCCATTATCGCAAGCCCTCCTGCACATACGCATACTTCAGTCCGTCTTCGGGCGCCATGGATGGCTGTTCTTTGGCATATTCCACTGCCTCATCGATGTCCGCCTCTACCTTGTTGTCTATCGCGTCCAGCTCGGCGCGCGTCGCTTTGCCCGCATCCACCAGGCGCTGTCCGAACGTCAGTATCGCGTCGCGCTTGGCCCATTCCGCTTCCTCTTCGCGCGTCCGGTAAGCGCACGCATCGTTGCGGCTGTGCCCGCCGATGCGGTAGGTCTTAAGCTCCAGCACCGTGGGGCCTTCCCCTGCGCGGGCACGCTCCACAGCCCGCTTCGCCGCTTTGCTTACGGCAATTACATCGTTGCCATCCACGACCTCGCCGGGGATTCCGTATGCCGCCGCCCGGTCCGCCAGATTCTCCACCAGCGCCGTCAGCTTAATGGAGGTGGACGCACCGTACAGGTTGTTCTCAATCGCAAATACCACGGGCAGCTTCCATATTGCCGCGCCGTTCATCGCTTCGTGCACCGCACCCTCGTTGGTGGCACCGTCGCCCATAAACGCCACACATACGCCATCCAGTTTGCGGATCTTGAAGCTCAGGCCGATGCCCGCGGCCAGCGGCACGCCGCCGCCCACGATGGCAATCGCCGGAACCGCCCCGACACTCATGTCGCCCACATGCATCGCGCCGCCGTAACCGTGGCAGCAGCCCGTCGATTTGGCAAACATCTCCGCCATCATGCTCTTGAGCGATACGCCCTTCGCGAGCGCATGGCCCGCCGGACGGTGCGTCGTGGTCATATAGTCTGTTTTGCGCAGATCATGCAGCATGCCTACGGCCGTGGCTTCCTGCCCGTGGCATTGGTGGATGGTACCCGGCATGCTGCCCTCCAGGAACAGGTAATAAATCCGCTCTTCATACTTGCGTATCAATACCATGCTCTCGTACATACTCAGCAGCTTTTCTTTACTGAATTCTTGCAATGCTTTCATCCCTTCCTGTCTAAATATTTAAAATAAGTTTTAGGCTTTCTTCTGGCTGGAAACATCGAACCAGACCGCGAATATCAGCACCAGTCCCTTGACGATGCTCTGGTAGCTGGACGACAGGTTCATCAGGGACATGCCGTTGTCCAGGCTTGCGATGATCAATGCCCCAATCAGCGCCCCAAACACGGTGCCCTTGCCTCCGCTCAGGCTTGTGCCGCCGATGACGCAGCTTGATATCACGTCCATTTCGTACTGATTACCCGCCGCCGACGTGGCCCCGTTAAGCCGGGATGTCAGCAGTATCCCGGAGATGGCGGACAGCACGCCCGTGATGATATACAGATTTAATACGTTCCGGCGGACGTTGATGCCCGAAAGCCGCGCGGCCTCCATGTTGCCACCGATGGCGTAAACGATACGCCCAAATCGCGTGCGCGCCGCGATGAACGAGAACACCAGCAGCAGCAATATGAATACCAGCACCGGATACGGTATGCCGTTATAGCTGTTCATCATCCACACAAACCCCCCGATCAGCACGGCGAAAAACACCAGCTTCAGGATGAGCGTCCAGATGGGCTCGACGGAAGAGCCATAGCGTTTGCGCGACGCCCGCTTTTCAAACAGGTATATGGTCAGCACGGCGATGCTCAAGATGCCCAGCAGTATGCCGATGATGCCGGGTACGAAGCCCGCAGAAATGCTCTGAAAGCTCTCGGACAACGGCGTGATCGTAATGCCATTGGTCAGCGCGAGGTATATGCCCCGGAAGGCCATCATACCGCCCAGCGTGACGATAAATGACGGTATCTTTTTATAAGCCACCCAGAATCCCTGCCATATTCCGATGACTGCGCCCACTGCGAGCGCTGTTAAAATGACCGGGATGACGTCCCAGCCATAATTGACATGCAGGATGGCCGCAATACCACCCGTCAGCGCAACGATCGAGCCGATGGCAAGGTCAAAGTTGCCTGAAATAATCAGCAGTACTGCGCCCACCGTGATCACGCCGGTGATGGACATGCTGCGCACCAGGTTGGAAAAGTTTCTTGGCGCAAGGAATATTCCCTTGGTGATGATCGTGAGCAAAATCGCGATCAGTACAAACGCAAAGATCATGGTGTAGGTGCGCCAGTTAATCCGCTTCAGCCAGATCTTCTGAGATTTTGGATTCATATTATTTACCCCCCGTTGCTTTTTCCATCAGCATTTCTTCAGTAATCAGGTCGTTGTCAAACATGCCGGTAATCTTACCCTCCTTGAGCACGATCACCCTGTCGCTCATGCCCAGAATCTCGGGCAGTTCGGAGGACACCATGATGATCGCGATTCCAGCCTGTTTAAGATCGTTCAGAAGCGTATATATTTCGTATTTGGCGCCTACGTCAATCCCGCGCGTGGGTTCGTCCACGATGAGCACTTTGGATTGCGGCAGCAGCCATTTGGCCAGACAAACCTTCTGCTGGTTGCCGCCGGACAGCTTGCCTGCGGGCATCTCCAGGTTGGGTGCTTTAATGCGGATACGCTCCTGCATTTCCTTGCAGCGTGCGTTGCATTGGTTCATGTCCAGCACACCGTGTTTGCTGAAGTCCCGAAGGCTCGCCAGTATCATATTATCCTGCAGAGATGCGATGCAGTTGAGCCCGTTGCCTTTGCGGTCCTCCGTTACGAGGCCGAGGCCGGCGTTGATGGCGTCCAGCGGACCCCGTATTTTGACATGCTTGCCGTCCACCAGTACCTCGCCGGTCATTACGCCTTTAAAGTCGCCGAATATACTGTTGACCAGTTCGGTACGCCCCGCGCCCATCAGCCCCGCGATGCCCAATATCTCGCCCTGACGCACAGAGAAATTGATATCTTTGAGTATGTATTTATCCGGATCGTTGAAGCGTGCCAGCGACAGGCCGCGTACTTCCAGCGCGGGCTGTCCTCCGTCGCATTTTATGCGCGGCGGGAAGCGGTCGGCAAAGTCCCGTCCTACCATTCTGGATATGATCTTCTTCACATCCAGCTCCTCGATATCATACGTGCCCACGGAAACGCCGTCCCGGATGATGGTCACTCGGTCGCAAATCTCGAGAATTTCTTCGAGCTTATGCGATATATATATACACGTCACACCACTGGCCCTGATCTCATTCAATTTGCCCAGCAGGTGCTTCACCTCTGCTTCTGTGAGCGCAGCGGTCGGTTCATCCAATATCAAAATGTTCGCATTGAGTGAAAGCGCTTTGGCAATCTCGACAAGCTGTTGTTTGCCTACGCCAATATTTCGAATCAGCGTTTCCGGGTCTTCATCAAGACCCAGCATATCCATCCACTGTTTTGCTTCCTTGTTGAGCTTTTCCCAGTTGATGATTCTGCCTGTACGGCCCACAAATATGTTCTCGGCGATCGACATCTCCGGTATCAGCATCAGTTCCTGATATATGATTCCGATACTGGCCTTCTCTGAATCCTTCGTATCGGTAAACTGCGCGACTTCGCCATTAACCCTGACCTCGCCGGAATAACTTCCCTTGGGATATACGCCGCTCAGTATTTTCATCAGTGTGGATTTGCCCGCACCGTTTTCGCCCACAAGCCCGTGGATCTCGCCCTTTTTGATTTTGAAGTTGACGTTATCGAGCGCTTTGACACCTGGAAATTCTTTTGTGACGTTATCAATTTCCAATATGTATTCCGACATATCATACCACCCGTTCTTTGTATTCCCTTTTTATCTCATCAAGGCTGTTGCCCATCCCCGGAAGCCGAAGCTTCCGGGGAATGAGCGCCTTAAGATTGGCCCGCCTTACTGAGCGCCATATACCTCTTCTTTGGTATAATAGCCGGCCGCCAGTATCGTTTCGTCCAGGTTGTCCTTATCTACGCATACGGGTTCAACGTATACGCAGGGTACTTCTTTGAAGCCGTTGTCATAAGTACCGTTTGACTGAATCGCTTCACCCTTGATCAGTGCGATACAGGCTTCAATGGTCAGCCTTGACAGTTCGTTGTCCGGCTTCCATACCGTCATAATCTGGTCGCCGCTTACGATTCTCTGACATGCGGCCAGCTCGCCGTCCTGCCCGGTAATCAGAACCTTGCCATTGAGGCCGCGCGCCTTGAGCGCCTGGACCGCGCCGCCCGCCATGCCGTCGTTCATCGTCAGGATTACGTCTACGTCGTCGTTGTTCACCGTCAGGAAGTTCTCGACATTGGCAAGCGCCACATCCGGGTCCCAGCTCTCGCACGAAGCATCGCCCACCAGCTTAATGTCGCCGGAGTCGATAGCACCCTGCAGCACACGCAGATATCCTTCTTTGTAAATCGCCGCATTGGGATCGGTCGGAGCGCCGCAGATGAATATGTAGTTGCCCTTGGGCACAGCATCATAGGCATACTGTGCGATCATGTCGCCGATGACTTCATTGTTCATGCCCACGTATACATCCAAATCAGCATTGGGGATTACGCGGTCGATCGCGACAACGGGGATGTTCGCTTCTTTTGCGCTCTTCACGACACTGCCCATGACGTCCGCATTGTGCGCAAGAATCACCAGAACATCCACGCCCTGGGTGATGAGGTTCTCGCATTGTGAAATCTGGTTGTTTTCATCGCCTTTTGCATCCTGGAAAATCAAGTTGACGCCATACTGCTCCGCGTAAGTATAGAGGTTGTCACGCGCAATGACGCGTCTCTGTACTTCCAGGTAGTCAAAAGAGATGCCAATCGTCTTGTCGCTAAGGACGTCTTCCGCGCCGGCAGATTCCGAGGCTTCTGTCGAATCGCTCACTGCAGCACTCGGAGTGACTGTCGCGTCGTCAGCATTGTTGGCCGGAGCGCCGCATGCGGCAACCAGGCCAACCACCAGCAAAAGACACAAAACAACGCCAATAGTTCTAGCCATTTTCATTTCTTCTCCTTTCAATTTTGGGAAGCCATAAAATTGTTCTTAATTGTTGTTACATGTTTCTTTGCGTAATTATATACGTTTGTTAATGTTGTGTCAATTATATTTTTTGTTTCTTTTTGTGTTTTCTTATTTATAGCAGAGAGAAAAAAATATGCCCAGCTAATGCCGGGATATTCTTTTATCGATATGATCGCCGCTGCATTCAATGCTCCTACACAGCCGTATATCTTATTCCAATATCATCAAGTTTCTTCAGGTATTCTTTCGGCACACCCGAATCGGTAATGATATGATCAATATCAGCCAAAGGAACAGAAAGACACAAGGCTGTATCTAAAAACTTGGTATGATCGGCCAGCAAAACCACTCGATTCGAGCATTGCACGATTTTTTGCTTAATTTCAATCAGAGAAAGGGCGGTCTCAAATATGCCGTCCGGCAATATAATCGCGCGCGCAGATATGAACGCAAGGTCCGCGCGAAAACGGCTGGCAATCTCAACCGCTATACTGTTATTGGTTGAAAATGCGGTTTTGTAAAGCTCCCCGCCCAGCATAATCACATTGACATTGGGAAGATAACATAGCTCTTTCGCTGTCGTTAAAGAGTTTGTAATCGCGGTGAAGGACAGCGTTGCCGGCAGATTCTTCGCGACGTAGAATGGTGTAGTTCCGCCATCAAAAAACACACATTTTCCGTCCTGGACCAGCTTGGCGGCTTCCGCGCCGATACGCTGCTTTTCTTCTATGTTTTGGCCGACACGCAGCAGATAGCTGGGCTGCATCTCGTTGGCTTGGTTGAGAACCACTCCGCCGTGCACCTTTTGCACCAGCCCTTGCTTTTCCAGATCGTCTATATCACGACGGACGGTCATCATAGTGCACTGCAGCAACTCGGCCAACAGTGATACAGACATGGTGCTGTGTTTCTCCAGTAAATCAAGCATTTCTTCCTGCCGCTGTGCTTTTAACATGTTTTTACCTGTTCTTTGCTGTTTTTATTTGTAATTATATTGTGCTTTCCATGAGAAGTCAACCATATGTTTATATAAACTCTTATTTGTAGAGAGACAAGACAAACATAGTCTGCATTCGTAGCGCGGCAAGCGCTTTCCTGTCTGTCATTATGTAAAGTACTGATCTACCATTCCGTAAATTAGCCGACATTAAAGGGCAAAATCAATACCGGCTGTGCCTATGTTAAATTTGTATACTTTTACATCTAAACAATATAAAATGTTGAGGGGGGCAAAAAATCCTTTGGGAAGATTAGAATAAATAGCTCGCAGATCGATGGAATGAGGTTTTATGAGAAAGTTAAAAATAAGCCTTAAGATTCTAATTGTTATCGCAGCAATGATACTTCTATACTTGGGAAGTCTATACAATTACCTCCTATTCCACTCAATAGCTGAAATATTCAGCGTATGTATAGCGCTTACCGTTTTCTTTATCACGTGGAATTCTAAAGATTTTATTAAAAACAATTATCTGATTTTAATCGGCATCGCATATCTGTTTATAGGAATCTTGGATTTCATTCACACAATGGCCTATCCTGGCATGGATATCTTTACCGATTATGAATATCATTCCAACCAACTGTGGGTGGCTGCTCGATATTTTGAAAGTATTGTACTGCTGATTTCATTCATACTTATTAAAGCGAAAAAGCAGATTCGTGTTTCTTTGTTAATCGCTGTTTATTCGGTAATAACAGCCCTTGTACTGTGCTCTGTACTCGTCTGGCATATATTCCCGATTGCATATATCGAGGGAGTCGGACAAACCCCTTTTAAAATTGTAAGCGAATATATCATTATTGTAATACTTATTTCTGCAGTAGTGATGCTAAGAAAAAACAAAAAGGTATTTGAAACAAAGGTTTATAGAGTTTTACTGGTCTCTATACTATGTACGATTGTTTCGGAGTTTTGTTTTACAACGTATGTAAGCAACTATGGATTTGCGAATTTATTGGGCCATTATTTCAAAATACTTTCATTTTACTTTATATACAGGGCTATCATACAGACTGGTATCAGGGAACCGTACGATCTTATTTTTAGAGAGATAAAGCAGGCGGAGCAGCAGCTTTATAAGCAAAATCAAATACTCTCAGACCAGGTTGTCAGTGATGAGTTAACGATTACAGGGTATATCAATTTACTTGAGCAACAGTATCATGTCTTAAGCAGGCAGTCCAAAATGCTGGAAATATTGGATGAAGCGATATTTGCATGTGATTTGGACGGAACTATTTTCTATTGGAACAAAGGCGCCGAGTTGACTTTCGGTTTTACTGCCGAGGAAGCGGCAGGCCAAAGGAGCAAAGAACTGTTACAGGTGAGGTGTGACATTGGTTCCGATGAGTTGAAAGTTCTGCTGAAACGTGATGGCATATGGGCCGGTGAATTCGAAGCAACAACAAAGGACGGCAGGATTCTCTGTATCGAAACCAAACAACAACTCTACCCCGATGCAAACGGCCGGGAGATTGTCCTTGAAATAAGTCGTAATATTACGCAGCGCAAAAAAATGGAGCATGACATCAGGTATCAGAACAATCTTCTGAATGCAATTTTGGAAAACATGCACGATGCGTTTTTTATCTACGACTGTTACGGCAACGTTAAAACGATAAATACGCAAGCTCGTCTCATGTACTCTAATCATTTTAGTGAGCAAACAACCGTGGACAACGCTTTTGAAGGGTATCGCTGTTTCGACCTTGAACGCAATGAGCTTCCTTTTGAAGAATACCCGACACGGCGTGCCTGCAGAGGCGAAATCATCAGAAACGAAAGGATCATTATTGAAAATGATCATTCAAGCAGATACATCGAAGTTAATGCGACACCTATTCTCGAAAAGAACGATCAGATCTCGGCTATCGTAGTTTTTCATCATGATATTACCGAGCTTATCCAAAAGCAGCAGGCTATTCAGGAGCATATCGTCCAGCTCCAGCAGCAGAATAAAGTGCTGAACAGGCAAGCAAAGCTTCTCGATCTCTCCAATGAGGCGATACTTGCATGGCACTTGGACGGAACCATCATTTACTGGAATCATGGTGCTGAGACCATGTTCGGGCATGGAAGCGAAGAAGCCGTCGGATGCCTGCGGCAGAAACTACTGGATTCAAAATTCCCGTTAAGATACGATGAAATTGAGGATATTCTCCTAAAGCAAGGCTTCTGGAGCGGAGTCATTGAACATATTAAGAAAGACGGGAAAAAGCTTCAGATCGAAACCCGGCTCCAAATTGTTATCAACGATTATGGTTTGAATACAGTGCTTGAGACAAACCGGGATGTCACTGAGAGAATCGAAGCCGAAAACGCAATCAGAAAGAATGCGATTGTACTTACGAATATTATCAATGGTACTGAAGATTTCATACTGTCGGTGGATGCTGACTACAATGTGCTTTTATCCAATAAATCTGTAGAGAACTTTGTAAAAAAGCATTACGGAACTGAATTTAAGCCGGGAATGCCTTTTTGGGCAGTATTTCCGGGAGAGAATGCAGCGGTATTTTTAGAATTATTCGACAGAGTGAAGGAAACAGGCGCGCTGATGCTCGACCTTCGGAATACGATCCAGAGCGACAGAGTAATCAATTACTCTTTTTATCCTGTATATGTCGGATCTAAACTTCTCGAAATAACTGTTTTCGGACGGGATATCACGGATCGTATTCGGGCCGAACAGGAGATCATCAAATTAAATACGTCGCTGGAAGCCCGGATCGCCGAAAGAACTGAGGAACTGCAACAATCAATAGAGACACTTAGGAATTTCTCTATGACAGTTACGCATGATCTCAAAATGCCACTATATGAGATTGAAAAGTATACCAATATGATCAGAGACGGCATCGATATTGAAACGAATACCGCGAAGATCATTAATAAGTGCACCAATATGAATATGATGATTGCGGAATTGCTGGATTACGAGAAGACATCGGGAACGGTTATACGGAAAGAAACAGTTAATCTCCGAGAAATGATTGAATCGGTATACGAAGAATATAGGACTGAGAAATCCGTTTTGGACTTTCAGACTGGTATTCCTGCCGTCTATGCAGACAAAAGGCTGATAATGCATGTTGTGGAGAATCTGCTTTCCAATGCTATGAAATTCTCGTCTCATAGGGACATCCAAAAGATCATTGTTGGATGCAAAAAGGAGGGGACGGAGTATATATTTTATATTAAGGATAACGGCGTTGGCATCGATATGAGGTATGCCGATAGACTCTTCAATCTCTTTGAGCGCCAGACCAGGGATATTGAAGGTCACGGAATCGGCCTTGCAAGCGTAAAACTGATTATTGAAAAACACGGTGGCAGAACATGGATCAACGGTAAAGTCAATTATGGCACTACGGTCTATTTCACTTTACCTATAGAGCCTTAGAGGTTTTCAGCATGTATAGCGTAATGATTGTCGACGATTATGAAATGTTCCGTCAGGAAATCCAGTCGATGGATGTATGGGGAGAAGCCTCAGGGTTTATTATTACCAATGAGGCTTCAAACGGATCGGACGCGCTCACCAAGCTCCGGGACCGGCCGGTTGATCTGCTGCTGACAGATATTCGAATGCCATATATCAACGGTTTGGAACTACTTAAAGCAGTAAGGGATGAAAAGCTCTGCACCTGTGTTGTTTTAATGAGCCAATTCGGTGATTTTGAATATGCAAGACAGGGGTTGTCAAATGGTGCGTTTGAATACCTCTTAAAACCGCTGGACCCTAATGAGTTGCTGGCCTGTCTGCTGCGTGCCGCTAAATACATTCATGCGAGAAATCTGGAGATTGAAAAAATTAACCATCTGGATAAGATACTGAATAAAAGCTCAGAGGAATATTTCCCTGAGTCAGTGAATAACCTGCTCAGCTTAATCGACGACGGTAATCCGAATGCGCTCAATACTGCGGCCAGTCTTGTCGATGCAATCTTTTCGGAAGTTGGCACGGATACATTTAAGACATTTCATATTTTAAACAGATTGACAAACAAGCTAATTACATCCGTTCAGAATGAATATAAATGGCTCGATAAATTTATTAACTTTCAGAATCTAAGAATCAGCGATATTTCGGCAGAATCAGATTATTCCTCAATAAAGGAATCGTTTGTAAGAAAAGTGGATATTATTCTCACAACAATCAGGGAATTTGAACTGGGCATAGATAACAGCAGTATGGTTAGAATGGTCTGCCGGACGATATTGGAAAATATCGATAGCGAGATAACTGTCAGCGAAATAGCGAATAGGCTTTTCATTACAAGAACTTACCTCAGTCAAATATTCAAAGAAAAAACAGGGATGAAGATTGTCGATTATCTCTCAAATGTTAGTATACAAAGAGCCAAAATGCTTATTTTGGGTGGCAGCAGTATAGACGAAATATTAGAGAAGCTTGGGTATAGAGATTTTGAATATTTTAAGAAGTTATTTAAAAAAGCAACTGGGATGACAATCAATGAATTCAGAAACGGTTGATCAGATAAAACCATACAAAATTCATTAGGTTACCATACATTATTACATTGTCGATACTTGTATTATTTTTTATGATTGGGTATATAAATCAAAAATATATCCAATTATTTTTTTAAGTAAGTACATAAGTAGGAATGGACATGAGGAGAGTTATGGGAAAGAATAATAGGCTGATTTTTCCGTCAATATGATTTGAGCCCGGAAAGGACCAAAGAAGGATAGGCGAATCGCACTTTATATTTCAATAGCAAACTTCGACTAAAACGATTAAAAAGAGTGGGATTCCGCTTAAGTAAACGCGCTGTATACAATAAGCAGAATATAATAGTTTTCTGTAAACAAAAAGCAACAGCAAATACGCGCGGGCCTGGAAAATGCGAGGCCAGCGGCTTATTAAATATACCAAAATAGATGAAAAAGGAGAATTGCCATGAAGAAGAAAATTCGCAGATCATTATCGGTATTATGCTCCATGCTTTTAATTACTGCACTGTTCACTTCCTATATCCCAACAGCATCGGCAGCAGCAAACAATGGTGCCAGCCTCAGCTATTTAACTATAAGCGAAGGGTCTCTAGACCCGGCGTTTAATGCGAGTGTATTTTCCTATACAGCGAAAGTGGCTGAAGGTGTTTCGTCCATCAACGTGACGCCGACGGCCACAGATGCTGCGATTTTGGTTGAGGGCAAGGAAGTCGTGAGCGGCAGCCCTTCCCAAGACATCCCTCTTGAAATCGGGAAAAATACCATCAGCATTGAAGTGACAACGGAGGATGCTTCCACCCGAAAATATACCGTTACGGTAGACCGCGCCGCACCGCTCTCGAGCAATGCCGAATTAAGCAGCTTAAGTTTAAGCGAAGGCGCATTGGCCCCGGCATTCGACGCGGGCACGGTCTCTTATACTGCAACCGTGGATGAGAATATTTCTTCCATCACCATGACGCCGGAAGCAGCCGATGCTGCAGCCACCATAACGGTAGAAGGCAAAGAAGTTACAAGCAGCAGCCCTTCCCAGGATATACTCTTAGATACCGGTAAGAATACCGTTAATATTAACGTCACCGCCCAGGATGGCACTATGAAGAAGTATACGGTCGACGTTACCCGCAACGCTCCGGCTCCCGCTCCTGATCCTGCCCCCTCCGCTGTTTTAAACGGATTAGCCATCAGCGAAGGCAAATTGGCCCAGGCATTTGACGCCGGGGTATTCTCCTATACGGCAACGGTTGATGAAAAGGTTTCCGTTATCACTCTCGTTCCCACTTCATTTGATACCACTGCCCGCATTACCGTAAACGGCAAGCCGGTGGAAAACGGAGCCGTTTCGGAGGAGATAACCTTAAACAAGGGTGACAACAAAATCGAGATTACCGTCTCTAATGGTACTGCTTCCTCCACATATACTGTAAATGTTAATCGGAAGACTGCCATCACATACGCAGCGCCCCTGGCAGGGCCAATTTTGAACGCGCTTTCGGGTGACGCCACCCTGCTGCAGGTTTCCCTGTCCTATTTTGATATATACGATGCCGTAATCGATAATACGGCCGGTACAGTGACCGCAACCGTATACGGCTCGGATTATAATGTGTATATCATGACAAATTCCTCAGCGGCAACATATGTGATTAAAAACAATCCTTTTGCTAATTACCTCCAGCTAAATCCCGGCGACAATGTTTATACCATTGAGGTAACCGCGGAAGACGGCACGAAAAAGAATTATACCATGACCATTACCCGGCTATTATCTCCGGATGCGACCATGGCTTACATGTTTGTGAATCCTGCGTTTGGCGCTGACGCCGTCATGGCCACGATAGACAATGCTGCCGATACGATTACCGCCACTGTATACGGGCAAAACCATGTGCTTTCTTTGCAGCCAACCGTTTCCGGTTCCACCTGGGTGGTCAAACAGGGCGGCGATGCGCTGCCGGTCGATGCCGGGACGGTACCTGTGTCTTTGGATATGGGGGATAACCTCTTTGCCGTGGAGGTAACATCAGAGGATGGTTCGGCTACTAAAACGTATACGATGACATTGACACGGGTCGTTTCTTCAACGACGGACTTTGTCGTATATCTGTACGATACGGCACAAAACTATGAGAACATGTTCTATTACTATGGCGTGGACTTTAACTCCATGGTAGTTTATGGCCCTGACCATCAGGTGGGTGTGGTGCCTTCCGCACAGTCGAGTACGGTCGTGATAAAAGATCAGCAAGGTGACGTCCTCCCTGCACTGAATGGATTTGCGAACATCTTGCTAGCCATGGGAGACAATACCATCACGATAGAAGTGACGGCGGAAGACGGTACCTTCAGTAGTAATACGCTTCTGCTTACCCGTGAACAGTCTGCGGACACTACCTTAAGTATGGTACAGGTTTATACCCCTGCGGATATGCATACTGAATTTGCCATGATCGACAACGTGAATTTCACGGTCAGTGCCCAAACTTACGGCGCATCCCAGACACTGCGTATCCAGCCCACAGTGGCCAACAGCACCTGGGTGTTAAAGCAGGGTGGCGTCGAGATCACTCCCGCTTCTTCAACCGAGGCAGACGTTACACTGGAGCCGGGGATCAATACATTTGACCTCGAAGTAACGGCGGAAGGCGGCACCATGCAGACCTATATCGTGACAATCGAGCGCCTGACATCGACCAACCCTGCATTGCAGGCGGTTACGGCCTATGCAACCGGCACAAATGTCTCTACCGGTGCAGTGATTGACGATCCGGCTCTGACGGCTACCGCGCATGTGTTGACTGCACAGCAGATAATTTACGCCACGCCTCTTCAGAGAATGACCACGGTGCTCATACAGGATTCTCTGGGGACGGACGTGACCAATCAGGAAGTGACATTAAACCCCGGCGCCAATAACTTTACGATACTGCTTACCACCGAAAGTGGCGCTTCCGAGACCTACACCTACATTCTGACTTTGGCGCAGCCGAAGATCACCTTTAATACAAATGGCGGCAGCGCCATAGACCCAATCTATGTTGACTTGAATTCCACCGTCCCCGTCCCCGCCGATCCGACGCGGACCGGATACGCATTTGCCGGATGGTACAAGAATGCGGTGCTCACCATCCCCTGGAATTTTGCGACCGACAAGATCCTCGCGGATACCACGCTCTATGCGAAATGGACACAGACCGTAGCTCTGGTGACCTTTAATTCCAATGGGGGCAGCACGGTAGCCGACATCAATGCCGACATCAATACGGCCATCGCCGCACCCGCCGATCCGACGCGGACCGGATACGCATTTGCCGGATGGTACAAGGATGCCGGGTTGACGATGCCGTGGGATTTTATGAACGACACGGTGGTGGCTGATACCACCC
>JAEWCC010000070.1 GCA_023390815.1 Bacillota bacterium
CGGGATTCGTGGAGCGATAGATTACATAGCCCTTCCGCCTGGATACCGCGCTCCACGTCAGCTTAATCTTGCCGGCGCTGCTGCGCACCGCCTTGGGGTTCGTCACCGAACCGAAGACCGGCTTCGCTGATACCGGCGCACAGGGCGTGCTGTATACCTTGCCGCTGCCTGCCTTACGGTACGCTACGACCTGATAGTAGTACGTGATATTGGGTGTAAGGTTGCTATCGGTATAACTTTTACCTGTTACCGTTTTAACGACCGTATACGAGCTACCCGCCACTGTGGACCGTCGGATCTCGTACCCGCTGCACCCCGAGACAGACGACCATGACAACTTGACACTGCTTGGGGAACTCACCGCCGCTTTGACACCCGTAACATTACCCAAGATTGGTTTGGCGCTCACTGTCGCCGAAGCGCTCGCACTGTATACTGGCTTGCTGCTCACCGTGCGATACACCCTGATCTGATAGTAATACATGACGAATGGCGTACAGGATGTGTCCTTATATGACGTACTGCTTGTGGACTTGATCCGCACAAACCCTCCGGTGGGCGATGTGGACCGCCATACCTCGTACTTCGTGCGTCCCGCTACTGAATTCCATGAAATCTTCACACTGGTGGGGTTATATGCGGAGGCGGAAACACCGGTTACCGCTGTCAGCATCGGCTTTACGGAGACGATCGCGGAATAGGTGCCATACACATTCTTTCCCGCATACGCCCTCACCTTATAGTAGTAGGTCGTGCCGGTGTTGAGGCTTGTGTTCGCATAGCTTGTCGATGTGGTCGATTTGACCACGCTGTATGAGCCGTTCTGTGAGGTGGCACGACAAAGTTCGTACCCGCTCGCTCCCGGCACCGCGCTCCACGATACCTTCACGCTGTTGTAGCTCGTTACCGAGGCGCTGGCTGTGGGCGCGGCGGGTACCGGTGTTGCCACGGCATAAGCCGACCGGTTGCCGTACGTCGTGGCCGTGGTAGCGGTGCAATACGCATTGATTTTGTAATAATACGGCGTGTTGAGGACTAAATTCGTATTGGCATAGGTAGTGCCGGTTGCCGTTCCCAGCTTGGTATAGGTCCCGTTTGCGGTTGAGCTGTGCCACACCTCGTATCCGGCGGCTCCGGTCACGGCTGTCCAGGTGAGTTTGGTGCTGTTATACCCCGAAGACGCCGCTGTGAGCGTGGGCACGCCAATCGCAGTGAACTCGGCGGTGATACTCTGGTCAGCGTTGGCTGTGAGCGTATATTTGGCGCTGGTAGAAAGCTGCGTCGTTCCATTTGTCCAGCGCACAAAGCGGTACCCCGCCTTTGGGGTGGCATAAAGCGTAACGCTTGCGCCGTTGCCATATACGCCGCCGCCCGTCACCGTGCCGTACGCGGCGTTATTGGCGGCAGCCGTAATGCGATACTCGGCCGGAATTACCGTGATCTCACAGGTATCCGATACACCGTCCGCCGTTGCGGTGATGGTTGTCTTGCCCCCACCAACTCCAGTCACGTTGCCGCTTTGATCCACTGTCGCGACATCGGTATCGCTGCTGGTCCAAGTCACTGTGGGATATGTCGCATCGGAAGGCGAGACTGTGGCAATGAGCGTTCTGGTGTCACCAGTCGCAATCGATTCCGAATGGCTGCTGAGGGTTACCACGGAAACCGCTGTTTTCATCACTCTGATCTCACAGGTGTCCGATATGCCGTCTGCTGTTGCGGTAATAGTGGCATTCCCTACACCGGCCACTGTAACCAATCCATTTTGACTTACTGTGGCAACCATCTCATTGTCACTCGACCATGTTACTGCGGGATATGTGGCGTCCGAAGGCAAGAGAGTAGCCCTTAAAGGAAATATCGAGCCGACCTCCGCTGTCCGTACTTCAGCATCTATGATCAAGCTAGTTACGTGTACTTCTTCAACAGTAACGCTGCATGTGTCCGAAAATCCTCCGCCTTGAGCTGTTGCAGTGATTTGTGCCGTCCCTAGCGACCGAGCGTAGACTCTTCCCTGATAATCGACTGTAGCAACATTCGTATTGCTTGATAACCAAACGATATTACGATTGGTTGCGCCTTCGGGCAGCAGGGTGGTATGTAACTGCACATGACGGGATAGGCCAATCGTTACTGCATTACGGTCTAGAACAAAGCTGTTCGGATATATAAATGGGAGGCCTTTCAGGATGGGCAAACTTTGGCCTTCTCTTATCTCCCAAACGTTATCAAAGTCAAAACCGGTGTAAGTCGCTTTCTGTTTTAACTGATCAAGGCTCTTTGAATATTCTGATAAATTCCCATCCCAGCTTAGATAGTAACTTTCCGTGACACTTCCTGACTGAATGTATCCGACTATACCTGAATTATTCTGCACATAACCAGCATTATAGCAGTGTTCAACTTTGTAATTGGTATACATCATTCCCGCGATTCCGCCATAAGAGCCCCCACCCGCGATATCGCCAAGATTAAAGCAGTCTTTAATATGGGTTCCGCTTTCGCCTGTTATCCCCCCGCAGTTTGTCCCATTGCCAGTTATTTTTCCGGTATTATAGCAATAGCTTATTGTGCCCTGATAATAACTACCGGCGATTCCTCCGCAATCGTCTCCTTTTGAAGCATTTATATCCTCATGGTTGATACAAAGCGTAATCGTGCCATTAGAACCTGCGCCAACTATTCCGCCAATACAGCCTTTTCCAGTTATGATCCCGTCATTTGTACAATGATTTATCTCACCCTCGTCATTAAGAGCCGCAATTCCTCCACAGGTGTTTGTTGAAGTAACCACTCCTGTATTCGTACACAGATATATTCTTGCACTGCTGTTATTCTCACTGGTTATACCACCGGAGTGTCCTTGTGACAAAACGGTTCCTTCATTTTTAGAGTTGTTAATATTGGCATTATTGCTGCCTGTGATACCGCCTGCATCAGAATAAATATCATAACTTGCTTCCACCGTACCCGAGTTGATGCAATTATCGATAGTCCCTTCATTATCTCCAGCGATACCTCCTGCTGTGCCATGCATCAGGGCGTTAATAGTACCGTAATTGCCGCATTCCTGGAGCAATCCAAAGTTTGAACCTGTTATACCACCGGATAGGAATTCGGCTGTTATATTCGAGCCGTTTTTGCAGTTATAAATCTCTCCGTATGAAGTACCCGCAATACTGCTTGCATTTGTCTTTCCGGTAATTGTTGAACTCTCTATACAAAGGCGCTTGATTTCACCATCATACAGAGTCCCGATAAGAGCAACATTATCCTGTTCCGGTCGGTTAATATTCAGTCCAGTGATCGTGTACCCATTGCCATCCAATACGCCAAAGAAGAAATCAATCGGTTCCCAGCCTGAGCCGTTGTTAAAATACAACCCGCCTTCAGAAGTCGAATCCTCCAAATCAATATTATTTACGAGAATAAAGCACGCGTTACTGTGATACCTGATTTCGTTGAGCTGGGCTGGGGTTGAAACCAAATATGGATTAACTGCGGTACCCGTTCCGCCCTCAAACGCCACAGCGTCCGCGCGTTCGGGAATATGATACATATTCTTAAGCTCCGGATAAGGATAGGTGGGCTCACCTCCAATAGTCCAAACGCTTTCAAAATCAAAACCTGCAAACGTTTCAGGCACTTTCAATTCATCAAATGTCTTCCCAACCACGTTGGATACAGTACCATTCAGGGCACACTGCTTACCTAAATAGTAACAGTCGGATATTGATCCCCCGTTTTTGTAAGCAATTCCTTGTTGGGATATGCCGGCATTGTAACAACGCTCAATCACACCGGTATTTTTAGATACAATGCCTCCCGCTGTATCATTTTTCAAGTTCATTATTCGGCCGGTATTATAACAATCTGTAACAACACCATCGTTTTGCCCCGTTAAGCCTCCAGCAGATGTTCCATAATAATATCCATTAATATTTGCCGTATTGAAGCACCTCAGCATTGATTGCTTGTATCCATTTTGTCCGGTTATTCCGCCCAGGTTATCATCTCCTTCAGTGCCTGAAATTATTGCGCTGTTAAAGCAATCCGTAACCGACCCACAGTATCCGTATCCTACAATCCCACCGATATCATCAAAGGCATAATTACTTCTTATGTTTCCGGAGACAGAACAACCACGTATGGAAGAGTATCTGGAATAACCGCAAATCCCGCCGCTATCGCGTGCAGTAATATTAACATTTATAACCCTGATGTCTTTAATATTTGCATTGTAGCAAACTCCAAAAAGGCCTGAATAATCATCATCCGACCGGTTAATCATCAACCCTGTTATGGCTTTTCCATTGCCCTCAAAACAGCCTCGGAATGGGTCACCCCCGTTACCAATCGGTTCAAAGCCAAGACCCTCATTAAAGAACAACCCGCCTTCTTTAACATCGTTGGTTAAATCAATATCATTTAAAAGAATAAAACTTGCGCTTGGATATTTTCTAACATTGTCCAGTTGTGTCGAGATTGTTACCTTATACGGATTGTTTGGCATGCCGTTCCCTCCGGAAAAATCCCTTGCATTTTCCGGAATGGCTACCTGTTCTACGCCTTGAAGCTGGGGATACGGATAAGAAGTCTCTCCGGACATTGTCCAAACATGATCGAAATCAAAACCCGTGAAACTGCTTTGCAGTTGCATTTCGCCGATGGTTTTTCCCGTAGCTAAATCCTCTTGATTTGAATCCAAAGCGCCTGTTATATATTCGTTTCGTTTCAGGAAATAAAGTCCTGCATTATGTTCAGATACCGCGGTATCCGCGCAGATCTCACCTGTTGACTCCAGAGAGAATATACTCCCAACATTATAACAATTGTAGATACTACCGCACCAGCCGATTATACCGCCCGATATAGCAGACCCTTTTCCGATAACGTCCCCGGCATTGTAACAATCCCTGACTTCTCCTCCGCCATTATAATAAGCCTCGCCAACAATGCCCCCAACATAACCGCAGCCGCTTGCCATCGTGGGAATTGCTTCTATTTTCCCAATATTATAGCATCTTGCTATTCTCCCGTTATTGTGCATTCCGCCAGCGATACCGCCAAGGGATGTGGTCGTGCCGTATCCTCTGATGGATCCAGTATTATAACAGCCCTCAATTACGCCCTCATTAACTCCGCATATTGCTCCAACGTGATCGCCACCGTAAATATCACAATTTATAATTCCCAGGTTAGATACTTTACCCCCATTCTTGATTATCCCGAACAAACCTGTTGCATAGTCGTTGTAATTGATTCGTGTTAGCTGTAAGGCAATAACGCTATGCCCGCTACCATAGAAACACCCCGTGAAATTTCCGATTGGTTCCCATCCTTTCCCTTCGTAATAATAAGTTCCTCCCTCGGATGTGGCAGACTGCATATCAATGTCGTTTACTAATTCAAAACACTTGCCTGGATAGTTGCGTACATTGTCAAGCTGGTCGGGTGTGGTTACCCGATACGGATCATATGCCGTACCGTTGCCGCCTGCAAAGTCGGGAGATGCAGGCCAAACGACTGTTGTCATCCCCTGCAGTTCGGGATAAGGATAGTCCTCATCACCTTGCATTGTCCAAACCGAACCAAAATTGAAACCGGAGAAGGTTGTTTGTTGTAACATCTCCTCACGTGTAACCGAAATTGACGTGTCTGGGCCGTATCCCGTGCCCGAAGATGTCCTGTCCAGAAAATAACAGTTGCTGATAGTACTGGTCGTTTCCCCTACAATACCGCCAGCATCATAACCACTGACGCTGACGCTGCCCGTATTGTAGCAGTTGCTTATCGTACTGTCGTCTGACCACTTATTTCCGACGATACCCCCAGTATCATAAATGCCCTTTATGTTGCCCATATTATAACAATCATAAACCGCACTTAACACTGATTGGCCTCCAATGGACGCTGTGATACCACCTGCCTGATCGCCTGTCACATCACCGATGTTGTAACAGCTGCTGATAGTACCATTGCTCATACTCGCTATAATACCGCCGCTAAGGCTGGCCCCATTATAGCTGGTAATACAGCCTGTGTTATAGCATTTGCTTATCGTACTATTACTATCTGCATATCCCACGATTCCTCCGACGCCTTCACCGCTCACGCTGCCTGTGTTATAGCAGTTACTCACTGAACTGCCTATAATATTACCCGCAATGCTGCCGGCTTTGCCATCCAGCATAATGATTTGGTTTCTCTCCATGCCAAGATTCTGCAAAACGCCGCCATCAATATATCCAAAAAGTCCACCGTACGCTCCGTCGGATGTAATGCGTTGATGCAGCATCTTCACCGCATAACCGCCTCCATCAAATACACCAGCAAATGGTTTACTTGATGTACCTATCGGCACCCACCCCGCGCCATCATTCCAGTACGCGCCGCCTTCACTTGTCGCTTGGGTCATATCAATATCGTTGGTCATGATAAAACAGGCATCCGGATAATTCCGCACTGCATTCAACTGGGCCGGAGTGGAAACCTGATAAGGGTCAGCCTCGGTGCCGGAACCGTAAAAGTCCTTCCATTGTGCAAACAGCGCCAAATTGCTGGTTACTACGTTTTTGAAATCCCATGCGTTGTCACAACCGGCCTCGGTGTACCACCCGCCGAATATTTGCCCCTCGAAGGTCGGTTCGTTTGGACATACTGCCTTTACGCCCTCGTATACCGTTTGCGTATCCGGCGCGGTTCCCGCCGCGCCGTTTAAATCGAAGGTAATCGTATACGTGATATCCGGGTTAAAAACCGCCGCTGTATATCCATTCCAGGGATCAGAAAAGCCTGTGCTTGCGCTCTTGTAATACACCGTAAAGCCATCCGCGCAGCCGCTGAAAATATCGCTGCCCGCCACCGGCGCATTGCCAAGAAAATATGCTGCCTTGAGTCCGCTGCAGCTGTCGAATGCGCTGTTGCCGATATCCGAGATACTGCCAGGGAATGTTACATTTTCGAGGCTGGTACAGCCTTGAAACGCGGCATATCCGATGGTCGCCACGCTGCCGCCCAGCTCTATGTGCTGAAGGCCGTCGCAGTAGGCAAAAGCGCAGCTTCCGATATCGGTTACATTGCTGCCTGTTTCAACGCTTGTGAGATGGTAGCACCCGCGAAACGACCCGGCGCAGAGGGTTGTCACACCCGATGGCACAATATAGCTGCCCGCCTTTCCCGCAGGGCATTGAATCAACGCCGCGCCGGTGATATCGAACAGCACGCCGTCTATGCTCCGGTACGCCGTATTTCCTGTCTCCACCAATAAAGCGGTAATCGTTCCGCAGTTGGCAAATGCGGAATCACCCACTGTGGTTACACTTGCGGGGATCGTAAATCCTTCCAACACTTCGCAGCGCCAGAAAGCGGAATTGCCAATTTGGGTGACATTCTCGGTCAGTACGATACTCTTCAGATTTTGGTTATGGTCAAACGCGCTATCGCCAATTGCCGTTACCGTATCGGGCACTGCATAGGAGTCTCCCGCTTTTGCGGCAGGACAGTGAAAGAGCGTCGCTCCATCCTTGCTGAAAACAAGCCCATCTACGCTCTGATAATTGGGGTTGTCCGCATCGACCTCAATGCTTTGGAGCGATCTGCATTCCCAGAACGCACCGCAATCGATGGTCAATACGGTTTTGGGTATCGTAACAGAAGTGACGGTTGCGGCCGTAAAAAGATCGCTGCCCATTGCCGTTACGGTATATACATTTGTCCCGTCCGTCACCGTTTCGGGTATCGCGATTTCTCCGCCCGGGCCGGTATAACCCGTGATCGCAGCGGTGACGCCGTCTGCGTTCACAGTGTACTCATAGTCTCCCGAGTTGGCGGCTTGTGCGGTGCGCATCAATGGCGGCAACAGCAACGCACCCGCTAAAACCAATACAACGCAAATAAATCCGACCCATGCTTTACCTTTCAGCCTTGCCGTCAACTGCTTCATATGTAACCTCCGGTGATCGGGCTAATATTTCCCTGTAACGATTATATCACAATTGCACATAATAACCAACGCACATGTGACAAAAGCGCCCATTTTAAGAGCGCTTTCTATCGCGTAACATTTTTAAATTGTAACGCTACGGCATCATGGATACGACCATAGAATCGCTGGTGTAGTAATCCGAGTTGCCTACCTTCAGATACGCTTGTACTTTATAGTAGTACGTCACGCCCGCGGCCAGGCCGCTGTCCGTAAAGCTCGTGCTCGTTGTCGATTTGATTTGCAAAAACCCACTGTTGGGATCCGTTGAGCGATAGATCACATAACCCTTCCGCCCGGATACCGCGCTCCACGTCAGCTTTATCTTTGTGGCGCTGCTGCGCACCGCCTTGGGGTTTGTTACCGAACCGAAGACGGGCTTCCCCGATACCGGCTCACAAGGTGTGCTGTATACCTTGCCACTGCCTGCCTTACGGTACGCTACGACCTGATAGTAGTACGTGGTGTTGGGAGTCAAATTGCTGTCGGTATAGCTTTTCCCTGATACCGTTTTAATGGCGGTATACGGACCGTTGGCTGACGCCGACCGGCGGATCTCGTACCCGCTGCACCCCGAAACCGACGACCACGACAGCTTGACGCTGCTCGGTGAGCCTGCCGACGCCCTGACACCCATGACGTTACCCAGGATTGGTCTTGCGTTCGCCGTCGGCGAATCACTTGCGCTGTATATCGGCTTGCCGCCTACCGTGCGATAGACCTTAATCCGATAGTAGTACGTGACGAACGGCGTACAGGTCGTGTCCTTATAGGTCGTGCTGCTCGTGGACTTGATCTTCACAAACCCGGTCGTGGGCGATGTGGACCGCCATACCTCATATTTGGTACGTCCAGCTACAGAACTCCATGAAATCTTCACACTCGTGGGGTTATACGCCAAAGCGGAAACACCGGTTACCGCTGACAGCATGGGTTTCGCAGAGACGATGGCGGAGTCAGTCCCGTATACCTTGGTTCTTCCCACCATCCGGTACGCGCGCACCTTATAGTAGTAGGTCGTGCCGGTTGCGAGGCTCGTATTGGTATAGCTCAGCGACGACGTAGACTTGACCGAACTGTATGTCCCGTTTTGCGTCGTCGCCCGGCGCAGTTCATACCCGCTCGCGCCCGGCACCGAGCTCCACGATACCTTGACGCTGTTGTAACCGGCAATCGAGGCATTGGCTGTGTTTGGCCGCATAGGCACAGGGGTCGCCCATGCGTTGCCTGAAGGTAAGCCGTATGTCGTTACGGTGGCGGCATAACAATACGCTTTGATGTAATAACAGTACGCCGTTCCCGCTGTCAGCCCTGCATCGGAATAGCTGGTGCCGGATACCGTGTTGATCTTTGTGAATCCGCTGCCCGATTTGCGCCAAACCTCGTACCCCGAAGCCCCTTCCACAGCCGACCAGGAGAGCTGCGTGCTGCTGTACCCTGTCGATGCCGCGGAGAGCACAGGCGTCCCGATCGGCGAAAACAAGGCGGTAACGCTCGTGTCGGCAGTGGCGGTCAATTGATAGACTGCGTTATTAGAGACCGTAGCCTCTCCATTACTCCACCCCGTAAAGCGGTAGCCTGGGCGCGGGGTCGCCCGGAGTGTTACAACGGCGTCTTCAGTGTAGGCACCGCCCCCGGTTACAGTGCCCGAAGCCGTATTGGACGAATATGCGTTGATTGTATAGGTATGAAGTATCTGCACCTGACAGGTATCGACAAAAGCGCCATCCAGTGTCTGGGCGGTAATCACCGCCATGCCATCCTTTAACAGCGTTACCGTACCATTGTTTACGGTCGCTACCGAAGGATCGCTGGAAGTCCAGACTACGCGCGGATTGTAAGCGGTGGACGGTGAAACAGCTGCCGTCAGGGTTTTGCTCTGCCCGAGCATGATCTTGAGCGTATGGGCGCTGAGCGACATACCCGTCGCGTGCGTATAAGGCACAGCGCGCAGCGTCGGAAACGTCTTCCCCTCCTCCATGGTCCATACGTTAACAAAATCAAAGCCGGTGAATGAGGTCTTCCGACGCATCTGATCGATCCCATTTACTGTAGTTGGATCAAACAAGAAACAGTTAACAACACTATCATATGGAATATATCCGCAGACCGTGTCATTCAAACCTTCATTCGCAATAGTATAGCAATTATTGATATCATTTAAGGAATATCCGGCAATTGACCCCCATATAGTATCATATGCTTTAACCTTACCTTCATTAAAACAATTTGACAAAGTTGTTGAAGAACAAAACCCAACAATGCCACCGGCATCATTTTTATTATACGTACTAGACGCGGTGACCGCGCCTTTGTTATAACAATTACTGATACTCCCTGACCAACTGCATCCAGCAATTCCGCCAATAAAATATTTAGCAGTCACAGTACTCAGGTTTGCGCATGCAAAAACAGTACCTCTATTGTCGCCAACAATCCCGCCAATACTCGAATCACCTGAAATAACTCCATCAACACTACAATAGGATATGCTTCCCTTATTCTCATTGGCAATGCCGCCATCACCGACCCCAGCGTCTATCGAACAGTTGCGCATATTCACACGCTGAATCGCACCACCAATACCTACAACATCAAATAGGCCTCCAACACATGAATATAATCCGGTGATACTATGCCCATTGCCATCGAAGTGTCCCAAGAAGTCGTCTATGGGCTGCCACCCATATCCATTGTTGTAGAAACTAGTCCATTGTGTTGTAAGCGTAAGGTCGATGTCGGTCACTAGCGAATAATATGCATCCGGATCAAAGCGCATCGCGTAAAGCTGCCCCGGCGTAGAAACCACATAAGGATCCCAGGAGGTACCAGTGCCACTCTTAAAAACCTTAGTGCCTGCCACATAGATGACTGCAAGCCCGGCGTTCACATTTCCATTTCCATAGTAATTTTTGTAGTGCCAGGATGAAGGTTGATCATCATAGTAGCTCGCCGTGCCATACAGTATGCTCTTCACCTCATCCACCGTCAGTGTGGGATCGATGGATAACATCAACGCGGCAACCGCCGCGACGATAGGCGATGAAAACGAAGTTCCTCCGACTGACGCGTACCCTCCGCCCATATATGTCGTCACAATATTGTATCCCGGTGCAGCAATATCCTTATTGTTTCCGTAATTGGAGAAATAGGTGATAATGTTTTCCTCATCTGTTGCAATCACCGAGATGCATGACTCATAATCTGCGGGGTAGCAGCTCTGGGACGTACTATCATTTCCTGCGGCACCAACGCATACGGCTCCCGCTGCTACGGCTTTATCGATTGCCTCCTCCATTGCATAACTGATCAAATAGCCGCCAAAACTCATATTGATGACATCCGCGCCACTGTTCACAGCGTAATTGATGCCATTGATCACATTATCCAACTTCGCATACCCACGTGAATCGATTACTTTTGCAATAATGAGTTTGACGCCCGGAGCGATGCCCACGATACCTCTGCCATTGTTGGCGTTGCCCGCAATGACACCCGCGACCATTGTACCATGGCCTTCATCATCCTCAGCACGTTCGTCGTTATTGACGTAGTCGTGTTGCGCGTATATTGTTCCTGCAAGGTCGGGATGATCCGTATCGATGCCGGAATCCAGAATAGCGACTTTCACGTTTGCAGATCCCATACTGACATCCCATGCATCATATATACCGATATTCGTCAGATAATATTGTTGGCTCAAACCCGGGTCGTTCGTTATTGCGTCCATCGTATAGATATAATTAGGTTCTGCGTATTCAACACTGGGCAGATCTTCTACGGTTTCGATAAAATCCTCCACCGTTTCGTTTTCAGGCACTGCGCTGACTACGAGATTATCGACAGTTACCTCCTCCTGTACCTCGCTATCCACAGATTCCAGCACAGTCTCCACAGTACTGTCTGCTACACTGTCCTTAAACTTGACGATAATTTCATCACTGACGCACTGGGCTCCATTAACTTCAATGATTCCCGATTCATTCAAAGGCGGCATCGTCTCTATTGGCTCCGGCGTTCCGGTCGGCGATGGCTCCTGCGTTGGCTGCGGCGTCTCCGTTGGTTCCGGAACATCCATCGGCTGCGATTGTGAAGACGCGGGCTCCTCCGTCGGCTCAGGGGTCGGTGTGGGCTCTGTTTCAGGCATCGACGATTCCTCCGAAGAAACCGGCGCAGTCTCTGCGGCGTGCGCGGTTGCTATGCCCGAAGGTAACCCGGTTACCAGCATCAAAACCGCGAGTAATATAACAAAGCCTCTGATAATAAACCCTTTGCCGTGAACTCTCATGGAAACTCCTTTCGAGCCTGCCCAGATGAAGTCATATAATTATAGAATCGATGAAAGTATATCGACTAATTATATCTTTTAACGACAAATCATTCAATGAAATTACAATTAAAACAAAAAACGGCTGAGCCGTTTTTTGCACTTTGGGTTAATCCCATGATTTTAGCGTCTCTTTAAAACCAGCTTTAGCGCGGAGAATACGCAGAATGCCGCGAGGTCAACCAGCACGATCGCCGCACCCACTGGCACCGACCATACAAACGATATCAGGATGCCAATAAAATAGCAGACGACGGAGAGCAGGGCCGAGCAGATTACCACACCGCGGAAGCTTTTAAACAGCCGCATGGAGGTCAGCGCCGGGAATATAATCAGGCTCGAAATCAGCAGCGCACCCATCATGCGCATGCCCACCACGATGACCAACGCGGTTAACAGCGCGATGAGCATATTGTACCGGCCCGCCTTGATGCCCGTCGCCTTCGCGAAGCTCTCGTCAAACGTGACCGCAAATATCTTGTTGTAGAACAGCAGGTAAAGCGCCAGCACGACCGCCGATACGCCCACGCTCAGGATTACGTCGCTCTCGCTCATCGCAAGGATGCTGCCGAACATGTAGTTGTACACGTCCACGTTCATCCCGGTCGTCAGCGATACCACAATGACACCGACCGCGATGGCGCTGCTCGAAATCAGCGCGATGGCCGCGTCGCCCTTGATCACGCTGCGCTCGCTGAGGCGCAGCAGCAGAAAGGCGGTGATGGTCACCACGGGCAGCGACACCTGAAGCGGCGCGAGGCCCAGCGCAAGCGACACCGACAGCGCGCCGAAGCCCACGTGCGAAAGCCCGTCGCCGATCATTGAATAGCGCTTTAATACCAGGCTGACGCCCAGCAGCGCGGCGCACAGTGCCACCAATGTCCCGACGATGAGCGCGCGGACGATAAACGAATAGGAGAACAACCCGCCAAGCGTCTCAAGCATGCGTATGCACCCCCATCATCCTGCGGCATATGTCCGTCTTCACGTAATCCTCTCGCGCGCCGAAAAAGGCAAGGCGCGTATCCATGTGCAGTATCTTGCTGCCGCATTGCACGGCACTGCGAATATCGTGCGAAACCATGATGATCGTAATCCCCTGCTCCCGGTTGAGCCGGTCGATGAGTTCATACAGCTCCGATGTAATCACGGGGTCCAGGCCCGAAACGGGCTCGTCGAGCAGCAGCAGCTTCTCGGTGGCGCACAGCGCGCGCGCCAGCAGTACACGCTGCTGCTGGCCGCCCGAAAGTTCCCGGTAACAGGTTTTCTGGAGCCCGCTGATTTCCAGCCTGTCCATACACTCCTTTGCGCGGCGTCGCTCCGCTGCCGAGAAAAACGGCAGCACACCGCGGCGGTTCAGACAGCCCGACAGTACGACCTCCTGCACGCTCGCGGGGAAGTCCTTCTGTACGATCGTCTGCTGTGGCATATAGCCGATCTCATTCTGCTTCAGGCCGGAAAAACGCACCATGCCCGATGCGGGCCGTAGCAGCCCCAGAATGCCCTTCATCAGCGTACTTTTTCCGCTCCCGTTCTCCCCCACAATGCTGAGGTAATCGCCGCGCTCCAGCGCGAAGCTCACGTTGTCCACGGCTGTATGGCCGTCATATTTGATCGTAACGTTCTCGCACGATATCAATGCCATGCTCTATTCCAGTCCCTTTTCCAGATTGATTGCGTTGCCCTGCATCAGCGACAGGTACGTAACGCCTGCGTCAAAGTCGTTCCGGGTGACGTTATGGCAGGAGTGCAGCAGCAGCATCTGCGCGCCCGTTTGTTCACAGACGGCTTTCGCGACCTGCTGATTGCTGAATTCGATATAGTAGACATATTTAACGCCGTATTCCTTGACCTTATCGATCAAGAACGCGAGCGTTCCCGCGGAGACGTCGCTTTCGCTGCTGCAGCCATTGAACGCGGCGTAGTAATCCAGCCCGAATTCTTCAACCAGATAGCGGAACGGGAAGCGGTCTGCCACAATGATGAGCTTTCTCAAGGCTTTATCTACAATCGTTTTAATCTGCTCGTCCACCGACGCGATTTGCGCGGTGTAGTTCTGCGCATTCTGTGCGTACACAGCGGCGTTGGCGCTGTCGATAGCGCCCAGCGCATCGGCGATCGCGTTGATCATCGAAATGGCGTTTCTGGGAGAGGTCCAGATATGTTCGTCGTACTCGGCCTCTTGCTCCGCGCCTTCCTTTTCGGCGGCTTGCATACCCTCCACCGTTTCCTCTTCCACCGGGGTCACATAATCCATCAGGCGCAGAATTGTCATGCCCTCCGTATTGAGGGATTCCAGCACCGTATCCACCCACGCCTCGTTCTCTCCGCCGATGTAGATGAACATGTCGCAGCTTTCAATCGCGATCATGTCACCCGGCGTTGGATCATACGAATGCACCTCCGCGCCCGGGTCAATCAGCATGGTTACGTCCGCTTTCCCGCCTGCGACCGCCCGCGCGAAATCGTACGGCGGGAATATCGTCGTCACGATATTGAGCTTGCCGTCATCCGCGCCGGTTGGCTGGGTACCCCGGTCGTTCTTTGCGCATCCTGCCAGCAATCCCGTCAGAAGCGTAATGCACAACGCGTATATCAAAGTTTTCTTCATATTATATAATTCCTCATTCTCGTCCCTTATCGCTGCCTATGGCTTCTGTGAAGCACACCGGTTGCACAGGCCGTAAATCACGGTCTTATACCGGTCAATGCTGAACTGATGATGCTCGAGCACATGCGCCGTCATCTCGTCCAGGTACTCACACTCCAGATGGATCATCTGCCCGCAATCCACGCAGACCAGGTGATAGTGAACCGCGCTGTCGCAATCACAGTCCATGTATTGAAAGCACGCCGCCTGGCCTTCCGCCCCGGCGTACTTCACCACGACGCCTTCCTTAATCAGCCGTTCCAAGTTGCGGTATACCGTGGTCTGGCCCACCGACGCGCCCAGCGCTTTGAGATAGGCCATGATGCTGTCTACCGTGACGTGCTGTTCCCTGTGTTCCTTCAGGCACGATACGATCATCTCCCGCTGCCGGGTATGATATCCGCTGCCGGTGTTCATGCCGCACCTCCTAATATGAAAATGATAACCATTTTCATATTAGAATATACCACACGCTGAACCCGTAAAGCAACTTTTTTCGGCAAATAAAAAAACGGCGTACACCGTGTATTCGAAGGGGAACGGCCCCTGTGCCGTTCCGTGAGGTATGCGCCATAGGGCGGGCGACACAGGGGTCGCCCCTACAGGTACGATGGATAAAAACGTCATCCGGAAATTTGTATATCTATTTTACTGTGCAAAGCCCGCCGAGAAGCAAATCCAGTTCCCTGTCTGTCCGCGCTGCCACGTCGTATCCGAAGTTGTGCAGACACCAGTCGATGATGCAGCCGCGCACGAATTTGATCAGCAGCTCGGTCACGTATTCCGGCTCCAGACCGGGCTTCAACAGCCCCTGCTCACTAGCTTTCACCGCATAGCGCAGCACGCTTTGGTAATAGATTCGGCTAGGGTCCGCGGCGGACTTGTTCGCATCCGCGAGGATATTCTGATAGTACTCCGTGATCAGCGGCCCCGCCTCGCGCACGATAAACGCGGTCTGCGTCAGCAGGATGTCCTTCATCATGTCGACCGGGGAGCCTTTTCCGCGAGGCAGCTCCGCGGATAGCGTCGCGTCAAAAAGCATGAACGCATGGTTCATGAGCTCCTGCTTGGACGCGAAATGGTGGTAAAACGCACCGACCGATACCCCCGCTTCCGCGCAGATATCGCGGATCGTGGTATTCTTCCAGCCCTTCTCCTTCGTGAGCTTCGTGGCTGCCTGCAATATACCCGTTGTGGTTTTGAGCGTGCGGTCCGTGTTGGTCTGCATAATCTCTCAACTCGTTTTGTTTATTCCTGCCTATTATATCACATATGCACGAATTGTATATCTGACAGGTTTCGGCGAATATTGACAAAGAAAATTCCATATGGTAGATTGAAAACAGAACATTGTTCGGTTTCTAGTTCAACTTTACAACATCATATCCGGAAAGCGAGGGAACATCATGAAGACAGACCCGATTGTACAGTCGCTTGTGGACAGCTACGGCAGCTGGGTTTCCGGCGAATCCGAAAACAAGGCGGGCGGAACGGGGCGCATGACCCGAGACCTCTATCCGTACGACCTCATGTTTTCGCCGGTACAGGTCAACCGCCTCACCATCAAAAACCGCCTCGTGATGGCGCCGATGGGCAATATCGACATGTGCGAGGAGACGGGACGCCCCAACGATAAGATGCTGCAATACTTCTTCGCGCGCGCGAAAGGCGGTGTGGGGCTCATCACGACCGGGCTCATCCCTGTCAGCCACGGCGTAGACCCGTCCGTAACGGAGATGGGGCATCTGTCCTACTTCCCCCGCATCGACCGCAGCCGCACCGTACTCGCGGGCTGGCGCGACCTCGCACAGGGCGTGCACGCCCACGGCAGCAAGATATTCATACAGCTCACCGCGGGCCTTGGGCGCGTGGGCAACCCTCAATGCCTTATCAACGAATTAAAGTTTCCGGTATCGGCTTCGTTCAACCCCAATTTCTACATCCCGCAGATTCCGTGCGTGCGTTTAAGCGACGGCAGGCTCAGAAAGATCATCAAAAATGCCGGGCAGGCCGCGGCAGACGCGCAATTCGCCGGTCTGGATGGCGTATATCTGCACGGGCACGAAGGCTATCTTTTAGAGCAGCTTACGAACCCGGCGTTCAACCGCAGAAAGCTCGGTCGCTATGCAAACTGGCAGCGCTTCGGGCTCGATCTGGTGAAGGAGCTGCGCCGCCGCGCCGGGGCAGCTTACCCCATCATGTACCGTATCGACCTTTCGCTGGCGCTGAACGAGACCTACGGCGAAGCGGGTATGAGCATCCCCGCGCTGGGGAAGTTCAAGAATGGCCGTACGATCAAGCAGACGCTGGAATATATGGCAAACCTTGTGAATGCGGGCGTCGACATGTTCGACGTGGACCTCGGCTGCTACGACAACTGGTGGCTCCCCCATCCGCCCGCCGGGATGCCCGCGGGCTGCTTCCTCGATATATCGCGTATCGCGAAGGAGTACTTTGCGAAGAACAACATCAAGTCCAACGCCGGGCTGGAAGTCCCCGTCGTCGCGGTGGGCAAGCTGGGGTACCCGGACATCGCCGAGCAGGCGCTGCGCGACGGCCAGTGCGACATGGTGATGTTGGGCCGCCCGCTGCTGGCCGACCCCGAATGGCCGAACAAAGCGTACGCAGGCCGCGTGGACGAGATACGCCCATGCATCGGCTGCCAGGAGGGATGCATCAACGAGTTTGTGGACGGCGGCCATCCGCAGTGCGCCGTAAACCCGCGTACTGGCTTTGAGCACGCCATTCCGGAGATTCCCGCCGCGCCGGTCAGGCCGAAGCGCATCGCCGTGGTGGGCGCTGGCCCCGCGGGCGTCGTATTCTCTTCCGTGGCCGCGCAGCGCGGGCACAAGGTGGAGCTTTATGAAAAGACCGGCGAAGCGGGCGGCAAAATCATCCCGGGCGGCGTTCCGAAAATCAAATACGAGGTGGAAAACTACCGGCTTTACCTCTCCCGGCTTCTTGCAGCCGCGGAAGCGACCGGAAATCTCGAAGTACATTTTAACGCCGAAGTGAATGCCGAGACGCTGCGGGAGATGCATTACGACAGCATCGTGTTCGCAGTCGGCACAAAGCCCGTCGCGCCGAAGATACCCGGCATCGAACGTATCAAAACGGTGCAGGCGACCGACCTGCTCTGCGATATCGGTCTCGCGGGAGACGCAAAGAAAATCGTCGTGATCGGCGGCGGCGTGGTAGGCTGTGAGACGGCCTACTGGCTTACATATGAATACGGGCGCGAAGTGACGGTGATCGAGATGCTGCCGCACATCATGGACGGCGCGTGTACCGCTAACCGCGGCCATTTGATCCACTATATGAACAAGGCGGGCGTGAAGCTGATAAACTGCGCGAAAGTCACGGGTTTTGACGAGAAGCATGTGATCGTATCGCGCAATGTTTCCAAGGGCGTGCCGAACCCGTACAACACCTGGCAGCCGATACTGCCCAAGAACATCGAGAACCCGCTCGCGCCGAAGATCGGGCCGGAGGAAAAGGAAGAGACGATCGAAGCCGATCTCGTGGTGCTGGCGATGGGCGGAAAAGCCGACGACGCCCTGTTCTTCGAAGCGCAGCGCATCCATGCCGCGCCCGAGCTTCATAACATCGGCGACAGCTTCTGCTCCGGACGCATACTGGAGGCCACGCGCGCCGCAAACGCGCTGGCATCCTCGATTTAAGGAGGCACGCAATGGCAATGCAACTCACATCACAGCAGCAGGATATGCTGGACGGCAAGCAGGGCGAAGCCCTCGCCAAGGTGATGAAGACCCTCGTGATGTACGGTGAAACCTTTGGCGCAACGCGCATGGTCCCCGTCACGAGCGAGTACGGCCATTTGGTCACAAGCTTTGGCCTCGGCGTGCTGACGCCGGTCTATGACCTGCTGGATCAATTGATCGACGCGGGTGTAAAGTCCGCGCAGCCGTTTTCGGTGGACCCTCGCCCGCTGCAGAAGCGGGTTCCGGCGAATCCGGCGCAGAAGCTGTTCTTTAAGGTGATGTACTCCAAGCAGAAGGAGTACGAGGAAAGGCTCAGAAAGCTTGGCATCATGAACCCGGACGCGTTCTCGTGCACGTGCTACATGCCGGAAATGGGCAACGTCCCGAAGAAAGGCGACGTCTTAAGCTGGGCCGAGAGCAGCGCCGTGGTTTTTGCCAACAGCGTACTCGGCGCGCGCTGTAACCGCAATTCCGGCATTATCGACATCTTCGGCAGCATCGCGGGGTGTGTGCCGGAGTTCGGTCTTTTGACCGACGAAGGCCGCAAGGCGACGTGGATCGTCGAGGTCAGAACCTCCAAAAAGCCCGAAGCGCAGGTACTCGGCAGCGCGATCGGCATGAAGGTGATGGAAGACGTGCCGTACATCAAAGGGCTCAAGCAGTTTATCGGCACGGAACTGAACGAGGACGCCAAGGCCTATCTTAAGGATATGGGTGCAGCGACGGCCTCCAACGGCGCGGTCGGTCTGTACCACGTGGAGGGCCTCACCCCCGAAGTCGCGGAACTGGGTGATACGCTGATTGCACAAGGAGCAAAAACGTACGTGATTGACGATGCGGAGCTGGATCGCGTATATAAATCCTACCCCGTCGTCTGGAAGGACGCGAAGGCGCAGCCGAAGCTCTGCTTCATCGGCTGCCCGCACCTCTCTTTGGGGCAGCTTAAGGAATGGACGGAGAGCATCGAAGCCGGGCTTAAGGTATCCGGGCGTAAAAAAGTCGCCATACCCACCGTCGTGACGGCAGCCCCGGCGGTGATGAAGCAATTCGCACAGTCGCCGTACGCCGCGCGGCTGGAGGAAATGGGTGTCGTCACCTCGTCGATCTGCCCGCTGATGTACATGAACAACCCGCTCTGCGGCAAGATGCCGGTTGTGACGAATTCCAACAAGCTGCGTACCTACACGAGCGCGCGCTATCAGACGGATGCGCAGATTCTCGCGCTGATTACGAAAGGGGGCAAGGTGCAATGAAGGTATTCAAGGGACGTCCTGTCGTACCCGGCGCGTCCAAGGCCGAAGCGCTGGTCAGCCGCGGCGGTTTTAACACGCTGGCGAGTTTTCAGAAGGCGCTGATGTTTCACGACAAGGAGTCGACGTGCTCCGACCAGAACAACCCAGACGTTTACGAAAAGCCGATGAAGGGCAAGGCGTTATGCATGCCCCAGACCATCGGCTCCACGACGGGTGGCATGCTGCTCTACTGCGCAGCCTATTTAAAGCAGCAGCCCGCGTGCCTGCTGTTCTCCAAGCCCATCGATTCGCTCGCCGCGGCGGGCGCCATACTCTCGGGCGTCTGGACAGACGCCTCCATGCCGACGGTCGACAGCCTGGGCGACGAATTCCTCGAATATGTGAAAACGGGGATGAGCGTGAGTGTTGCGGAAGACGGCACGGTAACAGCGGAATAACCGTCAAATACGTGAAGCCGCGGCACCGACCGAGGCTTCTTTTATTGACGCGCTTAACAGGTTCGATGGCTGGACATGCGCTGCCCATTGGTATATGATGAGCTAATCATTTTGAAAGAGCAGGGCGTATTCATGAGCAGCGTTCTTTTTGTACCCTTCCCTGTATTGACAACCGATCGCCTTACTCTGCGGAAATTAGGTTTATCCAATGCCGACGGGATATTTGCGCTCCGTTCAGATCCCGCTGTCATTCGATATACAGGGATTAAACAATACATAACCATCAGTCAGGCAGAGGATTATATTAAAAAGATTGATCGTGATCTTGAAAATGGCCAAAGCATCATGTGGTCAATTAGCTTAACCGCATCCAGCCAATTCGTCGGCAGCATCTGTATCTGGAACATAACGGAGGATGGCCGGTGTGCTGAAATCGGGTACGACCTGTTGCCCGCATTTCATGGAAAAGGGTTTATGCAAGAAGCCGTTAAGGCGGTGATCGAATACGGTTTTCATGGCATGAAGCTGGATAAAATTGTCGCCGACCTGCGCACCGAGAATATTCAGTCCGTCATGCTTCTGGAAAGAAGCGGTTTTATAAGAGGTACGGTTCATGAGATACCCATCGAGGGCAATGTCAAGGCAGAGATGGCGGTATATTATTTAGAGAGAGCAGCTTTTGAAGAGAATTTAAACCGATAAATTTTCGGCAAGCCATTACTAACAAAAAGCCGTCGCAATCGTGCAACGGCTTTCTTGTTTATTGTATGCTTAATACTGTTCGCTGTTCTGCTGCGCTTTCTTGCCGCAGATGACCGGCGTGGAAGTGTAGCCCACACCGAGGCGCGCCACGCCCATGTCCACGTACATCTTCGCGGTTTCGTAGTCGCGGATACCCTGCGAGGGTTTCACCTTGATGCGGCCTTTGGCCGTATCGAGCATCGCCTGAACCGCTTCCACCGTCGCGCCGATGCCGGAAAAGCCCGTCGAGGTCTTCACGTAATCCGCACCTGCGGCGATGCAAACCTCTACGCCTTTTTTAACCTCGCTGATCGTAAACAGTCCCGACTCGAATATCACCTTGACGTTGACACCCTTCGCGTGCGCCTGCTTCACGACGCGGCGGATCTCATCCTCCACGACGTCCCATTCACCCGAACGTGCGTACGAGTGGTTCATCACCATGTCGATATCGACAACGCCCTGCGCGACGTACAGCGCGGCCATCGCTTCCTTCGCGGCTGCGCCGCCTACGCCATGCGGAAAATCCAGAACGCAGCTTACCTGCGTTTTTGTTCCCTTGCACATCTCTTTGGCGAGTTCGATATCGCACGGGCGCACACACACGGTCGCCACTTCAAAATCAATACCCAGCTGTATTGCCGCCTTTACCTCACTGATGGTGAGGTCCGGCTTTAATACCGCGTGATCCAGATAACGGTTGATTTCCATAGTCCCTTTACTGCCCTTTCCTCTGCTGTGTTTCTCGTTCTGAAATAAAGTTATCCATCTCCTGCACAGTCGGCATGGAGGGCTGCGAGCCCATCCGCGACGCAGTCAGCGCGCCCGCCGCATTGCCGTATGCAAGCGCGGCGCGGACATCCGCACCCTGCGCGAGCCGTATCGCGAACGCCGCGTTGAACGCGTCGCCCGCCGCAGTGGTATCCAGCGCTTTCACCGGATACGGCGGCACCACAAAGCTCTCCCCACCTTCGCAGTACAGCGCGCCCTGCGCGCCCAGCGTAATCACGAGCCGTCTTGCGCCCATCTCAAAAAAGCGTTTTGCCGCTGCCGTCCGCCACGCCTGCATGTCCATATCCTTCTGGTAACAGCCCGTGAAGAACTCTGCTTCGGTTTCGTTGGGCGTCAGGTAATCCGGCAAAGAGAAAAACGCGTCCGGCATTTTGCGCGCAGGCGCGGGGTTTAATACCGTCCGTACGCCCGCCCCATGAGCCAATCTCAGCGCAGCCTCGATAGCTTCCTCGTTGACCTGCAGCTGCGAAATGAACACGTCCGCGCTCCCGATTAGCGACGCCATGCCTTCAATCTCTTCGGGGCGGATGTGCTCGTTGGCCAGCGGCACGACGACGATCGCGTTGTTGCCGTTGCGGTCGATCTGCACACAGTCCGTGCCGGTTGCCTCATTGGCGTCGGTGATCACATAGTCGGTGTTAACGCCGCTGCTTTTCAGGCTATCAATCAAAAAGGTACCGCGCTCGTCCACGCCAACCTTGCCGATCATATAAACCTCCGCACCCAGCCGCGCGGCCTGTACCGCCTGATTCGCACCCTTGCCGCCCGAGTAAAAGCCGTTGGCATAGCCCGTTACCGTCTCGCCCATGCGCGGCAGGTGATCTGCCCACACAAAGCAATCGTAAAGCAAATCGCCGAGTATTACCACGCGCACACTTTTGCTCATACTGCACCGCCCTGTTTATTTACTGTTCTGTCTTTTCTCCGTGTATTGCTCGTCCAGATAAGCTACACTCGTGCCCCACGCTTCCTTACGCGCGAAGTACACACCGTTCTGTTCCTGCTTCGGCCACAGCGTGAACAGCACAAACGGCTTGCTGCTACGGGTATTGTCGATCCAGTGGAACACATGCGGCGGGATCACGATGATGTCGCCGTTCTTGACGGGGATACAGTCGTCGTCGAGCCAAACATCGGCGTTTTCACAGCTCACCATGTAATAGATCTCCGTCTCGTCATGCGCGCCGCCCTCGGTCCGGCAGCCGGGCTTTAAGGTGCCTTCGTTGATGTTGATGATCTGCATGCCCGCCATCTCATCCCCGGTGAGCATCTTGCTGCTGTACGTGTCATCGCACACAAACGGCTTCACATTCTCCGAATTGACCAGTCTCCATTTTTTCATCGTAATCTTCAATCCTTTCAATCTTATATATCGCCTTTTCAGGGATAGATCTTGATCTCGCTGGTTTCGGTCCACGGAATATCCGGGCCGGTTCCATGGTTCTCCACGAGGTCGAACCGCAGGTATTTCGCTTCGACCGGCTGCGCCAGCAGGATCTCCTGCCAGCCTTCGGCTTTCTCCATATCCACGCGCATCAGGAACGTCCACGGTACGTCATCAATCTTGTCTTCCTTACGGCGCAGCTTGCGGGGCTCGTCCGTGTTGCTGGTATAGATATCGATGGT
>JAEWCC010000042.1 GCA_023390815.1 Bacillota bacterium
TGCGCAACCTATATCTAGTTATGGGAAAAGGAGATACAGAGATGGTTTTTCCGTGTGCTTTGCGCGTGACGCTGCATTGCGCGAACCCGCAAGGGGATTTAAAGGATCGAATACGCCGGTATGAAATCACCGACGACTGCAAGCTTAAAGCCCGGCTGCACGAGCTGGACTGTGAGTGGGATACGGAGCGCGCGTTCGAGGGCGGCGCGGCGGGGATGGTGCTTCTCGGGAGCTTCCTCGGCGCGGTGCACAGCCGCAAGTGGCTGCTGGTCAGTGCCGCCGCGGGTGTGCTGATGCTGGAAAGAGCGCTCAGAGGCTGGTGCCCGCTGCAACCGGTGCTAAGGCGTCTCGGCGTGCGCACGGCGGGGGAGATCGAAGCCGAAAAGGACGCGATCCGCGATATCCTCGCGCAGCGCGAAACGCAGACAAAACCGGGTACTGATGCGGCGGAGTAAGCCGCAGAATCGAGTAAACCGCAACCGGAGGCGATCAATGGTGCCTCCGGTTTTATGCTGTTTCAATAACCTGGTGTCCTGCATGTCATTCTCAGGCGCACAGTGACGAGAAAGCGGATGCTCCTGCTGTCATCCTGAGGAGCGCAGCGACGAAGGATCTTGAAATAAGATACTTCGCTTACCTAACAAACGGCTGCTCTCCTTGAAACTCTTTAGTCAATTTTCGACGAAATCCCATTCCCTGCATATCTTTCGCTTCCTTAACGCATGCTATAGCCAACACAGGAAAAGGAGATTGAATATGCCGGCTTTACCGTCCACTGCAATGCGGGTACCGCTGCATACCGCGCCCCGCATCAATCGCAGGGTACAAGAGAATATGATGGAAAGGGTGCGCCAGCTGGAAGAAGCCGACGAGATGCGGCTGAAACACCGGCTTCGCGAGCTGGACTCTGAATGGGATACGGAGCGCGTGCTCGAGACCAACGCCGCCGGAATGATGCTGGCTGGTGTCGTTTTGAGTGCGGTGCACAGCACAAAATGGCTTTTGCTGAGTGGGCTTGCGGGTGCATTTTTGTTGCAGCACGCACTGCAGGGCTGGTGTCCGCCGCTGCCCCTCTTAAGGCGCATGGGCGTGCGCACGCTGAATGAAATTGAAGCCGAGAAGGAAACGGTGCGCAAGATGATTGAAAGGCGCACAAACACCTATCAGCCTTCCGAAGCAGGCGAATAAGCCGAAGACATAATAAAAGCCGGGATCTTTCCCGGCTTGTTTCATATCAGTCCAGATGCTTGATGTAGCAGCGGCGGCGCTTGTGCTGCTCGACGTCGTAATTCTTCCAGAAGTCCTGAACCTTCTGGTTGTCTTCAAGTTCGGGGGAGGACTCGGCGTATTTTACGCCGTCCTCAATGGCCGAGGCGGTCACCTCGTTAAGCAGCAGCGCGGCAAGCCCGGCCTTCTGGTAATCCGGGTGGACTGCGACGAGGTAAAGCTCCAGCTCGGTCGGGTGCTTTAAGGCGTGCAGCAGATGCGCCCAGCCAAATGGCAGCATGCGCCCGTGCGATTTCTGGAACGCGCGCGCGAGTGAGGGCGCAGCAAGGCCAAAGCCCACGAGCTTGTCGTGTTCATCCACGATGAATTTGGCGTACCGGGGATTGAGCAGCGGCGTAAAGCGGCGCAGATAATCCTTGGCGATCTTCTCGGTATAAGGCACCACGCCGTATAGCTCCTTGTAGCATTCGCTTAAAAGATCGAAAAGCTGCACCACCACGGGCGCCGCGTCCTTGATCTTTTTGATGTTGAAGAAACGCACGTTGGAGCGCGCCATGACCTTTTTGGCAATCTCGCTGACGCGCGCCACGCGTTTATCGCCCTTTTCGGGAACCTTGATGCGATATTCGATCCAGTCGGTGTCTTTGACGTAACCGTTCGCCTCAAAGTGCTTCTGGTAATACTCGTAGTTGTAAATGGTAACGGTGGAACCCATGCGGTCGAAGCCCTCCACGAGGAGCCCTTCCTTGTCCAGATCGGTAAAGCCCAAGGGGCCGTGCGCCTCGGTTAGGCCAAGTTCCTTGGCCCATTTTTCCACTGCGCCAAACAGCGCGCCGGAAACCTCGAGGTCGTCTATGAAGTCCACTCGCGTAATGCGGATCTGTTTTTGATTCCAAAGCTCGTTGGCACGTTTGTTCACGATTGCGCCGATGCGCCCGGCGATTTTTCCGTCGCGGTATGCGAGAAAGAACTTGGCGTCGCAATACTCAAACGCGAAGTTGGTTTCGGGAAAGTACATGGAGAATTCGTCGGATTTGAGTTCGGGTACAAAATTCTTGGCTCCGCGATAGAGTTGATCCGGAAAATTCAGAAACTTCTTAAAGTCATTTTTCGCAGTAACATGCCTGATTTCGACCATTTTGCACCTCGCGTCTCGTTATACTTAAGATAGATTTATAGGATTTATTATAGCATCGCGACGGGCAAATACAATAAGAACCGTAAAAAAGGCCTTTGCTCAGGCACTTTGCAGCGGGCTTAGCACGCGTATACAGCCTAACGCTCATGCGAAATACTCTGATCCGTTTGGCTAAATCCGACCTTGCCTTTTTATCTTGCAGCGCCTTTTTGCAGCGTGTACAACGAACAGAGTCCTGCGATAAACATCGGAGAGAAAAAGAAAATTGCAAGGCGGTATATTTTTCCGAGATCAGGTTACAATCATAACCAGCAACCGCTTTATGCTCCTTTATGCTTTGCGCAGGCATGCGCAAAAAAGCCGTACGCGCCCCGTACGGCTTTAACTTTTTCTTCAGTTTTACGCGTCAAGACGCAGGCGTTGATGACGGGGGAGCAAGGGTGGTTTCCGGTGCGGGCGTACCGGTGGGCCCTGCCGAATCGGATGGCCCGGGCGTGCCGGAAGGCTCCACGGAATCGGATGGCCCGGGGGGCGGCGTTGCCGAAGCCATTGCGGCTGCAACTGCGGGCTTCAACGTATTTTTGAACCACGTGCGCAGTGCATGCGTTGCGTCTGTAATCGGCTGGATCGTCTTGCCGATGTTCTGAGGATTCTTCTTGGCCAACGCGTCCACCAGCGCTTTTCTCAGCCCATCATATTGAGCCCGCAGTTCTGCTGTAACATATGCGCTGTTGGCCGAGATATAGCCGGCAGCTTCACTGAGCGCCGATTGACCGGCTGCGACCGCTTCATTCTTTAAGTCTACCAGATGCCGCAGTGACGATATATCGTCATCGTTATCCACTTGAATGTTCTGACCGAATATCTCGTAGATCATTTGCTGCTTCTCCGACTGATCGATACCCCAGAAGCTGGCACCTTCCATATCCAGGTATCCGCCAGGCAGCAGATATTCATGAAGACAACTTGAGTCCATCTTCATGGCAAACGCCGCAAGCGATGTGATCTGCTCAAAGGTCAGGTCCGTATTGATGTTACTCGCCACCGCGGAGTAAATCGCGGGGATATCCTGAAGCTGGCCGTGTTCTTTCATCCACTGAAATACCGCCGTAATCATCTTGCGCTGGCGCTTCGTACGTGCGATGTCGCTGCCGCCTGTGATATGGCGAACGCGGCAGTAATCCAGCACCCCCTGCCCGTCGAGGTGCTGAAAGCCTGCTTTCATGGTGCGCCCTTCCAAGTCGAACGGCACTTCCACATCATAATCGATGCCGCCCATCGCGTTGACTACGTCCATTACGACTTCCATGTCAAAACAAACATAGTTATTGACAGGGATACCGCCTAAAGCCATCGAGACGGTATTCATCGCATAGGCTAATCCGTCACCATCCAGACCTCCGCCGGCACCAAATGCAGTATTGATCCGGTTGTGATAACCTTTGTTATAAATCCACACGTAACTATCTCTGGGCAGCGAAATAATACATGCGTTGTTCGTTTCGAAATTGATAGATACAAGGATCATCGTATCCGTACGGAACGACCCCCAATTTTCCCGCTCCTCGTTTTTATCGATACCCATCACAAGGATGTTGACCCGATTCTTCATAAAATCGAGATCCGCGCCGGAAAGCAGCGAGCTGTACGGATCGACCTCGGCAGACGTCTCGGTATCGCTCGGATGAAAATCGGATGGGTGCGCGACTGCGTGCCCCGTATTCTGGAACGCATACGAATTGTCCACGAAAACGCCGTACGAAACGTTGCCCAGATAGATGATGCCTGCTGCCAGCGCCGCCAATGCCGTATATTTCAAGATCTCCAGCGGAATGTATGCGCGGGACGCCCTGCGCCGGATCTTCCGCTGATATCTTTGCTCCCTGTATAAAGCCTTTTTCTCATCGGGTGACAGCGCGGCAACTTCCCGTTTGCGCTGCAGAGCCTGTGCTTTTGCGGCCTGCGCGGCAGCTTTCGTTTCCGACCGGCGCGCGGCGAGGAATTTCCTGCGCTGCTCGGGCGTGGACAGCCTTTTTAGCGCCGCCCTCTCACCGCGCTTGCGCATCTGTTTTTGCCGGTGCTCCTGCTCGTTCTTTTGCTGTTGGCGGCGCACATCGCGGCTCATCTTTGCCTTGAGCTCTTTGCGAACCGATGCCTTTTTCGCGCTGTATTCGTTGGTTACCGGGCTGTTCTTACTCTCGGACGGCTGGGCCGAAGGGTTCCAGTGCTTGATAGTCAAATTTTTTGGTTCGGGGATATTGTCTTCATCTTTCATAGCAAATCTCCGGTGTTATACAGAATATCTTTCGTCTGGCTAGACGGTGGATTCGTGTATTATAAGTGCTTGAACTCTTCGGGGTTACGAGGACGTACGGATGAGGAGCGATAGATGCGCGTCAGCAGCCCATGGATCGGCAGCATGAAAATGCCGGTGATGATCAGCTCGGGAAGGATGTAGCGCACCACCATGCGGATCAGTGAAAACTCGTAGCCCAGCATATAAGACAACAGCGCGGATAACACCTCTTTGAGAAGATACGCGCCTGCCGCGATGCTCATGGGCAGAAAAAACCGGTCGATATACGAAATGCGCCGGACGACGGCGTAAAGCGCCGCGCCGACGATCAGATAGGGAATGGCGAAAAAACCGATCGCGCCGGAAAACAGCAGATCGAGTATCAGCCCGCAGACAAGGCCAATCAGCGCGCCTGTCATGCGCTTTTCGAGTATGACAACGGAGGCCATGGAACAGATGATGATATCGGGCGCGAGCCCGGCGATGTTGATATTCGGAAAAACCGCGCCAGTGAATATGAGGTTGACCACCGCGATTGCGGCGAGCACGATATATCTCATTCGCCCAGCGCCTCTTCAATGTCGATCTGCTCCGTCGTGATGACGAGCACTTCTTCAAGATGCTGAAAGTCTACCCAGGGGGTAATGACCGCTTTGTTGCTCATTCCGTCGCTGCTCGGGCTCACCTCCGACACCTCGCCGATTCGGATGCCCTTGGGAAACACGCCCGAAAGGCCCGATGTGATGACGGTGTCACCCGGTACAAGGTCGGCGTCAAGCGGCAGGTTAGAGAGCGTCAGCATTTTGGTGTCTTCGCCGAGCGAGACCGTGCCCGTCACAATACCGTAATCACGCGTTCGCTCCACAACGGCATCGACGCCGCTCGAGGAGTCGATGATTGCAATCACGCGGCTGAAATTGGGTCCGCAGTCCACCACGCGCCCCACGAGGCCATCGCCTGTGACGACGGGCATGTCCACCTTGATGCCATCCTTTAAGCCTACGTTAATGACCAG
>JAEWCC010000054.1 GCA_023390815.1 Bacillota bacterium
GGTGGCCCCGGCGGTCTCGGTGGCCCCGGCGGTCTCGGTGGCCCCGGCGGTCTTGGCGGTCCCGGTGGTCTCGGCGGCCCCGGCGGTCTTACCCCCGGTGGCCTGCCCGGCCCTCTTCCGCCATCCCTTTGGGCTACGAAGCGAGGGAAATTAGTCATAGTAACCTCCTGAAATAATCCTGATATATCATATGCGAGGCGGTGCAAAGCGTAACGGGCCCATACATTTCATTGATGCGTACGGTATAATCTGTTATACTTAATCAAGGTTAACCACCACATTAAGGAATCAGGGGCATCGCAGGACAGACAGTCAGCATTGACGAAAGAAGGTTTGGCTATGCGATTGTTTATTGGAATCCGGGCGGGTTGTATCAAATACTTAGGCTCGCTGCAGCAGATGCTGAAAAAAGCGGGCAACGGCAACTTCACGCTCGCCGAAAACCTGCACATCACGCTTAAATTCTTGGGCGATGTGCCCTCCTCACGGCTTCGCGATCTGCGGGCTGCGATCACCGAAACGGGCGGTAGCGCGTTCTCGCTGGAATGCCAGGGCATGCACATGATGGGCAAGGGCGGCATCGTTTCCGCGCGCGTGGGCGGCGATCTCGAAGTGCTGTCCGCGCTGGTATCGCGGCTGGAGGATGCGCTGGAAAAGCGCGGCTTCGAGCGCGAAGCGCGCCCTTATCACCCCCACATTACGCTGGTTCGGAATTTTCACGCACTGCAGGGCGACGATGTCGCTTCGATGGCGCACAAGGGCTGCCGTTTCAAGGTTCAGGAGATTATCCTGTTCGAGAGCCGGCGTGAAGCGGGTAAGCTGGTGTACGCACCGCTGTTTGCGCATCCGCTCCCGCCGCAACCGGAGAATTGACGCAGAAAAAGGGCTGTCTATGGAATTTGACATCATCGAGCTTACGGCAAAGCACAAACCCGAAGTTTTGGCGCTCATCGCGACGGATGATCTGCGCCCCGAAGACATACTTTCGGAAGGCACGCGGTATTGGGGCGCTTTTTCAGGTGACCATCAGCTGATCGGCGTAATCGGCTGCGAGTATGAAAACGAATACGGCTTGCTGCGCAGCGCGCTGGTGCTGCGCGAATACCGCGGATGCGGCATTGCGGCACGGCTGACGCAGACCCTTCTGCAGGCCGCGCGCGAGATGGGACTTAAGGCAGTTTACTTGTTCAGCACCGGCGCGGGGGACTACTGGAAGCGGCAGGGCTTCGTCGATACCCCGGTCAGCGAGGTTGTCAGCCTATTGCCCGGTGCGTATCAGGTGAAGCTGTTTGAGCGCCTCGGCTGGCTGCCGACCGAAGCCGCGTACCGGTACGATTTTAAACGGGAGGCTCTATGAGCGCATTATCCGAAATGCCCAATATCGGTGCGACACTGGAGGCGCAACTCAAGCAGGCGGGTATCGATACGCCCGAACAATTAAAAGCTATCGGCAGCCGCGAAGCGTGGGTGCGTATCAAGGCCTTCGATCCGCCCGCCTGCATCATGCGCCTCTGTGCGCTGGAGGGCGCGATACGCGGCGTGCGCTGGCATAATCTCGACGGAGATGTGAAACAGTCGCTGAGAGAGTTTTATCACAGCCATAGATAACAGAAAACGGAGGCGATGCCCCCGCTTTTTTCTTTGTGTTCGGTTGGATACTGTTTATGCGATGCCCGGATTCAGCATCCCCGCCAAATCGGCCAGCGGGACGGAAAATTCGGGTTCGCCGTACACGCCCGACGTAATGGCGTATCGCGGGAAGACGATCACGAGTGCGGTGTCCGTCAGGTAATACCATTCCGAAGACGATACGCTCGTGAAGGAGAACATATCCGCATACGGGTCGGCGGCAATCAGCGCGCTGATCCGGTTATTCAATACCGTCATATAATCGGCACCCGGGGCAAACAGCTCGGCCAACTTGGGCTGCTGCGCGGGATCAGAGTTGATCACATTGATAAACGCGGAATCCGAACTCGTGTTGGCGCCGCCGCCATAGCTGCTGATGCTGATGCGGACCGAGAGTATGCCGCCGTCGTTGCGCTTGACCGCATAACTCGATTCGATCGTATACACGCCGTGTTCGCCGCTCGCGGCGGTCTCTTCCGATCGGGTTTCAAGCTCCGTTGCCATGTCCTTGAGATAGACGGATACGCCCTCATTGATGCCGCTCTGCTGCGCAGCGTCCTCCATGCCCGAGATCTCGGGGTAGCGGATATCGACATCGATATATTCGTTGCTGTAAATCAGCGTACGTTCCGTCACGATAAGCGGATCGGGCAAAGGCGAAGGGGTGGGCGCGAGGGTTGCCGCAGGAGTAGTGACAGGCGTCTCCCCCGGGGCCGTGGTCGGTATCACCGTCGGCGTACTGATCACAACGGTGGAGGGTGTTGCCGCCGCAGTCTCACTGCCATTCGGTGTATCGCTGGCGGGCGGCGTGGTTACCACGCCTGCCGGTATGCTGCATCCCGCTAATATGGCAAGCAGTAAAATCGCGATGACCGCAGATATCGTCCTGGTTTTCATACCATCTCCTTTAGTCGATATGATTCAGTATATCACGATTCGACAACAATCGTCAAAACCGGACATGTTTGTGTCTTTATCGGACTACACGTCGACGCCCTTTTCCTGCGAGGTTTTGCGCAGCCGCTTCTCCATGCGTGCCGCTCTGCGCGCAGCGCGGGTGGCCTTGATATAGAGTATGGCGAAAACTGCCGCGGCTACCGCCAGCGCGGCGGCAGCTCCGCAAACCGCATAGAAAACGGCCGCGTTCACCGGGATGACGTCATGCGGATTATCCGGGCCGGAAGAGGGCTTGGCCCCTGCAGTCGGCGCTGCCGTAGGTTCGGATGCGCCGCCGGAAGGCGCGATGTAGCGCTGCACGAATTCGTCCTCGACATTATAGAGATAAAGACCTCTCTCTCCCGCCGAATTGCGGGCATAGACCAGATAGACGGAACCATCGGAGCCCTCCGCAATCCATGCGGGCACCTGCTTCTCCTTCCAGAGCAGCGTGGCCTCCTCATACCCTTCCGGCACCTGCACGGTATCGTCCGGCCAGATCAGCGTAAAGTTTTTGGACACCGACTGGATGGTGAGGTAAGGGAAAAATGCGTCCTTCTGCGCATCGTAAATATAAAACCCCGCCTTTTCGCCGGTCTTGTTCGATAAATACAGCAGGATCAGGTCGTCGGTATCGGGGATGGCCGCGCCGCCCACATACTCGTCCCGGTAGGTCACCTGCCTGTCGGCGAACCCCGAAGGCAGCGTCAGGCTGGTGAGCGTGCGCCAGATATACATCGGCTCTGCCGCGCCCGTCACATTTTCCGCAGGAACGCCCGTCAACGAAAGATCGACCGTCGGGGCGCTCTCTCCCGGCGTGGGCTGTGTGCCGGAGGATGCGATGAAAACGTTCACGCCCGCCTCCGCGGCTCCGAGCGGCTGTTCGTCATAGCTTAGCACATTTTCCATCGTCACGCGGACTTCCGCTTCTCCCGCGCCGATGGCTGCGAATTTGATCACCGCCGTCAGCGAGGACGCGCCGCCGTCCTGCAGGGAAACCATGTTGATATGTCCGTCCGATGCCCCTCCGTCGCTGCCGATATAGGACAGCAGCGCGGGGTCGTAGGTAAAAGCGCCGTCCGCCACGGCGATATGATCACCGGAAACCGTCACGGTCACGAGAACGGTGTCGCCGGTTTTGACCGTCGTCGAATCCGCCGTGACGGATATATCGGTCGCGTAGGCGGTCATCGGAAATACCAGCATCACTGCCAGCACAGCCATCCATACAATTGTCCTCGTTCTATGCGGTTTGCCCAACAGTCCGCCCTCCTTATTGCTCAATCGATTGCGCGCCTTGTATATGCTTGATCAGCCTCAGCGCGTCGAGGCTGTCCACAGTACCGTCGCGATTTACATCCGCAGCGGTGAGGTATGCGCCCGACAGTCGGCTGGCGTTCATCATATGCTGCCGCAGCGCGTTCAGATCATCCTGTGTGATGCTCCCGTCACCGTCCGTATCGCCGTACAGTACCACCGGAAGGTCGAAATACGACGCGCCGTCATCATATACCGTTCTGACAAAATCGCCCGTCGCGACCGCGCCATCCATCTTCGGCACGCCGTCCGAGCTGATCACGCTCAAGGTTCCGCCCGCCGAAGTGATCTCTGACAGCAGCTCAACCGGCGTTGTGCCGGGCCGAATGCCGCTGATATAGCCATCGGATATCGCGTAAGCATCGCTGGATAGCGCCGGTGCGCTGGCAGCCGTACCGATGGTAATCAGTTTTGTGCCCACGTAATAGAAGCTCAGGATGTCCGTACTGACCTGCCCCGCGGTGGCGCGCTGCTGTGCGCCGCGCTGGCTTAATCCCACGCCGTGCCCGTAGCGCCGGTTCGTGATAAACCAGCCTTCATACGCCGCGTACGCTGTGCCCTCCGTCTCCAGAACGCCCCGCTCCGCGCCGCGCATCCGCAGCCTCGCTTTGCCGGTATTGAAAATACCTCGCGGGTTCTCTTCCGAATAGACGAGGTCGTCCAGCGTGAGTGTGACGGTGAGCTGCCCGACCGTACCGTCGGCAGAGGCCGCCATCAGCACGACATCCGCCTTGGTGTAGCACCGGCTGGGCGGATCGTAGATCGCGTCGTATGCCTTGACGCGTACAGTGGATACCAGCGTGACCGGCTTGCCGGCCGCCGCGTCCGCGCCCTGCTGCAGCATCGTAAGCACGAGTGGGTCCATCAGTGACCGCGTTTCCGCAGTGAATTCGGTAGGAATAAAGGATTTATTCTCCAGGCTGGACGGATTCTCCAAATCGAACCGGTCGTCTCGCTGTACGTAATACGGCAGGTCGCTGGCCCATACGTTGCCGGTCAGCTCGGTCTGCCCGCCGTTGGAAGCCGAGTAATACGCCTGGATGATGTCGCCATCGTACGTGAGCACCTGTCCCGCCGTTTCCTCCACGGCAGCGATGGCGCGCGTATAATCGCTGTTATAACCATGATACACCTGATCGGCGGAAGTATCTAAAATGTCGTAGGCGCGCAGCCGGTATTTAGAGCAGTTCGCAGCGGCATATCCGCGTGCGCAGATCGCCTGTGCCTTGAGCGACTCGATCGGGAACGTGTTACTCATTTCATACGGCACCACGCCGTATAAATAGTGCTCGATAGGCAGCGTGTTGATCGCGCGGATGCCGCCGTCGTAGACATCAAAAATCATATTGCCGAGGTAGGTGCATGTGCCGTAAATGGAATTTTTCAAACGGATATAAGCGGATGTCCCGCCGTAGTCGCCGCTGACCAGCGTGAGGGTGGACGCGCTGAAGGTATGGCCGCCGGAAGTGATCACCGGTCTGCCGCCCGACCTTGTGATGGTGATGTCATCGGGAGACAGCACAAAAGACGGGTCTTCCTTTAAAAAGTAGTCCCCAACGAACGATATGCCGATGGATTGAGGGGCATCAAGGGAAAGCAAAACGCGGATATCGGTGTAGAACGCGGCAGCGCGCGCAGAAGGCGCATTGGCAAACGCCAAAGCAAGAGTGACCAGAAGTGCGAGTATGAAAGCGGCCGGCTTCGCAATTTTCTTCACAGGCTGTCCTTTTCCCCACCACCCGAAAGCCCATCGAAACCATACAGGCGCTTGTCCGGCTGACAGTTCCCAACAGACTTGTATCGAGTATAACACAATTGCAGGATACAGACAAGCCTATAAAACCTTGCGTCCACAGCCTTATGCGCTGAAAACCCGCTTTGTAGGGGACGGGCTCCTGCACGTCCCGCAGGCAGAATACAAGGAAACACCGGGGCGGGCGTCCATTGGACGCCCCTGCAGAAGAGGATTGCTGTGGATGCATTCGGTTAAATAAACCGCACCGTTCGTAGGGGACGGGCTCCTGCTCGTCCCGCTGCATTAGAAGAAGAGAACTGCATCGTATCGCAGGGGACGCCATTGGTATCCCGCCAAAATATTTCGTAGGGGACGGGCTCCTGCACGTCCCGCTAAAAGCGCCGCTTGTGCGGCGCTTCAGATGAGTCTTCCTTATTCCTCGCTCTTCGCTTCCGATTCTTCCTTCTTGCCGCGCTCCTTCATATACTGATCGAAGCGCTCCGCGCCCTCGCTTTGCCACCACTGCTCGTACACGTCGTCGAAATGCCCGCCGTGATAAACGCGCTGCGCGCGGTGCCAGTGTCTGCCGGGGCCTTTGGGCTCCTTAGGCCCTTTCGTTCCGTGTTCGCCAAAGCCGCCAATCAGCAGCCGCAGCAGCAGCACCAGCCCGAAGCCCTGCCAGTACGTGATCGTTCCGAGTCCGAAGATTTCGGGCATCAGCCAGTTCCAGAGCACCATCACAAGCGCGCCCACCGCCACCGCGATCAACGCCGCGATCAATACGCCCAGTACGATCTTTCCCAGTACGCGGAAGAATCCTCCGCCTTTTCCATGTTCCATGTCCTGCCCTCCTTCATTGCAGATATTCCTCCAGTATGATTGCCAGCTTCTTAACGGCGCGGCTTTTGCGCGCAAGCAGCGTGCCCACCGGCTCCCCGGTTTGCTCCGAGAGCTCGCGGTAGCTCCTGCCGTTCAGCGCCGTCTCCATAAATACAAAGCGGGATTTCTCGTCGAGCAGACCCAGCGCATCGGTCAGCGCACGGGAAAGCTCGCCGTCCAGCAGCGCTTCCTCGGGGGAGCCCAGCGTCCCTTCGGGTGCGTCGTCCAGCGGCGCTTCGTGCTTGCGGGCACGAAAATGGCTCAGTGCGGCGTTGCGCAGGGCAGCGTAAATATACGCGGTGGTGTTGCCGATACCATCCGTATTGCGGCACAGCATCTTTAACGCCACCTGCTGAACGATATCCTCCGCGTCATATTCGCTGAGCGTGCCAAACGATGCGCGCAGATAGTTTTTAAACCGCGCGAACCCGTCTGAAAACGCGTCCCCTATGCCCATTCGCCCTCTCCCGGTATTTTCCTGACCGCTTCCATCATACTGATTATACAACCACACTCAAGACGCACAAGGCCTCAGTTTATTGCATCCTTTGCGCGAAATTTTGAAGGATTGGATAAATATATCGTAAAAGATATCGAAAACCACGTTTTATTGATATATAATGCATAGCGTATCAATCCATGGAGGACAGCATGAACAGCGAGATCACAGCATTTACCGATATGATGGCGGAAGCGCTCGTCAAAAACAAAAGATATCTGCTCGAACGTCCCGCGTATATCCGTACCTTTGCGCGCATTGCGTCCCGCATTAAAAAGCAGGAAAAGGTACGCGGGCGTCTTTCGGAGAAGGAAAATCTCACCGTACCCCCTGTGCTCATCATGAGCGTGACGGGCGCGTGCAACTTAAACTGCAAGGGTTGTTACGCCTGCGAACGCAAACACGAAACCGAGATGGATATCGCCGAGATTCGCCGCGTGGTCGGCGAGGCGGTGGAACTGGGCGTCGCAATCGTCATGTTCGCGGGCGGGGAGCCGCTCATGAAAACCGGCCTGCTCGAGCTGCCCAACGCGCACCCCGATACGCTGTTTGTGATGTTCACGAACGGGCTGCTGCTGGGCAGCGAAAAGGAATATCCAAAGAATCTAATCCCCGTCATCAGCCTCGAAGGCGGGCGCGCCGTCACGGACGCGCGGCGCGGCGCAGGCGTATACGAGGCGGTAAAATCGCTGATGAGCCGTCTGAGCACAGGTAAGCGGCTGTTCGGCGCATCCGTGACGCTCACATGCCGGAACTATGACGAGGTCGTCAGCCCCGCGTTCCTGTCCGCGCTCGAAGCGGACGGCTGTCGCGCGGCGTTTTTGATCGAATACGTACCCACGGGCGAAGACGACGCGGCGCTGTGCCTCACCGAGGAACAAAAGCAGCAGCTGCGCAAACTGGAATCCGACTTTATGAGGGATTACAACATGTTGATCGTGCCGCTGCCCGGCAATGAGGAGCGCTACGGCGGCTGCCTCGCTGCGGGGCGCGGCTTCCTGCACATCAGCGCTTCGGGGAGCCTCGAAGCCTGCCCGTTCGCGCCGTACTCTGATACCGGCGTCATCGGACGCCCATTGAAAGAGGCGCTGCGTTCGCGCCTGCTGGCGCAGATCCGCGAAGGCCACAGCCAGTTGAAGGAAAGCCGCGGCGGCTGCGCGCTGCGCGAAAACGCCGCGTGGGTCGCCTCGCTCACACAGCCGCAATAACGCCAAGGAGCATAAACCAATGAAGAAGTCGGTCATCATCATCGGGGCCGGTATCGCCGGTCTGTCCGCGGGCTGCTATGCGCAGATGAACGGATTTGACAGCGTAATCTACGAGATGCACGATATTCCGGGCGGCCTGTGCACCTCGTGGCAGCGTGGCGAATATATCTTCGACGGCTGTATCGACTGGCTGACCGGGTCCGCGCCGGACGGCATGTTCTATCCGCTATGGCGCGAGGTCGGCGTCATTCAGGGCAGTACGTTCTTTCAGCACGACGCCTATTGCCAGTGCGTCCGCAATGGTGCCAAGCCCGTCACATTCTGGTTTGACCCTGACCGTCTCGAGTCCGAGCTGCTGTCCCACGCGCCGCAGGATGACACGGTTATATCAGAGATATGCGGGCTAATCCGCACGCTGAAAACTTTCAAGCCCGTGGTCAATAAAGCGCCCGAAGTCATGGGCTTTGCCGACTACATGCGCATGATGCCCGACATGATGCGACACAGCAAGCAGTACCAGGCATTCTTTAAATACGGCAAGATCACGATGGGACAGCTCGGGCAGCGCTTTGTCAGCACCGAACTGGGCAGCACGCTCGCTTCGGTCTGGGGCGAGGGCTTCCCGGTATCGCTGTTTGCCTCGATGATGGCGTGGGGGGCGGGCAAAACGTCCGGGTTTCCGCTGGGAGGCTCGCTTGGCGTCGCCGAAAAGATGGCGCGGCGATATCTCGCGCTGGGCGGCACGCTCCATTATAAAAGCCGCGTGGAAAAGGTGCTGACCGAGAACGGTGCGGCAGTGGGCGTGCGGCTCGCGGACGGCAGCGAGCGCCGCGCGGACTACATCATATCTGCCGCGGACGGCCATGACACGATTACGCGGCTGCTGGGCGGACAGTACAACTCCGAACAGACCCGTCAATGGTATGGCGAATACCCCACATTCCCAGCCTACTTGCAGGTATCGCTCGGCATCGGCAAAAACCTGAGCGATCTACCAGTCACCACGTTCTATCTGCCGGACAAGCCATTAATTGTCGCGGGCCAAGAGATTCCTTCCATGATCATCCGCAACTACGCGTTCGATCCGTCGCTCGCGCCCGAAGGCAAGACTTCGCTGGCGGTGCGCCTCTTCACAGACTACGCGTACTGGGAGAAGCAGTACGCGGACAAGCCCCGGTACCGCGCGGAAAAGGAGGCGCTGGCGCAGCAGGTGATCGATGCGGTGGACGGCCTGCTGGGCGGCATCCGAGACTGCGTGGAACGCATCGACGTCGCCACACCCGCCACCTATGTGCGCTATACGGGTACCTGGAAGGGCGCTGCGATGAGCTGGCTGCCCACGACCGAAAACTTCGGGAAGAACATCGCCAAAACACTGCCCGGTTTGTCGCAATTCTACATGGCAGGACAATGGCTGACTCCGGGCGGAGGATTGCCTACCGCGCTTAAAGCCGGCCGCGACACACTTCAGATGATTTGCAAAAAAGAGAAGCTTCGATTCGGCACCAGCGAGGAATAGCTTACGGACAAAACCGCAAGGAGGATGGTATGAGCTTAACCGCGCAGCGTTTATCCGGTTACCTCGCGCAAAACGGCATACTGACCTGCAACCAGAACCCTTACCTGCCCGCGCTGGAGGATATCGGGTGTGGCTGGGCGGATGTGTGCGCGCTCATCGACTCGCACGAGCTGTTCTATTGCAAGGCATTCCGCAAACGAACGACTTATCTGTCCCCGAAAGCCTACTTCCTATTAAAGCAATGCCGCAGGTCTGCGCCCATGGATGAAAACAGCTGGATCATCTACGCTATTTTGAGTTCCGGCCCCGCGCTGAATACAGAAACGATCAGGGGGCTCTCCGGCCTGCCGCCGAAGGAGTACGCAAAAGCCTTTAATGCTTTGCTCGAGAACATGGATATCACGGCGGTGGCAAACGGACAGGTATTGAATCCCAACTGGTCCACATTCCTGTACAGCACCGCAAGCACATGGGAAGCGCATGTTAAAGAGCGGCCCGTTTCCACCGATCCGAAAGCGGAGCTATGGCGCATATTTTCAAATACCATGAGCGAACAGGATTTTCATCGCATTACAAAATAGCCGCAAAAAAATAAGCAGAGCGTGGCTTGCTCTGCTGTAGGAAAAGGAAATCGTATCTGGGATGTTCTGCGAGGTTTCGGGCGGCACCGCCGCCCGCTGTCATCCATGAATTATTTAGCCATAGCCCGGTCCAGCGCTTCCTGGTAATACTGCTTCGGTCTGAGGCCTACCGCGCTGTCGACGACCTTGCCGTTCTTGATCACGAACACGCTGGGGATACTCATCACGCCGAACTGCTGCGCCAATTCCTGCTGCTCATCTATATTGACCTTACCGATCACGGCGGTTTCGGCATACTGCTCGCTTAACTGGTCGATCGAAGGGGCGAGCATCCGGCACGGCGCGCACCATGTTGCCCAAAAGTCCAGCAGCACAGGCTTGTCTGTGCTCATCACTTCGCTTTTAAAATTGTCCTTCGTTATGTTCTTTGCCATTGCTTTGTACCATCCTTTCCGATATCTCAAAACTATTGTTTCCTTTGTTGAGTTTAGAATACAATACCGCGGCATGAAACTCTGTGACATAGTTACGCAGATCTAAAATTTTTTATCTAACTGTGTATTAACGATTTTTTCTCACCGGGATTCCATCGGTTGACAAAAACCCCGTTTCGGGTATAATGGCCTTATCCAAAAGAACCGTCATAGCAACGTTCTATGAAAGGCTTTTAGTTTTTTACGGCTGGGTGGTAGAAATGAAAGAGCCTTTTGTTTTTTTATGTCCGGAAATTACGCGAGAACATGCCTTGCACTTGATTCGCTGGTTGCGGAATGAAGAGGTCCGACGGTATCTGAGCGACTTGAGCAGCGTCTCATCTGGTATTGAGAACATGATGAGTACTGTACAACTGCCGGTGCTGACGCATGTATTCAACCATAACGGGCGCTTCTTCATCGTCTGCAATCGGAACCATACACCGGTGGGCTTTGCCCGCCTGGTTAAGAAGGATATCGAGACCGAAATTGTAATCGCGATTGGCGAGCGCGCACACTGGGGCAAGGGATTGGGGACGGCGGCGATCTTTGAATGCCTGAAGACCGCCTTTTTTGAATTTCGTTCACAGCACGTCGTTGCTCATATTCATCCCGACAACCGCCGGTCGGTGCGGGCATTTATCCGCGCAGGATTCCGCCTTGCTGCAGAGACGCCCTCTATGAAAAGTTATGTGATCGACATGGGCGGATATTTCCGGCATGTCCGGCAACACGCACACGCCACCAGAGAGATCTTTATCACCGAAATTGACAGGGACAGGCTGAGCCGCCTGGTCAGCCACATGCTGTCCGACGACATCGGGGCGGATCATACCGTTCTCGACCTACGGCATGAACTCAGCCGAGCGAGGATTGTTCAGCCCCGGCAGGTCTCACACGGTATTATTACGATGAACTCCCTCGTGCTGCTGTCTTTGCAGGGCGATGAAGCGGTGGTCTCCCTGGTGTATCCCGAAGACGCGGTCGATACAGGCCAAAACGTATCCGTGTTGTCGCCTGTAGGTGCCGCAATACTCGGGTACGGTGAGGGGGCTTGGATACGGTGGGAATTTCCTACCGGCACCGCGGATATTGGTATTCGCGAGGTGCTATACCAGCCCGAGGCCGCGGGGGATTATCACCTTTAGCGCAATCCGCACTGCATTCGCTTTTCGCTAAGCTGCCATCACCGTTCAACGGTAGCTGCGTCCATGCTATTTGCATGCATCAAGCCCGTATTAAAATAAATACGATCTCATTTCACGGGCCATATATGCGTTTCTGAACACGGCCTTCGCCTCGGAAAGATGCAGTCCTTCCTGATAGTGCGCGAGCCGGTGTGTAATGATCAGCTTCTTCACGCCATTATCGCGCGCGAGCATGGCCGCCTGCGCCGCCGACATATGGGAGGACTCCTCCGTCCTGTCCACTTCGATAAACGAGCCGTCACAGAGCAGCAGGTCCGCCCCGTGTGCCAGTGTCGCAGCGCCCGGGCACATCACCGTGTCGCCGGTATACGTGAACACCTTCCCCTCGCATGCAACACGCACGCCGCAAACGGGATACGGATGGGATAATTCAAAGAATTCAAGCGCCATATCCCCGACTTGCGCCGTAACTGCGTTTGCGACAGGACGCATATCAAAGGGTTCCATCGCGCAGAGCAACCTAAACTCCGCCTCGGGAGCAGGCGGCGCGAACACCGCCACGCGGTCCTTCTACCCGATGCCGAATTGCTTGCGGTAGGGCAGCGCGTAGCGCAGCAGCGTCATGTCAGCAATATGATCGCCGTGTAGGTGCGTTAAAACCACAGCGCCGATCTCATCGGGCGAAGTGAAGCGCTGGAGCCGCGCCAGAACGCCGCTGCCGCAGTCGAGCAGCAGCTTGCCGCCCGCGCTTTCCAGCAGATATCCTGAGGTTGCGCATCCCTCCGGCGCGTAAGGCGCATAGTTTCCGAGTACGGTCAGTTTCATAGTCGCCTCCTTCGTGCCTTTACAGATCGCCCAGCATCAAAAAGTTAGCGCCGATCGCAAACAAGGTGCTGCAATGTTCCGAGCAGATAGTATTGTGCGAATTGCTTGTTCTTAAATGATTATAGTCTAAACATTGGCGCTCCCCGGTCCCCTGATATCGGACAGGATCTGGGTAACGGTTCGGACCGCGCGTTGATAGGTATAAAAATTGGCATGCGACAGCGCCTTTTGTACATTGGACTGGTGGATGCCCAACCTGCCCGCAACCTCGGTCTGCGTTCCGCCGCCGTCGAGGTAAGCACCGATAACCTCGCGCTGCCGCTCCGCCCAGCGCGCTTTCAGCGCAGTGTTGAGCGCAAAAATCGTGTTGATGATCTCGGCAATATCCGGGGAACCCTCGATCTCAATCTTCATGCTGAGTCGGGGTTCCATCCGCTTCCTTTCCATCACTTTTAACTCGTCGATCGCTTTGCGGGCGAGATGATAGGCGGGGCCATCTGCACCCAGCGAACGCTCGGGATCGATCTGAGTTGCCATGCTCCCCACACCAATGCCATACCGGATACGCACCGGATGCATCCTTCGTATGATCAACTCAGCGATATCCACAGTACTGGCGCCATTGACCAACAACCCTTGGAACTCATCCCCTAAAGTAATCGTAAACTTCGAAGCGATAACTTGAGAGTACATTTGATTTACTTCTGTCAAAACGGTTTTAAGTTTTTCCTGAACCCTTGCTCGATCTTCAAGTTTTCTAGATGCAATGATATCCCCTATTAATGCGATGTAAGGCGGATTGTTAAAATACAAATGCAATAAGGATCACCCCACTTGTCTCTGTTGAAAACAATACATTTCACATACCACGCAATTTATAAAAGGCAGACTCCAACAATACAGAGAATGATTTGGCCTATCAAGCCAGATAAAGAAAATATCACGCCACGATTATACTTCTTAAATTTAAGATTGCAGATTGCTGCATTTATGTAGATTTCCCTCAAAATATCGTCCAATAATGCCTTATTCGTTAAAGACGTCATCTTCTCACAATACTTTTTAAAGGTATATTTTTTTATTATATCCCCAAAGAATATAACTGAATAATCCTTACACAAGTCCTCTTTTATTGCGGTAGCCTCTATGCGGGCAATCAAAACGGTAATGAGCTGCAGAACACCGAAAACAAGAAATAGCATCGAGGCGACCAATAAGCACAGGTACAAGACGCTCAGGAGATTATTTAATTCTATCGCGCTCAGGATTAAGTCCCGTATCAGAACAACGCCATCAGAGGTAAAAACAATTGCAAAAACAACTCCCACAACTCCTAAGATGATAGAAGCCTTGTTATCGCATGTATTGATAAATCCGATCGTTCTGTCTAGAATGTTAATTGCATCGCTTTTTGAGATACCATTTTGTGGCTGTCTTACCGAAGTGTCCATAGCTATACACCCACTTGCCTTATTAAGTTATCGCTTGTACTTGTCAAACCAGTTTTATAGATAAGTTTGAGTAATTCCGGCTGCTTTCGACCAATTCCATCATAATTCGAAACGAATAAAAATACAAGTGTTTCCAGAAGTCTTCATTCGTCTGAAATTCGTGAGTACATCTAATGCTCAAAGAATTTTGATTTTCGCCTCTGATACATGATTTGGCAAGCGTATATGCAACAGGCAAACTAACCGATATACTCATCCCGGCTGCATAAGGGCAATGGCTCCGTTCTTACTCTGCTTGCAGATGCGGATTTGGCTTTTTCTTGCCAATAAAATCGGTTGAAACAATCTTGAATACGCAGACGCTGTCCGCCTGCTGCTCAGTATATACAAATTCCTGGCCGGACTGGTGCTTCATCATCAGGGAAAGCGCGCGGCACTTCTCCCCGGCGTCCTCGATGAATTCCGCACGGCCGAAACCATGTATGCTTTCAAAGTAATAGCCCGAGCTGCACGGATTTTCGATGCGGCCCAGAGTGCCTTCCCATGCCATCTCAAAGCATACCGCGCTGTTCCGGCGCAGGATATCCAGCTTGCGCCCCTCTTTCGCGCAGTGAAAAAACAGCGTCAGCATCCCATCTTCCAGTGTGTATCCAAAGTTCATGGGCACCACGTAAGGTGCGCCTTCATCCACCATTGCGATATGGCACACCTTGCACTTCCCGATGATCTCCCTGATTCCCGCAATATCCGATACTTCCCGGTCCTGTCTTCTCATCGCAAACCTCACAAGCCGCTGTTTATTGGATAATTCTACATCATCCGCGCGTAAAAATAAAGTCCGTATGCTTTTAAAAAAGTGTTTGTTTTCCATTTTAAAGCATGGTAAGTTGATGTCGGCATCCACGGATACCGAACAGGAGGGAATGGATATGGTAATGAAGATCGAAATGGTTCCGTCGTACCGGATCGTTTACATCCGGCATACAGGCCCCTATGGTACCGGGAACGTGCAGACAATGGAGCGCATGAAGGCCTGGGCCAAAGCCCATCACCTGATGGATGATTCGTCAATCATCCTGGGGATCGCTCAGGATGATCCGCAAGAGACAAGCCCGGAGGACTGCCGGTACGACGCCTGCCTCGTCATTTTTGATGAGTACCGCGTTGACGATGGCACTGTGGATCAAGCAACCCTTGCCGGTGGGAAATACGCGGTTTTTGAGATCGATCATACCGCGCAAGCTGTGGAGATAGCATGGCGCGATATCGGCCCCAAACTGGCCGCACATGAGCTTTTGATGGATAAAGCCCGACCTGTCATTGAGAGGTATGCGGCCGCGATGATCCGGAATCACCGGTGTGAGATTTGCGTACCCGTCTGCTGAGGGCAAGCCCTGCCCGCTTAGCGCGGTACCTGAGCAGAAGAATAGCTATCCCCGCCGTAATAATAATGCCAGTGTCGAGGGTAAACGCGACCTCGGCGTTTTCCGGCTTTTTTACCAGCTGCCCATCGAGTTCACTAAGCGCCTCAGAGATCGTAACCACCGGAATGTCCGCTGTTTTAATCGCCTGCATCTGCTCACGAAACCTCTCCGGTGTGGTGTCATACCGATCCGGATCACCGGTGACCTTGTGATACAGCAGGATCAGCCATACACGCTCTCCTTTAGCTTTATCAACCCATTCTGCAACTTGTTCGGGTGTCGTGCAACGAAGTACGCTTTCACATTTCAGCCGGGTTACATCAAAGTTGTCTTTGCTGTTATACCCGCTGTCCACGGTACGGTGAGCGGAATAATGCTTCATAATGGCTTCGTTAACTTCGGTATCGTAAGACCCATACGGCGAAGCAAAGTATCGGATATGAACACCGAATGTATCCTCTAGGAATGCTTTTGAATCGGCTAATTCCTCCGTGACTTGCTGACTTGTCAAAGAAACCAGATCGGGATGGGTGACGGAGTGCGAGCCGATCTCGTGCCCGTCGTGGATAAAGCGCAAAATCCGTTCTTTGGGGTCTGATACGCAAGGGTGTTCAATATAAGTCGTTGCGTAGAACTGATTTGATTGAAAGCCAAACTCCCGCATAATCGGCAGGGCCGTCTCTGCGTTCTCCTCCCAGCCGTCGTCGAACGTAATCGTTACAAGCCCCCGGTCAAAGCCAACGGGCTGATACGGCGCAATACAATAATCGTCTGTAATCAGAACGCCATTTTGCGATAGAAGATGATAAACCGTTACCGTTTCTGCGTCTTTGGGTACCGTGAAAACCGCCTCATATTTTATCCAAGCTTCGCTGGGGGGCGCGTCCGGCATATCGATATACGCGATGTCGCCCGAGGACATAAAGATCGCTGCAACCACTTTCGTTTCGACATCGGAACGGTAATAATCAATGAAACGGTAATCGCCCGGAGCCAGCCTGAACGGATCAAAAAACCACTTCGCGTCGCCGTCCTGATAGTTTGTGACTATGGTCTTTACGCAATGGCCGCCGGAATGCCCCTCATTCATACAGGAAAACGTCGCTGTATGATCACCCCAGGTATCCGTGGACCAGCTTACCGGTTCACCCGAATTGGGCTCAAAGGTCTCCATCGAAGCATTTTCGATATACGCAGCGGCGGGTAATTTTTGCGCGCCCGTGTCGCTGCGGTCGTCAGCGGTAACGCATGAGATGATCAGCAATGCTTCAAGCAGCATAACGGCCTTTGCTGCGGCCCGCTTTTTCACGGTATTACCTCCGTTTCGTATTCACCATGCTATTCATATTCCAATCGTTCATATTATAGTAAATACTTTCACAATAAAGCTTCGATCTTTGCAGCGCCTAAAATAAAAAAGCCCGGAAGCCATGAACAAATGTGACTTCCGGAGTTAAATCATTCTTTGCACTCATACAGGGAATGGATAATCCTTGTCTTCAAATCCGGCGCGATTCGTATAGAATTCGGGCGTCACAACGCCCGGCTTGCCGAACCATGCGGGCGCGTTGATGCCGGATACAAGGACGACATTTCCCCACGGATCGAAGCTTCCCGTGCGGATGATCACCTTGGCCTTCTTCGTAATTTCCATCAGCTGCTCGTGCGGTATGGCTTTCACCTCGCACCGCTTCACGATGCTCAACACTTTTTGATGCAGCGCCGGGTTATACTGCTGCTGGTATGCCGCAACATAGCATTCTTCGTAGATCACTTCGTCATTGATCAGCTTCAGAATCGTCGGGATATCAGGCAGGTCCTGCGCGATCGCGAGATCGATGCTGATTGTGCCCGGCTGGGCGTCATAGGGCAGCGGAAAGCCCGCATCCGTAATCACGAATATATCCGTATGTCCGAGGGAGGCCAGCGCGTCATTGAGTTTCCGGTTGAGAATTCCGAACTTTTTCATATTTACACTCCTGCTCGCTTGATAGAGATGGACTTGTTCCGTCCGAATCGACCGTATTGGTCAACCAATTCGATTATAGTATACGGGTATCCGCCAATCAAGCGGAACGGCAAAATAAACATTGGAAATCCCAGATAGCTTATATCGGTTATATTTCAAGGCCCAGCCGGTAAGCCTGGCGGAGGAATTGGCTGCTGTTTTTGGCGCGGTGCGTGTCGTTCCCATAGCCTCTTGTCATCTCGTCAAAAACCACAAATTCGCTCGTTCGGGCTCTCTGGTGGATGCGGTCTCCGATCATGACGGTCTTCATTGCTTCCACCTGCTCCCGCCGCACGCTGTCTTTCAGGCTTCCGCCCATGGTTACCAGAAATATGGCTTTTTGCAGCGTCTTCATGGTCGGCTTGTCCCCGTAGGCAAAACCATAGGTCCAGACGCGCTGAAACCATCCGGTCAGCATTGCGGGCGCTTCGGTCCAGAACACGGGATAGATGAATGCGATCGCGTCCGCCCGGTTTATCTTATCCTGCTCTCTCAGCACATCTTCCGGCACCGGTTTGCTGTCATCGTAAAACCCCTCGCGCAGATATTCCTCTTCGGACATGACTGCGTTAAAATTCATGTCGTACAGATCGGACAGTTCAACATCATGCCCCGAGTCCCGGAGACCCCTGACGAATTCATCCTTTACGGCGCACGTAAAGCTATTAGAGCTTGGGTGACAATATACCACCAGTACCCTCATAAGCACCTCATCAATTAATCCGTATGAATCTGTTGCTTACCGCAATTGGAACTTTGCTTGCATCAACGTATAAAAAATGCGCCAAGATCGAGTAAATCCCAAGGGGCGCACTTAAGCAATAGAATAATTCATGACAAAGAATAAGTCTATATTTATTTGAGGAAACCCTTTATAGTTTAAATGCTGGCGGCCAAGCAAATGCTATCAGAGGTATGAATATGGAAAAAGTAAAAATAAAAAATTACCCGATGGTCAATCCCACTCCAATTGTGCTGGTGGGCGCGGAAGTAAACGGCAAGCCGAACTATGCCACGGTGGGAGCATTCGGAGTCGTGTGTCAGGGGCCGGTTTTTTATATTTCCCTGAAGGACACCCACTTCACAACGGCGGGCGTTAAGGAGCGCGGGTATTTCAGCATCAATATCCCTTCGGTTGACATGATCCAAAAGACGGATTACTGCGGTTGTGTATCCGGGAAAACGACCGATAAATCCCGCTTGTTCTCATCGTTTTATGATGAGGCCGGAAAGGCTCCGATGATCCGCGAATGCCCGATGAACTTCTTATGCAAGGTGATACAAACCCAGCCCATATACGGGTTTGATGTGTTTTTTGGAGAAATCGTTTCAACATACGTTAATGAGAATTGCTTGACCGGCGATGTCCCCGATCCGCTGAAAATCAGTCCGATCTTGGCAATGGGCCGCAGCTACTATCGTTTAGGTCAGGCGATCGGCACCGTGTTTCAGGAAGGCAAAGCCATAGAAACACCCAAAGGCAGCGCCATTTGACGGGTTCTATCGATTTAACCAACTGGTATCCCAAAAGTCCCCGGAATCGATGGTTCCGGGGACTTCATTTTCTATCAGCGTAGCTTGCGCATTGGGTTATCCCTTTTACGTCCGGATTAAAGATTCATATCTGGCATATTAGAGCCTTCGTTCGTCAATCTCCCGCTGCCGTCTGCCCTTCGTCAATTTTACGACAATCAGCCCCGCCAAAGCCAAAATGACGACGCCTGCGGCTGTCCACCCCCACCACGGAAGCGAGCCTTCTCCCTTGTCTTCGGTTGGCTGCGCGGAGGCAGCTGCTGCAATGATCTTCTTTTCGATTACCGTCTCAACGGATATCTCCCGCTCAAACGGCTCACCTGCCTCGTTTTCGTACGAGAGCTGGATCGTCCCGGACGTATCGCCGTACACTCCGTCCATGGAGGATACCCGCAAATTAGTAGCCGCTTCTTTGGATTCACCCGGCGGCAGATTGCCGACCAGTACGCTTCCGCCGTTGTTGAGCCCCGGTATCGTAAACGTCAGCAGCACGTTGTAGACAGTGCTCTTGCCAAGATTCATGATGTTCATCGAAAACGCAACGTTGTCTCCCTCCGTCACCTTGGCGGGCAGTGAAGGCTGCTCGTATTCCAACCGGATACGCTGCGTAACGTCCAGCACGATCGTATCGGAGGATGTGAAAGCCGCGGCTTTGCCGTTCTCATATTCCATCGTCACCGTCAGCACATGGGGCCGCGCGCTCGCGGACTCCGCCACGCGGATATCAAATGTGCACGGCGCAGACTCCCCTTTTTTGATCCGCTCGACGTAGACCGAGCCCGTCGCGGCGGGCAGTATCTCCGCGCTTTCATCCTCAAAGCTCAGCTTAATGTTCTTAACGGTCTGCGATACGCTCGTATTCTTCACCTTCACGATCAGCACTGCTTCCTCGCCCGCTTCGAGCGGTTCCGCACTGCACGTATAGCTTTCCACAATCAATTTGGGCTGCGCCATGGTTGTGGGTTCCTGCGGCGCTTGTGTCTGCGCGCTCCGCCCGTCCGTGATGACGACATACAGCATAAAATCCCCGGAGAGAGCGATCCCGTCCCGGGTGCTGCCCTCCGCATGGACCTTTACCGGATAACTGCCGTTTACCCGGTCCGCGCGCAGCGCCAGACTGAAGGAAACGAGGCAGCACGAGGCTTCGCCTCCCGATACGGTGTACGTATCCCACGCGAATTCACTGACGTAGTTTTTAAACACGAAAGGCGCGGAGGACGGATCTCCCAAATCAAGGCTCGCCGTCACGGCGTCGCAGACCGCGCCGCCGCTTACGGTCAGCGGCAGCACCACAGCCGCCATGCCGTCCTTCACCGAAGGCATGTACCCCTCTGCGCAGCTTTTATCCATGCCGGGGTAAGCGTGCTGCGCGTCGATGACGAGCGCTGCCGCGCCTTCCTCCGCCAACGCGGAGGCGGGAAACAGCAGTGTTAATGCGATCAATAAGCATATCAGCTTTTTCATTTGCCCTCCTACAGCTCGCGGATATTTTCGGTGATGCTCTCGCGCAGAATGCCGCGCAGCCGCGCGCGTACGTTCCACGCGCATACCGCCAGCAGCAGCGCGGCAAACATCAGCGGCGGCCATACCGGCATGGATTGATTGGCGAGTGCCCCGCCTTTTTGCGTTAAAAAGTATCCGGCCAACAGGCTCAGCAGAAGTCCGATGCCCCCGCCCCAGGCGAATATGGGCAGCATCTGATCATAGTAACTGCGGAAGATATCCCGGCCGTCCATGCCCACCGCGCGCAGCGTGCCGATGCTCCGCCGCCCCGCGCGTATGTGCGCCGACAGCACATTGTTCATCATGCTGGCGGTGATGGCAAACAGCAGTATGGAGAGCGCCGCGCCGAGTATCGTCATCTGCACCGCCCTGCGACGGTTTTCGCGGGCGTATTCGAGCCGCGATGACATCTCTCCTTCCGGCACACGCGCAGCGATCCGCTCAATGGAATCATTGAGGTATTCCTCGGTTTGTGCGTCCGGTGTTTCGGAAAGCCGCACGGACAGGGTGGAGTACGGGACATCGAACCCCATTGCGGAGAGGCCGGGCAGCGTGGTGGCCACGCCCATAAAGCCCGGGAGGCTTTCAATATCCAGCCCAAAATAATCCCCGTCCGGGAGATCCAGCACCGCGCCGATCGTCACCGTTTTATCGATGCGCACGACATCCTCCGGCTCCGCCTCGTTACCTTCCTGAACGTCCGTATAGAGCAGGCTGATTGTCAGCGTATCACCCGCGTGAAACATGTCGTTCTTCTGCGAAGTGACCTGCGTATACCCTTCGTCCGGGTCTGGGTGTTCGCTCATGCTGTATCCGCCATCCTGATGTTTCATGTAATACAGCGTGTATGCTTCGGGCGCGAAGATCAGCACCTCTTTGCCCGAGCGCAGCTTATCGAGGTCAATGCTGCCCTCATAGACATAAGGCTCGAGCTGCGCCATCTGGCTTTCCTCCAGCGCTTTCGCGGAGACGGACAGGTTATCCGCGCCGCCATAGTAACGATCCCGGATTTCCCGATACTCCTTCCGCTCATATTCCACCCACTCCTCCTGCAGCCCTGCATCGGTATAGAGGTAACCGTATTCCTGCCAGCCGTCCCCCGTCGCATACGAGGTAATCTTATCCGGCAGCAGCTTGATCTGTACCTGCTTTTCACCCAGCACGGTCTTCACCAGCGGCAGCGCCAGTATCTCCTGCCGGTCCTGCTCCGTGAGGCCGGGGTTATGAAACCCATAGTTGATGACGTTTCCCCACCACCATCTCCCATGAACGATATAATCGTCCTTATAGGTCTTTGCGGCAGCTTCTGAGAACATCCCAACCATAACCAACACCGCCAGCGTGAACACGAGTATGCCCGCCGCCATCGCCGCGGAGATCCCCGCGCGCTTCCTCCGGTATATCATGCCGCTGCGCGCGGCGATCAGGCGCGGCGCAACGAAAGCGATGCGGCTTTTAATTGACTTCCTGCGCACCCGGCGCATCAGGTCCACGTCGCGGATAGCCTGCATGGGTGATACTTTGGACGCGCGTCGCAGCGGAATAAACGAAGCAAGCGCAACGCACAGCACGCCCAATGCCGCCACACCCGGCAGCACCCACGGATTGAGGATCAGCGCATAGCCCTCGCCCAGCCACGAGAAAATCAGAAAGACGCTGAGTACCGACAGCACAAGCCCCACCGGAACGGCGATGAGCGAAAGGATCAGCGTTTCGCGCCCGAATATATTCCGAATCTGCTTTTGGGTTGCGCCCACGGCGCGCAGCAGGCCGATCTGCCTGCGCCGCGCGTCAAGGTTGGCGGAGAACGCGTTCACGATGCCGAGGCAGCACGCAACCACAAGGATCAGCCCGATGATTACGGCAAAGCTGCCGGCAAAGATCATCTCATAGTATGCGTTATCCGAAGTGAACATGCTGCCCGACCATGGTTCTGCCATACCGTGCGCTTCGCAGAAATCATTCAGTGCTTGCGGAGCGCCGTTTTGCGCCGAATAAGCACCATATGCCATGGTAACAGCGCGGCCGCCCGGTTCCACGCGCTCCGCACCGCTGACCAGCCCGGCGGGAACATCCCGATAGGCGGAATCAAAGGAACCGAATGCCTCCCAGTAGATATACTGGTCGTACAGTATGCCCGTCAGCGTATAGGTCTTCTTAACGGTATCTGCCAGAAAACCGCCGCTGCCGTCCGGCACGCGCAGCGTCAGCGTAACCGTGTCGCCTATCCCGGCGTCCTGCCGGAGCCGCGCAAGCACGGCCTGCTCCAGCGCGATCTCTCCGGCCTGCGCGGGATACGCACCCTCCTTGAGCCGCTTGCGGCCCAGCGCCATTGCCGTGTCGTCATAGCAGGCAACCGCAAACAACCGTGTTGACTGCGTATCATTCGTGACCACATCGCCGAGCACCTGCGCCCTGCCCAAAGCGGAAAGTGTGCCGTCTGTGAGCAGATCATTAAGCGGCGCATCGCCGCAGTTGAACAGGATCGCGTCCTGCTGCCCGTAGCGGTTCAGCTCGCGTTCCTGAAGCGAGGTGTAGATGCCAAAGCCAAACAGCAGCGCGGTTGCCACAAAGTAAATGGCCAGCGCAATGCCGAATGCGAGCATGACATACTGGCGCTTCCGCCGCTTCAAATTCCCGAGCGCGATATCCGAGAGCGAGAAGGCCTTAATCCTCATGGCTCGTCTCCCCCGTGTCGCGCACCACACAGCCGTCCTCCAGCGCGATGACGCGCTGCGCCTGCTCCGCCACGTGCAGATCGTGCGTGACCAGCACGAGCGTCACGCCGAGCGCGCTGCCCGCGTATTTGAGCAGGCTGATGACCTCGCGGCCCGCCGCGCCGTCGAGATTGCCGGTCGGCTCGTCCGCAAACAGGATGTCCGGCTTATTGGCGAGCGCCCGCGCAATCGCCACGCGCTGCTGCTGCCCGCCCGAAAGCGCACCGGGCAAGTGGGTCAACCGGTCGCCGAGGCCCAGTATCTCGGTAAGATGATCGATGTGTCCCTGGTCCGGCTTCTTTTTGTCGAGTATCACCGGCAGCAATATGTTCTCCTGCGCGGTCAGCTCCTGCACCAGATTGTACGCTTGAAATACGAAGCCGAAGCGGCGGCGGCGCAGGATAGAAAGCTGGTTGTCGTTGTACGCAAAAAGGTCTTCGCCCTTGTAGCGCACCTTGCCCGCGGTGGGAAACTCGAGGCCACCCAGAACGTGCAGCAACGTCGATTTGCCAGAACCGGACGGTCCGGTCACCGCGCAAAACTCCCCCTGGGCAAAGGATAAATGGATCTGCTTGAGTGCCTTCACGTAGACCTGTCCGTTGGAATAGGTTTTATCAAGGCCTTCGCATTCGATGATGTTCATGAATAATTCCCCCTTTGCTCCGATGGTATCAGGCGCACCTTGCGCATGCGTGACCGTTGCCTTACGTTTCCTTAAGATACGGGCAGCACACCGTCGAGCAGCGGCAGGCATACGGTGACGCGCAGGCCTCCCGCGGCGTTCTCGGCGGACACGCTGCCGTGGTGCTTTTCCACGATGGTCCGCGTAATTGCAAGCCCGAGGCCCGTGCCGTTCTTCCGGCGCGACGGGCTGTAAAACCGGCGAAACAGGCGTGACAGCTCCTCTTCGGATACGCCGCCCCCGTCATCCTCCACCGTAACGAGTATGGATTTCTCCAGCCGCGACAGGCTGACGCATATCAAACCGCAATCCACGGTGTGTTCGCATGCGTTTTTGAGCAGGTTTTTGATCGCCTCGCCCAGCCAGTATTCGTCGCAGCGCAGCAAACCGGAATCGCCGCTGATACTGAACCGTTTATCGGGATAGAGCGGTGCAATCTCTTCCCATACTTCCTTGACGAGCACACCCAAATCATATGGCATGAACTTCAGCTCGTACGCCCCGGCGCGCAGCTTTTGAAGACGCAGCAGCGAATAGATCAGCCGCTCCATGCGGTCGATCAGCGCCAACTGCTTGTCGACATGCGGGCCGCTTTGCAGCTCGATATAGAGCCGCAGCGAAGCGAGCGGCGTTTTGAGCTGATGTGATACATCCGCGATAAAATCAACCGTGTCCTTGTTTTCCTTTTGCACGGTTTCGCGCTGGACCGCCGTTAGGAGTGCCAGCTCGGCGATGCTGTTTTCCAGTTCCGCGTATTCGTCGTCCTCGAGGCTAAACGCAGGTTCCTTCCCGCTCTGTATAAACGCGTCGATCTTTTGCCGCAGCGCGGCCAGCTTTTTGCGGTGAGCATGCGTTCCGGCGACGATGACCCCCAGCCACAGCAGCGCAAAAAAAAGCAGTGAGATGCCCGCAAGGCGCGTCTGCGCGAAAGCGGACAGAACGGCCCCGGAGACGCACTGCGCAGTAATTACCCCGACGCGCCATTTCATGCCCGATCCTCCCAACTGTAACCCACCCCGCGCATGGTTTTGATATGCCCGCCGCCGACTTTTTCACGCAGGCGGCTGATATGAACGGAGAGCGTATTGTCGTCGATAAACAGACCCGCATCGTCCCAAATCGTTTGCAGCAGCAGCTTTCTGGTCAGTATGCGCCCCGGATTTCGCATGAGTGCGCTCAGCAGCTGAAATTCCGTGGGCGTGACAAACACGGGCACGCCTTCCCGCGTGACGCTCATCTTCGCCGCGTCGACGACGATTCCGTCACGGCTGCACGATGCGGACGGCGCTCTGCGGAGCAGCGCGCGGATTCTGGAGAGCAGCTCCTGCAGGCGAAAAGGCTTGGCGAGGTAATCGTCACCGCCCGCATCCAGCCCGCGCACGATCTGCATCTCATCATCGCAGGCCGTCAGAAACAGTATGGGAGTGGATATTCCCTGTTGCCGCCACTGCGCGCAGAGCGAGAAACCGTCGCCGTCCGGCAGCATCACGTCCAAAATGACAAGGTCAAACGCGATCGTTTTGACCTTCTCCGCTGCTTCGGCTGCGATGGATACGCCGCAAGGCTCGTAGCCTTCACGTTCCAGCAGTTCGAGTAGCCCGTCGCACAGGAAAGTGTCGTCCTCGACGATCAAGAGCCTTTTTCCCATAGCGCTCCCCTTGGTTGATATTTACATATAGTATAACATACGGCGGATATGAAGAATCATGATTTTTGCCTATCTTACGGATTCTTAAGAAACAATATCAAGGGATTGATGCCAGAGATCATTTACGGTTTGCAGGCTGACCTTCGCTTAGGGTATTGTATACAAAAAGGCATATCATCAGCGGAATTCCCGTCCGATGATATGCCTCGTCGTATTGGTATCGCAAGCGCCGAAGGTTCTTCTTTTGCGCCGCTTTTCCGCCGACCGCGGAGATGACTCCATCCTCGCGGCCGGTGGCAACGGCATCTATGTCAGCAGTCTCGCAAACTTATTAACTTTAACGTCTCGCTTGTGCGGGCTTTCTCTAAAAACCATACTTGCCCGCGAGGTATGCCTCTGCGTTTTGCCGGTCCGCATTGGAAAGCGCTGAGTTATAAACGAGCACTTCCGGCACCTCGCCGTTGATCGTACTCGCTTGACCATTTCCCAGCTGGAACCCGGTCCATGCGGCGGGTACGCCCTGAGTCCCGCTCGCAATCAGCGCGCCGTTTTTATACAGCCTGGCGGCTCCGTTGTCATACACGTACGCATACTGCTGGTATGTATTGCCTGCGAGCACGCCGCTGGCGGTTACAAACCGCGTGCCTATGTCTGTGCCCGCGTAGACCGTACCGTTTGCGGACCCATGCCAGTCGAACTGCCCCCACTCGCCGGACGCGCCGACCGCATTGTTGTAATTAGCCAGCGTGTAAGGCTTAATCACGAACATCACCGTAACCGCGTTCATGCTTCCGGTCAGGCCGGACGACTTGATGAAGTCGTTCACACCGTCAAACTTCATCACGGGCATGCCGCCGGTATTTTGCATCCATTGCGGCTGGCTGCCCGAAGTGCCCTGCGACGCGTGGTTGCCCGAGCCGGACTGGTCCTCCCACGCGCTGACGGCGGTGCTGTTATACCCAAGCGTCACGCCGGCATCCGCCTTAAGCCACAGCTTGAGGTTAGCCTGCGCGGGCGGCGCATACGCCTGCGGACGCGCCGTGTCCGAACCGCCGTAGACCTTGCATTCGGTAAAGTTGAAATGTCCCGCCGAGTTGATACGCTGGATACGCACATACCGGTATGTGCTGTTGTCGTCCACGATGGCGGCGTAAACCCCTTTGTCCGAAAAGGCGACCGCATCCCCCACGGAGGCGACCTCGGTATAGGTCGCAAAGCTGCTGTCATTGGAGAGCCGTATCGCGAAGTTCTTGCGCGACGCGGGCTGATCCATATCCATCCGCGCGACGATATCCACCTCGTCAATCCGGTACGGAGCGCCGAGGTCGATTTGCCACCAGGGGCTCACCTGTGTCGCATCCGAAGCCCACAGCCCGGTATCGCAGACATTGTTGTTGCCCTGAGACGCCGCGTACTCCGGCAGATATACCGAGGAAGCCGAGGCCGTACCGCCGATCGCGAGATTCTGCCCGACCGTCACGTCCCCGATGTCCCGGTACGCCGACTCGATCCCGGCCATCCTCATCGTATCTCTGGCACCCTGGCTCCACGCGGTGCCGTAGCTGCTCGTATTCGAGGTCCACAGCGAATACCCGCTCGTATATCCCGCGCTGCTCGTATTGTAGCCGTTGTTCGTGCCGATATTGTCGTGATTGGGAGCATTGGTCGCATACGTGGCCCAGTTTGTCTGGTCCATAACGTTGTAGCGGACCCGCTTGTACGCGCTTCCGTTGTCGAGATAGATCCCGGCGATCGGCGCGCCGCCGCCGTACGGCGACCCAGTGACGTTATAGACGTAGTTGTATTCGATCCGGTTGTTGGGCATCCTGCCCAGCGAGTAGATGCCTCCGCCGTCGTCGAGCAGCATCATCGCGCTGTGTACGCGGTTGAACCGGATATCGTTATCACTGGTGTCCTGCGCGCCCGTGTCGTTCCATTCCAAGCCATTTGATATTCCCGTATAGGGCACAAAGCGCACCTCGTTGCTTTCGATGGTCACGTACTTGGTCTTGAGCGCCAGAATGCCCACCGCGTCCTTGTAATAGTACCCCACCCACTCCACGAGGTTGTTTTTGACGACATCATGTGAGGCCGTTCCGGTCGGCGTAGCGGGCCAGTCGTAAGGGGCGTCGTCGTTGCCCAGTGCGATTGCACCCGAAGCCAGGTAAGAGAACGAGTTGCCGATATACGTATTGTGGTGGCTCCCCAGCTTCTCCATAACGCCCCACGAGCCGCCCTGCGTAAACCGGCAGCGTTCGATGCGCAGGTTGTTCGCGTAAAGGATGTCGATCATGCCGGGTATCGGAGAATAGGCGTTGCCATACAGACCGCTATTGGCCGCGCTGGTCTCATAGCAGAACCCGGCCTGCACATCGATATATCCGCAGCTGTTCGGACCGGTCCAGTTGTTGTGCCTGAACTCGATGCCGTAAAACTGCACATTATGAACGGCGGCGGATGATGTGCCCTCGATGCTGACGAGAGACTCCACAGACGGCGCAACCACGTTCAGCGAGGCCATGTTCTCGCCGCTCCGGGGCTTATAGTACAGCGTGGAGGCCGCAGCATCGTGGAACCATTCTCCTTCGGTATCGAGCAGCTCGTATGCGTTCTCAAAATAGTAATTGAGGCTGTTGCCTTGATTGTGATGATTCAGCGCAAAACCGCTCTCCGGCGACTTGAAAGTGACGGTCGCCGTGCTGCCGCTCACCGTGTAGTTGTTGATTCGTCCCCGGTACTGGCTCCAGTGGTTGATCCATACGAATTCACATTTGCCGCTGCTGGCCCAGCTTCCGATGCTCGACGCCGGAACGGCAAAGGGATAGGCGGTATCGGCGGCAGCCATATAATAGTCTCCGCCGGTGGCGTCGTCGCGCAGATCGGGTTCGCGGGAGCGGACCGCCCATGCGCCGCCCGTGTAGAGCTGGCGGAATTCCCCGCTCACGCCGGTCTTGCGGTAGATGTTTTTGGCCGCGTCATAAAGCGTCCAGCCTCCGCTGAGGTCCTGCCCGCCGCTGATTACCGGCGTTTCTCCGCTGTACGCCCGATAGATGACGTTATATCCGTTCGTTCCGGAATCGGATGCGTTCAGCACCAGACCAGAAGTCAGCGTATAGTTGCCGCCCCGCAGGTAGACGATGATATCGCCCGTCATATTACCGTTTACGGTGCGCACCACATCGCGCGCCTTGGTCAGCGTCCGCCAGGGGTTGCCGATGCTGCCGTCTCCCGCGGTATCGCTGCCCGACGGGGATATATAGTAGGACACCTGTGTAACTGCCGAGGCTGTCGTGAATGGAAAGATGCCCGCCAACGTAATGATCACCAGCAAGAATGCCATCATCCTCTTTTTCATGTCGGTACCTTCCTTTAAAAAATATGGGGTTAAGATGTTCATTCCATTATGCCATACCCTGCGGAAGCTCTATGCTGCACTTATTCGTATTTTCTTAAAGTTAATCCATCACCTCCCGGCCACGATTCTTATTGCCTCATTTCTCATCACAGTTCTTACAGACAAAACCCCGGTTTTACCAGCACGGCCCGGGCATTTGCCCCATCGGTACTCTTTAACTTAAGCGGCAGGCACATCAGATAATATTCCCCCGGTTCCACGCCCTCAAGGTTAATGCACTCGATGATGCACACGCCGTTGCCCAGCAGCGTGTGGTGCGCCGGAAAGTCCGCCGTGCCATACGGGTCCACCGTGATGTAATCGAGTCCCACCGTCAGCGCCTTGTGCGCCGCCAGCACTTCGCACGCGCTCCTGTCGAGGTAGATGAACTTCTCGTAGAACGCCGGGCGCTTGTAGTAATCCAGCGAGTTTTTGGTTTTGAACAGAATGCGCTTGTGCTTCTCGAGATCGATGCCTTCCAGCGTTCTGGCCGTTACGCACTCGTCCTCGTTTGTCGCATCCACCACGAGCGCTGGGCCGATCCAGTGCGTCAGCGGCATCTGGTCTATGGTCCGTTCATTGCTGTTGAAGTGGTACGGCACGTCCACGTGCGTGCCGTGGTGCAGCCCGTGCTTCATGCCGCCCACGTTGGCGATGCCGCCGTCCGCAAGGCTGAAAAACAGCTCATACTCCGTCGCGGGGTCGCCCGGGTAGATGACCGTATCCTTGCTCAGCGTCACGCTGATGTCGATGATCTTATCCGTCTGCTCCCGCATGGCTCACTCCCAGTACTTCGCGTCGGGCAGACTGCCGTCCATCTCGTATCCGCCGTCGATACAGATGCGCGCGCCCGTCATGTACCACGACTCGTCGGACGCCATGAACAGCGCGCCG
>JAEWCC010000013.1 GCA_023390815.1 Bacillota bacterium
AATAAATTTCCGGTGACGATAGCTAAGGGGTTCCACCTGTTCCCATCCCGAACACAGAAGTTAAGCCCTTATACGCCGATAGTACTTGGCTAGCAATGGCCTGGGAGGGTAGGTAGTTGCCGGATTCTAATTTTCCTCAGTAGCTCAGCGGTAGAGCATCCGGCTGTTAACCGGAGGGTCGTAGGTTCAAACCCTACCTGGGGAGCCAGCAATAAAGAACAGGCCAACAGAGCCTGTTTTTTATTGCTGAAAAAGATCTGGAGGGTTTGAAGCGAGCGCGCCGCACCCAGTGGGTGATGAAGGCGCGTGAGACGCCCGAAGGGAAGACCCTACCTGGGAAGCCAGATGAAAGAGCAGGCCATTAGAGCCTGTTTTTTCATTTAGAAGAAATCAAAAAGGTTCGAAGAAGCGCGTTTGACCGCATCCGGTGGATGATAAAAGGAAAACGCGCTTTTATGAGCAACAAGTATGCGCAAGCATGGGTGAAGCGCGAACCGGCACGAACAGAGAAAGCAAACCGCATCCGGAGGATGATGAAGAGCGGGCGAGATTTTGTGAGCAAGGGAGTTGGGCGAGCCCAGTGAAGACAGGCGGCCACTGCGAACAAAGGATGATGAAGGCGCGTGAGAGGCCCGTAGGTTCAAACCCCTACCCGGGGAGCCAGATAAGAAGCAGGCAATCAGTGCCTTTTTTTATCGGATGAAGGTCAGGAATGAAAGTGCGTTCGAGCGTAAAACAGCACTAGTAAAGGCGTAAAGATAGCGGCCCATAGAGCCTTTTTTTATTGAAAGATTCATATGTTTATAAAACATCGTAATCAAGGCTACATAACACTGTTAATTTTCAAAGTTGCAATGAATTTATAAGTATAATATACTTGATGAGCAATAATTAAGTTTATATACAGAAGGGAAAAAGCAGGATGGAAGGATCTTTAGTCAAGAAGTTTTTCCCTCATGATCATGGTACCACAGCCATTGCCGTTCTTTCTTTGTTAGGAGCATGGATCGTAACCGTCCCATATGAAGGGCAAATACTATATACACTTGCAGAGAATTTCAATATTGATAGTTATGAACTGCTTAAGACATCGTTGATCATGCAAGCAATCGGGCTTTTAGCAGGCGGTTTCCTGCTAAAAACGATGAATATTTCAAAGTGGATGCTGCTAATTGCATTACCGCTATGCATGCTTTGCACCGGGCTTTTCTGTATCCCTTCATATTGGGTGTGGATTATATCCTTAATGGTTTGCTCAGTAGCCGCTGGCGCTTGCATTGCCGCATGCGGACATTTTTTTAAACTGAGCACGAATCCAGGAAGACGCTTCAGCGCTGCTGTTGAAGTGATCATCACAATCTCGGTGTTAAAACTTATTATTAATCTTGTCACACTGTATATGTCATTGTACGCAGGGATCGTGCTTTCGGTTTTTGTTTTGGGTGTTTCGTTTATATTTGCAAGGCGGTTGCCGAATGAACAGAATCCTGTTCCAGCAAGGCGACCTGAAAACAAAAAGAAAGTTATTCAGGCCTTGGTATTGCTATGTCTGTTTATATCCGTCACCACAATTGACTTTGGGATCATGATACAGACGATTGTCCCACAGTACAGACATATCGATTGGCTGACAAGCTGGTACTGGTTATTGCCGTATATATGTGCTGCTTTAATCATGAAGCGGCTGCCAAATTCGGTTGACCGCGGCAGTATGCTTTATATTGCGATTGGATTGATCGGTTTTGCGTTTATCCTATTCCTGTTGCTACAAAAGACAATAGGCAGCTATCTGATCGTGTTTACTTTAATGATGGGGGCCTGGGCGGTTTACGACGTATTTTGGTGGAGCATGCTGGGTGAAATGCTTGACATACAGAAGAATGCGGCTTTGATTTTAGGTTTTGGATTTTGTGCAAACGTTCTCGGTGTACTAAACGGAAAAGAGATAGGGTATTCCGTAACCGCGCAGGTTGGCCTGAGTATCTCTTTACTGCCCTTGGCCATTATTTGCGTTACATTAATCATTCTGCCGTTGCTGCATCGATCATTGACTTTGCTGCTTACTAACAACCTGGTCAATAACCCCATTGTCGCTTTGACATCGGAGCAGGAGCCGCATATAGAGATGATCCCCAATACGGATGGATTAACCGAGCGTGAAAGGCAGATTGTCGCATTGCTTTTAAAGGGAAAGACATGCAGATTAATCGCTGAAGAACTTTTTTTGAGCGAAAATACAGTAAAGACCCATATAAAGAATATATATTCTAAATTGGGCGTGAGAAGAAAGTCTGAACTATTCAGTAAATTAGCGAACTAGATATATTATAATTGTAACTAAATATGCGAAAAATCAGCGAAATCACCTGTTTTGGGTGAAGATTTTCCGTTCGTGTTGGATTATGATTATAGCGTAAGCGTAACAATGGTACGCTTGAATGATGCAAATTACCTGTTTTGTGCGAATCATATGATATCGCGCAGATCATCTCCCCACCGGCGCGGCGCCGCCGCAAGCGGCGCCATTATCGCCGGCCAACGAAATAGCCAAGCTAAAACAAACCGCATTTGTTGTTGCGGTTTTTTTATGCAGCAGCAAGCATGCACCAGACATGTTTTGTGCGGTCAAATAGTTGCTTATCTCCCTGTGCAATGGTAGAATATACGAGTGTTACCCTAACCGTATCACACAGGAAAAGGGGAAATTATGGGATTCATCAGAAACGTGCTTTCCGGAAGCAACGAGTCCAGAATTAAGAAGCTACGCCGTATCGCCGATCAGGTAGAGGCGTTGGCCCCGGAATTTGCACGGCTCAGCGATGATGCGCTGAAGGCAAAGACGGAAGAATATAAAAAGAGAGCTGCAGATGGGGAAAGCCTCGATGATTTACTGCCGGAGGTTTTTGCACAAGTGCGCGAGGCATCCGATCGTGTGCTGGGGATGCGGCACTTCTATGTTCAGCTCATCGGCGGCATCGTATTGCATCAGGGACGCATCGCTGAAATGAAAACCGGCGAAGGCAAGACGCTGGCTGCGACACTTGCGGTATGCCTCAACGCGTTAAGCGGTAAAGGCGTGCATGTCGTCACGGTCAACGATTACCTCGCGAAACGTGACTCCGAATGGATGGGAAAGCTCTACACTTTCCTTGGCTTTACGGTAGGTCTGGTGATACACGATATTCCGCCTGAATCCCGGCAGTCCAATTATGCGGCGGATATCGTATACGGTACGAACAACGAGCTGGGCTTCGATTATCTGCGTGACAACATGGTCATCCGCAAGGAACGTATGGTGCAGCGCGACCTCAACTTCGCTGTAATCGACGAGGTGGACAGCATACTCATCGACGAAGCAAGAACGCCGCTGATTATTTCGGGCGCAGGTGACAAGAGCACCGATATGTATACGACGGTAAACCGCTTCGTGAAATCGCTACGGCTGGAAGAAGATTTTACAATCGACGAGAAGCTTAAAGCGATCAATCTGACGGAGAAGGGAATCACGAAATCAGAAAAGGCGTTCGGCGTCGAAAACCTTTCGGATATTGAGAACACTGAACTCAATCACCACATCAACCAGGCGCTTAAAGCCAATCACATTATGAAGCGCGATACCGATTATGTGGTCAAAGACGGCGAAGTCATTATTGTAGATGAGTTTACGGGCCGTCTCATGGTAGGCCGCCGCTATTCGGAAGGACTGCATCAGGCCATTGAGGCCAAAGAGGGCGTACGGGTGGAGCGCGAGAGCAAGACGCTTGCGACGATCACATTCCAGAACTATTTCCGTATGTACAAGAAGCTCTCGGGCATGACGGGTACTGCCAAGACCGAGGAAGACGAATTCCAGGGCATCTATGGGCTGGACGTCGTAGAGATACCCACCAACAGGGATATGGTCCGCAACGACCAGAACGACGTGATTTACGCGACCGAGAAGGGCAAGTTCCGCGCGGTCGTCGAGGAGATCAAGCGCGTTCACGCGACGGGACGTCCGGTGCTGGTGGGTACCGTTTCCGTGGAAAAGTCGGAAGTTCTTTCAGGGATGCTCACGCGCGTGGGTGTGAAGCACAATGTGCTTAACGCAAAGCATCATGAAAAGGAAGCCATGATCGTCGCGCAGGCGGGTAAAAAAGGCGCCGTCACCATCGCGACCAATATGGCGGGCCGCGGCACCGACATCATCCTAGGCGGCAACCCGGACTACTCGGCGCGTTCCGATATGATGCGCGACGGCTTTACCGATGAGATGATTGAACAGTCTGTCAGCCACGCGCCTACCGATGATGAAGAAATTTTAAGCGCGAGAAAGCGTTTTGCCGAGCTTCTGGCAGGGCATAAGAAGAGCATGCAGCCTGAGCACGACGAGGTGGTGAGCCTGGGCGGATTGCACATTGTCGGCACGGAGCGCCACGAGGCGCGGCGTATCGATAACCAGCTGCGCGGCCGCAGCGGCCGTCAGGGAGACCCCGGTTCGTCGGTGTTCTTCATATCGCTCGAAGACGACCTAATGCGGCGCTTCGGCGGAGACCGGGTGCAGGGAATACTCGCCTCGGTGAGCAAGGAGGACGACATCCCGCTTACGTTCGGCCTGCTCAGCAAACAGATCGAGAGCGCGCAGAAGCGCATTGAATACCGCAACTTTGAGATCCGCAAGAGCGTGCTGCAGTATGACGACGTGATGAACAAGCAGCGCGAGCTGATCTATTCGCAGCGGCGCACCGTGCTGACGGGTGCGGATGTCCATCAGGATGTGATGGATATGCTCGAAACGCTTGTGGACAGCATTCTTTCGGTATATTGCGGCGAAGGCGTATTGCCTGAGGAATGGGATATTGCCGGCATGACAGAGTACTTCGGCAAAGTCTTCCTGCCTAAGGGCATGACGCTGTTCGAAGCCGGGGAAATCAAGAACCTGAACCGTGAAACCGTCAGACAGCACATTGTTGATGTTGCGCACGAGCTATATAAAGAAAAGGAAGAAGAGATCGAGTCCGTCGGGCAGAGTATGCGCGAGATCGAGCGCATCCTGCTGCTGCGCGTGGTAGACCAGAAGTGGATGGCGCACATCGACGCGATGGATCAGCTGAGGCAGGGTATCGGTCTGCGCGCTTATGGCCAGAGAGACCCGATCATCGAGTACCGGCGCGAAGGCTTCGACATGTTCGATGAGATGATCCGCGAGATTCAGCAGGATACCATCACGATGCTGTATCACGTCAAGGTATCAACCAAGCCGGAGCGCAGGGAAGCGCCCAAGGAAATTACGCCGCCGCCGAAGAAAACGCTCGATTCGAGCGGAAACAAGGTGGGCCGCAACGCGCCCTGTCCTTGCGGCAGCGGCAAGAAATTTAAGAACTGCTGCGGACAATCCGAACAATAGGAGCGACTTGTGTTACAAATAGACGAAGCCAAACAAAAACTGGGGGAGATAAAGGTGCTCGCGAAGGAAGCGGAGACGGCGCTCGGCATTGCCACGCTGGAAAAAGAGCTTTCTGAGCTGCGCGCGCTGATGGAAGCCCCCGATTTCTGGACCAATGTGGAACAAGCCAACAAGGTCAATAAAAAGATAAAACCCATTGAGGATAAGCTGGAGCAGTTTAAAAAGCTGCAGCAGCGGCTCGAAGACGCAGGCGTCATGATCGACCTGCTCGATGAAGAATTCGACGAAGACACCGCCGAGGAACTGGGAAAAGATCTCATCAGCCTGGGCAAGGACACATCGGAACTGCGTTTGAAGGCGTTGCTCAGGGGCGAATATGACGCCAACGGCGCGATACTTTCGCTGCACGCGGGAGCGGGTGGCACCGAAGCGCAGGACTGGGTGGAGATGCTCTACCGCATGTATACGCGCTGGTGTGAGCGTCATCGCTACAGCGTGCGCGTGCTCGACCTGCTGCCAGGCGAAGAGGCGGGCGTCAAAAGCGTCACGTTCGAGGTGGAAGGCCTCAATGCGTACGGCTATCTCAAAGCGGAAAAGGGTGTTCACCGGCTCGTACGCATATCGCCGTTCGACGCTTCGGCGCGGCGGCATACATCGTTTGCGTCGCTCGATGTGATGCCCGATATTGAGGATGACGACAGCGACATCGTGATATTGCCCGAGGAGATTCGCGTGGACACCTACCGGTCATCAGGCGCGGGCGGGCAGCACGTCAATAAGACCGAGAGCGCAATCCGCATTACGCACCTCGCGACCAATATCGTCGTACAGTGCCAGAACGAGCGCTCGCAGATACAAAACCGCGAAACCGCGATGCGCATGCTGCGCTCCAAGCTGATCGAGAAGCGCGAGAATGAGCGGATGCAGGAGGTTGCGGAAATAAAGGGCGAGATGAAGAAAATCGAGTGGGGCAGCCAGATCCGTTCCTACGTATTTCATCCCTACAGCCTCGTGAAGGACCACCGTACGGGGGAGGAAACAGGCAACGTCAACGCGGTAATGGACGGAGAAATCGATATGTTCATCAACGCATTTCTTTCGAGGTCATAGCACCGTGTACCGCGCGGTCATATTCTTTTTCAGCGGCACAGGCAACACCTGGTGGGTCGCCGATCGGATCAAAAAGCAGCTCGATGCAAAGGGCATCAATGCTGATACGGTATCGATCGATACGCTGACGCCCAAGAAGGCCGAATGGTGGATTAAAACCGCCGATTTGGTGCTTTTCGGCTGGCCTGTTTACGGCTCCGATATGCCCGAGCCCATGAAGCGTTTCGTGGATTCGCTGCCGGTTGTGGAGAAGGGCAAGCACATCCATGTATTCTGCACACAGTCCGCATTCTCGGGCGACGGCGCATGGTTTCATCACCGCCGCTTCGAGGACAAGGGCCTCATCATCGACAGCGCGGAGCATTTCATCATGCCGTCTAACAAAAGCGGCATCGGCAGCGATGCGTATTTTAACGGCATCATGGAGCGCTGCGGGCGGAGGGTAGAACGCTATGCTTCGCGGCTGCTCGCGGGCCGCGCGCCCATTCGCGGGAGATACAGCCTTTGGCTGGGTGCGTTGCAGCGCGCGCCGTTCCGTCTGTTTTACGGAGATAGGAAGAAACGCGCGTATGCCGACGCGAATAAGTGCACCGGCTGCGGTTTATGCCCAACGCTTTGCCCGGCAGGCAACATCGTCATGAAAGACGGCAAGGCGGAGTTTCAGGGACATTGCGAGCTGTGCATGCGCTGTACTGCTTTCTGCCCCGCAAGGGCCATTTCCATTCCGGGCGGCGGGGTACCATACGCCCTGCACGACAAGCGATTTAAGACGGCGGTATTCAAGTAGTAATATATATACAGGGGCAAATATATGCCGATTCAGGAAACTCAGATTCTCGCTAATTTAAGTGAGATTCGATTGGAAGATTTGCAGCTGCTTTATAAGAAGACACTCAATGCAATTTTTGCGATCGTATTTTCATATGTAGCGGGTATACTTTTTTTTGTCGTACTTTTTCTTTTAAATTCAGATTATTGGTATATGGCTTTTGTATTTCCGCTTATGGGATATCTGTGGCTTATTTCATTTGGAGCTAAATATGTGAATAACCATTATGGTTTGAAAAAAGCCCCGGATGGCACATTGGTTTATCTCAAAAAGAGGAAGAGCTATAGTACCTTTATTGCGATACATGCTTTGATCTTTCTTGTTTTATCAATTGTTCGGGTCATAAATGAAATCAATCATTTGTTGTTAATCAAGCAGGAGCTAAATAAATCAAAAATCAATGTGACTGCCTGAGGAATATTTGCCGCTTTGCTTTTGGTCCGGACACCGGCAGGCGTACGGCATTCGTCAGATTCATTCAGCAAATCAGAAATCATACAAATTCATTATGTTGAGCGATTTATCACCTGTAAAGGAACTTCATACGGGATATATCTTTGCGTATACATATCTTGTCCCCTACATATACATTAGTGAATGATGCAGGATGAAGGAGCAGGAATATGTATATCGAAGAACAAAAAGAAAAACCCATCAATACCGCGCCGCACAAGGTCGTAATCGATTCGCGCAAAAAGCTCGTGATCACGGCGGTCGAGGATGTGGACAGCTTCAACGAAAACGAAGTCATACTGCTGACCAATCATGGGTTCATCACGGTCACCGGCGAGGACCTTCACATCAGCCGTCTCAACCTGGAGGAGGGGCAGCTGATCATCGAGGGCGGCATCCAGAGCCTGGATTACGCGGATCACGAGGAACAGCGCCAGAAGCGCGGCGGCGGACTTGCGAAGATGTTCAGATAGGAGCGCCGCGATGGATACGACAGCGACACAGCCTTATATCTTTCTCATCACGATATACGGCGGCATGGTGGCCGGAGCAGTGTACGACGTGTTCCGCGGGATTCGCCGCGCCATGCGGCGCGGGCGCTGGATGGCAGCCTTGCTCGATACGATTTTTATACTCGTTCTGGGCGCTGTTGTGGCGTTTGTGCTTTACACCGCCAATATGGGAGAACTGCGGCTGTACAGCTTTGCGGGTTTCGCACTGGGCTTTGTGCTTTATATCGTGGGGATTTCGCCGTTAATATCCTACCTTGCATTGCGTCTCAAGGAGCGGAAAGTAAAATCTTCTGAAAAAAAGCTTCGATAAAAAAGGAACTCAGCCTGCTGTGTCGAATACCAAATCAAGGGTATATATAAAGAGATGGGATGCCATCCGGGGACGTTTTGTGAGGGGTTATGAAAAAGAGAACGATCAAGCTCAGGTTCAAGCTTTTGCTGCTGGCCGCATTTCTTGCATATACGGCGTTTTCAATCTATACGCAGCAGATGAATATCAGCGGGCTGCAAGCGGAGCAGCAAACATTAAGCGCGCGGTATGAGCAAGCTCAAATGGAGTTACAAAAGCTGCAGGACCAGAACGATTACATGAATACCAAGGATTACATTGAGGATACAGCGCGCGAACGCTTTGGCTATGCGTATGAGGATGAGATTGTGATTGAGGGACCGGGCGAGGGTACGAACTGAGCAATCTATACCATAAAATGGTTGAAACACACAGGTGCAGGCCTGTGTTTTTTATCTGTCGATTTTTTATTGCCAATTGCCTCGGGCGGGGATATGATGAGATATAAGCATCAGGGGGGCATCGATGACATATTTTGCAGTGGTGGATTTAGGCACCAATTCGGCACGGCTTATGATTGCGCATGTACAGAGCGGCAGCGTCCGTTCGGATTTAAAAACGTTGCGCATGGTGCGCATTGGCGAAGGCATGGTGAGTGAGCAGCGCATTGTACCGGCAGCGATGGAGCGGACGGCACAAGCCATCAAAGAGTTTAAAGAAATCGCACAGCGCTATGATGTGGGAGCGCATTTCTTCTGTTTTGGGACAAGCGCCATACGCGAGGCGGCGAACCGGGAGGAATTCCTGACATTTATCCGTCTCGAGTGCGGCGTGATTATTGACGTCATATCGGGCGAAAAAGAAGCTTCGCTGGGGTTTGCGGGCAGCGTGGAAGGGTACGGCGGCATGTTCGATATCGGGGGCGGCAGCACCGAAGTGATGTTCGGCAGTATGCAGGACGTGTGGTTCCAGCACAGCTTCCGGATTGGCACGGTGCGCAGCCACGCCCTGTTCCCGGGTGCGGACGAGGCCCAGCCGGAAGCGTTCATCGCGGCGCACCGGCATGCAGAGGAGGTTCTTTCCGCCATTCCTGATCCGGGAGATATCGTGTTTACGGGTATCGGCGGTACGGCGACGGCGCTGGCGGCCATCGATTTAAAGCTGGAGCAATATGACCCGGAGCGGGTGCAAGGGCATGTGATGCCGCTTGAACGCGTAAAAGATCTTTGCCATATGCTCGAAGGCATGACCAAAGAGCAGCGCAGGCATTTAATCGGGTTGGAGGAAAAGCGCGCAGACGTCATCGTGTTCGGGGCCATTATCATGCTGGAGTTTATGGAGGCCGTAGGCGCGACCTATGTCGTGGTGAGTGACCGTGATAATCAGGAAGGATATCTCTCTCTCAAGCTGGGATTGATATAGGCTTAACCCACGCGGTTGCCTGTGATAATCTCGAAAGCGCAGCCCCATTTGTGGACAGAAACGCGCGGGTCGTCGAAGTGGACCGCATATTCGCGGGAGCCATGACGGAACATCAGCCCGCTTTTAAAGTTCAGCGCTACGCCGGTGATATCGCTGAGGCGGAAGCACAGATTTTGTATGATCAGCGCGCTGCGCGTGAGATTCAGCGTGCCCACGGAGACCTCGCCTGTTACCCCGTCCGGGTCTGCGATGCAAGAGAGGTGTGCGCATTCATCCCGAAGCAATGTTTCGCCGGTATGACTCGCGATATATTCCTTAAAGCGCTCATATTGCCAGGCGTTGAGGCTCGCCGCGTTGTCGGCAGGCAGGTTCCCACGGTGAGAACGGATGCTGCCATAAAGGTCCAGCTCATATTCCGCGCTGCACGCGCTGCAGCAGATGCGGCGCTGATGAGTGACGATTGTACCAATACGCCTGCATTCCGGGCACAGATATAACAGCCGTTCAAAACCTTCGGCCAATGCCTTGCCGCGGAAGGGGATATGCTTCCGGGCTTCCCATGAAGCCTCATCGTGGAACAGCGAGGCGCTGATGCGCGCCGTAACCTCTTTGAGGCTGAGAGACCGGATAGCCTGCGCGTCGATCACCGTGGTGAGCCGGACCTCGACCCGTCCGCGCCGGCGGGTATCCGCCCACCGCGGACCAGAAAGATAACTCCCCATAATGTGTGCCGTGACGACCGGTACCTTGAGCATATGGATGAGTTTAAACGTGCCGGACGTAATTGGCACGCTGCGCCCGTCCCAACTGCGCATGCCTTCGGGGAAAATACCGATGATGCCGCCGGACTCTGCGGTGCGGATGATCTGCCGTACGGCCGTAACGTCGCTCGTAAATTTGCGTTTGGGGATATAGCCCATCCAGGAGAGCAGTGCGCCCAGCGCCCGGTTATTAAATACGGTGTTGGTAATGACAAAGAGAACCGGACGCATCAGTAAACACTGCAGCAGCGGTCCGTCAAAATTGTTGCAGTGGTTGCCGAGCAACACAAAGGGCCCTTTGGGCAAAGGCTCTGAATCCGGGGTCCTTTTTAAATTGTAGATAATACGCAGATATAAACCGAATGTGAGATGATATAACGTCAGAAGTGTGTACCAGACGATCGTTTTGAGTATTCGTGTCAGCCTCTTTTCGCGCTTTGTGCTCAACGCCGGTACCCCTTTTAAAACATGATAAGAATTAATATTACTTCATTAGTGATAAGTATAACTATTATATAACATCGCCATTTATAAAGTATAGCAAATATTTCGCTTGGGCATATCGCACACCGCATGGTAATTTTACCTGGTTGCCGATATGGGAGAATAAGTGAATCACTTGCGTTTTTTAACTTCGTGGTCTTTACGTCGCGCAGCATAGATGTTATAGTATAACTTGGCAGTTTGTGTAGCCAAGGGGTCTATGGCTCTCGCGGCTGCAAAGGAGACGGTATTGAAACGAATCGGGCTTGCGCTGGGCGGCGGAGGCGCGAGGGGCATCGCGCATATTGCATACCTGAAGGCGCTGGAAGAGCTGGGCATACGCCCATCGGTGATATCCGGCACGTC